>DAHWKJ010000013.1 GCA_027343695.1 Sulfobacillus sp. | reverse complement strand
ATCTCCTCGGCCAACATTGCGTGTGGGTTTCATGGCGGGGACCCTCGCATCATGGCCGAGACCGTGGAACGGGCCAAACAACTGGGGGTCGGCGTGGGGGCTCATCCGGGGTTTGCCGATCTGGTCGGATTTGGACGGCGCAATATCGACGCCTCGCCTACGGAAGTCCGTACCGATGTCCTGTATCAAATTGGGGCGCTATCCGGATTTTGTCGGCGCTATGGCGTCGCACTCCAGCACGTGAAGCCGCATGGACAGTTAAATAATTTAGCGATGGAGAATCGGGTCTTGGCGGATGCTATCGTGGCGGGGATTCGAGATTTTGACCCGGATCTCATTGTCGTGGCCTACGGGGGAGAATTAGCGCGGGCGGCGCACGCACAAAATATGCGGGTGGCTTATGAAGTGTATGCTGATCGGGAATATAACGCCGATGGGACTTTGGTGTCTCGTAAGATCGCGGGATCTGTCATCACCGATCACTCTCGGGTTGTTGAACGGGCTATTCAAATGGTGAAGACCGGCGAAGTGGTCACGATGGATGGAAGCTTATTAGCAGTACCGGTCCACACCATTTGTGTTCATGGGGATACCCCGGGTGCCGCCACATTAGTCGCCGAACTTCGTGAGGCATTAAGTCAATCCGGTATCGAGGTCATGCCGTTATCTCGGATTATCGACGAGTCTTTTCGTGGCGGATTCCTTTAGGGGCAAGTCGCGATGACCAGAGGGATCTTACTGAGGTAGCCCCGGTGTCGATTGCGACCGTGGATGATATAGCGGTCCATTGGGAAAACCAGACTCAAGAGGGGGAGCTGATGAAACTAACCGTTGGAGACATCAAAGTATGGAACGAGTCGCTTATTGGCCTCATCAAGGAATTGGAAAATCTCTCAAGCTTTGCGACGCATGCCGAAAACCCGTCCCTAAAAGAAATTTTTGCAGAGCAACTCATTACCCATCGACAAAACTACGTAGGGTTACAAACCTTGTTAGATGGAGCATCAAATCTGGGACTTGGGACCCTAAGCCGTTACCCAAGTCTTGTGCCGCCAAAAGGTGTCAGCACGCCGCATCTGGTGTTGGAACCCAGCACCGACAAATCCAGTGACCGATTACTGGCATATTCACATTTTCTGGCATGCTGTAGAGGCGGACGAGAATTTGCCTGGAATCTCTTCGATGTGTCCTACCCTCCGCTCGCCGAAATCCTTCAGCATGCGGTCTCGCACTATGCTCGGGATGCTGTGACCGTGAAACAATGGCTCTTGGATCATGGTCACTACCTTACAGAGTGGGCCACCACGGAACAAATTCGATCCCTGCAGAAAACGTTTCAATGAAACACCACGATGGGCGAGCCTTCAGGCTCGCCCATCGATGAAAGATTTCTATCGTGTTGTTAAGACCTTATTCCAAAGGCAGAGTCTCGGCGAGTTCGTGCATCGGGACTCCTGTTTGTTGTGCGGTTCTTAGCGCTCGTTGATAAATAATTGCCCCGATAATTATGGCGACTAAGGCTTGAAACGCCGGTTGGAAGTATAGAGGGGTCTTTGGGACGACCAATACACTCCCGATGAGGGCAATCGCAATAATGATGGCTAAAATCGATGCGACTATGACACCCCAGCCTTCAGATATGGCCTGTCTCCAAGGACTATTTTTGAATCGCGAGCCCCACCGTAGATTTAAGACACCAATGCCCAAGAGGGCAAGGACTAAGAGGATGCTAATCGACCGAAACGTGACTCCGATCGACCATCCGATTAATGCCGATTGGACCAACGAGAACGTCCCTATGACCGCACTAAGAAAAAGTGCAGCGGCAGGAGTTTGCCACTTGGTGGTGCGAGAAAATGTTTCGGGTACCAAATGATCTTGAGCCCATGCAAACACGAGTCTGGAGGTTCCCATCATTTGAGGGGCTATAGTTTTTCCAACAATGAGCGCGACCAGGAGGTTCAGACCGCTCGAAAGGATCCGAGATCCCAAAAGCCCTACTAATCCCGGTGTCGTTGTGTAGGCCGTGTCGCCATGTTTCAATAACGTAACAATCGCCCACCAAGGTGCGCTATGGAAAACTGCCATGGCCACCAGGGTAAAGAGAACGATAGCCGCAACCCATGCCCAGAGAATACCGAGGGGAATAGAGCGCTCCCCGTTCTTAGCTTCGCCGCCGAGAAATGGCGCGGCAGAAATGCCACCATAGGCAAATATGAACAAGGTACAGACCGAAAGAAATGCGGATAAACTGGGAGGCGCGACATGACTTGGGGCCGCCACGGTCACATGGAGTTTTGTGGCTGCGGCATGAGCAAACAAACCAGGATTATGGGAGAAGCCAACTCCGACCACGATGGCCGCGGCGACCAACACGGCGACGAGGAGAATGGTGACGAGTTTCGCGTAGTGCCCGATTCCTCTATAGTGGAGCCAGAAAATCAGCCAGATCGCGATGGCTCCCGCGATGATGTGACCCCACGGCGTGACAAAAAACGTGCCACCCGCTAGTCCAGCACTGACCAAACCGGCAGAGAGGAACGTGCCAAAGGCAAAGGCTAGCACTCCGATGGCAAAAGAAAGACTGGCCCACCAAAGAAAATGCACGATAAAACCTAACCGCATGCCAAGGCTTCGGGTAATCCAGACATAGCTTCCCCCCGCCCGTGGCATGATCTTTCCAAAACGCATAAATAAAAACACTTTGGGTAGATAGAAGAGGCCTGTCACGAACATGGCTAAGGGCACTAGGTATTCGATCTGCGGGTAGACGCTAAGGCTTTGAGGGGCCACAAAATTAATTCCCGACCCGTATTCTTGGGATAGCGCAGAAG
This sequence comes from Sulfobacillus sp., assembly GCA_027343695.1. Classification (GTDB taxonomy): domain Bacteria; phylum Bacillota; class Sulfobacillia; order Sulfobacillales; family Sulfobacillaceae; genus JAKADJ01. The sequence continues at coordinate 6,379 of DAHWKJ010000013.1, read as the reverse complement.
CCATGATGGCCACGACGCCCACCACTTTGGCTAACTGGTACTGGGGAGCGTTAGGTTTGTGATCAATCAATGGGATTCACCTCTTTTTTCAAATAGTTGGGCCCGAGTAGAACGATCATCACGCAGGGAACTCATTAGCCATGGCATGGACCCCAGTTTGGAATGTGCGGGCGAGTTGCACACACAGCTCGATCCAGATCCACGCCATCGGTGAAGGTTCGGCTAGCAAGGTAACGAGACCAAAGGTACGGCTGAGCCGACCGGAGCATTCTGGACTTTCCAAAGGAATGGTGCGCCATTTTTGCAGGTGACTAGCCTCTACACAAACTGAACGGGGAAGAATTGTGGCGCCGAGTCCGGTCGCCACCATCCGTTGGATGACATCCACATTATCGACCTCCATCCGAATATCTGGGATGACGGCGTGACTGCGAAATAAGGCGTCAAGATCGGCTCGGAGTAATGTACGTGGGGTCATCATAATCATCGGCTGACTATGCAGTTGTTCAATAGATACGGTGTCCATGTCTTTCCATGGGCTCGTGGTCGGGCACAGCATCCATAGGGGATCGGTAAATAGAGGAATTACGCGATAGGAGGCACGTGGGCGTGCATCGGACACGAGCCCGATTTCGGCGCGGCCATTGCCGACTAATTCATAGATGTCGGCGCTGAGGCCGGTCTCTACATGTATTTCGGATTGGGGCTCGCGCTCCCGAAATTCCTGAATGGCTTGAGGGAGGAACGTGGTAAGCGTTGTAAGACTGGCTCCTAGATTGAGATTTTGTCCGGTTCGACCGTGCGCAAATGACCGAGTTTCTTCGAGGATGTGCCGCGCCTTATCGTAGGCCCATTGGCCAAAAGGCGTGAGATGTAATCGGCGGCCATGATGATCAAATAAAGGCTGACCGAGTTCTCTTTCCAACGTATGAATGTAACGGGACAGCGCGGGTTGGGCAATGCGTAAGCGGTGTGAGGCTTCAGTGACCGTGCCGTATTCCACCACGGTCACGAAGGCTTCAATATGGTGTAATTGCACGGTTTCCTCCTAATCTAGATCTAAATTGTTAGTGTAATGGTTCATTATTGGGAGTTTTCAGATCTACAAGTGATTGGATATTATTTTATCAGAATGAAGCGAAGTATCACAACATTGCTTAAAAAGTTTTAGGAATCAGAGACGAAGAGGTTTCCGTGAGGAGGTACCGAATGCATCATCAACGGACCCGAGGACACACGGCGTTTATTGCACATCGGATTTCAGGTCTATTAATTCTTGGGTATCTCTATCTCCATCTCATTTTGTTGAGTGCAATCCTGTTGCCGAACGGCACAACGCATTTTAACGCGGTGGCCGCAGTCGTCGAACGACCGGTGTTCATTGTCGGAGACGTGGTGTTGTTTGGCATTATCCTGATCCACGGTCTCAATGGGATTCGACTTGTGGTGGCCGACTTTGGTGGGCTGATCCGCACCAGTCGTCTCGGGATCTGGCTCACAATGGTCACCGTAGCGGTCTTGCTGGGTATTGGTCTTTTGGTATTGCTGCCGGACATTGTTCGGTAATTGGATACATGGAGGACTGTAGTGGCTACTGAAAAGGTTTCGTCCGAATCGATACAAGCCAAACACGACTTGGCGTCTTCGGTGTCGTGGAGTTGGATCTTGCAACGCTTTACGGGGATCTTGTTGCTGGTGTTTTTAGGCGGGCACCTCTGGGTGGAACATTTCATGAATACGAGTGTCCACGTGGTCACCTCACGCCTACGCAACGGCATCTTCGTCGTGCTGGATGCGGGCCTCCTCATCACCGTGGTCTATCATGGCTTGAATGGCCTGCATGGGATTTTGCAAGAGACCTGGGCCGTTGCTCGTTCATGGTGGTTTCGTTATCTCGTGTGGGCATTGGGGCTCGTCACGATGTGCTGGGGGATGGATATTCTTTGGGCGTTTTTATATCGCCGGCCATTCTTGGTCATCGGCTAACGTGAGGGGGAAATAATTTGCAGGTGACAGTGCATATTGACCGGGCTTCGGGGATGCATGACTATTCCTTGGACACCAAAACACAACAAACGGTACTGGACGCTCTCTTCTTCATCCAAAACGAACTGGATGAAACATTAGCCTTTCGTTGCTCTTGCCGGGTGGGAATGTGCGGTTCTTGTGGCATGGTGATCAACGGGAGAGAGGGGCTAGCGTGCCGCACCAATCTTGACCGATTAGGTAGGGACATTTACCTGAGACCGTTGCGGCATATGCGTCGAATCAAGGATCTGGTCGTCGATATGGACGAGTTTTTTACGAAATATCGGGCTGTAGACCCTTATTTGAAGGCACGACCCGAAGTGCATTCCCCTATTGTGGCACCACCTATTTCTCGCATGCGTGAAGACATTGATGTGGGACTGGAATGTATTAGTTGTGGCCTATGTCTTTCCGCGTGTGACGTGGTCGGAGTGGTTTCGGAGTTCTTGGGTCCAGCAGCCTTGAACCGCGCTTATAACCTCATCGCGGATGTGCGTGATGAGGACCTCGATACGCGTTTAGGATTGGTTGGGCAGGAGCGTTCTGGGGTATGGCAGTGTCATACCCACATGAGTTGTGTTGAGGTGTGCCCCAAAAACATTGCACCGACAAGAGCCATTGCGCACCTAAAACGTAAACTAATCGCCCGTCGCTTTGGGCTCCACAGAGAACGTCTGACACCTCAGCAACAGACGATCATCCAGGAGGGCCGTTAGCATGCATACCGAATCTGTGGACGTCCTCATTCTAGGCAGTGGCGGGGCGGGACTCTTTGCGGCGATTCATGCGTATGACCGCAATCCTTCTCTTAATATTTTGGTGGTGACCAAGGGCCTCCTGGGGAAGAGTGGTTGCACGCGCATGGTGCAAGGAGGTTTTAATGTGGTGCTCGATCCGGCTGATTCGGTCGAGCGCCACTTCGCCGATACATTAAAAGGAGGGCGTTACATCAATGACCAAGAACTCGCCTGGGCTTTAGTCGAAGATGCTCCCGCGACGATAAATGAACTGGAAACCCAAGTGGGGTGCTTCTTTGATCGCCGTGACGATGGGACCATTCACCAAAAGGCGTTTGCCGGTCAAAGTTTTGACCGGACTGTGCACCGCGGCGATTTAACGGGAATTGAAATCATGGAGCGATTGCGCGATCAGGTGCTTGGACGTGGGATTCGCGTCTTGGAAGAACATCGTGCGGTAGAACTCGTAGCGGATGGCACCCGGGTGACAGGGGCGCTGGTGCTCGATATCCGCCGAGGAACGTTTACCGGAGTGTCGTCTCGTGCCACTCTTTTGGCCACGGGCGGAGGTCCGACAATGTATAAAATTGCCGCTCCCTCTTTGGAAAAGTCTGAGGACGGACTGGCACTGGCCTATCGAGCGGGAGCCCTGATGCGAGATATGGAAATGGTGCAATTCCACCCGACGGGGCTCCTTGCGGGAGCAGGACGGGTTACCGGAAGTGTCTTGGAAGAAGGGTTAAGAGGAGCCGGGGGATATCTCTTCAATGCGAACGGTGAACGATACATGGTTCGCTATGATAAAGACCGCATGGAGCGGGCTACCCGCGATGTTGTGGCTCGTGCCGGGTATATGGAAATTATGGCCGGTCGCCACGGCCCTCAAGGGGGGGTGTTTATTGATGTCAGTCACCTCGGTGCAGCGTTTGTTCGCAAAACATTTCCGGGAATGGTACAGCGGGTTAAAGACGTCGGCTTCGACTTGGTGACTGGTCCGGTTGAGGTATCCCCTACCGCTCATTTTCACATGGGGGGTGTGGCGATCGATGCTTCGGGCCATTCCAGTCTTTCCGGTCTCTATGTGGCGGGCGAAGACGCCGGAGGCGTCCATGGCGCCAATCGTTTAGGAGGCAATGGGGTGGCGGAGTCTACCATCTATGGGCGTCGCGTGGGGGATGCCTTGGGTCGTGAGGCCATGGACTTGCCGCTTGTGACTACGACGGACAACGATTGGGCACAGCGCGCCCAACACCATGCAAGATTCTGGGATCGGAGCACCGGTCTGAATCCGGCACACCTCCTCGCGGAATTAAAGGGGCTGATGTGGGACCGGTGCGGTCTGGTGCGTCGTCAATCGGATCTTTTGGCCTGCCAACACAGCTTGAGTGACTTGGAATCACGTGTAGAGCAAATTGGCGTCGGGGGCGATCTGGAGTATAACTTGCGGTGGGGCGACGCGCTCAACGTGGAAAGCTTAATTACTGTTTCCCAAATGATTGTTCAAAGCGCGTTGGTGCGCACGGAAAGTCGAGGCAGTCACTTCCGTGAAGATTATCCCCGTGAGGATAATCGCCATTGGTTGAAGACTGTGTACGTGCAAAGAGATATAGAGGATGGGTCGTGTGAGATTACGACACGGGACATCGCCTTTTCCCGGCTGGTGCCCCAAGAATTCCAGGAGGTGATGAAGAATGGGTCAATCATGGCCCCGTGATAGATACGAGAAGATGGCAGACGCCGTCGCGAAGCTTTACGTTAAGGCGCTCAAGGACATGCCACCGGACGTGCGTATAGCTTTGGACAAAGCCGTGCAACGAGAAACGGTTCCGGTAGGAAAAACTATTTTAGGGACGATACAAAGAAATATTGGCGCCGCCGACCGGGAGGATTTACTTATCTGTCAAGACACCGGGACCCCTGTGTATTTTGTTCAAATGGGCGAGTATTGCAACGCTAACCCGGTGGCCATTGAGCGCGCAATTCGGCAAGGGACCGAAGAGGCCACCGCGAGTCATCCGTTGCGCTCGAGCGTCGTGTCACCCATCACACGGCAGAACAATCAGACCAATACCGGGTACCGGGTGCCTGTTATTCACTGGGAGTTCATCGAAGACCGAGACGATGTGGAGATTGTGGTGGTGCCCAAAGGATCGGGATCTGAAAACATGACCTATTTTCGGATGTTGTTGCCTGCCGATGGAGTGAAAGGCATTAAACGCTTCGTGGTTGAAAGCGTAATCGGTTCCGGTGGCAACCCATGTCCTCCAGTCATCGTGGGAGTGGGGATTGGCGGAAGTTCGGATCTCTGTATGCTTTTGGCTAAGAAGGCGATTATACGCCCCTGTGGTGAAGCTAATCCGGACCCCGAGGTCGCTCACCTCGAAACCGATTTGTTGCAAGCCATCAATGCTAGCGGTCTTGGTCCCATGGGGCTCGGAGGCATCAACACCGCGTTGGCAGTCCATGTGGAACATGCTGCGACCCACATTTCGCAAAACCCCGTAGCCGTCAACATTCAATGTTGGGCGGCTCGCCGGGGCCGACTCATTATAGACGCTGACGACAATTTTGTGCTGGGATTCTGAAGGGAGAGGCAATTATGGCAGATTACCATGTCACGACGCCATTAACGGACGATGTCGTCATGTCATTGCATGTCGGGGACATTGTGACCATAACGGGCCACATCTATGGGTTGAGGGATGCCACGTTGATCCGGATGTTTGATGAAAAGGTGGACATTCCCACGGACCTGACCGGGGCGGTGTGTCTACATACGGCGCCTGGAGTGCGCAACGAAGAGGGGCGGTACGTAAAAGTGTCGATTGGTACGACAACCAGTACCCGGATGAACCGCTTTACCGACGGCCTCATGGGTAAGGGAGTACGGGCCATCACCGGGAAAGGGGGACTCTTGGAGGATTCCACAGCACTGCTAAGAGAACATCATGCGGTGTATTTTGGATTGGTAGGGGGGACTGCGGCATCAGAAACCTTGCAAATTGAAGCCATTGAAGAGATGTGGTGGCCTGATTTAATGCCGGAATGTTTGTGGAAATTCCGCGTCCGGGACTTTGGGCCTCTTATCGTGGGAATCGATGCGTATGGACGCAATTTGTACCTAGAGACTAAGCGAAAAGCTCTGGATGTGGTGAAACATCTAGAGATATAAACTCGTGCGGCCTGGTGGATTGGAAGGGAGGGTCAAATGTACCAAGAAAATGTGCGCGATGGAGTCGCTACCTCAATTCTTTCCGGACTAGGGTGGTTGTTTGATAGCTTCGTGATCAATATTTATGCTTTAGCGTTGCCGTTTATAGCTATTTCCTTTCATGCCAAACCTCTTGCCTTAGGATTTATTGCCTCGTTGTTCTTGCTTGGCTATACCATCGGGACGATCGGGTTTGGAATTCTCACGGATTACCTCGGACGCAAACGCACCTTAAGCCTATCCATTGCTGGGTACGCCGTGATTACCGCGTTGACCGCCTTGTCGTGATCGATCGGAGTATTAGGAGTGATGCGGTTTTTTACTGGAGTGGGTGGCGGTGGAGAATTGCCTGTTGGTGCCACATTCACCGCCGAGATGTGGCCAGCTAAACACCGAGGGTGGG
>DAHWKJ010000006.1 GCA_027343695.1 Sulfobacillus sp. | reverse complement strand
GGTGTCATTACCATACGGTCGGCTTCCTGCTCGGTATACCCCAATGCGCCACTTACTGCATACCCCACGCACTCGACCAAACGCGCGCGAAACGAAATCGCGTCATTGAGGTGGATTTCTACTCCATCGTCCGGGATAAATTTGGGTTCTGTAGTCATCACGGTACGCCCGGTACCGCTTTGCGGCAGGGAATCCACAGCTCTCTCGCGTTCATTAGGATCATCAATGGCAGGTAGAATCATCCGTTCCATAAAACGCTTGATAAAAGTGGACTTGCCGGTGCGGACCGGACCCACGACTCCTAGATATACATCGCCGCCAGTTCGTTCGGCTAAGTCCTTAAACAGGTCAAACTTCTCCATCCTTATGGTTCCCTCCCTTGTTTGCTGCCAAATGGGTTGGCGCCGGTCCTCGCCTTGTCCCGGGATCACCCTATGAATGACAGTAGCAGGATATGAGGGAAACCTGAACATAATGCCAGTGTCTGGAAAATAAATCTGTCTACAGGTCGGATTCCCCGACAAACGCGCGGGCCATCAGTTGGGCTAAGGCATCTTGAATTGGGACACCATGAAATACGTCTGCCACCGCATCGGTGATGGGCATAGGTATCTTAAATTTGTGGCCGAGGTCTTGGGCGACATAGGTGGTCGGCACGCCTTCCACAACCATGTTGGTACCGGTCACAATGTCGTCCAAGGGGCGCCCAAGTCCAAGCTGACGTCCACACCAAAGGTTTCTGGAGTGCGGAGAAGATGCCGTAGCCACCATGTCCCCCAGACCGGAAAGGCCAGCCAGGGTTGTGAGATTTGCACCCATGTGCACGGCCAACCGTCCCATTTCGTGGAGACCGCGTGTAATCAAGGCAGCCTTAGCACTTTCCCCCAATCCCGTTTCTTGGGCAATCCCTACCGCGATAGCCAAGACGTTTTTCAGGGCACCGCCTAACTCGGTTCCGATACGATCCGGTTGATAATAAAGGCGCAGGTTGGCTCGTCCTAGGCGCTCGGCCCAGGCCTCAAAGCTCGGCCGTGGGCAGGACACGGCGGTGGCAGCAGGAAGCCGATGGCTCAGCTCATAAGCCAGGTTGGGGCCGCTCAGGACGCCGATTTCAGGTGCTTCCCCCATCCCGGGACCTGTCCATTCGGATTCCAGTACCTGAGACATCCGATAATGGGTGTCGGCTTCCAACCCTTTGGTCGCCGAGAGAGCATGGATGCCCGGGCGTATCCATGGCGCCAGCATCGTGGCCAACGTTCTCAGATGTGCACTTGGCGGAACGACCACCCAATAGGTGGCCGCCAACGCAGCCGTTTTAATGTCAGAGGTGACGGAGACCGATGGGCTTAAAACCAATTCGGGAAGAAATTCAGGATGACGTCGGGTGTGGAGGATAGATTCATAGACTTCGGGTCGGCGGCAATATAAGAGGACCCGAGAGCCGGAGCGCGACGCGATGTCCGCAAGCGTCAGGCCCCAGTTACCGGTACCAAATATGACAATGTCTATCGGGTCATTGCTCATCCGTTCGCCTCACCCGTGCGCGGAATGTGAGATGGATTGGACTACCGGGGAAACCAAACTTTTCGCGGAGTCGATGTTCTAAGTAGCGCTCATAACTAAAGTGCATCAATTCCGGATCATTCACGAAAAAAACAAAATGAGGCGGGCGCGTAGTAACTTGGGTAACATAGTAGATTTTTAGAGCTTTCCCCTTGTCTGTCGGGGCAGGGTTTAAATGTTGTGCCTCCTGAATCAAGCGATTTAGTGGATGGGTGGCCAGACGTGTCGTAAACGACCCATAGGCCGTCTCTACTAAGGGCCATATTGCGTCAAGATGCCATCCAGTGACAGCCGATATCGGTTGAATAGTGGCGTACGGCAAAAATTTGAGTTGTTCGCGCACCGTTTGTTGAAGCTTGGTGGTGGCCCCTTTGACCAGGTCGGCCTTATTGATCAGAACCACCACTGCTTTGCGATTTTGCGCGATTTGACCGGCTATCCGTTGGTCCTGGGCGGTCATGGGCTCATCGCCAGCGATCATCATGAGGACAACATCGGCCTCCCTGATCGCCTGCAGCGTGCGTTGGACCGTCTTTTCTTCGAGTTCCTCGGAAATCTTATTGGGGCGCCTGAGACCTGCCGTATCCAGGATGATAAATTCTTTGCCATCGTGCACGACCATGGCATCCACCACGTCGCGTGTGGTGCCCGCAATAGGTGTCACTAGACTGCGTTCATACCCCAGCAGCCTGTTGACCAGTGACGACTTTCCGACATTGGGGCGACCTACTAAGGCTACCCGAATGGGATGATCCCCCCACTCCGCCACCACATCAACCTCGGTGGGCAAATGGTCTACGATCTGATCCATAAGATCCCCGATGCCTTGACCATGAACGGCCGAAACGGGGATCGGTTCCCCGAGGCCTAACTCATAAAACTCAACCCCGGTGTCCTTCGGACTTTCGGCTTTATTTACTGCAACTAACACCGGCTTTTTGGTGTGGCGTAGTAACTCCACGACCGTCCAATCCGACGAGGTGACGCCGTCTTTCGCATCGACCACGAGGATGATTACGTCGGATTCCTCAATCGCCAGCTTGGTCTGCTCCCGCGTCATCGATAAAATGGTATCTTCACCGGCCGTCCAGATACCTCCGGTGTCAATCACCGTAAACGGAATACCATTCCAATCGGTATCTTCATAGAGCCGATCCCGCGTAACTCCGGGGTAATCTTCTACGATAGCCCGACGTTTTTGGGTCATGCGATTAAACAATGCCGACTTCCCCACATTGGGCCGGCCTACTAAGGCTACCAGAGCCACGTTGATCCACCTCTTCTTTCTTCCTTTGGGATTATCCCAGGCATTGGAAACATGGTCAAGCGGTGGTACGCCAACGGTGCCATTGGTACCCGACCCACCCTACCAAATAACCTGCCAAGGCTGCTAACAGCGCCGACGTCAAATCGTGTCCTCCAAGCTGCCACGTCCCTGGACGCATGAACCCGACCCAGACCGAAGATAAGATGTCGGCACCCATGGCTACCATGAGCCCGGCTACGGGATCTTCGGTCAATACACCCCCAGCAATCCCCAAGGCGAGGGACTCGGGTCCGAGCGTGCCAACGAGTTGAGCTCGATGCGGATTCATCGGCATCAATGTCCGCACCAGAGTCATTACGGCTCCTAAACTGAGCCACCATAACCACCAGCTCGGCTCTCCTTTCCAGAAGCCCAGACCCACTACTAAGGCCCCGAAAACCAATAGGCTCACGGAAAACGATGCGGTTTTAAAATGAATGGGGGGCACTATGCCGCCTAGGAACACTAAGATTGCCGCCGCCCCGGTTATTGGAGAAGGCTTCAAACGCCACCGTAGCCAATGATTCTCTCCATACCCGACCATCAATAAAATCATTCCCGCGCCGACAATAGAGTCCGTCCAGAGCCCTAACATGCTACACACCTTCTCTCTACCCGTTATTGTGACCTCAAGAGCAGAGATTATGGCATGCTACTTGTGCGGATTTCCAAATCCCAGTATTCTGTTGCCGTTAGCTTAGATTGACAGCTAAAAACGTGTTAGGGAGGACGATAGATGCCGGAGTCCATTCGTTGGGCGGTTCGGGCTGCCTTTATTACTGCGGTAACGGCATTAGGCGCCGTCACGGCGGTGACGATTCCAGGATTGTCATTGGTACCGTTTACATTTCAGGTATTTGGGGTATTTCTGGCCGGAGGATTGCTGCCGGCCCGCTGGGCATTCATGAGCCAAGCGGCCTATTTGGCGTTGGGAGTCTTGGGGGCGCCAGTGTTTGCCGAAGGGCAACGAGGGTTTGCCGTCTTAGTAGGGCCGTTTGGAGGGTATTTATGGGCGTATCCATTAGCGGCGTTATTCATGGCGTGGATGATCCATCAGCGAGTTAACCGGGTCAGAGTGGCGTTGGGCCTCGGCGTAGCACTGATTACGATATATGGGGGCGGAGTAATCGGCCTCATGTTAGCCACCCACGCCACTTGGCTCAGTGCTGTGATGGAAGGCGTCGTCCCGTTTGTGGGCTGGGACATGGCTAAAGGGTTATTGGCATGGCCAATCCTGCTCCAGGTCCAACGCTGGATGGATCGTCGGACTATCTCGTCAAACCGAATTTCAGCCTAGTCACGAATTATTCGTTATCATCTTCGTTCCAATCACCAGCATGATACGCGGTGAGATGTTGACTTAATGGTGATAAGGGCTCTTCAGATTCGATATAGGAACTGGGCTCTTGGTATCCGTTTTCCAACATCTCCACCGCGTCCTTTAGGGATAACGAGATCTTCTTTTGTTGGGGGTCAATGTGGAGAACCTTTACGGTACAGGTGTCCCCCACCTGGATCACGTCGGTAGGCCGTGTAATGCGATCGGCAGAGAGCTGGGAAATGTGCACCAAGCCGTCGACACCACTTTCCAACTCGACGAAGGCTCCGAATGCAGCCAACCGCACTACCGTCCCGTGATACAGCTCACCCTCTTGATAGCGCTCGGTGATAGTGTCCCAGGGATTAGGTTGCACTTGGCGTAGGCCCAGGGAGATTTTATTCCTTTCGGGGTCTAGCCTCAGAACCTTCACGTCGATTTCTTGACCTATCTGCAGAAGGTCCTTGGGATGGTTGACCCGTCCCCATGACATTTCACTGATGTGTAAGAGCCCATCCACTCCTCCCAGGTCAATAAAGGCGCCAAAGTCCGTGAGGCTCTTTACCACCCCATGGACCACTTGATCTTCCGCCACTGTGCTCCACACCTGGTCACGGCGCTGTTTTGTCTCTTCTTCCACGGCGATCTTTCGTGACAATATTACGCGCCGCTTGCCGCGATCTAATTCGATGACACGGACCGGGACCACTTGGCCTAAAAATGAATCTAGTTCCGCTACGTAGCCTCGTGCGACATGAGATGCTGGGATAAACCCTCGAAGACCCACGTCGGCCACAAGTCCGCCCTTGACAACCTCGACCACGGTGGCTTGGGTGATTTCACCAGACGCTTGCAGAGCCTCCAACTGTGTCCATGCTTCAACTTCATCGGCCCGCCGTTTGGATAACTTTAATGAGCCTTCTTCACCCTCGTATCCCACCACAAAGACGCGAATCTTCTCTCCCAATTTGACGATCTCATCTGGTCGGTCGACCTTGCGGTGGGTCAAGTCGTTGAGATGGATAATCCCATCCGATTTACCCCCGACATCAACAAGAACGGAGTCGGTCGAGATCTGAACCACGGTACCTTCAACAATCTGGCCGGGATGAACATCCTCCAGGGATACGAACGCCATGGACTCTTCCATGTTGAAAGAGTCCTCTAGGGATCCGTCACGGCTGGGATCAAGTGGTCGTTTATGTTCATCCATGTAGGATTCCTCCTCAATATTGCCTGATATCTGTAACACGAACCGCACTGCATTTTGGTTACATCTTACACCGTCTGGCGAGAGTTTCCAACAACTTTCCCAGGACCATGGGCCCTGACGGGGAGTCCCCAACAAATCTGCCCCCCAAGATCTCCCGGTCTACCTAAGTCTGGTGACTTGGAATTTGTGCCGCGATGCGCTGCATGATCAATGACTGAGCGGTATCCTTAGGCATATCCGGAGGGATTTGGAATGGGTCGCCCATGGAATAGCGAATGGTCTTCCTAAAGCCGTATTGACCACTGATCCCAATCGGGAGAACTTGGCATCCGGTTTTTTGGGCTAAAAATACAGCTCCCGCGCGCGCCTGTTGGAGATCTCCTGAGTCCGACCGGTGCCCTTCGGGGAAGATCATCAAAGCCTGCTTATTGTTCAAGATCTCCAACGACCGTCGAATGGCCTTACGGTCGGGCCGTCCCCGGGTTACGGGGAAGGCACCGACACTGGCTATGAGCCAGCCGAATGGCCGAAATCGAAACAGCTCAATCTTCGCCATGAAATATACCCTACGCCGAAGCAAGACCGCTGCCATCGGAGGATCTGCGAGGCTTTTGTGGTTTAACACGAGCATGAGCGATCCCTCGGCGGGCATCTTGTCAAACCCATGGGTTTCGATGCGACAGTAGAGCGAAAAAACAATCCGCACGGTCCAGTATACCGTCCAATACCACCAATCAGTCATGGGTTTTTTCCTGATACCAGGCAATCATATCATCCACCACACGGTCCACCTCCACATTGGTGGTGTCAATCACAATAGCATCGGGAGCTTGGGCCAGAGGTGCAAAGGCTCGACTGCTGTCCAGTCGATCGCGATGCTCGATTTCTTGACTCAGCGTCTCTAAGTTAACATCATAGCCCAATTGGCAGAGATCTTTATGGCGCCGCAGCGCACGCGCCTCCAAACTCGCTGTCAAATAAAATTTCAGGTCTGCGTTGGGCAGTACAAAGGTACCAATATCGCGGCCATCCATCACTACACCGCCGTGCTCCGCCATGGCTCTTTGGCGCTTTACCATTTCTTCGCGCACTCCTCGCACGCCCGCCACTAGGGACACGCTAGCATTGACCTCGGGCCCTCGGAGCATGTTGGTAACACTTTTACCGTCAACTAACACTTCATTGGTGCCATCACTTTGTCGGTATAAGTCAATCGTGGTTCGTTGCAAGAGATCCTCTAAGTTGGGTTCGTCTCGTAAGTCGGCGCCGCAATGCAATGCTTTCCAGGCTAGGCCGCGGTACATGGCTCCGGTATCGAGATATAAGAGCCCCAAGCGCTCGGCCATTTTACGTGCTACCGTGCTTTTGCCGGCCCCTGCCGGCCCATCCACAGCAACCACCGGCGCGCGTTTCTTTTTGGAAGTCACCCCGCGGCACCGTCCTCGCGTAAAAGGTCTTCGCGCAGTACTGTGGCGCGCTCCCGATATACATGGGTGACGGAGGCTTGGGATCCCGCCATTTCGGCATGCATGAGTACTCGGATGGTCATGGCGAGGCCATGGGGCACATCAAGTTCTCGCATGCAGATCACCGGAACATACCGCCATCCGATTAACCGAGCTGCCTCGGCTGGAAATGTAGCGTGTAGGTCGGGTGTCAACGTGAAACAGATGCTCGAAATGTTTTCTGGGTCTAATCTGTTGCGGTCAGCCATTTCAAGAAGCAGTTCTTTGGTGTGGTTGAGTATTTCTTGACCATCATCATGCTCGACGGTTGTGGCTCCGCGAATTCCTCGTATCACAGTTGAGACTCCCCTTAAGTAAAATTTGGCGATATGGTTGGCGGTGGGGATCCCAGGCATACCCCATCAACTTTCTCGTCTACGAACCAAAGCGCTAACGACCTTGCGAGTCTTGCGCATCAACGCGTATGCGCGCCTCGCAGTTGGGACAAATATAGGCATGATCGGATGAATGTTTAAACCGCTCGTATTCCTGGTTCCAAGTCTCCAACGAAACGGCTTTTCCACAAACCTGGCACTTCACGGCTTCCATCAGGCGTCTCCTCCTCAATACAGGATGTGTGTTGATCCCGGCGTGATTTGATAGAATCTCCTCAACGAGGAGGTTTTACATGGCAACCCGCATCTATTCCGATACCGTTTTGTCGGCATCGCCACTCCGGGATCTGTTGGCCACTGTCCATAGAACCATTGTACAGCACGGTCGGGATTACGTGTATCAAGAACGAGTGACTCACCGAGTGGCTGAACCACAGGAATTTCTCTTGGCACAAGTCCGAGGTTATCAAGACGACTACGTGCCGTATTCGCGTCAGGTGGGTGGCCATCTCATCGTGGGCTGTACCTGTAATCGTTCCGTACCGTGCGCTCACGTGGCGGCCTTATGGTGGTCTCGGCTACAAAATCCCGATGAATTCATGAGAGCTCCTTACGAGGTACGTAAACAACATGGGGTATTGCTGCCCGAGAATGCGGCGGGCATCTTTCCCTGGGACCTCATTCCGGCCGAGAAACCTGTATGGCAAAAACCATGGGATGCCGAGCATAGCATGCCTGAATGGCTAAGGCTTTTGGAGCGTGCCCGAGACACCACGTCTTGGGAAGAGACCAAGCTCTCTAGAGTCTTATTCGATTTGCATCCAACCTGGACCAGTTCCCGCGAGTGGCTGGAGTCATGGTCCGGGTTTCTGGTTAGCCAGTGGTCAATTCTCACCAAACCAGCCCTGTCCCATTGGTGGGACCTAATACTCACCAATCCCCGGGTTCCGATAGCCCCACTCTGGCCAGGGTACATGCCGGTGGCTCCGGATCAATGGCTCTTGCTCTTTTCGCTAACTCTCACCAACGCGAGACCCGAGGTCAGGACAGAGGCTCTCTGTCACCTCATAGATCTTTCGTCGAACTCGATGCTACCGATTTTATCCGATTTGATTCGGGAGGTGCCTGCCCTCGACGCGTGGCACCTGGTGGAATCAAGAATTTTAGACCGTCAGGGATTGCGTGCGCAAGCCATTAAGCTCCTGGAGGGTACTTCTTTAGACAGCGCGCTAGGTCGCCGCATACTCCGACAACAGCTAATCAAATGGCTCCCGGCATCCGAGGGATTAACCTACCAAATCACGGATTGTCTCGAATCGGATAGTTGGGACTGCCTAGAGACGCTCAAACCGTCCCTAGACGCACCGGGGTACCAATCGCTCCAAGCCGCCAAAATGGCACGGCTGGCTAGCCGTGCCGACGTATCAGACGCGGAGCCTCAGTGAGTCCGGGAATCCTTCCGCGCTTAGCGACTGGATGCCCGTTAATGGCCTTTAGATCCATTGTCATATCTAGGGGTTCCGCGCGAGCGATAAAGCTTCCTACCCCAAATCCGGTCACTCCGGCCTCTTTCAAAGCACGGATCCGGTCTGGCGTTAGGCCCCCCGATACGAATACCCCAATCTCGGGAAACCCGGCTAACGCTAATCGGGCGCGGATTTCTTTTACTAAGTGTGGCGTCACCCCACCGCGCTCCCGAGGAGTATCCAGGCGAATTGCTTGCAGCGATGATCCAAGGGCTTCGGCCACGCGGATTGCCTCTTCGGCTTCGTCTTTAAAGGTGTCCACTAACACGACACGGGGCGCCTCGGTCGGCATCGTCGCATCGTAGGCAAGGGCCGCCTTGACCGTATCGCCCACCATGAGCAAAAGCGCGTGGGGCATGGTTCCCGAAGGGACTTGACCGGCTTGCCTGGCTCCTAAAATGGTACTCGCGCCCTTGGCGCCTCCAACGAGGGCCGCGCGGTCCATAACGGGCGCCACAGCCGGATGCAGGTGCCGGGCCCCAAATGAAATCACGGGAACGGGATCGGCGGCCAAGACCACTTCTCGGGTTGCTGTGGCCCAGCCCGAGGACGACGCCAAAATTCCCAATATAGCGGTCTCATATAGCCCAAAATTGTTATAATGGCCAGTAATCCGCATGACGACCTCGCGGGCCTCCACCAGGGACCCTTCAGGGATAGCATCGATTTCAATGGGCAACGAGGATAATAAGGCCAACGTCTCTTCAATACCCGCGATCAGTCCGGCACGGTTTGCGAACACCTCTGCCGTGACCCTTTGGTTAGCCAGTCCAAGGTGCTCTAAAATCTGTTGGGTACCGACAAAGTATACATCAGCGGTGAGGCCGGCTCGTATCTCTTCGTGGCTGGCCGATCTGAGCCCCGCCGCGTTTGGCTGAAAACTTTGAACGGCCTGGATGGTTTGAACGATTTGTCCGAGATCTTGATGCTGATTCATTTCGCGAACCGTCCCTTCTAGAGTTGTCCTTCTGTGCCTCACGTGGGGTACACGCAGTCACCAGTTCCCTTACTTCGCGATGGGTTAAGGGTCGGTACTCGCCTTCTGCCAAGCCTTCAATAGTCAAAGGGCCATAGCGGACACGGGTTAGTTCCAAGACGGGGTGCCCAATAATTTGGAAAATCCGTCGTACTTCCCGTTTCATGCCCTCTTTCAATGTCAGCCGAATGAGCGTACGGTCACCCTCGTGCCTGATGACTTGAAGGTTATGGGCTCGTGCAGTGCCTTCTTCAAGAGGTACACCATTTTTGAGTCGAGCTAAGTGGCTGGCTTTGGGTTTGCCTTCAACCCAGGCCTGGTATATTTTCGGGACTTGAAATGAGGGATGCATGAGCCGATAGGCCAGCGGTCCGTCATTAGTCATGATGACCAAGCCCTTGGTATCACGGTCCAGCCGCCCCACAGGAAAGAGTCTGCCCCACCGAGCAGGGATGAGTTCGGATACGAGGTGGTCGGCATGGCTGTCCTTAAGTGACGAGGTATACCCAGCCGGCTTATTTAATAACAAATAATGGCGCTCGGTGGTACCAATCGGTTTACCATCCACCATCACTTCATCATGGGATAGGTCCGCCACGCTCCCGAGTCGCGCTACCTCTCCGTTAACCCGTACCCGCCCTTCGAGAATCCACGACTCCGCCGCACGCCGTGAGCCGAGACCGGCGTCGGCAATCAGTTTTTGAATGCGGACCTTCGCCACCCTATTCCACCAACTCAAAAATTATTTCGATTTCGACCGACGCGTTCATTGGTAACGCATTAGTGCCCACCGCGCTACGCGCATGTTGGCCTTGATCACCAAAAATTTCTTGTAGTAAATTGGAGGCCCCATTGACGACTTGGGGTTGCTGGTGAAAGTCTTCGGTACTTTGCACGAACCCGACCACCTTGACAACACGACCTAAACGGTCGACCCCACCTGCGACTTGGGCCGCTACCGCGATGGCGTTCAAGCATGATTGGCGAGCGGCCTCTTGTGCCTCAGCAATGGTGACCCGATCTCCAACCCGCCCCTCGGCCACAAGGGTTCCGTCCCTTAAAGGTAACTGGCCGGACGTGTAACAGTAACGGCCAGCTGTTACTGCGGGCACATACGAAGCCAAGGGCTTGGGCGGTTCCGGGAGGGTTATTCCCAACTCCTTTAGGCGTTGACTAATAGATTGATGGCTCACGATTAAATCCTCCCTGATCAAGATGGTTTAGCCCGGTTCTGGTGTCGAGGAACCGATATCCCAGTGCTTTCAGCCAGTGACTGGGTCATACGGCATGAGCTACGACATATGTTTAGGATAGCCGGTCCACCACGCTCCTATCCCGGGCGCTTCCGGCTCTCAGTATACCAGGAGAACCTCATCTAGAAAATCTAGGAAGAGGCCGTAACCTATGTTAACCCACTGGCTTGATGTCATATCGGTTTGGGCGATCCCGTTCCTGATTGGATTCATTCCCCTCTATGGGTGGTTGCGCGGGGTGAAGGTATATGAAACGTTCGTTGCCGGAGCGCAGGAAGGGTTCAAGATGGCAATCAGAATGATTCCCTTTCTCGTGGGGATCTTGGTCGCCCTGAACATCTTTCAGGCATCCGGTGCTTTAGATAGCGTCATTCGGTTTCTTTCTGGACCTCTCGGTTTAGTGGGAATCCCGGCCGCGGTGGTGCCGTTAATTTTAGTGAGGCCACTATCCGGAGGGGCGGCATTGGGGATTACCACGGGCCTCTTACAACACTTTGGTCCCGATTCGTTGGTGGGACGACTGGCATCGACCATTCAAGGGAGTACTGATACGACATTTTATGTGATTACCCTCTACTTTGGCTCAATTGCCGTACGCCGTACCCGATATGCGCTGCCTGTGGCGTTGATAGGCGATCTGGCTGGATTCATTGCGGCCGTGGTGATCTGCCATCGGGTATTCGGTCCGTAGCTTATCCATTGGGATTGGCGTCCCGGTGCCAATATCGCAGTAATCGGTCAACGATCACCGCCACAACTGAAGAAATGGTGGTAGCCAGAATTGTAGGACCCACGATTTCTGTTGGGTTATGCGAGCCTGCGGCCACCCTGAGGGCAATTACTGTGGCCGGTATCAGGTTAATGGACGCCGTATTGACGGCTAAAAATGTAATCATATTGGCTGAAGCCCGGTCCTTAACGGTATTCAGCTTTTGGAGCTCTTCCATGGCTTTCAACCCAAACGGGGTCGCTGCCCCACCCATCCCTAAAATATTGGCGGACATGTTCATAAGCATATTACCCATTGCAGGGTGTTCTTTGGGAATACCGGGAAAAAGACGGGACACCAAGGGGCTCATTAGGCGCGACAGGGCCCGCATCATTCCCGATTCTTCGGCGATACGAGCCATCCCAAGCCACAACGTCATAATCCCGATAAACC
This sequence comes from Sulfobacillus sp., assembly GCA_027343695.1. Classification (GTDB taxonomy): domain Bacteria; phylum Bacillota; class Sulfobacillia; order Sulfobacillales; family Sulfobacillaceae; genus JAKADJ01. Next base: position 6,759 of record DAHWKJ010000006.1, on the reverse strand, counting down.
CAAAGGCTATTTCCACAGCTTTTTCGCTAGAAGTCATAACAGCTTCGGTCACCGAAAGCATGGTGCCATGCATCGCACTGACCACCAACCCACCAATGATTAACAGAAGCCAGACGATATTTACCATGACCCGTTCTCCTTGTAGCAGGGCAGATCCCGCGTGTTACAAAGAGTGTATGGGTTGGCCTCTCACCTCATGACCCAGATGTGAGGAGGATATTGTCGATCAGACGGGCCCGACCCACGGAACAGGCAATAGCCAGCGTAGCCGCACGATGAATCTCCCCCTCGATGGGTTGCAAAGAATCGCGGTCGACGATGCTGACATACTCGGGTTCTAGTCCCACTTCACCCAATTTTGCTCGCACTAGTTGCTCCAACTGCCGGGCATCATGTTGACCCGCTAGATATTTTTCCTGAGCCCGTAAAAGCGCCGCATAGATACTAGATGCCAGACCTTTCTCGGTCGGTGACAAGTATCGGTTGCGTGATGATAAAGCGAGGCCGGAGGGCTCGCGTACGGTAGGGACTCCCAGAATTTCTACCGGAAAATTGAGGTCTCGCACCATTTGTCTCACGATGGCTAGCTGCTGAGCATCTTTTTGGCCGAAAGCCGCGAAATTAGGCCGCACTACATTAAGAAGTTTGGCCACCACGGTCGTTACACCGGCAAAGTGAGTCGGTCGCGCTTGTCCACAGAGGACTGAAGCCATCGACGAGACGATGACTTGGGTCTTACTATGACCCTCCGGATACATCTCCGATGTATCCGGAGCGTAGACCACATCGGTTAGACCGTGCTGGTCCAATAAGGCCAAGTCGGCTTCTATATCGCGCGGGTATCGAGCAAAGTCTTCGGAGGGCCCGAACTGAAGCGGATTCACAAAAATCGAGACCACAACACGATCGGAAACCCGACGCGCGGCTTCTACGAGGGCCAGATGGCCTCGATGTAAAGCCCCCATCGTGGGGACCAAAGCCACGGTCTCATGACTGTCCTGCCAGGTTCTCACAAGCGTCGACATTTCAAGTTGGGTATGAAACAAGGTTGTAGGCATATTAGCGTCCTTCTTCAATGATGTCCGTTATCGTCCGTATGAACTGATCTTCAGAGACCGCGCCGCTCAGTTCTCTCCTGATTACGCCGCCGTCTACCCGAATAATGGTCGTGGGTACCGCGACTACCGCTTCGGACTCGGCCAAATTGGTAAACTTACTCGAATCGATGGCACTGGCGTGAACACGTGCAGGGTTCGCCCAGGCTAGTTGATGGGCCAGTCGCACGGCACGAGGACAGTGTGGACAGGTCGGGGTCACAAACACTTCCAACGTAACTTCGCGCTCTAAGTTACGGATGTAATTAAGCGACTTGTCGGAGATCCGCACGCGGGATTCTGACACATCCAATAAGGCTTCGATGAGCACCGCAAATTCATACCCCGAGGGCAATCCCACAAAGCGGATGCCGCTGTCGTCACGTTTGTGATCGCAAAGAATAAACGTTGGAGTCCACTGCACCCCGTAAAGTGTTGCGAGCAGATTATGCTCACGACGTTGCCGAATCTCGACGTGTAGGAGATCGGGCATGATTCCGACCACCTCGGTGATGAGCTCTTCGGCAGCTCGCGACCATTCATCGTCGGGGTCGACAAAGAGTTCAGTATAGACCGGATACTTCAGATCCCGAAACATTTCCCGTAGGGTCTGACGTTCTCGATCAGATAGATGGGTCATAGTTATCATCCTTTGTCGGCAAACCCATGCTTCGCGCTCGCGCTTGATCGGCACGTAAGGCCTCCCACGCGATGATCCCGCCTTGTAGCACCCCGTGTTCGGTAAACCCTCGTCGCTTTAGTATATGAAACGCTTGCATCGCTCGGTACCCCGAGCGACACACTAATATCACAGCCTTCGAACGGTCTATCTCGGCGGCCTTATGCCGAATTTCGTTTAGAGGCACCGATTGGCTCTCCGGAATATGGCTCGATTGATATTCGGCAGGACTTCGAACATCCACCAGAGCAACTCGCCCCTGATCTAAGAGGCTTTGTAAATCCTTCGGCGTGTATTTACGGACGCCAATGATCGGAGCCACCTGGCGAACAATAAGCCACAAAGCCAAGGCCCCAAAGATCCAGTTTGTCACCATACGATCCCACCACGACCAGTCTTTGCCATGATATCCATCATCGCTCGGGATCAGTGTAACTTTTAGGACGTTGATTGGCTACTGTCTGTCTCGGCCATCGGCCACTCCAAGCGACGGCGCACGGCTACAAACTCCTTACCCAGGGCATCGAGCCGGGCTTCGATCTCGGCTCTGTCATCTTGCCAAAAAAAGATGTCCAAAAGTCGACTTTCTAGACTCCCGCGCCGTTCGAGATGTCTTAAAATCACATCTAACTCTCCAACGACTTGTCGGAATAAGTCGATTTTCTCATGGAGTAATCGCAGTAAATCTTCTTCGACGGTGTCGATGGTGTAGAGATTGTAAATCTCGACCGTATGCGTCTGCCCGATACGGTGGATGCGACCAATGCGTTGTTCAATGCGCATCGGATTCCACGGGAGGTCAAAGTTTATTAACTGGTGGCAAAACTGTAGGTTGACCCCTTGACCTCCAGCCTCAGTCGAGACAAGAATGTGGGGCCCTGACCGAAACCATTCGATCAACTGATCCCTTTGGGCTCCCCTAAGTCCCCCATGGAAGGCTTCCGCCCAAAATCCTTGATGATTGAGAAACTCTACTAACATCGATTGGGTGGCGCGGTACTCGGTGAAGATTAAAACCTGACCCTCAAGGTGGCGGAGTAATTCTGCCACGGCATAGGCTTTGGCGCTGACACTAATCGACCGTGCTAACTCTAAGAGTTCAAATCGCGACTCGCCCATCCACTCGGAATTGCTGAGCGTGGGGATCAGTGCGTGAGGTGAGGAACAAATTTCCCTTTGCATCATGAGTAACGGGAGAATGGTTTGTTGCCCCAAGCGTTGGCGATATTCGGAACGCAGAATACGGGTCAGCCCGTCATAAAGCGAACGTTCTCGCTCCGTGAGGGTAATCGGCCATAGTGTTACCTCTCTGGATACGAAATCGAGGCCGACGGTCTGGCGTTGGTTGCGGACCATCACCAAACCCAAGAGGTCACGTAGTTCTTGGGCGTTTTTGGGGGTTCTCTTATCCAGGATGAATTGTCGATAAAACCGTAAATAAGGTCCAAATAGCCCAGGTTTAACCAAATTGACCAACGTGTAGAGCTCCGTTAATTGATTTTCCATGGGTGTGGCGGTTAAAAGAATCAAATAACGGGCCTTAAGGCCTGCCACCAGCTCATAGTTCTGGGTACGATTATTCTTTAGGTGGTGGGCTTCGTCGACCACGACCATATCCCATTCCACGAACTGGAGCTGCTGGCAGAGGGGTGGCCGCTTGGCACTGTCGATGGAGAGCACCCATAGCCATCCCTGGTCGTGTGGACTACGCATGGCATCCCAACCAAACTTGTCTCGAAGTTCGGCGATCCACTGGCTGATCAAACCGGCAGGCACCAGAATCAGAACCTGCTCCACAAGATGACGGGCCTTCAATTCGGCGATGGCGAGACCGGCTTCGATGGTTTTTCCTAACCCCACCTCATCCGCCAAAATGGCCCTGCCTTCCAATTGATTGACTACTTTAAGGACACTTTCAATCTGGTAGGCGTGAACGTCAAGACCCCGACCACAACAATTTCGTAACAGGGGCCAGGCATCCATCTGTTGAATTAGCTTGAGGGCCGAGGGCTCCATAGACTTCGCCATTATCATACTCCTTGAGTCACAAATTTTGCCAAGACAATCTGACGCCATGCGCGGTCCGGATCAGAATCCGGCGTCAGGCCGCAGTAGTTTTCGTTCGTGCATGATGCGGCCTAGGTCGACCAATTCGGCACACCCTTGCCAGATCTCATCCAAGTGAGCCCATCTGCCCAGGATCCGGGCAGGTGTCCAGTACTCTGGGGGATGCTGGAGGCCTTCTAGAGTCACCGGGGTAGACACCGAGGCTGTGGGCGTCGCTCTTAGGCTGAAGATGGCCGCCATGGATCGCGCCCCACTATTCTGGAGGTAGTCTAAATAGATCCGCGTGCCGCGTCGGATTTTCAGACGCTCCACTGAAAACAGGTCGGGAAACGACTCGCTGAGTAGTGTTGCCAAGCACCGCATCCAATACACGGTACGCCGTTGATCGGTCGGCTTAATTCGTATGAAAAAGTGTACCCCCCGCTTACCTGAGGTTTTCAAACCGTAGGCTATCCCGCAAAGACGCAAAAACTCTCCCACAATTTCGCTGGCCTCCCGAACGTTTGCCCAAGGCAGCTCGGGAGAGGGATCGAGGTCCAAGACAGCCCAATCATGAGAGAGAGGATTCGTCCAAAGTCCTAGCGGAGCATGAAATTCTACAGCACCGCGGCCCACCCATCGGAGCAGGTCTGCTCGATTCGAAATCAATAGAGGCGCATTGGGGGTCGGATGGCGTTGATAGAATTGTGGCCCCTCGATTCCTTGGGGCCATCGCGTAAGCGTCAGAGCACGGCCCTCGAGGTGGGGCAACATGATGGGGGACACTTCGTCATAATAGGCAACGATCTCAAGCCGACGGAGTCCCAACTCCGGAAAGATAATCTTCTCGGGATGTGGTATGGCAATGTTTTTCCAATCGGAACCTAGATCCCCCGGTTCCAGGTGATCGGTTTTATTGGTTTCTCCACTGACGGATTCCTGCATGGCGTAAGCGCCCTCCTTCCGTGCGCGAACGATATTCCACTTCCACCGCAATGGGCCGGGGCAGGAGCCCGCCCCGATTGGCGTCTATCGGTGCGTCAGGGTGCCAACCAGGTGGCGCTGGTAGACGCGCAATAGAAGCCCCACCCGGTGGTTCGGCAATCCACCACTGCCACCCTCCGGTCCTTAAAGGAGTAGCGGCGACTGCATCAAACCACTGGCGTCGCGTGACTAAAAACTTCTGCCATGTATTGACTCGGGTGCCAGGAACATAACGGCTGTCCATGCGTTTGGCCATCACCCCTTCTAACTGGTGCTGCCGAACTGCCTCAAGCAGATGGGATCCGGTGCCGAGAACTCCGGTCAGCACGACCAGACTCTTTGATGCACTCGGCACCAAGTCCTCAAGTTCTGCACGACGCTGGGAAAAAGGCTTATGCAAATGCCAACGATGTTGGCTATATAGACAGTCAAACGCCATGACCAGGTGCGGGACGGGAAGGCAACGCTGCAGCGCAGCGAATGAGGGCTCGCCATTGACCCATGCCACTAGTTCGGCGTCCACGATGGTGTGACGTGGGATCACGTCTTCCAGGGATTGCAGTTCAGGGTACCGCGCCAATAAGTCATGACCTCGACGAGAATAGATTCTCAGTCTGTCGTGGTGATGAATCAGCGCGCGATACCCATCCCACTTCACCTCGTACCACCAATCTGGCGAATCAAAAGGCTGCTCGGCAGTAATCGCGAGCATCGGGGGGATAAAGCGGTCCGGGTCCACCGTAACTATGACACCCCCGTATCGTGGTGAGGTCGGTTTCTGTTGGCCATCGAAGCTTTCAACTGATCCATCAAATTTTTAACCTCTGTCGCGGCTTCTAGACTTGCCATGGGTGCCCGGGCACTGGGCACAAGCTCCTCAATTTGGTCTAAGAGTGCCCGGCGTTCCGCATTGGGAAACGATTCAGGAACAAAGGGCTCTTGCATGTGAGCCAATAACTGGTGCGCGAGTTCACGCTCTTTGACGCTAAAGGAGACCGGGGGTTCTTGATCGAACTCCCTCTCTGTGCGCAAGGACTCCGGATAGTGCATGCTGTGTAACATTAAACTGTGATTCTTAAATGGTCGAATCACTGCGAGGCGTTTACGTTGCCGCAACGTGAGATTAGCCAGAGCCACCTGTCCAGCGCTCCGCATGGCGTCTGCCAAGAGCGCGTACGCCTTAAGACCGCCGGCGCCGGGTTTTATCCAGTAGGCCTGGTAATAATACACGGGGTCGATCTCCGACAAAGAGTGAAAGCTCAGAATGGTCACCGTACGATCGACGCCTTTGGGCTCATCAGAGGACTTGGTCGGTAAAATGACTAGACGACCATCAGGCAGTGGGGCAGCCCGTGCCGTGTCGTCGGCCTCTACAGTCTGGTCACAATACGGGCAGCGCTTTTGGTACTGGATTCGCGTGCCGCAAGGACGGTGGACCAGATGAATTTCGACCGATTCCTCCGAAAGAGCCTTATATAATTGAATAGGAATCGCCACCAGCCCGAATCCCAAGGTGCCCCTATACATACTACGCATCCGGGCGTCCCTCCTTCGTTACATCGCTGACCCGAGGATTTTGCGGACTATGGTTTCGTCCTGACCTCGGGAGGCACCGGTTGTTTGTAAAACATTGTGATTAGGGCCGAGATGAGTCCAAGAATACCGGCTAGGACATACCCGCCAACATACCCATAGGAGCTAATCATGGCGGCAGACGCGACGCCCCCGTAGATGCCGCCCACGATTTTTGCGGAGTACACCACGCCGTAGTTCGATGCATTGTAGGCTTCGCCGTAATAGTCGGTGGTAATCGTCGCAAACAGGGGAAATAACGCGCCACCACCGAGGCCCGCGAAGAACGCAAAGAACACGTAAAAGAACTCATTGTGGGCGAGCCCCGCCCACAGTACGCCAAATTGGGTCAGCCCTTCCATGGCGAAGAACAGCGTCATCGCC
>DAHWKJ010000026.1 GCA_027343695.1 Sulfobacillus sp. | reverse complement strand
CCAGGTTGCCATACGAAAGTCCCAGAGCGCTCCCTCGCTTTGATAAAAAAGCCGAGGCTCCACACCGGCCAGCGACAGGATCTGGCCACTATGGTACAGGGTGGCCACACTCAAATCCGAAATCTGTGCCTGCTCTAACCGCTTCACCGTCTCAGCAATACCTACCCGGGCAATATCCCAAGGATAGGCCCATACCGCTACCGAAGCCCCCGACTGGTTGGTATTCAGAACCTCCCCCCTCAGATTGCCGACGTTATCGAAACCCCATCACCGGGTGGGGCGCATAAGGAGCTTCCAGTCGACCAATTTCCTCAGCCGTCAACGTAATCTCGAGTGCCCCGACTGCCTCATCGAGGTGATGGAGTTTGGTCGCTCCCACAATCGGGGCGGTCACTGGTTTCTTTCCGAGGACCCATGCTAAGGCGATTTGGGCGCGAGTCACATTGCGGTCGTCTGCAATCTCTTTCACTTGCTCTGTAATGACACGATCGACTTGCGCCGTCGCCGCGTACAGAGTCTTCCCAAATTGATCGGTCTCGGAGCGCGGGGTCTTAGTATCCGGGTCGCGGGTCAATTGCCCCCGTGCCAACGGACTCCACGGAATGACTCCAATCTGTTCGGCTTCACAAAGCGGCAACATCTCCCGCTCCTCTTCCCGATACAGAAGGTTGAGATAGTTCTGCATCGATACAAACTGGCTCCACCCATGGATTCTTGAGGTATGTAAGGCCTTCAAAAATTGCCATGCATGCATCGAAGACGCCCCAATGTAGCGCGCTTTCCCAGCTTTGACCACGTCGTTCAAGGCCTCTAGGGTCTCTTCGATGGGGGTGTCATAGTCCCACCGATGAATCTGATACAAATCGACGTAGTCCGTCCCCAACCGCATCAGGCTGTGATCGATTTCGCTCATAATGGCTTTCCGGGATAGGCCCTGCCCGTTGGGTCCCGGACGCATCCGTCCATGCACTTTAGTCGCAATCACCACTTCGTCTCGTGTCGCATACTCACGAAGGATACGCCCCACAATTTCTTCACTGGTCCCGTCGGAGTACACGTTAGCCGTATCAAAAAAGTTAATCCCAAGGTCCAGCGCTTGTTTGATAAACGGCCGACTTTGTGCTTCGTCCAACACCCAGCCATGGTTTCCGCGTTCTGGAACCCCATAACTCATGCAACCCAGACAGATCCGCGAGACTTTCAGCCCAGTGTTTCCGAGATTCACATATTGCATCGTTGATCGCCCCCACTTTCTGCCTTTATTGTAAGAGTTTCTATTGATGGAAACCAGAGACCCCTGGTCCCTAGCACGATCACCCATTGGCCATCACCGTACTTCCGACTCGTCGCCGTCATCAAGTCTTCAGATATTCCTACACTCCCCTGATGGCAAAAGCTTCGCACACCAAATCTTGCGCCCCAGATTTAACGATAGAGGAGCGGTACCACCGCCACAAAGAATTTCACCGACGAATTTTCCTCATGAGCTTCCCGCATTGGCAATACCCTGCTTAATTTTTGAGGCGTGCGCACCACCAGGAATATAATGGTATTAATGATATTGCTCTTATAGAAAGGATTATCCAATGTCCCGTTTGATCCATCTCGAAACATTTAGTACTTCGCGCCTCGTGCTTGAAATGCTCGAAGCCTGCATCAGCGATCAACCCGATTTTCGCGTGGTTGGCCAATGGAACCGACTGCCTCACCCGACCGTAACGGGACCCATCCTCCCGGACATTCTCATTGCGTCGTGGCGGAACGCCGACATCCCACAAGTTACACGATGGACGATTGCGCGGACGACCGCATTCCCATTGCTTCGCGTGCTCATTCTTACGGATAACCGCAATACCAATGCGCACCTCATTCCACACGCCTTGCGTTCACGATATACGCTCCTTGCCACCGAGGATTTACTGAGTACCACCATCTTGTTTAATACCATCCGCAGAGTTGCCGCAGTTCAAGGATCTTGGGCACAAGGCGCAGAGGCCTCCCCGATTTCTCCCCGTCAAGCCGAGATTCTCGCCCTCATCGCAAAAGGATACAGCAACCAAGTCATCGCTGAGAATTTGCACCTATCCAAAAAAACGGTAGAAAATCAAATCAATCTGTTGTACCACAAGCTCGGCATCTCTCAGCGCGATCCCCACATCAACGCGCGTGTCGTGGCCACTCATTTGGCCTCGACTATACTTCCCGCGCCCAGGGAAACCCAGGGCGCCTAAAGGGGAACCCTTGGGGTGTGCATCCCTGCACCGAGACGCTAATTTTTCAGGAGAATGATCGGTCCAGGTAGAACAACCTATACCACCACCCCAAGACCGGCTTGCCGTTCGGCACGATTTAACGCCCATCGCATCATCGCCAATCCCAGTCCCACCAACACAATCGTCCCGCTCCCGAGACCTAACAAATCGGCGGACACCGTATGGAACCCAGACCCATTCAGAACCGTCGATCGCATCGCACTAAAGGTGTAGGTTTGCGGCAAGATACTCCCGATGGTCGCGAGCCATTTAGGCAGGACCGTTATCGGAACATAGAGGCCTGTCACGATTTGGATCAGATATTGATAAATCCAGGTTACCGGATCTTGACCACTTTTCACCTCTAAGAGAAAGAACAAACTGGCCCCGATCAGGCCAATGCCCACATTGGCTAAAATCAAAAGGGCCCACAACAAAATGACGTCTGGCCAAAAAATTCCCCGTCCTAACCCTAACACACCTGTGACGACCAATAACGCGGCAGCCGCCCCTTGTAATATCGTCGAAAACATTACTTGCCAGGCCAAGCGCCCAACAATGTTGGCCCAGATGCCATGAATCGCCAACCGATAGGTTTCTAAGCGTTTATCCCAGAATGCCTCGGAAATGGTCGCGAACGGCGAGCGCAATGCCGTCAAACCCACTTGGTTCACCAGTACTCCTACCAAGACGTAGGTCACGTAGTGGCCGCCAAACTGTGAAACGTGGCCGTTCGCCATGGGACTCAAAAATCGCGCCACGAAATACCACACGCCGATCATAGTGAGTTCCTGCACGGCAGCCAACCAAAGATTGACGGGATAAATGCGAAGCGCTTTATATTCAAGCCACACGGCCGACAACGAAGCCCGCACAAAGGCCCCAGCCCCTTCTCGTTGCCGTTCGAACTGATCCTCAAGATGGATCGCCATCAATTTGGCCTCCCCGCATCCAACACTTGTCGAAACACGTCGTCTAAGGTCACCCGCGCACTCTGGATTCGCACCAGACGATAGCCATGACGCATCACCCACGCTAAGAGGTCGGCGGTGGTGCCCCGGGTATCGCGGGTCCATACCGTGAGCTCTTTATCCCCCGGGGCCCATTCGGGTTGAGCCCATTCGAGCTTAACGGCGCCCATAAGGTCCCGCGTAGCGAGTGACGACATTGCCTCTGGATCGCCCTGGAGGATGAGTTGAACCGGACGGACTATCCCGAGTGAAGCGATGACGTCGTAGGTGGGCCCATGTTGGCGGATCTGTCCATGTTGCAAAATGGCAATCTCGGTACATAACTCTTCTGCCTCTTCCATAACATGCGTGGTTAAAACAATCGTCACTCCGCGCTCAATATTGAGTTCGGCAATAAGTTCCCTCACCGCCTGGGTGCCCTCACGATCCAATTTATTGGTGGGTTCATCTAAAAACAAAAGGGGGGTCTCTGCCAAAAGGGATCGGGCTAACGCTAATCGTTGCCGTTGCCCCGCACTCAGGTGCATAGGCCAGGCATCCGCCTTGTCCGCCAAACCCAATCGCTCCAATAGCTCAACAATGCGTTGCCGAGCAGCCTTGCCGTATAGACCATACACCGGGGCCCAAAAAACCAGATTTTGCCGCACCGTCAAGTTATTATCAATGCCTACGTCAGCCGTCGGTGCCACCAAACTGACATGCGCCCGAATCTCGGCCGCCTGACGCCAAAGATCGTAACCGAGCACCGTACCGCGGCCCGCATCCGGAACCAATAGTCCCGCTAAAATTTTGATGAACGTGGTTTTCCCGGCCCCATTAGGTCCCAAGAGGCCGAGTACTGTCCCAGGTTCGAGCCGGAGGTCGATACGGTCCAGGGCTGGTTCCCGACCCACACCAGGGTACTGTTTTTTAATGCCCTGAATATCCACTATTGCCATCGCGTCAGTGATCCCTCCCGCCGTGCCTTTTCAATGCCACGACCGTAAAGCCAGAGCCCTAAAGGAATGAATACCCCGCCCATCACGAACAACATGACGCCATCAACCACCAGAGGTGACCACGGCAACACACGCTGTAGCGGCAGGACGGCCACCCCCATGGCGGCTTTGGGGTCCAATAGCCTTCTCAATGCATCAAAAGCATAGGTGTGAGGAATGAGACAAGCGACCCACTGGAGTGGTTTTGGCAACACCGTCACCGGATAGTATGTTCCCGCCAACAAGGTGGCCATCAATTGTTGCACGATAAATCGCACCGGTTCCGTACCACGCTTGATATTCAACAAATAAAACGAGCTCGCACTAATCATGCCAATGCCAAACGCTGAAGCCAACACTAATAAGCTAAACAGGAAGACCCATCCTAAATGGTTAAAGCGGAATACCGCACCAAATAAAAAGACCCCAAAGACTCCGACAAATATCAGTCGAGGATAATCGTCCAGAATCGACTTCGTCATAAGTCCTAAAAGCGGGGTATATACCGACATGGGGCTTAACAAGAAGAGATCCATCGTCCCGTTAAAATAGCTGCGGGCAATACGGGTGTAGGGATCGGCTAAGTTGGTGTATAAAAACACATTCACCATAATCCCGACCACGATAAAAGACATATAGTTGGTGCCGTAGGCGGGCCCCAGCAATTGAGCCGCTTTGCCTTCGACCATGCGACCCATGAGAAAGTATAAAAGGGTGGTGACAAAGATGTTCACCATCCACATCAATTGGTTCGCGCGGTACGATTGCCAGATCCGATACTCCCGGATGCCAAAGGCCCATAGCGTGGCGAGCTCCCCTCGCAGCCGATGCCGTGGGTTGGGGTTACTCGTCATGGGGATACTCCTCCCCCAAGAGCCCCATAACATCCTGCAGACTCGGCGCCCGAAAAGAGACCTCTACCACTTGTCGTATATTAGGGCACACCCAATTCAGGACCATTGCTAATGCCTCCGGAGATTCCTCGACTAATCCACGCCAGTGGGTAAACCCTTGCGGTCCTGGGCGTTCATTGGCCTCCCACCGGCGAATGACCGAAGGTGGCGCGGTTCGCGCCGTAAAACTCGCTTGAATCAAGAGATCGAGCACTCTTAAATGGGACACGTTTTGCAACAATTCACGGGGAGTCCCGACACCCCGCACTCGACCGCGGTCCAAAATTGCTACACGATCTGCGGCTCGTTCAACCCATTCTGCGTCGTGATCCGCTAGAATCAAGGTTTGGCCGCGGGACGCCAAGGTGTGACACACGGTTTCTAATACCCGATCCCTGGTGACGGGATCGAGTCCCACACTGGGCTCGTCAAGGAGCACGATGGGGGTGGCTAGCACGAGGCCACGCGCTAAGATAACCCGCTGGCGCATACCGTTAGATAGCGCGGAGGGGTGCTTCTTACGCTCATCCCACAAGTCCACCATCCGCAATGCCTCGTCCGTCCGAACGGCCGCGAGTTTCCGGGACAGTCCACAAAGCTGCCCGTAAAAACGGATGTTCTCTTCCGCCGTAAGTGCCCACTCCAGGCCCATCCACCCCGTCGTGGACACATAGGAAACACGCTGCCGAATCGCACGAGTCTCCCCTAGGGGGATCCCCGCCACCGTGCCTTCACCGTGAGTCGGTTTTAAGAGCCCTGCAATAATTTTGATGAGCGTCGTTTTCCCGGATCCATTGGGACCCAACAACCCGAAAATTTCGCCTTGACCAATGTGTAAATCCATCCCCCGAATAGCCGTCACCGATGGGGTATCTTCGGCCTTCATCCGGAAGGCATGGGTAAGATTACGGGCCCACAGGAGCGGCCCCTTTAATTCAAGTTTGGTCCCCCGAAAGGATAACGCGCGCCCGGGATATTCTTTGGTAATGCCCTGAAGCTCGACCACCCCGGGAGCTTCCCGGAACGAGCGTGCCGGGATTACCACGCCCGCGTCAGGTCCTGAAGATGGCTGATCGATTTTTGGGCGTAGGGTCGTTCCCGAATCACCGCAACAAAATCCGAAATCACTTGGGCCACTTCCCACATGGGGCCAAACGCATCGGGGAGCGCACTTCCCGCAGTCACATAGCCTTGGAAAACAGCATCGCGGGCTTCGGGCTCTCCCCATTGCCATAGGTCAAACACCGGGTGACCAATATAGGCGTCCCCAAAATCGATCAAGCCCCGAAAGGCCCCGGTGAGAGGATCGACAAAGGTATGCGTCGGCCCCGGATTGGTGTGCAGCGCGATGGGCCACGCCTCGTCTGGTACGCGTTGCAACAGTTTCTCCAAGAGGCTCTCGCTATGAATCTCCAGCGGCCATCCTATTTGATTTTCTGTGAACCGCCGTGCGAAATCTTCAATATCTTCAACAAGAGAAAGCTTTAAGTCCTCTGGCGTAAACTCTTCCGGGAATTGGCCACTGGTCCGTAATGGTGCCTGGTCAATGGCATGGATGCGTCGAACCACGCCTCCCAATTCTCTCAGCGATTCGGCTTTTTGGGTGTCCGGAATGCCGGCCCGCACTGCCGCATCGCCGGCCATTCGCGTCATGAGAGTATATTCCACCGATTCTTCGTGTCCGTAGCCTAATACGCGAGGCACTGGAAGAGTCGGATCGTCTTTCGCAATCTGGTTTAAAAACACAATCTCTTTAGCAAGACTCGTCCACGATCTTAATTGTTGCGGTCGTTGGGTTTTCATGACGATGTTATCGTCGATAAAGTAGACGCGTGCCTCCCCGCCAGATTCATCGATGCCGGTGACACGATGCGCCTGGTCGAGATGGCGTCGAGCCAGCGCCAGTACCACATCCGCGTCCAAGACTGGATCTGGCGCTTCTGGTTGATAATATTCACGGATAATCAATCGAGGTCACTCCCTAGGGCGAAAAAATGAGTTCAGACCCTATTCTAACAGGTAGACCTAAGGCACGATAGCCGCCGGGGTCTACCTCACGGGTCTTTGGTCGCTAAAGACAACCGCGATCATATTCCGCCCAGATTAACGACGCGCACCACTCCGGGATCGCCAAGACGGGGCCCTGGGGCGCCCCGTCTCTAAGACCTCTTGGACCCTACTTAAAGGTCCAATGGTTTGGATAAATCATGGCGGTAATCGGGTTAAACGTGGACTTGGTACCGTGTAGGCTACTAATATGCTCATTAAACCCGGCTGTCCAGGGCAACCAGATTACGGGTGCCTGCTGCCGTGCATAGGCTTGGTAGGCATTCAGACTGGCTTGGGTCTGACTGGGGGTTCCCGGGAGATACGAGTTCTTGATCAAGGTATCCATGTGGGAGTTGTTATAGCCCCCTTGGTTGGCACCCGCCCCGGTTGCATAAAAGCTTCCACCCGAAGGATAATAGTCCGGTTCGTAGGTCCAACCGCCACCCCACCAGGCCATATTCCACTTGGTCGGGTCGGATTGCTGCGCGGTCGATAGGACGGTGTCAAATGGCTGTGCCACCAAATTGACGTTAATCCCTTCTTGGGCCCAATCCAATTTCAACAACTGGACAATCGAGCGGTCCGTATTCGATCCCGCAACATAAAGCAACGTAAAGCTTAGGTTGACGCCGTTCTTGGTCATCACGCCATTATGCATGGTCCAGCCATGCGACTGCAGCAAGTGTTTGCCTGCGCTCGGATTAAACGGATACAGGGGCGAACGGAGTGCCGGGTCGTAGAACACCGTCTTCGGTTTGGACGGAATCGGTCCGGTTTCGACGACACCATAGCCGTGATAGAACGTTTGAATGATGGCCTTCTGGTTCACACCCATTTCCATCGCGGCTCGCACATAGGAGTGATTAAACGCCTTGCCTAATCCGTTTGGGGCATTGGGATTCAGGTCCGGTTGAATATAATTAAACCCAAATAGGTAGCCAGGAAACATGGAATCAGACGTCAGTTGGGTGCGTGCATTCCACATCGAAGCGGGCAGATATCCATAGTCGATCTTCCCAGTTTTCAGTCCAGCAAATTCAGCTGACGGCGATGTCTCATATTGAAACACGATGGTTTTCAAGGTCGACTTGTGCCCACTGTAGTGAGGATTTGCAGTAAACGTCCAGTATTGATTGGGCGCCATGCGGGTAAACGTATAAGGACCGTCTACCACATTGTAGACCGAGGCACTCGGGGTATTGGCCACCGACTTAATAAAGTTCAGTTCTTTAATCATGTTATGCGGATGCTGATTCCACTGAGCCGCAGGAACTGGCTCGATTTGCCCCAGCCCGTTATGCATAAACCATTGGGGATTAGCTGGAGTCTTCAGCGTAAAGACGACGGTGAACTGGCCGTCAGCGACCACGCTCTTCCAGTCTGTCGGTAACCCGCCGGTTCCCGCACCGCCATAGCCCCATGGCAAATTCGTGGCCCCAGTGCTGGTGGCTTCTAAAATTTTAGTGGTAAACAGAACATCCTGGGCCGTTACCGGCTTTCCGTTGGACCATTTGTAATGTGGATTGAGATGTACCGTATAGACGGTGCCATTGTGGCTCACATTGACACTAGACGCTAGAGACCGCGAAAAATTTATCGTATCGGTGCGTGAAATGTGTAGCAGCGGCATGTACATCAAGGCATCCATCTGGAGATTGGTATCACTATAGGCGGCACTAGACGTCACCGGAAACCACCAGTTTGGCGCCACTTGGGGCGATAAAGCGATGGTAGCTGTCGTCTGGGCTGGCGCGTTGGGACCCGGTCCCACCGCCGTCGAGCCACAGCCAGACAATGCCAGCGATGCCCCTGCTAAAAGGCTGATGCTGGTATAGCGCAATGTGCTTTTCAATGTCTTCGCCTCCTTCACGACATCATAATCCACAGATTATGTACTCGCATAATGTCAATTAATTCAATATTCGTCAATGGATGAATTTTGGCAATGGCATCGGCTGGGTTCCTCTTGGATTTCGACCGTCCCTCGATAGCAGCAAACGAAAGCCCGTCCGCCCTCGCAACGGGCGAGAAGGGACGGGCTAAATCGATGTTGAGCACATGCCATGGTTAGCGAAATCGGTCAAACCAAGCGAACAGTCGGGTCAGGCGGTCCTGACGTAAATCTGGCCGACCCTGCGTGGAGAAACTATGCGGCCCAGGATACCGCAGGAACTCGGTCGGCACGCCAAAGTGCTTGAGGGCGGTATAATACTGCTCCGCCTGCTCGATGGGACATCTTCGGTCATCCTCGCCGGCTACCACTTGAGTCGGCGTCTTAACCTTCGATGCATAGGCTAAAGGCGAGGCGTTCCAAAGGGCTTGGATGTCATCAAACGGGGTCAACCCCACTTCACCGGGTCCAAACCACCAGCCGATGTCACTGGTTCCATAGAACGATACTAGGTTGGTCACCGGGACCACCGTCGAGGCGGCTCGAAACCGTTCGCTATGGCCCACAATCCAACTGGTCATAAATCCCCCGTACGATCCTCCGGTAACATAGAGATGCTCGGGATCTGCTGCCCCCTCATCAATCAACCGGTCGACCACGGCCATTAGGTCCTTCATGTCCTCGCCGCCCCAGTCTTGGCGTACCGCGTCCCGAAAAGCCTGGCCATATCCCATACTCCCCCGCGGGTTAACCTGCGCCACCAGATAGCCTTCTCCGGCCATGACTTGAGAATCGTAGCGCGGAGATTCCCCATAGGCTCCATGGGGTCCCCCGTGGACATATAAAAGCAAGGGCTTGGGGTGTCCCGGTTCACGCCCTATCACATACGCCGGAATGCGCCAGTCCGCTCCTAGCTCAACGTGCATCAGTTCAATCGAAGAAAGCTTACCCCGCGCCCACCTGTTCTCCGCGGTCAACTCCGTGACAACATCGTTCTGCCACCAGTAGACTTCATCTAAGCAGTCGAGATTGCCCCCGGTATAGAGGACCGCCGTATCGGCCCTTCGCGATGCATACTGAGCCACTACCGCCACCTCGAGCTCGAGGGACGTCGCCGAACTCGCGTCAACTGCGAAGAGGTGGGTGCGACCCGCTTTGGTGGCGGCCACCAAAACCCCCTCGGACCCCAATGGAGTGGGCGTCAGCATCCCGGCTCCAAAACGAATGTCGGAAGAAATGCCTTCCCCCACCTCCAAATCATCGGGAAGGGGCATCCGCCGAACCCGAGGCAGGATCTCATAGAGGGATTCGATGGTGGCAGGCCCAAATTCTAAGCCCGACCCCAAGGCGACAACGCGGCCGTCATCCAGGATCAGAGGACTATGCCAGGTGTTGGGCCCTTCTGTCAATCGTTCCTGGGTATAAGGGGACTCTAGAGCAACCCGAAACAAATCATTCCGTGGGATCCGAGCCCCCTCTTCATCGGCCACGCGGTCATAGACCGCCGATCGTCCATCCGCGGATATCGAAACGGAGCCGATCCCGTAAGGGCTTAAATCCAGTCGCACTGGATCTCCGGTGTCATCGACACGCCACAAGGACAGGGGTTGATCAGGAAAGTATGCTTGGCCGTCATATTGCCACTGCCATCTCTCATAGTGTCGTGGCCAGTTTGTCTCTTTAGGGGCTTCATGCGGTGCGCGAGCCATGACCAAGGCACCGGACTGCTGGGGAATCGGAATGACACGGACTGCATCCCAAAATGCCGGCCCCACGGCTTGTGGCTCTCCCCCGTCTAAGGGTAAGCGCATCACGCGCTGACCGCGATCCTTTTCGCTACGGATGAACCAGATAAAAGCGCCGTCCGGTGAAAATACCGGATGAGCATCGTTTGGACCCTGTGTAAGAAATCTCGGGGCAATCCCGGGTCCTACCAGATACAGCCGCCCTGTATATCCCTCCTTATCCGCATTCACCACTTTATGTACCACGACCCCATATGAATGGCTAGGATGCACGGCAGGCTCCGTGAAAGACACCATCCGCTGAAGATCATTTAAGGCCAGTCCCATAAATTGACTCCCCCCTTATGCTCAATCCATTTCTCGTTCACCATAGCACAACCGAGACCGAAATATTCTAAACGGTGACGATGGTCGGATCAGCGATCACACGGCGATAACGTCCCCCAAACTAGTGCCGGCCCGGAATTCGAGGGGCCACCCAACGATTGATCGTCAACATAGCAAAAACCCCAATCCATAGTCCCAAGATGAGTACCGATGGATACCCGAGGAAGCCCTTGTTCCAAGCCATCGGTGGCATCCATTGCTCAACGTGGTAAGTGGCCCACCCTAACACAATAAAGAGAAGCAAGAGAAAGGACGGCCATAAGATCGTGCTGGACGATAACAGTCGATAGACCACCAGTGCCAAAAGAGCTTCCCCGATTCCAATCACGAGGGGAATCGTGTCGAAACGGGTCAACCCGATCACCTCGGCCGGTGATTCCAAAAGTCCCCAAGTCGTCTCGGACAATACGACCATCCCGATTGCACAGGAGAGCAGCGCAATGATTCCTGAGACCACCCCACGCACCATTCCCTATCCCCTTCCTTTCGAACAATTTGTACCGTGTGACGTTGATCTTCTCGCTGGTTAGATCATACGCTGACGGGATCGCGAATTGCTCTGTGACTCGTGGAAACTCACCCACATGTTGGAGTGACCCCACGACAAGGACCGCACATGAACGGAAGGACAGGGTTAAATTTATCGTTTATGAAAACTGGCAACGCCAAGAACCCCCGCGCGTCATTGCGTGACGCGGGGGGTTCTCCATAATGTCGGCGCACTATGGGGCTAGAACTGGCTCGCGTTCGTCACATGAACGACCGGTGCAGTGCCCGTGGTGGAAGTCGGGATAGACCACCAAACATTACTACCTGATACCGTCATGATGAGACTGGTGGCCGGTAAGACAGATGTTGGCACAGCCTGCCACGTGTGACTGCCGGGCGCAAGCACGTACCAACCATTACTCGATGTCAAGCTAATGTTAGCTAGGAGTTTCCCATCACTAAGCATGAATAACGATTGATACGGCATTCCACCGCTAAGCGGGTGAGGCGGTGTGGGTAACGCCACATCTTGCCATTGCTGTCCCCCATCGGTCGTCAGTTCTAATGGATAATTCGATCCCGGATTTACCAAGAGGCTTTGGCCCTGCGATAGCGCGACCAATTCGCTCGCTGCCATATTAGTCGTCACGGTCGAAGCCTGCACCCACTGGTGTTGGGCATTTTGACGCCAGACCGGCTGGGTCATGGCAACGCCCATACCCGGGTACGCCATGAGGGTGGCACCAAACCGAAGGCACGGTCCCCCGCTAGGACAGCCGAGGAAACCATTAGACCAGGTGCGTCCCCCATTTTTTGTATATTCAGAAGCGAACGCTCCGTGCGGGCCTAACCAATATGCATAGACGGATCCCTGATAGACATGGAATCCTCCAAATTGGTCTAGGCCAAAACCCTGGGGAATCGGAACCGTACTCCAGTCGCGGCCCGCATCCGTCGTAAAGTAAGGAATATAAAAAATAGGGGGGGCCTCGCCAATCGTCTTTTTAATCGATGCGATGGTAACGAAATAGCTTTCGGGGAAGCCTTGATCTAACGTGACGGTGTATGCCGACGGCTTCCCCCCGGTCGCCCAGGTAGCCGGAAAGCCATTATGCATCGAAAGCACTGCGATCCCTGACAACGACACGGCCCGCCACTGAGATCCCGCCGAAGCCCGCAACCAAAATTGTCCCGGATTCTCGCCTGGGAACGCCATAGCATTGCCAGCCACGGCTATCGGATGTAAATTAAAATCCTCCCGTAAGGGCGCCGCCGTCTGCAATTGAGCCCATGTCAACGCCATTTGCACCCTAAATGCCGTCGCTGCCGTCGAGATGGATACCATGCCCTTTAAGTTCGAGGGCACACCGCCACTGGCCGCCCGTCCATTAAACACATAGTTCAGGGCCACCGTGGCAGCTCCTTGGGTGACGGAGGCTCCATTACTCAAGGAACCCGGTACCGTAAACGATCCCCTGATTTGGCCCGTCGCTGACTGGCTCACGGACCCCAGTTGACCGTAGCCAGAGGTGTGTCCATCCTGAGACCACGTGAGTTGGTAACCAAAGGGATTATGACCAATGATACTGGTCAATGGCGCCCATCCGGATACCTGGATAGTCTGGCCTGGTTTGGCATGAGACGGAGACAGCGCGAGATATGTGTGTGGGGTTCGCGATAATCCCCCGGTCAGATGATACGTGGTGGTAGCCTGGTCGGCACCAACGGCACAGCCCGCCTGAACCACACCGAAACAATCAATGGCCACCGTGTAGTTGCCAGAGGCGAGCGGATGGGCCCCTTTTGGAGTCAGCCATGCTGTTTTCGGCACCTCAAACTGCGTGGTGAAATGGCCTGGATGCCGAGACGACCAGGTAATGGTAGACCGCGGTGTCATCGTCAATCCGTAGCGAAATCCACCAAAACCGATGTTGCCTTGGAACTGAAATTTACCCTGGGGACTCGGTTTCACTGTGGCCATCTCGGGCAAAAAGCCCGAGAGCGTGACGATGCTGCCAGGGGGACCAGAGGCAGGAGACACCGTAATATAGGCCCCGGATCCTTGGTGTACTGGTTTCATCGCCTCCTGTGATGCGCTTTTCATCGAGCCACAACCCGCGATGAGTCCCAACGCCGCCAAAGACGCGATCAACGTGACGGATTTTTTTGTCACAGAATTCATCATCAAGGCATTCTCCTTTTCATTTCATGTGCCTCTACAACGCCATGGATCGAATAAAAGTTACCCAGGGCTAAAGACCACGGAATAAACGGCCTTTTGGGATCCCAGCTCGAGGCGGAGCCCTCCTCAGCGACCCCACGGGCACCACAAATCTTCTGCCTTAATCCACCCGCTGCTGCTTTTTTTATATTCCTCGCCCTGATCCCCCAGATCCGTCCGTGACCCAGCGAATTCTATGACGACGAAGTCAGATGCCACGCTCCCATCCGGGTCCCGGTCTCGCATTTCTTCGTCACCATCCATCACAATCGACGGTAAGGAGGGTTTTTTGAATGAAATCTACGGTTCAAGCTGCACTGACAGCTGTTTCGGCCGCAGGAATTTTCTCTCTGTCGCTGCTAGCACCGACAATCGGGGGAATCGCGAACGCCGCCACGTCGGCCAGTCTGCCGGCCTCCATGCAACTCGTCTCGGCCTCTCGCATGAAGGCCAGCCATCGGGTCACCGAACTTAATGCGAATACCCCCTGGCACATGGGGTTCGTGCTCCCCTCTAAAAATGCTGCAGGGCTCAGTGCCTTCGTGGCCGCCGTAAATAACCCCGGCTCCCCGGAGTATCACCACTACTTAAGTCATGCCGCTTTAATGTCCCGATTCGGTCCCAGCCAGGCCGCCATTGCAACGCTCCAACATTACCTTAACTCCCAACACCTTAAGACGTCCGTCACCGGCCAGGTGCTCTCAGTGTCGGGCACTGTCGGGCAAATCGATACCGTATTTCACACACACCTTACGCAATATCAACAGGGTAAGCAAACGTTCATTGCACCGAATTCAGCCATCACCATCCCCCAATCGCTCAGGATTGCTACCGGAATCACCGGGCTCTATCGCTCCTTACCGGTGCCGCAGGCCATCGCGCACGCGTTTTCCACAAAAGACCTTATTACCAATACCGACCAGAAACACCAATTACCAACCGGGACCGAAACCACAGCGAGTTCCGGTGGGATGACCGTGACCGCCCAACTCCTCAGTAATGGGTCACGGACTCCGGGCATGGCCGTCCGCTATCTCATTACGGCTACGTACAACGGGCAGCCGGACACCAGCGCCAGCTATAGCAGCCTTTCGGGTTCCTACCAAGGCGCCTCATCCCTAGTAGATTCTACCTCAACCAACGCCAATGGACAGTTTCTGGTGGACTTCAGCCTTTCGCAACAACAAACCGTCAGTCTGGACCTCACCGTCAGTGATGGGGTGCACCAGGTCACGGTACCGTTGCCCGCCGCAAGCTTCGTAGGCCCTTCGGCGGGGACTACTTCGACGCTTACCCTGTTCGGCACACCCGGGCAAGTCATCACCCCGTGGAATCCCTCGTCCAACCCGGTAACGCGCGCATTCAACGGGACCACCCTCGCCAGCGAAACGTCGGTTCACGGTCCCGCTTCACTGGCGGTCTACACCCTCGGCAATGTGACAACCATTTCTCAATCCGACGTGGCTCACTTTGCCGCTGAGTTTGGTTTGCCCCAGCCCAATGTGTCCGTCGCCTACAGTGGGCCCAATGCGTGCACCGCGGCCAACCCGGCCTGTACCAACGCCATGGTCCCCATTGAAGAAGAACTGAGCTTGGACCTGCAGATGATGGAGACTTCGGCCCCAGGGTCCAACATTCAAATCTACGAGGCGGGTAGCCTTCGAAGCGCCCTTAACCAAGTCTTAACGCAAGACACCGCCCATGTCTTTAGTATCAGCTACGGCGAGGGTGAAATCCCCGAGCAGCAGTACTTGGCAACCGCCCAAAACTCATGGGATACGCTTGCCCAAGAAGCCAACGCCGAGGGCATTACCATCAGCGTTTCTGCCGGCGATAGTGGAGCCTATGAAGGCGCCCTGGAAGGCAACAACACCCCAATGTTGTCCTATCCGGCCAATAGCCCGTACGTAAGTTCCCTAGGGGGACTGGAAACCTCCGTTAATCCACTGGGTCAAGTAAATCAAAACGCCATGTGGGGCGGCAACATCGGCTCGGAACTTTCCACTCCCACCTTATTGAGCTTTTTGTCCATGGAGAATATGATTGCGGGAGGCGGCTATAGCCAAATCGAAGCCCGTCCTGCCTACCAAAAGCAATTTGTTCCGTCGAGCGATGGCCGTGGTAATCCAGATGTTTCTTTCCCCGCATCCGTGGTCACGCCTGGATATTTTGCATACTTTGCCAACGCCCCATTTCTGTTCGGGGGCACCAGCGCAAGCGCGCCGCTCTTTGCAGGTTTTGTTGGTGACTTAAACCTTGCGACAGGTCAACGGCTAGGCAACGTGAATCCCACCCTGTACCACCTAGCGAGTAGCAACACGTCTCCTTTCCTGCCGGTGGCTTACGGTAACAATGGAGCCTATTCGGTCACGAAAGGCCGCTACAACCCGGTGACCGGACTGGGTCCCATTAACCTCGACCAACTTCTAAGCCAACTGCCGTAACCATCAAGGATATCCATCAAGTCTCTTTAGGGGCCTCGCCTAGACGGCGGGGCCCCTAAATCCGGTCCATGTCTTCCTGAGTGGGCACACACGACTAGCAGGCAACAAAGGTGGTACAATCGATGGCATGAGGTGGTGCGACAGATGCGATTCCAGCGTTATCGATACGAGGACATCCACCCGTCCCAATTCATGGATGTTCGGGTACCGGACGGACCGGGCCCTTATCCGGTCATGGTGTTGATCCATGGCGGGTTTTGGCGTGCCGAATACGATTTAGAGCTGATGGATCCGATGGCCCTGGATTTCACCGACCGTGGCTTGGCCACGGTCAACCTCGAATACCGACGCACGGGTGATATCGGGGGGGCTTGGCCAGGGACATTGCTCGACATTGCTAAAGCCCTCAACCATTTGCCCACAGTGGCTAAAGAGACGGCCCTAGACCTTGACCACATCACACTGCTTGGTCACTCGGCGGGAGGCCATTTAGCCTTATGGATCGCCGGGCGGCATAACGTCTCGCCATCGTCTCCCCTATCCGGCTCCCTGCAGATATCTATTGAACGCGTTATTAGCCTAGCCGGTGTCACCGATCTGCGTGCCATGTGGCAGGTTTTACATGGCGCCTCACCGGTAACCGATTTCATGGGTGGTCGACCCGAGGACCATCCCAAACGCTACGACGACACCTCACCGATATCCCTGCTGCCTTTGGGTGTCCCCCAAGTGCTCATTCACGGTACCGAAGACAATCGAGTGCCAATTGATCAAAGCCGAAAATATCTCAAGCAATCCCAAACACTGGGCGACCCGGTTCGACTGATTGAACTGGATGGGGTTGACCATTTCCAGATCATCACGCCAGGTTCCTCGGCATGGAACACGGTGGCCGCCGTTGCGTTAGAATAGGGGAACCTGCTTTCAGTTACCCTCTTTACGGCAATCCCTGTATGAAACGTTTGCCATTTGGCCATTCGAAAGTCCTCTTCAGTCAAAGCGATCGGGTGACACTCCCAACCTCGTGCATCCTCATTGACGAACCGTGAAGAACATATTACCCTCGTGGGAGTTCTTGATATCTTTTTCATGAGGGCGTGGCACACATAAACCTTTTACAACTGGGACCCGATAATGAAGCCAACATTGTTCGCGAGTTTTCCCAACAGTCGACGCCAGATGTACGGCGATGGTCTAATATGACCGCGTACTTCAAAGATAAACCCGTAGCAGGAGAAGATCCCGTAGTCTATAAGCTCTACAGTTTGCCTTACTCTGAAAGCCCCACCGATTTAATGGTGGTGCTGACAGTTCTTTACGGCGGGCGTATTGGCCTTGAGCCATTCCACACGAAAGGCCACTTCCACCACAATCCCGATGGCGCGGAATACGTAATTGGCCTTTCAGGCCGTGGGACCTTAGAATTGGGATCTCGTGACGGGACGAAAGAATCGGTTCCCCTCACCCCGGGTGCACACATTCTGGTCCCTCCGGGGCTAGCCCATCGGGCGCTAAATATGGATCACAGTCCTCTCTTATTTGTTAGCCTCTCATCCCCAGCCGTCGGACATGACTATCAATCAGTGGAAAGCCTGGGATGGGTTACACCGCAGTAACGTGGATCCCCGGATCCCACTTTGGTAGGATCCATCCGACGATAAATGTCGTGTGGTAACCAAGATGTCTAGCACGGATATTGGCGGCATCGGTGTCAATCGCCAGGCCCACTCCTGAAGTCAGGATTCTAGGAGCGCCTGGCATGTCTGGGGTTCTCGCCCCCGGGCCCCCAAACTCACCGACGCCGGCCATAGGGCTTTCAGGCGTGCGACGCCAATGCATGTTCCGAATAACGCCATGGACCTCGAGATGGGCCGAACACTCCCCGCAATCTTCGCGTCACCTATCCACCCAAGCCTCCCCCATGGAGTAGACCCTGACGCACACCAGAGCACCGGCAACTAGACGGAAAGAGCCGGAATAGACTTCACGACCAAGAGCAGCCCCAGCAACACGATGAAACTCAACACCACAGGTTGAAACGTGCCCGTGGGGATTTTACGACGCAGATAACTTCCCGCCACCAAGGCGCCTCCCATCGCGGGTAATGACCACGCATAGAGAATCCAGAGCTCGCCATTCCACATTCCGTTCAACGCTTGCCCCGCGACCACGAACGATCCCGACACCAAAAAATAGCCTTGCATGGTACTGCGAAACCGTTCTCGGGGCCATTGACGCAATGTCCCATAGACGGCCACCGGAATCCCGTTGAAGTTATAAGCTCCTCCTAGCGCCCCAGCCACGAGCCCAAAGAGATACGGCCACCCGCGCCCTGAAACCCACACTGCCGCTGCACCCTTGGAGCGAAAATGTCTGGTCAATGAAAACATCCCATAAGCCATCAACACCCATCCCAAGATTCCGGTGACCATAGCTTGGGAGGTGTAACGCAGGACAAGGAGCCCTAGGGGTACACCACAAAGAACCGCCAATAAAATGGGCTTAAGTGGCTGCCAGTCAATGTGACGCCAATCGGTTACCACCACGACCAGCGCAATCGTGACGCCAACCAAGCCCATTAAGGCCACGGCAAGACTTAGAGGCATCGGCAACAAGGCTAAGAGTGGCATGCTCACCACGGCATCGCCAAACCCCAAGGTACTCCGTGATAGAGCCCCTAGAAAAACCACGGCCACAATTGCACACACCAACCCAACCGCCATGACTGCCCCCGTTTTATGATAATACCCAGTGTAGGTAATGATTGCTTGGGTGTCTATGCGATCGATGGCCCCCGCAATTTTTCGGTTTGCCCGGACGTTATCGGCACACGACGGGAACGCTCATGATGACGCGCATCCGATTTTGGTATCGCCACAGGCCTAACGCTCACCACGTACGGAGCCCAGATTGCCACGGTGCCGCCCGCGGTTAAAATCGCGCCATTCCCTTCCTCGCTATCCAATCCGCCGGACCCACTCCGTATGGACTTTCTCTCGATGCAGATTGGATTTCTTGGCATGAATTCCTCCATTATCAGCACGACCAACGGCGGCCATTCTTGGACTCGTCACGCCCTGCCGAACCAGATGACCGCCACCGCCATCGACTTTGTGACCCCTTCGCTGGGTTGGGGGTTAGCTCAAGGAGACAACGGCTCCCAGCCCACGGTCGGTTTGTTGAAAACAATGAACGGAGGTCGGCATTGGACCACACAACTACTGATCCCTACCGGACACCTGGCAAACGGTCCCGTTACCGCATCACGCCGTCCCCAACTTAGCCCGTAGCATGAATCGCCAAAACGCATGGGTGGTAGCTCAGGTGAGAACTCAATATCAGGTATTCTCGACCGCGGATGCGGGGCATCGATCCCCGTGATCATCTGCATAGGGTGCCGCTCCTCCGGAGGCAGCAAGGTGATCACGGTCTGATCAGGGTGCAGACGCCGCGCCAGGATACCTTCCGGAATATGCCATTGCGGTCCGTGCGGCCCCTTTTTCTCTAGATAGGCCTCGATTACCCCCGCCTTAATCCATCGGCGTACCGTTGCTTTCGAGACATGTAATTGGTGGGCTGCTTCCTCGAGTGTCGCTATGTGATCCCTGTTCACCTTCCCCAGTGATCCTAGTCCACCGTGATCAAAAAAG
>DAHWKJ010000100.1 GCA_027343695.1 Sulfobacillus sp. | reverse complement strand
CCGTAGGTCTCGGTAATCCATTGAAATGTTTGCCACCGGGGATCGTGGGCCATGTCGGCAATATAGTGGGGCCGTGTATAGGGCCCGGCGGTTCCACAAAAACCCGTCCCCGGATCGATAGGCATTCCATTGAGGGCCTGATGGTACTCCATCGGGAGGCTTGGGAAGGCAGCTACCCTAATGTGGCCCTGGTGATACAGCATGACGGCGCCAAAAAGGTCCGGACGTTGGCTCTCGAGAAACATCATGAGTTTCTCGAGAGAGGGTTCAATCATGTTCTCATCCGATAGGGCTTGGGTATGTGCAATTTGGCGGGCCAGTTGCGACGGCGACGGGGGAGTCTTTGGTACGGTTGGGACGTTCGCCGAGGCGATCCGCAAGAACCAGGAGAGGTCGTGCCACTGTTGATGCACGAACGCGACCGAGCTTACTGCGAGTGCGGCGGCTTTTCCCGCACCCCATCCAATCAGGAGAAGCTCCTGGTTGGCTCCACCCCAGGAGGGCTTCCAGGCAATATCCCAACCCGCCGTGGGGGTCCATGTTGTCGGGGTTGTGTGCCCGTTCAGGGTAATGCCGTAACGGCTTACGTTGTCAACCGACAAGGTTCCTAGAAACGTGGCTTGCAGCGCTTTGCCTATGGCTCCCAGTACGATCTTGGGCCATTCGTAAGAGGGGTGCGGAGGGCGGTTTTGCATGAGCTCGTGCCAGGCGTTAACGAGTGGTGAGGCTTTACTAGGAATCTGAAATTCCATGGTACAGGGCTCCTCAAATGCAAAGTGTGTTGCCGGCTGCAGGCACAAATAAATAAATCGCCCTGACGGCGCGTAGTTAATGGATATTTCAAATCTAATCACGCCGCGACCCGTAACCTTCACGGTAACGGCACTCGGAAGCTTCTGGCATCCTAAAGTTCCTGTGTTCGACAATATTCGACCCGGCGGAGCCGATATCCTTTTTTAGAGCGGGATAGATTTCCTCGGGGTAATGGGATGGAGGGTCTAACTGGGGCGTCGCACGATGCGTAGAGGCTCGCGATTCGTGAGGCTCGAATCGCTAAAGAAGAGGTGGAGAGCGTTGTTGTGGAGGAGGTTTTGGTAGACGTCGGGCGCGACGTTTGGTTCAAGTTGAGTCATTTTATCCCACTCCACCGCAAAGTCGCGCGCTAATCCTCCGCTCCCAAAGAGCAGTCGGTCAGGACTCGTAGCGAGGGCTTCTTGGATCGCGGGGAGAGGAGCCTGGCTCGTCTCCAACCACACCTGGGGGTGCCGTTCGGCCAGCAAAAGGGCTTCTTCAATATAGGGAGAACGTCCGCCCATGTGTAGCAATACCACTGGCACCGTAGGAAATTCGAGGAGGAAGTCATCCCATAGTACGGGACGGTCGTAACGTAAGGTTGTGGCACCAGGGCCGGTGTGGACCACTAGGGGCCGCCGATGCAGCGATAATATTTTTCCAAGGTCTCGGATTGGTTCGGAGTACGGGGCAATGCTGTCCAATCCCGGATAGGCAAAGGCCCCCGCTGCACCATCTTCCATCAGGATGCCTAACTCCCGGGCCGCCATTGGGCGCGCCGGAGCCAAGCCGAGCCACCGGGGGTTGCCGGCGGCTTGGGCCAGAATCTCGCGTCCCGCTCCTAAAACGTCTGAAGCACGGAGGGCGCCCCAATCCAACAACACGCGCTTTTCGGCTTCGGGTCCGAGGGTTCTTTTGGGATCGAGATGAAATCCTTTGGGTGCCGGACATAAGGGGATGTAGGAGGACACATCGACTACGCCGAGTTGTACCAGGGGGGCCTTGGGATCTTGAGCCATCACCAGTGTTTCGGTTTCTTCGGCGGATGCAATGATGCGACCCTGGTGGGCGATGACGGCACCTCCCACATACTGTGCACCGCCGAATCGACCCAACAGCGGCGTCAAGATGACGGTGCCATCTAATTCCAGGCTACGGGTGACCGTGAGTTCTTGAAGATGGTGGCGCTCTTCAACCGTCCTCGCGCTGGCGGCCATGACAACCAGGCTCGGTCTAGCGGCTAAGGTCGCATTCCAGTGGCCCGAATCTACCGCGTCGAGCCCTAACAAGATGACTAATTTGCCCCAACTGGTCGTAATCGGTGTGATGCCCGTTCCGGGTTCGAACCAAGGGCGCTCTGTTGGGACAAACCCTATCTTGGCTTGACTGCCGACCAGAGTCCCGTCCCGTTCAATCACGATGCCCCGTTGCTGTTTTTTGCCACTGTCATTATCCAAAACGCGTAAACTCCCGGTGATCACCATGAGGTTCAATTCCTTAGCCAGGGTCCCAATCCTGTCGGTGAGGCGATTGGGGATGACCTCGACCGGATTGAGGCCCATAAACCATTCCGGAAATACAATGATATCCACGCCGTGACTCGCCGCTTGACGCATCTGCGTAAGCACACGATTTAGGGTTACCTCCACTTCCCGCACATAAGGTGCTTGGCTCACCGCGATTCGAGGCACAGACACGGGACAGATCCCCCTCTTAGCTTAGTAGTGGCTCTAGTGTAATCTAATATGGTATTATTTGGCAACCGATAGATTC
>DAHWKJ010000024.1 GCA_027343695.1 Sulfobacillus sp. | reverse complement strand
CGGTAATCGTCCAAGTCGGACTCCATCGACGAATGTTTCGCATCAGTTTTTCTGGGCTCCTGCACTATTTTATCTTTAGTGGTTTTGTCATCTTGTTAATCGATGTGGTCGAAACCATCGGCGAAATATTTTTCCCGGGATTTACGGTGGGACCCATATTAGCGCCATTGGTAGACATCTGGGTCATCTTAGTGGCGGTGGGCATTTTGATGGCTCTCTATAATCGGCTGGTGATCAAGCCAGAGCGCTTTCATGGCTCGGACGAAAAAGACGCCTTTGTGATCCTGGGACTCATTGGTGCCATTATCGTTGGCATCGTGATTCACGATTCATTCTTTCCATTCGTGGCGCCCCAAGTGCTTCATGTGGCCGACCCGGTGGCTCGCTCTCACTTTCTCGGCTATGCAGTCTCGAGACTTTGGGTAGCCTTAAACTGGACCGGACCTACCGCTGCTAGTATTGGCTATGCGGTGGGCTACATTGTCGATATAGGAGTGGTCTTTGCGTTTTTGGC
Source organism: Sulfobacillus sp. (assembly GCA_027343695.1). Lineage (GTDB taxonomy): Bacteria > Bacillota > Sulfobacillia > Sulfobacillales > Sulfobacillaceae > JAKADJ01. Next base: position 2,939 of record DAHWKJ010000024.1, on the reverse strand, counting down.
GTATCTCCCCTATTCCAAGCACTTTCACATCTTTGCCGCGGTTCCCAACATATTTTGGAGAAATCTGGAGCCGGCAGGTCAGTTGGTGCCTAAGCCGATTGAAGAGACCATGGCTATTCGTAGTTTTGAAGACCTAACCTGGAAAGACGTGGCAGACCTCTATACCTGCACCGAATGTGGTCGTTGCCAAGCGGTGTGTCCGGCACACGCGGCAGGTCAGCCCTTATCGCCTAAGATGATTATTCTGCAGTTGCGCGACGCATTAAACGAACGGATCGCAGAAAAGGACCCTCAACGCGAGTATCCCGATCTAGCCGGGGGTGTGATTGCTCCCGAAGAGCTTTGGGCTTGCACCACGTGTGGGGCGTGTCAAGAGGCGTGCCCGGTGTTTATCGAACATGTACCCAAGATCGCGGGATTACGCTCCGCGTTATTGGAAGATGGGATCGTGGATCCCAATGCCCAAAAGGTGTTGATGTCGTGGGACCGGCAAGGCAATTCGTTTGGACAGCCGGGGCGCAAGCGTCCGGCCTGGGCGAAGGGACTGGAGATGCCGATCAAAAATGCCTTAAAAGAACCCGTAGATTGGCTTTGGTTTGTGGGGGACTTCGCGTCATACGATCCCCGGGTGCAGCGACTGACCCAACTGATCGCTAAAATGTTAACCGAGGCGTCGGTCGATTTCGGCATTCTGTATGAGGCCGAAGTCAATTCCGGGAATGACGCGCTACGCATAGGGGAATATGGGCTATTTGATAGTCTGGCTCAAAAAAATATTGAGGCATTGAATAAGGCACAGTATCGCCGTATTTTTACCACCGATCCTCATTCGCTGAATGCGCTCAAAAACGAATATCGGAAATTTGGATTTCAGGCCGAGGTGATGCATTACACGGAGGCCTTCTTGGAACTTATCGACCAAGGACGGCTTAAAGTGTCCCCGGTGCCGATTCAGGTCACTTATCACGATCCTTGTTATTTAGGACGGTGGAATGGGATTACTGAAGCACCACGGCAACTGATGGCTCGATGCGGCGTCGATCTCGTGGAAATGCCGCGTCATGGGAAAGAAAGCTTTTGTTGTGGTGCGGGCGGGGGGCGCATCTGGATGGACGAAACCGGCATTGAGGATCGCCCGGCGAATCAACGCATTCGCGAAGCGATGGCACTACCGGGCATTAAATTTTTCACGGTGGCGTGTCCTAAAGATGTGTCCATGTTTTCTGCATCGGTCACCGCGATGGGGGTCGAAGAGAAAATGCGGGTAGTGGACATTGCCGAAATATTGGCGGTCGCTCTGGGAATAGAAAGCCATGAATGGTTGGAGTTGGCGACGGTGTAACGTGACGCGACAAGGGAGGGGGAAAGCGGTATCATAAAGATAACGACTGTAGTGGATTGAGCCAGGAGGATGTCCTGTCAACTACCCCGGCCTGAAGGCCGGAGCTTGTAAAAGCTCCTGAGTTGACCAGCCTTGGCCCTACGGATGTGGGGCTCCGTTCGGTCGGTCATGTGTCGCCCGTCATTAAAAGCCAGCTAGGGGTAGCGCGAGCGGTGTGGCGGACCCGACAAGCCGACTGAACCTTGGCGAGGAGAGATTTTCGCAAGAAAACGTCACCAGCCCCGTAAGGGGGAGAAAGTAGGACGGTATGGTTTTTGTTCTCGACCAGCACCAGAAACCACTGATGCCGTGCTCGGAAAAGCGGGCCCGGCTCTTGCTCGAACGCGGACGCGCACGGGTGCACCAGATGGCCCCGTTCACGATTCGCTTGGTGGATCGCTTACAAGACGACTCGGTGCTTCAGGACTTGCGCGTCAAGCTTGACCCGGGGTCGAAGACCACCGGGGTGGCCATCACGTGTGAAGGGGCCCAGGGCATCTCGGTCGTGTTCTTAGGGGAAATCGTGCATAAACCGGGCATCAAAGCCCAGATCAGTGCCCGACGCGCTGTGCGTCACGGGCGGCGATTCCGCCACACCCGCTACCGTCCGGCGCGGTTTCAGAACCGACGACGTCCCCCGGGGTGGCTCCCGCCGTCTTTGGAGGCCCGGGTGAACCAAACGCTCCAGGCCCTCGATAAAATCCGGCGCACCGCGCCGATCACCGCCATCAGCGTGGAACACGTCCGGTTTGACACGCAGCAACTCGAAAACCCAGAAATCGCCGGCGTGGAGTATCAGCAAGGGACCCTGTTGGGGTATGAGGTGCGGGAATACCTCTTGGAGAAGTGGGGCCGCGCCTGCGTGTACTGTGGCGCGACTGATGTCCCGTTGCAGGTGGAACACATCATGCCCAAGAGTCGAGGCGGTAGCAATCGGATGAGCAATTTGACTCTCGCCTGCCCACCCTGCAACCTCACGAAGGGGACGCAGACCGCGGCGGAATTCGGCTATCCGGACGTTCAAGTCCAAGCGCGGAAGCCCCTCAAGGATGCGGCTTTCATGAACGCCACGCGGTGGCGGTTGTACGCACAGCTCAAAGCGACGGGCCTGCCGGTGGAAGGGGGCTCGGGGGGGCGCACCAAACTCCAACGGACGGAGCGCCATCTGCCGAAAGAACATTATTATGACGCCCTGTGCGTCGGGAAAAGTACACCCGCGACATTCACGGGCCTACCCGCGTATATCCCGATCTGGTCTGCCAAAGGACGCGGTAATCGCCAGCGGTGCCGCACCGACCAGCATGGGTTTCCCATCCGTCATCTGTCGCGGCAAAAACCGCATGGCGGGTTTCAGACCGGGGATCTCGTCCAAGCGGTCATCCCTCGGGGGAAATACACGGGCACCTGGACCGGTCGCGCGACCGTGAAAGCGAGTGGGCAGATCCGCATTGTCACGAGCACCGGCGTCCATCCCACGACCTCTCATCGCCATTGTCGTGTGCTGCAGCGGGGTAATGGCTGGGTCTATACCCAAAAACCTTCGAATCAAGAAAGGGGG
>DAHWKJ010000091.1 GCA_027343695.1 Sulfobacillus sp. | reverse complement strand
TATGGTCTCTCACCACGAGGCCTGGGTCCGAACCGCCGCGTAAAGCGACGGTCGACAAGGAGGTGATGATCGACTCACTCATCGTCGCGCATTTTGAGTCGTTTGTCACGACTCGGGCATGGTTTACGCCAAAAATGGTGTGCCAAATGAGGCTATCCCCAACGAATCCTCGGATTCCGCCCGTCAAAGACTTTATGAAAACTCTCCTAGAGGCACGTTAATCGTATCGTAGAGAGATATAGAGTGGCACGAAGCTCTCATCCTTGTGGGATGAGAGCTTTTCCTGCGGGGCCATAGGCAAAAAGAGTAACACAATGGAAGCGCGACGTAGCGTTCCGATAACAGCGGCTGCTGCTGGCATTGTGAGGGGAGTCGGCCACCTTCCGCTTATCCAGCCCATCCATCCTGATTGCTCAAGAGAACCCGTGGCATTTCTAGTACCTGGCTCGGATGCATGGGCTGGCCACCGTCGTCGCTCATATTTGATCCTTTGATTTCGTGAATATTTGCCTCCTAGTGTAGCACAGAATGGGTATTACGGAGTGCGGAATCAAGGAGGGTCGGGGCGTTAGCGTATCTTGGAAGACATGTCCATTGTAATCGGGAATGACGGGAGGCTTCCTATAAAGATGGGTTGCCAGTGGGCAATCATTGAGGGCGAGGAGGCAGATTGGTAAGACTTTATAGCATCCAGGGCACCGGTTAACGGACATAGAAAGCCGTATCCTTATAGGCACTTTTACCCCAAAGGGGATGAAAAACGGTGTCGGTGTGAGGAACATCGATTTCTTCTGGCACAGTCGGCCAGAAGAAATCGATGGACGATGAGGCGGGAAATGGCGCTTGGAGACACGAGATTGAATGGACTTTAGGAATTAGCTGGCTTTGATTCTGAACGATACTTCTAGGTATCTAACTAGGGTGGAGCATCCTTCCATCCAGCTCCAGTTAACGGCGCCACGATACAGGCCTTCGGGTCTATGAGTTGCTGGCTTAAGAGGTCGGGGATGGCGGCGAGTGCCGCGACCCCCGATGGCTCGATCCATAGACCTTCCGTTTCTGCTAAACGTTTGGTTGTTTCGGCGATCGCGTCTTCTGACGCAGTTACAGCCATGTGATAATGAGGGGTTGTGCCTTCAGATTGTTGAATCAATTCTAGTGCATGACGTCCTGAAAATGCCACGCGTAACCCCGAGGCTATGGTTTGCGGGTTTGGGCGAAACGGAACATCATTGAGATGGTGGGCGACCGCATCAACCAGAGGACATGCGTTTTCGGGTTGCACCGCTACTAATTGAGGCACATGATGGGTCCATCCATGGCGCCAAAGGCGCAAGTAGGCACGACCTTGAGCGACCAGATGGTCGCCGCCTCCGGTGGGGATCAACACTACATCGGGGGACTGGCCGAGTTGTTGCACGATTTCCTCGGCGATCAATTCAAATCCCTCAAGAATGACGGGATTAACTGGCTCCCAAAAAAAGGCTAGATAAGCTTGCTCGGTTTTGGCGATCTGTTTCAGTAAGACGATAAATTGTTCACTGGGTTGATCGAATAGTCCTTCAATCATGCGGACCTCCGCCCCATAGGCATGAATCTGCCGCAACTTACCAGAAGCAACTGTGGGATCTACTAAAATTATTGCGTTAAGCCCGGCCCGTGCCGCGTGGGCGGCGATGGCGGCACCAGCGTTGCCGCTCGATGCGGTCACGATCGTTGTGTATCCTTGTTGAAAAGCCTCTCGGACAGCCACCACCGCCCCGCGATCCTTAAAGGATCCGGAGAGGCCTGTGGTTTCGTTCTTAAACCATAAGTTATCGAGTCCCCAGTGGACCCCGAGTTTTTCAGAGTGGATTAGCGGCGTAAGTGGTGGCTGTCGTAACATGTCCATTCCTCCCTAGGCTTAGCATATTCCTCTCGACCGTTTGTGGACGCCCTACACGGGTAGCCCGGTGGATGAAGGCTCGTTCGTCGTCGGCTCGGTTATTGTTAGCCCGGCGGCCCGGAGTCGTTCGGGATGGCGACGCAGAAGGCGTGTTAATAATATCCCGCCGATGACAACCCACAGGATTAAGAGGTAGGGAGGAATATTATCGGGAAAGGGGGGAACCGGAAAGAGGGAAAAGTAGATTGGGAAGAGGAACAAGAGACTCGATACAATTGGAATAATGCCATGCACCACGATGCGAAACACTCCGACTTTACGATAGTAGCGAATTAAGGACACGTTGGCCATGAGGTGGATGATAAGATTCGACAGGGTGACCAGTTCCGCCAAGAATAGAAATCCCGCAAACGATCCCAGCCAAAATCCTACGACGGTGACGATGAGGATAGAGATGATGGATTGGACGTGGATGGCGCGCGCTGGAGTCTTATGCCGTGGATGGGTGGTTCCCAACGAGGCCGGCACGGCGACTCGGTCCCGTCCCAAGGCGAACAAGACTCGCACCTGAGCGTTGGTAATGGCAATGGTGGCGGTTATGGTGCTGTTGATGATGAGAATGGTGAGCACCCAAAACCACACGGAATACGACGAAGACAACTCTTTATGAATCAGGTTCATGAGCGGCATGGGTAATGTCGTGTATCCAGCCATGTTACTGGTACCCCATGCCACTGTGGTCGCGTAACCGACGAAGATGAGGACAAACCCAATAATAGCCAATGACCACATTACCGACTGACCAATAGCCTTGCCGGGATTCTTGGCTTCTTCCCCCAAGGTTGCCGAGGCACCATATCCGGCGAAGGAGAAGAGACCAAAAATCATGCCGAGACCGATCCCGCTCCAGCCTGTCTTGGAAAAATGGGGCGTGAAAGTGGCCAACGTATTGTGGTTCCCTGCTTTATCAATCAAGACGATAGCCAAAATGCAGAGCACCACTACCTCGATAATGCCTACGATCATGGAATACACCAAGGATTGCTTGATGCCAATGTAGGCGATGAACCAAACCAACAATGTGGCCGCCATCGCGAAGGGCCACCAGAGCCAACCGGCCAATGTGATACCGAATCCCATCTCAAGTAACGCACGAACCACCCACCCGAAGAATAGAATGAGGGCAGGGCCATTAAGGCCTTGATATAAAATATAAAGCCATCCGGAGTAGGCTCCTGTATAAGGGCCCGCACCGTGAGCGATCCACGAGTAGTAGCCTCCTGCACTCGAGATGCGTTTGGCAAATTGCACTAGGGTGTTGGCACCGAAGAAAGATGCGATTAACGCGAGTACAATGGCCAGAGGCATTGAACCCAATGCGTAGCTGGCGATGGCGGTGAGCCCAGACACGACGGTACCGGTTGGACTCATTTGGGAGGCTGATTGAAAGATAACATGGAGGAGACCCAGTGTGTTGCGGGCAAGGCCACTAGGGGGACTTTCCTGATTTGTCATAAGGCACTCCTTTCGTTAGATAGAGGATAAAATGTTTTATTGCAACTAAAATCAGCGTCATACTAACATATTCATATGATTGGGTCAATAACATGAATTCTGAATCATTGGGAATATTGGACAATCTCGATCGAGGATCCCCGGAACGTATCTGAACGATCTCCCAAGCTACGCTTGGATGCGGTATTGCCCCACTTGAGGTGCGCTAAGATAGGAGAATCTAGGACGGTAGTGCGATGGAGCTTAGTGATCCTCCGGCTCGGCGACCGATCCGAGGCTGACTTGTGGGTGTCGAGAATCTTTTTCCGTTAAAAGCTGGGTGGGGTTACCGTGACGATGTAGCGGCATGGATGAGGAGAAGAATTTACATAACGGTGACCGTGTTTTGAATCGAAGTAAATGCTATCGCCCTCGGTCAGGGAATAGCTTTCCTCGGCAAATTCAACGGTTAGCGTTCCGGCTAGGACGACCGCGCACTCTTGGGAGTTATGTTCCCAGAGGTCCGGAGAAGAGGCGCCACCTGGGTCCAATATGCCTTCTAACACTTCCAATCTCCCGAATCCAGGGGAAATGCGCGTATAGGATACGGCTCCGGGTGCAGTGGTTAGGGACGGGCGACGGCTTCTTCGAACGACGGCTACGACTTCCTCGGCGACTTCGTGGAAAAGGCTAAACAACGGAACGTTGAGTGCCTTAGCTAGTTTACGTAAGGTGTCCAAACTCGGATCCAATTGGTCGCGTTCTACTTGACTTAACAACGCGATGGAGATGCTGGCTTCTTCAGAGAGTTGCTTTAGGCTTAAACCACGATCGTGCCGCAAGTTGCGTAGACGTTGTCCGAGCAATTCGAATGTCCTCCGTTCGCTGGTGTTCCCTCGTCTATTTTATCCAAATGTGTCTCAAGAGGGAGCATCTTAGACAATCAATGTTTGACATCGCGCCTCCCAGCAGGTAGTGTCGGTTTTATCAAGGATAAAACTTTTTATTATGGATTGGGAGGGCTTCGGTTTGGATCCAGATGTTTTTCGCAAACACTTTCCGATTTTCGACGACAGCGTGCATTTATGTAGTTGCAGTGAGGGCGCTCTGTCGGATCGAGTGATGGTCGCGATGAGCGAATTCATGACGAGTTGGCGTGTTAATGCGGCTCCGTGGGATTCCTGGATGCAGGAGGTGGATCGGGCTCGAGAACAATTTGCGCGCTTGATACATGCCGATGCTAACGATGTGGCAGTGGTATCATGCGCCTCAGAAGGCGCCTTTCAGGTGGCTTGGGCAGAGCGGTTTACCCAGTCGCGCTCGGGCATCGTGACCACCGATCTAGAATTTCCCTCGGTGGCTCATGTGTGGTTGGCGGCCAAGGCCCGGGGAGCGAAAGTCCAGTTCGTTGCCCATCACGATGGGACGGTGGGGGTGGAGGATTATGAGAATGCCCTCACCGAACAAACAGCTTTAGTTTCGGTTCCCTTGGTGTCGTACGCGAATGGATTTCGATTTCCCGTGGCTGAAGTCGCGCGCCGAGCCCATCAATATGGGGCTCGAGTTGTGGTAGATGCGTACCAGGGAGCGGGGGTCGTGCCCATCGATGTTCAGCAATTGGACTGTGATTACCTCATTGCCGGTGCTCTGAAATACCTTTTGGGGGCGCCGGGAATTGCCTTTTTGTGGGTGCGACCCGGGTTAGATAGGGGAGAGGACCCGGCATTGACGGGATGGTTTGGTCGTACCAATCCATTTGCGTTTACCCCCGAGGTGCTCGATTACGCCGATAATGCTCGCCGGTTTCAGACCGGAACCCCGTCGATCCCTTCGGCTTACGCGGCTACGGCAGGCCTTTCCCTCATCAATGAGACAAATACCGATGACGTCTTTCGCCATGTAGAGACGCTGGCAGAGGCCCTCCAAGGGAATGTGGTGGACCTAGGATATCGGTTGTATTCCCCTCAGAATTCCACCAAGCGTGGCCCACAAGTGACGGTATGGTCCACGAATGCGGAGCATCTGGCGGCGTTTTTGAAGACACGACGAATTTTTGTGAGTCCACGTGGCCAGGCAGTTCGGATGAGTTTACATTACTACAATAACCTCGAGGATGTGGATCAGATCACACGATCGCTTCGGGAGTACCGGGTAGCGTATCCTGACGGGGTAAAATAAGTCGATTCGCATCGATTTGCCAATGCTTAGGGATCATGGAGGGGCC
>DAHWKJ010000078.1 GCA_027343695.1 Sulfobacillus sp. | reverse complement strand
ATTTTGATAAAATTATCGTGGCCGTCGGACAGATTTCTGAAGGACGAGCTCAACTCGGGACAAAAGGGGGTTGGGAATGCGATGAACGCATTGGGTCGACACATATTGGCAGAAATACACGGTTGTGATTCCAAAGTGTTGAACGACATCACCGGCGTGGAGGAGATTATGGTCCAAGCTGCATTAAGTTCAGGGGCAGAGGTCCGGGAGGTGGCGTTCCACAAATTTAGCCCGCAAGGGGTTAGTGGCGTGGTCGTCATTTCCGAATCACACCTGGCGGTGCATACCTGGCCAGAACATGGGTATGCTGCTGTCGATGTGTTTACCTGTGGTGATTCTGTCAACCCCTGGGATGCCTGTAATTACATCGTCGAAAAGTTCCACGCCCAAAATTTTACCGCATCGGAAACACTTCGAGGCGTATTGGTAGAAACGGCGACCCAAAAGGCTGCGATTTGACGAACAGGGGGTTCTCTTGGTGACCACAACGTTTGTGATGGTGAAACCCGACGGAGTACGACGGGGATTAGTGGGCGAAGTCATTCGTCGTTTTGAACAAAAAGGACTGACGCTTAAAGCGATGAAGCTGATGCACCTGACAAAAGAGTTGGCCGGAGCGCATTACGCTGAACATGCATCCAAGCCTTTCTATGGGGACCTGATCACGTTCATTACATCAGGACCCGTGGTGCCGATGATCTTTGAAGGGCGGGAGGCCGTCATCGTAGCCCGCACTCTAATGGGAGCCACGGATCCGGCTAAAGCCGCTCCGGGAACCATACGGGGAGACCTTGGGCTCGAAATTACGGAAAATATCGTGCATGGCTCAGATAGTCCGGAATCAGCGGCGCGCGAAATGAGTCTCTATTTCTCGCCTCAAGAAATACTGTAGGCCACCATGTGGGCAATCCTAGGAGGAATCCTGTTGTTGGGCCTGTATGGGTTCGTGGTGGAACCGCACTGGGTTAGTCTTCGCGAGATCCATCTTACGATATCTGGTTTAGATGCAGAATTTGAAGGGTTCTCCATCCTCCACCTGTCAGACCTCCACGGACGGGTGGGGGTTTTTTCTAAGCAAAGCGTCCAAAATGCGCTGCAATCTTGCGATATGATTGCGTTAACCGGAGATCTTTATGCGCCTAGCCTAGACCGAAGGCGCCTGGCGCGCATCATCGACACTTGGGACCGTGATAAACTATATTACGTAAGCGGCAACCACGACTACCGCCAGGGGAAACTAGATACGTCTCCTTGGGAGCCGGACGCAACCCTACTCGATAATCGAGCGGTATGCCTCACGCGTCATGATTCGGAATTATGGATTGCAGGCATCCCGGATTTAGTAAAGGGGTCTCCGAAACTGGATAAGGTTCTAAGAAGCGTGCCGACCGGCCCTCCCGCTATCCTGCTATCGCATCGACCGGATGGGTGGCTTCTCCCCGGTACCGAACGTTTCCAATTGGTGCTGAGCGGGCACACCCATGGAGGGCAAGTCCGCATCCCGGGTTTTGGGGCGGTATTTCGGCACAACCATGTTCCGGATCGCTTCGTGAGTGGCCTTTACAAACGTCCCGGACATCCCATACTCATCACCTCGAGGGGATTAGGAATGTCAGAATTACCAGTCCGTTTCATGGCACGACCGGAAATCTTACACATCATATTACATACCACTAAAGAGCGCCGTAAAGAGACAGCAGGCGGTGTCAGTGTGGAATAGGAGGCATTCAGTCATGGCAATCGGCATCATCGGAGGAACTGGCGTCTATGACCCTACATGGTTGCACGATGTAATAGAGCATGTCGTTGATACGCCTTATGGTAAGACACTCATTTTAGAAGGTCGGATACCGCACGAATCCTCGGCCGTATTTTTTATGAATCGACATGGTTTGGATCATTCGGTACCACCGCATTTGGTTAACTATCGCGCTAATTTGTTTGGATTACGGTCTTTGGGGGTGGAGCGTGTCGTCGCGACGGCTGCCGTTGGCTCCTTGAACCCGGATTATGGTCCAGGAACTCTGGTGCTACCGGACCAATTCCTCGATTTCACCAAAAGCCGGGCTCATACCTTTCATCAAGGTGGGCCGACTGGCGTCGTCCACACCGACATGACCGAGCCGTACTGCCCCGACATGCGCACTATTTTTGCCACCACTGCCGTCCAACAGGGGATGGCCGTCCACCAGGGCGGCGTCTATGTCGCAACCGAGGGTCCACGATTCGAATCGCCCGCAGAGATTCGCGCATTCCGCATGTTGGGTGGAGATGTCGTAGGCATGACGGGTCTACCAGAAGTAGTCCTGGCCCGAGAACTCGGCCTCTGTTACAACACGCTGGCCCTCGTAACAAACTATGCGGCAGGCATCAGTCCCGACGTATTGACCCATCAGGAAGTCTTAGATGTGATGGCGGCCCATGTTCAGCACCTGCGTTCGCTCCTATTAGACACGGTTCCCCGATTGACGGAGTCGAGCCCATGTAGCTGCCACGGCTAGAGAAATTCCTTGAACTCCATCCAAAAACCGAAAGGAAGTGACACCGACGATGCCCTCGCAAATCAAAGACGCGGCATTGGCCCCGCTAGGTCACGCCAAATTAGACTGGGTCATTCCGCGCATGCCCGTTCTGGCACAAATTCGGAACCGTTACGTCGCCGAACAACCCTTCAAAGATCAACGGATCGCGATATCTTTGCATCTGGAAGCTAAAACTGCGGTGCTTGCCCAGATTCTTCACGAAGGTGGGGCGAAGGTGGCCATCACCAGTTCCAACCCGCTTACCGCCCAAGACGATGTGGCCGCTGCCCTCTCGGAACGCGGCGTCGAAGTCCACGCGTGGCGCGGCACGGTACCTGAGGAATTCGATCGGCTACATCACGCGGTACTCGACATCGAGCCGACCCTCATTATAGATGATGGCGGAGAATTAACCGACCGCTTGCATCATAAACGCCGGGCGTTGGTGAAAAACATTCACGGGGGTGCCGAAGAGACCACCACCGGGGTCACGCGACTCAAAGCACTGGCTGCCGATGGGCGGCTGGCATATCCCATGATAGCTGTCAACGATGCTGACATGAAACATCTCTTCGATAACCGTTACGGGACTGGCCAGTCTACCTGGGATGGCATTATTCGCACCACCAATCTCGTCATTGCCGGCACTACCGTAGTGGTTGCAGGTTACGGATGGTGCGGCAAAGGGGTGGCCGAACGAGCGCGTGGACTAGGAGCACATGTTATCGTGACCGAGATTAACCCGATTCGGGCCACAGAGGCCGTTATGGACGGTTATCGAGTCATGCCCATGCACGAGGCCGCTGCACTCGGAGACTTCTTTGTCACGGTGACCGGAAACCGTGATGTTATTACCGAACCTCACTTTTCCGTGATGAAAGACGGTGCAGTACTCGCCAATGCCGGGCATTTCGATGTGGAAGTGTCCGTCACCCAATTGCGTGCCATGGCCGAGGATACGATTCCTGGCCGGAACTCCAGCATCGTGGGCTATCGGTTAAAGTCCGGTCGAGTGCTCTGGGTGCTCGCCGAAGGGCGTTTAGTTAATCTTGCGGCCGGTGATGGCCATCCTGCGGAGATTATGGATTTAACGTTTGCCCTGCAAGCGTTATCGTTGGAGTGGCTCCTAAAGCATCCGAAGACCCCAGGAGTATACCCTGTGGATCCCGCCATCGATCAATGGGTGGCTACAATCCGTCTTTCGGCGTTACGCGTAAATATCGACACCCTAACACCGGAGCAACAACGTTATCTAGCATCCTGGTAAACACTCAAGAAGGGACTGAAGGCCCGTGCGCTATCGTCTAGAGGCTGGCACGCTCATCGTGCCCGACCAAGATGGATCGGTGATTCGATCCGGTCAGATTACGTGGGAGGACCAAACCATTCTAAGTGTTGGGCTCCAAATGCCCAATCCCGATCCGGTCGATCAGGTGATTCAGATTCCGCAAGGAATCGTCATGCCCGGCCTCTATAATGGACATAATCATGCGGCGATGACTCTATTGCGCGGGTACGCCGATGATAGCCCATTTTTCGAGTGGTTGCAAAACCACATTTTGCCCGCCGAAGCCCGGCTGACCTCTGAGGATATTTATTGGGGAACGTTGCTCGCAGCCTCCGAGATGATCCGATCTGGCACCGTTGGATTTGCGGATATGTACTTTGAAGTAGATGCTGTAGCCGAGGCCGTGATGCGGTCGGGTCTCCGGGGATGGATCTCAAGGGGTCTGGTTGGTGATGAAGATGCCAGCCTAAAAAAACTCCAACAGTGTATCGACTGGGCGGCGCGCTGGCGCCAACGTGGAGACGGTCGCATTGTACCCATGCTGGGACCACACGCTCCTTATACGTGTAATCCAGAATACTTACACGAGGTAGCCACAGTTGCCAAGGCCGAAGACTTGGCCATTCATATTCATCTGGCCGAAAGCGAGGACGAAATTCGTCTTCTCCAACAGCGCTATAACAAGAGCCCGATTCAAATTACCCTGGACAGCGGCCTGATGGACAACAGGTTATTGATCGCCCATGGCATTCACCTGTCGGACCATGATCTGATGCTACTCCAAAAACACCTTATCGGAGGCATCATTAGCTGTCCCGTGAGCAATGCCAAATTGGGGAACGGTATCCTAAAACTCCAGGAGCTGAGGGCACACCAAATTCCGGTCGGCCTCGGGTCCGACGGTGCCGCGTCGACCAATACCTTGGATATGTTTCAAGAAATGAAGGCCATGGCATGGTTGCAGAAGGTGCGGACCCACGAGCCTCATCGCTTTACGGCACGAGATGCTCTTCATATGGCGACTGCCGATACCGCGTCCATATTAGGGTTTAGAGGGGGCGTGTTAGAGGCTGGGAGACCCGCCGACTTTATTGTGATTGATGGGTCCAAATCGCACATGACCCCAGAATGGGACACCATCGCCAACTTGGTTTACGCGGCCACAGGGTCTGATGTCAGTTATACCGTCGTCGCCGGTCAAATTTTAATGGCTGAAGGCATCATCACTGTGTTTGATGAAGCCGAAGTCCGGCACCAAGTAACCACGCGCAGCAATCGTTGGCGACAGGAGGGGGCCAATCGTGGACTTTAACCTCAACGCTAATCGCTGTATCATTTGTAGCCCCGACCACCCCCATGGGATTCACGCCCAGTTTTCCGGCAGTGACGGCATCGCGCATACCGAAGTAACGTTGGGGGACTCTTGGCAAGGGTTCACCGGCATGGTGCAAGGTGGGATCATAACGGGTCTTCTGGATGATGCCATGTGGTATGCCATCTTTGGAGCCCACCAGATGACGACCGTAACCGCGGAGATTACCGTTCGGTTTATTCGTCCTGTACTCATTGCGAAGCCCATAGCGGTGACTGGAAGAGTCGTACGTAACCGAAGACGACTACAAGACACTTCCGGAGAGTTAACGCAAGAGGGCCAATTGTGTGCTGTCGCCACGGGACGATTCATGCCAAAACGTGGCTCGATGGATCCGTGAATCCAGGACCTCGATTTTATGAGCCCAATGTGGTGCTTCACGTGTAGACCGGTAGGGCTCGCTTGGAATCACGTTATGCGCGGGATATCAGACCCATACGGCCTCAGGCTTGTATCCCATCTCAACGAGCTGGGCGGTCGGATCTTACGACTGCCCATTTAATCGAACCGGGCGGACCCTCTATGTCATGGCCTGTCGAGAGGGTTAGCCCACTGGGTTATGGCGATGCCAGAACAGCCTAAGGTAACAATCGGGGGATGCTGACGGCCATGCTATACCGGTAGCGCGGACCCTCGGGAAGGTTATCCTCATTACCCTCACTTTTAAGGCCATTCGCTCCGAAATTTATCTGGCGAAACCAATGGCCCAACACACATTCCGCGATTTCCCCGTGGAGTAATTGCAGGGACCCCGCATTACTGTACGGAAAAGTGAGGCACAAGAAGTGCATGCGGGTCCGGGTACCCTGTTCGATAACATTCGCCTGCCCGAAATCCACTTGTCCTTCCCCAGGACCCCAGACCAAATCGAGCGTCCTCGTCGTCGGCGCCGTTTGGCGCCGGCTTTTCACATAGCGCCGGATCGTGCGATACGAGACATCCCGGTGGGGGAATTCTTCCCCTAAACGGTCGAAGACCCGTTGTGCGGTATGTCGTTGCTTATACCATTGGTGGGTGTCCTCTTAGAGGGGCTTTACTCCAACCCAATTTACGTCACATCTTAAAGCTGTCCACCGTGGGTTCGGATAGTCTCGGCGACTTCGCCCGCCCTGTCTAAGGGCACCACAGCGGTCAGTAACCAGTCCTCTGCGTCAATCAGGTCCTGATTGCCCCACGACGACGGAGCCGTCCATTTGTCATCCAATCGGTCAAATTCATACCCATAACGGCCCCATTCCACCAGGGGGGTTTGGTTCTGCAATTGCGAGCTGCCCAGCGATGGAATATTATCTATCTGCACAATGTGAAACCCCTTGTCTCTTAATGCGGCGCGACAGGCTTGGGCGTTTTCTAATAAAGTGAAGCGAGCTAAGAGATTTTTGTCGTTGGGCATGGGAGACCCCCTCGGGTTGCGAATTATGGTTAAGATGTCCCACGCTATCGGTTTCATACATAAAAAGATAAAGGCGGACACCATGCAAATAATTCTCGTGCGTCACGCAGAGACCCTATGGAATCTGGAGGGGCGCTGGCAAGGCCACACCGACGTACCGCTTAGCCCTACGGGCATCGAGCGTATTCGTACAAGTGCCCGTTACGTAGAACACTGGGCTGACCGCATCGCCGCGGTGTATACATCCGATCTGAGCCGGGCAAAGGCCACGGCACAGGGCTTGTTCCCGTTGTGGCAGAATCACATTACAGTCGACGCCCGGCTAAGAGAGATTCATCTCGGTGATTGGGAAGGAAAAAAGCGGGAATTGATTATGCAATCCGACGGCGAGAGGTTTTATGAATTTGACCATACCGAGACAGTAAGCGCACCCGGGGGAGAATCATTTCGTGACTCCCGGGAACGGGTGCTCTCATGGTACCAGGAGCGCGTGGCTCGTTGGGGACAAACCGACTGCATTGTCACCGTCGCACATGGCGGCACCATCCGAGCGCTCCTTTTTGCACTCATTCCCGATCTTCCCGGGTCCCTTCGAAAACATTTTCGAGTGAGCAACCTCTCGGTTTCAGTACTGAAGACCACTTCGACCGACCGTGCCGAGATCGCGCATTGGAACGTGCCCATCGAATGGTATCGGGGACCCCAAGCATGATGAACCAGGGATTTGTGGTCGTTGACTGCGAGACCACTGGACTCAATCCATCTCAGGATCGCATTATCCAAGTCGCTCTCTTGAAGTGGCTTCCTAGTGGGGAAGAGGCGATGAACTTTTTCGTCAATCCGGGTCGCGAGATCCCCGATCCGATCCTCATCTTGACGGGCCTTCGCGACGTCGATTTTTCCCAATGCCCAACACTGGACAATGTCGCTCAAGAGATTGTCCAATTTATCGGCCCCCTTCCCGTTGTGGGGCATAACGTAGGCTTTGATCGCATGTTTTTAGAACGGGGTGGTATTGTCCTGAACCCCACCATTGACACCCTGGAGTGGGCTCGAATAGCACTGCCCCTAGAACCTAGTCATCGCCTAAGCGAACTAGTGACGAGTGCCCCGACGAACGCTTTTCATGACGCCCGGTTTGACGTCGAAGCCACACGTGATCTCGTCTTTTTAATCCGTCACCGATTAACGGATTTGCCCCCTTCGGTCCGATCCGACTTAGCATTTCTCTTGGGACCCGAGTGGGAGTGGTGGCAGCTTCCAAATTCGACTCAAAGCTTGACCTCCCGGTTAGATCAGCCGGAGCGCGAATCCAATATGGGCGACGTGTTACCGGTCTGGTCACATCAAGAAACCAGTGTCGGCTGGCTGGGGCCAACAGGGCCCATCGCCCAACACCTGCCAGGTTTCGAGAGTCGAGACAGTCAATTGCAAATGGTCCATGCCATCGAAACCGCAATGCAACAAGAATCCATCCTCATGGTCGAGGCGGGCACCGGGACCGGTAAGAGCGTGGCCTATCTTACGCCGATGGTATTAGAGGCCGGTCGCCGGGGGGCGCGGGTTCTCGTTGCAACCCATACGTTAGCGTTACAAGAACAGTTATGGACTAAAGATCTCCCGATGGTAGCGGACAACACCCCGTTACACACCGCCGTGTTAAAGGGTCGCGGACGATACCTCTGTCTTCTAAAGCTTGACGAGGTGCGCCATGATGTGACCGCTCTTAACAGTTCACGCGAGGACCGTTTGGCAGTGGCTGCCCTCCTAAGCTTTGCCGTCTGGTCCTACAGCGGTGACATTGATGCCTTTAACCCGCGGACTGATGCAGCCCGCAAGCGCTGGCAAGACGTTGTCGCTGAACGTCACGCGTGCGCGGGGGCTCGTTGCCCGTTTGCCGGACCGTGCTATCTGCGGCAGAGCAAACGCCTTGCAGAAACGAGCCACGTCGTGGTCATCAACCACGCCTTATTGGCCACCCATCTACAACAGGGTGGAGTGCTGCCGCCATTTGACCATCTCGTGGTCGACGAAGCTCATCATTTTGCCGATGTGGTCGAACAAACGCTGGGGATGAGTCTGGACATTGCCGATTTCGTCCAGCAATTTGAAGAGGCCGACCAGGGCCGCCACGGAATCTTCCAGCGATTGCCGCAACATCCCGACCTGCTGCCGGGAGTCGAAGCGCTGCGCCATCAAATGCGCATCAGCATCACGCTCCTATGGCAACTTAACGGGATTCTTACGGTGCAACTTGCCGGGTCTAACACTCGAGCCTCTTCAAGACGGGTTACCAAGATTCTGTGGCAAGATTGGGAGGGTCAAGAAATCCGGGAAGTGCTGGCCAGTCTAGCCGCCATATTTCAGACGGGAGCCCAATTAGCTCACGACCTCATGGCACAAGCCGAGGCCCTTTTCGGGGATATGGTTCAGGAGGATGTGGTCTGGTTACGATATGGTAAATGGACCGAAGACTTACTCCAACTCGCTAACCAAATAGGGTTTTGGGGGGTACCAGAAACGGATTGGGTGTCGTGGTGGGAGGTATCACGCGCCGGCACTTCGCCCTCGATGCGTCTTCGTCGGGCCCCGATTGACGTCGCAACATTTCTCAAAAATACCCTCTGGGATTCGCTTCAGACGGCGGTGCTCACCTCGGCGACGCTGAGTATCCGGGGAGATTTTCGCTATTATCAAACGCGTCTTGGGATCCCTGAAGACCGCTTGGCGACACTGGCACTTCCAACACCGTTCGATGTGCCGCATCGGGCGAAACTGTTGTTGCCCACCGACCTGCCGCCGGTCAACGACCCGGCATTTGTCTCCAACGTCGGCGATTTTTGTATAGAAGCGGCCATAAGACTCGGGGGGAAGACCCTCGTCTTATTCACGGCTAATCAAATGCTCCGCGATATCAACGAGGTAATTCGTGAGCGGTTAGGTAATCTTGGAATACAAGTCCTAGCACAAGGGGTCGATGGCACCGGCCCTCGGGTTGTCGAACAATTTCGTCAGGCTACCAAAGCTGTCTTGCTCGGTAGTGCTAGTCTCTGGGAAGGGGTCGACATCCCTGGCTCTGCGTTATCCCTGGTGGTGGTAGTTCGCCTCCCTTTTGCCAACCCAACGGACCCCTTGGAGGAAGCACGACGCGAACGGATTGAAGCGCAGGGCCGATCCGCGTTTTATCAACATGGCTTACCTCAGGCGATTTTACGATTCCAACAAGGGTTCGGCCGGCTCCTCCGGACGCACCATGACCAGGGATTGGTCGCGGTCCTGGACGGACGGATCCTTCCCGAACGGACCCGCTATGGACGACAATTTATTGCGGCACTTCCCAACCCAGCTATTGCGAGATTGCCGAAGTCGGATATTCTAGAAGTCATTAAGCAATTTGGCTCGCAATCGAGCTTGGGAGGTTAACATGCGAATCTTACTCACCAACGATGATGGAATTCATGCCGCGGGGATTGGTGCACTCAGGCGAGCCTTGCAGGTCAACCACGAGGTCCTCGTAGTGGCCCCGGAAAAAGAACAAAGCGCGATGAGCCACGCTATCACGATGCATAAACCCTTGCACGCCCGAGAAATGGATTATGACCGAGCGACAGGGTGGTCGGTTAACGGAACTCCCGCCGACTGCGCCAAACTCGCGCTGGAAGCGTTGCTGGTGGAACCTCCCGATCTTCTCCTCTCGGGCATCAACCACGGTGCTAACCTGGGACGCGACGTATTTTACTCCGGTACCGTCTCCGCCGCCATGGAAGGCATGTTTCTTGGGGTGCCGTCGATTGCACTGTCTTACAATGGGAATGACGCAACAGGTCTCAAATGGGCCGCGGACTTTGTAGCCTGGTGGATCCAAAGTGAGCACTTTGTCGGGCCGCCCCCTGGCATACTCTTTAACGTAAATTTCCCCAATCTTTCGGGTGGGATTCCGTCGACCATGATACGAGTGCCCCTGGGCAGGCGCGAGTATAACAACGATTTCCATCGGCGCACAGACCCGCGGGGCAAGGAATATTACTGGTTGGCAGGGAAACCCTTCGATGACATTCGCGATCCCCATACGGATGTTGGTGCACTTTCTGGCGGCCTCATTACTTTGACCGCACTCGATATGGACGTGGTCGCGGCAGGATTTTCGGCAATGGAACGGATTGACCTACCACCTAGCTTTGTATGAAATGACGAAACAATTCTGATCGACTGCAGATTCGAATGACGTCCTTTCGAAATGGACAACCTAGGCCCGGGGGGAGGTGGCACCCATGGGTGACCGACAGCGACCGTTACTACCCAACGCCGAAAAGGCATTGGATCGGCTTAAATTCGAAGTAGCGGAAGACCTCGGCTTAGACGACGATATCGACCAAAAGGGTTGGGCTAACATGACCACCCGGCAAGTTGGTAAAATCGGGGGCACGATGGTAAAACGTCTCATCAAACGTGGCGAACAAGCCCTCTCCGAAGACGATTAGAACAACACCGGCCTTGCCATTCTGGGGGCCGGTGTCATATTTCGGTCCGAACCCGATATAACTTGAAGAAAGGGGATAAGCCTAAAGGGACGAGGTGCGTTGCCAGTGCAAATTGGAGCCGTTTGGCGAGGAGTAGCAGTAGGGCTCTTGGTGGCGGGGTTAATGGCATTAATTCTCGCCATGTTAGCCACCCATATTACATTGAATGTCACGTTGGGAGGGGCGCTGATTTGGTTAGCGTCCTCATTGACAACATTCGCCACAGGTTTTGTGACCGGAAGACTTTCAGAACATGCAGGATGGTTTCATGGCGCAGTAGCGGCGCTGATGTTAAGTCTTATCGGGACTGCGTTAGCAGAGACGGTCCATATCTACAACGGACACGATCTCTGGATTTCATTGGGAGTGTCGCTGGGGATGGGTCTTATAGGGGGCGTCATCGGTGCGGCCAGTGCCTATTAGGGATCTAGGGGATACTTGCGCCCTTTTAGACCCCTGAGAGACCGGATTCCAGGTTGCGCGCATAAAATACCATAATTTGGTGCATCCTGCTGTTGAGGAGGGATTGCATCCAATGGGATATAGTACCGCCAACCTGCTTGCCGCCATCTTATCTCTCGCCCTGATAAGCCATGGGGCTCCGGCCGATCCCGTCTTGACGGCAACGGCGCCCGGCATTTCTGTGGCCGATTTTCAGACCTCGTTACTTGGCCTCGGTTACGATCCCGGCCCCGTCACCGGGCGGATGGATCCCCAAACGTTAATGGCCGCCGCTTCGTTTGCCACTCAGTATGGCCTGTCATCCAAGCATTCGATTGTCATCCAAGCCCAGCAACGATTTCAACAAACGACGTCATCGCCCGCCACTTGGAACGCCGCATTGGCCCTCAATACACAAGTGTGGTTAAAACGGTGGCACCTCTATAGCGGTCCACTTTCCGGACGGATGAACGCGGCTACAAAAAAAGCTCTAGCCGTGTTCTCAGCAAAAATCGGCGCCTCCACGAAGCATTTCACCGGAGCAGATCTCCGCACCATGATGCATTTGGAAACCATCCGGCTCGCATATGATAATCACTGGAGGTATCATGCCCAACCAGGAGATTCCCTATCGCAAATCGCATTAAGTATTGGTGTTTCGCTATCTCGGTTAGAAGCCCTTAATCCTGAACATAATGGAGTGCTATGGGTTAATCAGGTGGTGAAATGGTATGGTTCGCCGCCTCCGATCACGACGTCTTCCACCAAAGCAACAACCCCCAGTGAGCCGCCCGCGGCATCACCCACGTCGGCGTCGATTTCGACCGGAGCTCTGAGTAACATTCGGCCGGTCGCTGCGCTCGTCATTTTAAATCCCTCGGTCACCCAAGTCGAAGACTTAATTCGAGCCCAGGAAGAAGCCGGGAAACCCATTCCGACGCCAGATATTTCGATGACCGGACAGTGGGCGCTACTTCACGCCCCGCTGGTGAAGACGCTCTCCCATCTCGGTGACGAAGTGGATGTGAGTGGATACTCTGGTACCTCCTTGGCAAGCTTGCCTCAATCCGCGGTGACTCAAGAACTGACCTGGGCAAGTCAGGCCTTTCGAGACGTTCTAGGTACCGTGCCGGGCTTTTTGATTGGGGCTTTTACACCCTCCTCTAAAGTCATTGCGACCACTACAGCCAAAGGGTTCATTCCCATGTCACCGTCGGTCGTGCTCACAAAGTCCTCCCCGAGCCTATCACACGTCTTAACCACTCATCCCCAAGGCATTGTGGTGGTTACGGGAGCCGCGATTCCAAAAAACTTTACCGCACTGTTCGAGAAACTTGGAGCGAGCCACTTTATATTTATTAATTTAGGACAAATTTGGGCACAGCAATAAATCGACGGGTCCGTAAGAGCACCCGTCGATTGCCTCGTGGTTACCAAGCCGATCCTATTTTTCGGCCATGGATTCTTCTGCCATACGGACCATCACCTTAACCATATTGCCCCCGATTTTCCCTCCGATGCGACCGAGTTGGCGCGTGGGCATATCTGCCCATCCTTTTTGTTCGATGTCATCTAATAGTCCCAAATCCGCCGCGACCTCATATTTGAATTGATCGCGAACCGCATTGGACAATACAGACGGACCTTTAGACCACTTTGCCATCGTCTTCGCCCCCTTTTTTCTGGTACAGTACTAGTATTGGTCAACGAGTCGCGGGGGATGTTAGGAGGATGGTGTCACGCTTGTAAGGGAGAACACAAAGTGGCCTTGAATTACCGCCTGCGGAAACGTAGTATGAGAGCACCACATACGATATACGATGTGAGGGAGGTTCCCGATTTGAACGTGTCGGCAGATCACGATAAGTTGATTACTATGGGACAACGCCGCTTTAACGGATTCACTCCGTATCAAGTCGTCACATTTCTTAATCAAGTGTTAAAGGAACAAGGATTTATTTTTGGCTTGCGGCAATTTGATGCCGATTATGAACTCACCGTATACGATATCCATGACGTCAGCAATGAGGCCTGAAATTGGCATTGGGGCGGCAATCTATCGTAAAAATGCATCGCAGCCAGGCTACGACTTGTTGCTGGTACAACGAGCCCACCCCCCTGGGCGAGGCTTATGGGCGCTCCCGGGAGGACACCTGAGTTGGGGCGAATCACTCGCCGATGCGCTGCAACGGGAGATGGCCGAAGAACTCCATATTACTATTGACATTGGCCCCTTGATTTATGTAGGAGAGCTTCTGGGTTCTGACTACCACTTTGTCATTTTAGACTATGCAGCGACCGTTCGGGAAGGGGAACCCACTCCCGATTCCGATGCCCACGACTATCGCTGGATCAATCTTGCGGATATAAGATCCTTGCTGTTGGCGCCCGGTATGACAGATTTTTTGGCAAATTCCGAGGTCCGCCGAACCTTACATTGGGACAATACATGACCGTGACGCAAAAGGAGCTTTTCATGGATCCCCTCAAAAAAGCAGAACGCACCATCTTAGTGTCGCTCTGGGACAATCATCATCGCCCCGATGACACCCAAGTCCGTGAACTTACAGGGCTGGTGGAGGCAGCTGGGGGTCAAGTGGTGGGAACCCTGTCCCAACGCCGGGATAATATCCATCAGGGCCTCGGTAAGGGTGCACTCGCCGATCTTGGCGATAAGGTGAGCGAACTCGACGCCTCCACAGTCGTGTCCGACATCGACTTGTCTCCCTCCATGTTAAGCCAATGGTCCCGGTCGCTTCCCGGAAGAGTCCGTGTGTTAGATCGCACCCAGGTCATTTTAGATATTTTCGCTCAGCGGGCGACTTCCCGTGAAGGCACACTTCAAGTGGAGTTGGCGCAACTCCGTTATCTATTGCCACGGGTCGGGGCCTACCGCATATCCGAACGGTCCGGCGGTGGCATTGGCACCAGGGGACCTGGGGAGACGCCCCTTGAAATGGATCGCCGCCGCCTACGATATCGGATTCAACGGCTGTCCCAGGAGCTCGATTCGGTCGCCGCCGAACGCAAACAACGCCGCCAACGTCGCGCCGCGCACGAATTGCCGCTAATCGCGCTGGTTGGATACACCAACGTCGGCAAATCTACCCTGTTTAGTCGCCTTACCGGAAGTTCACCAATGATTGCGGACGCCCTGTTCGTAACGTTGGATCCCACCGTACGACGTATCGAAGTCCCTGGATTTGGGCCGGCCCTGCTGTCGGACACGGTCGGCTTCGTGGATCGATTGCCGCATGCGCTGGTTAACGCCTTTCATGCCACTTTGGATGAAGTGCGCGATGCCGACGTCCTTGTCGTGGTGACTAACGGGAGTGACCCAGAGCGGGACCATCAACTCACCGCGACTCAGTCCGTATTACAAGAAGTCGACGCGGACGAGATTCCACAAATTGTCGTCTCTAATCAAGCGGACCGCGTACCCCCACTCGATCAACATCCCGCCACTCTATGGATTTCCGCAACGACCGGTCAGGGCCTCCAAACCCTATGGGACGTTTTACGACGACAGCTTCTCGAATACAGACAAGCCATCACCCTTTTTGTTCCATGGGCTCAAAAAGAAACGTGGCAAGCCATCTATCAGTCCGCGACGATTATTCAGCGCCAAGATGAGCAAGAAGGCAGTTGGCTTGCGATCACATGCGCAAACCAGCAGCGCTATCAATTTATCGCCTTTGAATCGCATGACCGTACCCCGCCCTGGTGATTAGCTTTGCCATGGTTGCACGACGTCGCCGCGAAGCCGTCGCGGCAAGCTTGACGCCCTCTGGATGAATCCTTCACCGGAGTCTTTGGCGAGAAAAAGAGGGTGCCCGCGCTATCACTCCATACCGGTATAGGGATCTTCGAAAATAGCCAGACGACCCACAACTCCCTAGGGTGGGATTCCCGGTAAGCACGGGGACCGCCTTCCCGCGTAGGGCCCTTGTGTATGGCGTCGAACCGGGAAAACCTTACGAAGTGGGGCCTCATGAAGCAGGAACCCCAGTTCTCGAGGATCGGGGTTCCGGCGGCTTTAGTCGCGGGAGGATGTCAAAACCGACCCGTGGCACGAGTTGGGTCCAAGCCCTAATAACGGGCGTTGGGATTGGGCAGGGTTCGTGATAAACTTAACCAACCAGTGATGCGCGAATTAGGGGAGGTGGCCCTCGTGGCAACAGCACCAAAGTATTACATTAAAACGTATGGATGCCAGATGAATGAACGAGACTCGGAAATTATGGCGGGCCAACTCGATCAGATTGGTTATCAAGTGAGCCCCAAGGACTCGGAAGCGGATCTCATTATCATTAATACGTGCGCCGTCCGTGCAAGTGCAGAGCAACACGCTTTTGGATACATTGGGCAATTAAAACAACTGAAAGACTCACGTCCTCAAATGCGACTGGCCGTGGCCGGATGTATGGCACAAGAGCCCGGTACCGTAGCATGGATTAAGCGGCATGCCCCGCATGTCGACCTCGTGTTTGGCACCCATAATCTTCACGAACTGCCTCGACTTCTCGAAGAGGTTGAAGAGCATGAAGCAACCGTTGTGGAGGTCTGGAAGTCTGCCGGCGATGTGGTAGAGCACCTACCGTCACATCGAAACGATGGGGTGCGTGCCTATGTCAACATCATTTATGGATGCGATAAATTTTGCACGTATTGTATCGTTCCGTTTACGCGTGGAAAAGAACGTTCCCGCGAACTGCCTGATGTGGTGGACGAGGTGCGCGCCTTGGCTCGCGAAGGGTACCAGGACATCACCGTCTTGGGCCAAAATGTCAATTCATACGGGCATGACTTGGTACCAGCCCTAGATTTAGCCGATCTCTTGGAAGCCCTAGAGAAGATCGAGGGCGTTCGGTGGCTTCACTACATCACGCCCCATCCGAGGGACTTTAGTCAACGTCTTATTTCCGCCATCGCCCACAGCCAGACTATCACGCATCATGTCCATTTACCCGTCCAAGCCGGATCCAACCCGATTTTGAAACGGATGAACCGGAAATACACGCGAGAGGAATATTTAGACTTGGTGTCTCGTGTGAAAACGGCTATCCCTGATGCATCGTTAACCACCGACATTATTGTGGGGTTTCCCGGTGAGTCCGAAGAAGATTTCCAACAGACCCTGGACTTGGTCCGGGAAGTGCGTTATGATGCGGCCTTTACCTTTATCTATTCACCGCGGGAAGGAACTCCAGCGGCTCGATGGGAAGGGCGGGATCCGGTGCCCAACCCGATTAAGAAAGACCGATTGAATCGTTTGATGGAGTTGCAGTATCAAATTAGTTTAGAAGCCAACCTAAAAATGATTGGAACCACGGAAACCGTGTTGATCGACGGTTTAAGCCGAAAAAACCCAAACGTTTGGGCTGGCCGTACTCAATCCAACAAAGTGGTCTTACTGGACCGGGATCCCGCTGTGGACCTCATTGACCGATTCGTACCGGTACGCATCGAGCAGGCCAAAACATTTTACCTGAGTGGACGCCAAGCCGGGGCTCCATTGTCCGGACGGTCTCCAAGGCGTCGCGTCGAGCTGCCGTTGGTGTGACAAATTTTCAAGAGAGGAATGGACACAGCGTTGAGCCTAAACTTAGTCCACGTGCTGTTTGTTGTCCTCACCACTACGGTCGGGGCGTTTGCAGGCCGATTTGTCCGCAACCATTCCAAACGGCTCCTCTATCTCAAAGAAAGTGCACGAGCCCTCCTGTTTCTTGCTGGTGGGGTTATAGTCGTCTGGTATCTCACGGGCACCCATGCCTCAGGAGTCGCCAAGGCCGGAATCGCCGGGTTGTACATTGGATTAATCTACGGGCTTATCGCGTCGGATCCCCGGCCGCGGAACCGCCCACCCGAGATTCCTCCCAACGAGACGCCCTGACACTCCCTCACCTGGCTTGGATAGCAGCGCCATTCCTTGCATATTATGTTTTGCCCACGATTGGGCGATACTAGATAATCAAGGCACAGGCAAGAGGGTGAGGGGCCTTAAGTAAGTCACATATCGCTACTCTATTACTGGGGATAGGGATGGGCATGGTGTTCGTAGCCATGGCCGAATACGGATGGCTTACCACGCAAGGGCTCTCCATTCAGTTGAGTCAACGGGCCGTGGCGAACCAGACCACCGCCCTCGTCCATGTCCAGTTCCATCGCTGGGCACCAAGCCTCAGACACCAAATAGAAAGCCAACTGCAGCCCGCCATCGAAGCCCAGATCACTACCGTCCTCCAACACTTGGCGGTCTCGGTAGATGGGGTGAACTTTGGGATCCCCACCGCAGCTCAACTGCGGCTACGACAACGCCTAATCCAGACCGCGGATCAACAGCTTGACCGTTACGTTCAATCCCAGCTAACCCCCTCGAAAATAGTGAAGCAGATATTTCAGCCCGGACTCTCTCCTCACTGGTTTTTTTTCAAACTCAGAATACAGGGCGTCGTCATTCCGCTGCGAATCCATCTCAAATAGTGTGCCTTCGGTCCAGCGCATTGCACCCTCCCGTTTTCGTGAGCATCGACGGTCAAGCCCGCTCAATGATTCCCGAACCAACGGAACATCGTTGGGCCCGATAGCGTGGATCCTGGAGCCGGGCATGATGGTTCAGCACGGTGTCGTGCTCCTCGACTCACTGTGGCGCCCTTGACCTGACAATCGACGGCGGCTGAAAAACACCGCAACGACCAATCAAGGGTCTTTTACGTTGGATCCCAATCACTCCGACTCTCCCCGGTTATTCATTAGCCGGACTTCGGGTCGGATCCGGGATGACCGTCCGTGCGGTAACCGGGTGCCCCCAATACGAAAGTGACACTGGGGTGCGCGGGGTCACCAGCCAGGTGTTGGCAGGCTTCTAGCGGGACCATACAAGGCTCACGTGGTGCCGCTATCGCAGCGGATTGCACTGTGTTCACCGTGATGAGGCATACCCGTCGGTCTTCTCCGGCTTGCCCTGATTATTTTCCTATGGTATACTAAATCGGATTTACTACCACGCACGTAACCCTGGCCTGGTGCTTTCAAAGTCCTGTGGGGTTACGGAGGAAAAACCAGGAGGTGTAGGATGTCTGTAATTTCCATGAAGCAATTGCTAGAAGCTGGTGTCCACTTTGGCCATCAGACCCGCCGTTGGAACCCTAAGATGAAGCCCTATATTTTTACCGAACGTAATGGGATCTACATTATCGACCTACAGAAAACGGTTCGAAAAGTTGAAGATGCCTATAATTTCGTCCGCCAAGTAGGAGCTGATGGGGGCCGTATGCTGTTTATCGGCACAAAAAAGCAAGCCCAAGAGGCGGTGGCCGAAGAAGCACGGCGCTCGGGTGACTACTTTGTTAACCAACGATGGCTAGGCGGGATGTTGACCAATTTTGATACCATCAAAAAACGCGTTAAGCGCCTAGGTGAGTTAAAAGACCAAGAAGCCAGTGGAAATTGGGAACGACTGCCGAAAAAAGAAGTCAGTTCCCTTATGCGCGAAAAAGAAAAGCTTGAGAAATACCTGGGTGGTATCGAAGGGATGAAAGAACTTCCGGCAGCCGTATTTGTTGTCGATCCTCGGAAGGAACACATCGCTGTGACAGAAGCCCGTAAATTGGGCATTCCGATTGTGGGGATTGTGGACACTAACTGTGATCCCGACGAAATTGATTACATCATTCCTGGTAATGATGATGCGATTCGAGCGGTACGCCTTTTGACGGCTAGAATGGCGGATGCGCTCATCGAAGGGCGTCAAGGCGAAGCGTTAAACCAAGACGAAGTGGTTGTGGCGGAAGCGCAATAAGGGTTTTACAGACACCCATGAAGGCGACCGCAAGGTCGCTTTCACTGCGAGGAGGATCTTGTGTGTTTTCAGCAAAAGATGTAAAGGCGTTACGAGACCGAACCGGTGCGGGGATGATGGAATGTAAGCGTGCACTCCAAGAGTCCGACGGCAACATCGATCGCGCGATAGACGTTTTACGAGAACGGGGCCTAGCAGCGGCTGCCAAGAAGGCCGGCCGAAGTGCTACCGAAGGCCTCATCGAAAGCTATATCCACCTTCAAGGGCGGATTGGTGTGCTATTAGAAATCAATTGCGAGACTGACTTCGTGGCGAACACCACCGATTTTCGGGCATTAGCTCATGATGTGGCCATGCATATCGCGGCAGCCCGGCCTCGATTTGTGCGCGCCGAAGAGGTACCTGAAGCCGAATTGGAGCACGAACGGCAAGTATTGACGGCCCAAGCTTTGAATGAAGGCAAACCGGAAGCCATCGTGGCAAAAATGGTAGAAGGCCGCGTCAAGAAATTTTATCAAGAATATTGTCTGGTTGACCAACCGTTTGTCAAAAACCCCGACATCACCATTGACCAATTGATTAAGGAACATATAGCTCGACTTGGGGAACAGATAACGGTCCGACGCTTTGCACGGTTCGAGCGAGGCGAGGAGCTTTTCGGCACCGCGGGTCCGACTGAATAAAAGGGCACGCGAGTGCCCTTTTCTTTTACCAAAATTTAAAGGAGCACGACCACTATGACAGAAACCCATGACCAGGCAAAGTATCACCGGATTGTCCTGAAATTATCCGGAGAGGCACTGGCCGGTACCGCCGGATATGGTATCGACCCGATTGTGGTGGATAGTATTGCACGACAAATAAAAGATGTCTCGAGCCTTGGCGTCCAGGTTGGCTTAGTTGTAGGCGGAGGCAACATTTGGCGTGGTCTATCCGGTTCCTCCAAGGGGATGGATAGGGCCACCGCCGATTATATGGGCATGCTGGCCACCGTCATTAATGCTCTAGCATTGATGGATGCACTGGAAAAACACGGAGTCGAAGTCCGGGTCCAGACCGCTATCGAAATGAAGGAAGTTGCAGAACCTTATATCCGACGTCGAGCCATTACCCATTTAGAAAAAGGTCGGGTCGTAATTTTCGCCGCTGGAAACGGGACGCCGTACTTCTCCACCGATACCACGGCCGCACTTCGAGCGGCAGAAATTGAAGCCGACGTCATGCTCAAAGCCACCAAAGAATCCGGCGTCTACGACGCCGACCCCAGAACTAATCCAGATGCCCGCAAGTTGGATCAAATTGGCTACCTCGACGTACTCAAAGAAAATCTGAAAGTCATGGATGCGACCGCCACGTCGCTCTGCATGGACAACGACATCCCCATTGTCGTCTTCAACATGAATATTTATGGTAATATTCGAAAGGTAATCCTTGGTGAACCTATCGGGACCTTTGTAAGGAGCGAGAACCATGCTTAAAGAGATAATCGAAGATGCAGAGCATAAAATGAAGAAAACGGTAGAGATGTTTGAACGCGATCTCGCAGGCATGCGCGCCGGCAGAGCTCATCCGGCCCTGTTGGAAAAGATATCGGTGGATTATTATGGTACCTCTACGCCGCTACAGCACCTGGGGACGATTAGTGCACCAGAGCCACGCCTGTTAGTCGTTCAACCGTTTGACAAAGCAGCCATCCAGTCTATTGAGAAATCCATTTCAAAAGCTGATATTGGAGTCTCCGTGCGTGTGGACGGCCATTTGCTGAGGGTCAGTGTTCCCGCTTTGACCGAAGAACGCCGTCGCGACCTGGTTAAACAATTACGACGCCAACTCGAGGACCAACGGGTGGCAATCCGCAACATACGACGCGATGCCGTGGACCACTTGAAAGGGTCCCAAAAAGATCATCAAATCTCTGAGGATGAGGACCGTCGCGGCCAGACCGACGTACAGAAATTGACCGACCGTTACATTAAAATCCTCGAAGAGATCGCGCTATCGCGTGAGCAAGATATCATGACACCGTAAAGGGCAGGAGGTTCGATGGACACTTATCCGGAAGAATCTGACGCACAACATAGTGAAGTCACCATCACCCGGGCTCTACCTAGACATGTCGCCATTATCATGGATGGCAACGGTCGGTGGGCCACGCAGCATGGGTTGCCGCGTGTATTCGGTCATCGTGAAGGCGTCAAAGCCTTGAAGCCCATCGTCAAAGAAAGCGCTCGACTAGGCATCGAGGTCCTGACGGTTTACGCATTTTCCACGGAAAATTGGACACGTCCGCCAGCCGAGGTCAATACGCTGATGTCGTTACTGGAAGAGTTTTTACACCAGGAGACACCCGAACTAAAAGCCGAAGGCGTTTGTATTAAAACCATCGGTAACATTTCGGCGCTGCCCGAACCGGCGCAGCGTGCTCTGGCCTGGGCCCGCGAAGAAACCGCCAAAGAAACTCGAATGGTGCTTAATATTGCCTTAAATTACGGGGGACGCGACGAGCTCGTGCGCGCGGTCAATCGGTGGCTTAGCGACCCATCTGTTACCAGTTCCGGGAAACGCCTCGATGCCTTGACTCTCGAACGATATCTTGACACCGCCGGATTGCCCGATCCGGATCTCTTGATCCGATCCAGCGGCGAGATTCGGTTGTCTAACTTTTTGCTGTGGCAACTCGCCTATGCAGAAATTTATATTACCGATACGTTGTGGCCGGACTTCACGGCCAAAGAATTGGCCCAAGCCCTTTATACCTATCAACAGCGAGACCGCCGTTTTGGCGGAATCGGTTAGGACGGCTGATGTTGTGCTAAAAACACGCGTGTTAACCGCAGTGATTGGAATACCGGTCATGTTGTTTCTTCTTTATGTGGGGGGACCCATTCTCGTGTTGGGCCTCTCGTTATTTGCCACGGTTGCGGTGTGGGAGCTTTTTCGGATGCTCCGGGGCCACGGAATTAGTTTCTTCCCGTTTTCGGGCGCCTTATGGATCTGGCTCTTGATCGCGACCAGTCTGGTGCCGTCGGCGACGGTTCCGGTAATCGCTCTAGGTGGGGTGGGAGTCGCCTTGATTGCCCTCGTTAATCGTAACGCCAAGGCGTTTGAGGGGGCCATTACCACGTCGTGGGCTGCCCTCTATTTAGGGTTGTTTTTTTCTTATTTAGTACGTATTCGCCAAGATCCCCACGGAATGCATTTAGCCTACGTCTTTTTCTTTGTGATTTGGGCCACCGATACACTGGCATATTTCATCGGCCGGCGCTGGGGTGCCCATAAGCTCTTACCGGCCATTAGTCCCAAGAAAAGTTGGGAGGGGACCATTGGAGGGACCGTAGCCGGTACGCTGGTCGGCCTCGTATCCGCCCACTGGATGGGTCTCGGTATCGTCACCGCCGGATTATTTGGCATCATCGTGAGCGTCGTGGGTCAAATGGGCGATCTCTTAGAGTCTTCTCTTAAGCGCTATACTGGGGTTAAAGACTCAGGAGGATTGCTTCCCGGCCACGGAGGCATACTAGATCGGTTTGATTCCGCGTTATTTGCGTTGCCAATTGCCTATTATTTATTAAAGAGCTTGGGCATAAGCTAGCATGTGATCTCCAACAGGAGCCGTGATAGCAATGCCCATGTATTGGAAGAGTTTTTGGGTGTCGATAGTGTTTTTACTGAGTGCCTACGTCTTTTGGCGTTGGTGTCTCGGGTATATTGTGCCATTTGTGTTTGGGGCGTTGTTAGCGATGCTCCTCCAACCTATTGCCTCTTGGTTTGAGTCGCACCACGTCCCTCGATCCGGTGCAGCCCTGATGAGCTTAGCGGTAGGTGGAGGGGGCGTCCTCATCGTATTGGGATCGGTCGTGTCGTTATTGGTGGCTGAACTTTTGCAGTTGTCTCATCGACTGCCTCAATACCTCTCCCGGGGCGAACACCTGATTCAACATAACCGAGACTGGGAAGCTCAGTTAGTGCGGCAATTGCATGTAAGACCCAGACTGGTCAACACCTCCTTGACCAGTCTCTATCACATCTCGGAGGGGCTCGTCCGGAGCCTGATGGTGCTGTTGCTCAAAGTACCAAACCTGGGACTTGTGGTGATTATCGGGACAGTGACGGCCTATTTCCTGATACGAGACCATCGCTGGATCAGTACCCAAGTGCTGCGAGCCTTGCCGCCCTCGATCCGACCTCAATATCAAGCCGCGAAGTATGATATTGTAAATGGGACATTGGGGTTCTTGAAGGCCGAGGCGTTGCTCGTTTTTTTGACCGCAGCAATCACCGCCGCAGGATTATTGCTTCTGGGTATCCGGTATGGGGTTCTCGTTGGGATTGCCGCAGGCCTTTTAGATCTCGTTCCGTACCTAGGGCCCACTGCGATTCTCGGTCCCTGGATCTTGGGAGCGTGGTTCTTAGGTCAACATGTGTTGGCGCTAAAATTATTACTCGTGTTGTTAGCCGTAGCCTTAGCACGACAAATCCTAGAGCCTCGCCTAGTTGGTTCCAACATGGGTGTGCACCCCTTGGTGGCAGTCATTGCGCTCTATATTGGGATTCGGTTATTTGGGGCCAGCGGGGTGATCATAGGCCCCATCACGGCGCTCATGCTAAGGGTCGTCCATCGAACACAGCAAGCCATTAGTTAGCCCAGTTTATCGAAGAGGGGGACGTTCATGACGCATGTGATCGTATTAGGAGCCACGGGATCCGTCGGTGCGGCGGTTGCAGATGTAATAACAGCCCATCGCGACCAATTCGTAGTCGACGGCTTGGTGGCTCATCAGAGTGGTCAAGCTCTATGGGACCTGGGTCTTCGACTCGGGGCACGCTGGATCGGCCTGACCGATGAGAATGCCTCTGCCACCTTGGTAAAGGCGATGGACGGGCCCGAAATCGTTTCCGGCATGGCGCGCATTATCGACTATATAACGCAAGCACCACACTCCAAGGTGGTCGGCGCCATGAGCGGCTTCTCGGGACTAGTACCTACTCTGGCTGCACTCGAGAGGGGCCATGACCTCTTGTTGGCCAATAAGGAGACTATGGTGGCCGCTGGGGACTTGGTCCGTAGCTATGCTCGAGTTAGCGGCAGTCAGATCATTCCCGTGGATAGTGAGCATTCGGCAATCTTCCAATGTCTTAATCCCAAGCAACCCGTCCGCCGTCTGATTCTGACCTGTTCTGGGGGCCCATTCCGGGGCCGGACCAGATCCGAACTCGAAGCGGTCTCGGTAGAAGAGGCATTGAATCATCCGAAGTGGTCGATGGGGAAGAAAATTAGTATTGACTCGGCGACCCTGATGAATAAAGGGCTCGAACTTATCGAAGCCCACCAATTATTCGAGATTGGCTACGACCAGATCGATGTGGTGATCCACCCGCAAAGCATCGTGCATTCCATGGTGGAATACATGGATGGTGCAACCCTGGCCCAACTGGGACAACCCGACATGCGGGTGCCCGTACAGGTGGCATTTAGTTGGCCCGACCGATGGCCACTCGCTACTCCTCCCCTCGACTGGTCCGATATCGCCTTGACGTTTGAACAACCGGACAACACAACATTTCCGGCATTGGCCCTAGCGCGCGAAGTCGGAAAATCCGGAGGAATGATGCCCGCCATATTTAATGCAGCCAATGAAGTGGCGGTGGATGCTTTTTTGCATGAGTGTATCCCGTATTTAGGGATCGTCCAGACTGTAGAAGCCACTTTGGAGAAGGTTAACCATAATCAACCCCTCACCACACTGGACAGCGTCTTAGAGGCAGACCGGTGGGGACGACAGATGGCGAGCCTAGTCGTACGGGAAAGATTCTAGTGTCCGGATAGGAGGTTTTTGAACCCATGGCAACCGTCGTAGCCCTGGTAGCGATTTTTGGCATTTTAGTGTCGGTCCACGAGTTGGGTCACTTTTTGATGGGTAAGGCGTTTGGCATGGGCATTACCGAATTTTCGCTCGGATTTGGCCCGGCCTTACTTTCTCCTAAGTGGGGAGAAACCCGTTACTCGCTGCGGATCATTCCTCTGGGCGGATACGTACGGATTGCCGGAATGGAGATGAATCAGTCTGACAATCCCAACGACTATCCCAATCGACCGTTGTGGCAAAGATTTTCGGTAATTTTTGCAGGACCCGTTATGAACCTCATTCTCGCCGGGGTGATCTTTGCTTTAGCCTTTGGTCCCATCGGTACGCCCACCCCAACGACATCGATCGCTGCCACAATCCCGCACTATCCTGCCTATACGGCAGGTATACGGGCTGGCGATCGTATTACTGCCATCGACCACCAACCGATAAAAACGTGGGATGAACTCAAACAGGCCATTGTCGACCATGTGCATCATCCGATCGCGATGACCCTGGAACGCCACGGCGTAGTCCATCAGGTCACCGTCCAGCCTCGTTACGACAAGGCACAAAAACGATACATTATCGGGATCGAGCCCGCCACCGTCACGGTCCATCTGGGCCCCCTGGCGGCCATTCGTTCCGGCATCACCTACACCATCAACCTCACCGCAGGATGGTTCACGTACATGTTTGAGATGATCGAAGGCCGGGTACCAATGGCCTTTACTGGCCCGGTAGGAATTGCGGTCTACGTCAACCAGGCCGTTCACGTCGGGATTTGGAGCCTTTTCATGCTGGCGGGAGCATTGTCCGCCAACCTCGGCCTATTTAATGTGCTACCGATTCCGGTACTTGATGGCAGTCGGTTATTTTTATTGGGGCTCGAGGGCGTCCGCCGCCGCCCGATGAAGCCAGAACACGAAAACTTGATCCACATGGTGGGCTTCGTAGTCCTTATTCTTTTCGTGTTGGTCATCACCTACCACGATGTCAGCCATTTATTTCATACGGGTGCTGCGTTCTAATGGTAAGATAGAACAAGTATCCGGCCCACGCTGCCGGCGATCATAGGGATCCATACGAGGAGGTTTCAGCATGACAAAAGCGGTAAAGGTACGGGATCTGACGATTGGCGGAGGTGCTCCGGTGGTGGTGCAGTGCATGACAAAAACCGACACTAGGGACGTCAAGGCAACGCTCGACGAGATTGCGCGGTACGCGGCCGTCGGCTGTGAAATGGTGCGCGTCGCCGTACCCGACCAAGAAGCCGCCGCCGCCGTCGGCGAAATTGTGAAGCACTCGCCCATGCCGGTAGTGGCCGACATCCATTTCGATTACCGTTTAGCGCTCGCCGTGATTCAAAATGGGGTAGATAAACTGCGACTGAACCCCGGAAATATCGGCGACCGGGATCGGGTGGAGCAAGTTGTTAAAGCCGCCAAGGAACGCGGAATTCCGATTCGGATCGGGGTGAACTCGGGATCGATTGAAAAGGGCTTGCTTCATGACCTGGGTCGCACCGCAGCAACGATGGTCGAATCGGCAGCCCGCCATATCGCCATCTTAAATGATCTCAATTATGACAATATCGTGGTTTCCCTCAAGGCGTCGGACGTACCCACGATGTTGGCCGCCTATCGTCTCATGGCCGAACAGTATGATTACCCGTTGCATCTGGGGGTCACTGAGGCTGGCACCACCATGCAAGGCACCATTAAGTCTGCCGTCGGCATTGGGACGCTCCTTGCGGAAGGGATTGGCGACACCATCAGAGTCTCCCTGACAGCTCCCGGGGAAGAGGAAATCCGAGTCGCATGGGAAATCTTAAAGAGCCTGAAACTTCGTCAACGCGGTGCCAACATCGTGGCGTGTCCAACGTGTGGTCGGCTCCAATTCGACATGTGGCCCGTCACCACCGAATTAGAAAGACGCCTGGCCTCGATTGCGGAACCTATCACGGTCGCCGTCATGGGGTGCGCCGTGAATGGTCCCGGCGAGGCCCGGGAAGCCGATGTAGGTTTGGCCGGGGGTAAAAACATGGGACTTATCTTCCGTCATGGAGAGATTGTGCGGCGGGTTGATCAAGCCGACATGGTAGAGGAACTCTGGAAAGAAATTCAAGAAGCAGCCGAGGAGGTTCGTTTGGGTGGAAAAGCTTCTCAAGGAAATCACGCCTAAATCGCACGACTTTTCCCAGTGGTATGTCGACGTGATTAAGAAAGCGGACATGGTGGATTATGCGCCAATGAAGGGCTTTATGGTGATGAAGCCCTATAGCTATAAGATCTGGGAATTCATTCAAACGGCGATGGACCAACGCTTCCAAGCGACCGGACATGAGAACGCATATTTCCCCCTTCTGATTCCCGAAAATCTTTTGGTGAAAGAAGCAGAGCATGTTGAAGGTTTTTCTGCGGAAGTGGCCTGGGTGACAATGGGTGGCAACGAGGTATTGGCCGAACGCTTAGCGGTGCGCCCTACATCAGAAACCATCATAGGGTACATGTATTCGCAGTGGATTCAATCGTACCGTGACCTGCCGGTCCTCATTAATCAATGGGCCAATGTTTTACGCTGGGAAAAATCAACCCGTCCCTTTTTACGCACGACGGAGTTTTTGTGGCAAGAAGGTCACACGGTGCACCGGACTGAAGAAGAAGCCGTTGCGGAAACTGTGCAGCAGCTTGGAACCTACCGTGAGGTCATCGAAGGCGAGCTCGCGGTCCCCGTCATTGAGGGAGTCAAGAGCGCCGGCGAGCGCTTCGCTGGTGCGGTTGAGACGTACACCCTAGAGGCCTTAATGGGCGATGGTAAGGCGCTTCAAATTGCCACATCGCACTTTTTAGGACAAAACTTTGCGAAAGCGTTTGAGATTCGGTATCTCGACGAAGACGGCGTCTTAAAATATGGCTGGACGACGTCATGGGGCAGTACCACCCGCATGATCGGAGCTTTAATTATGGTGCACGGTGACGACAAAGGACTCCGCATGCCGCCCCGCGTAGCTCCGATTCAAGTGATCATCGTCCCGATTGGCCGGGGCGCGGAGCGCGATGCCGTAGTTAGGCACGCAAAAACATTGCAAGCGCAGTTGCAGTCCGTATGCCGTGTCAAGATCGACGACCGTGATGAATACACGCCTGGCTACAAATTTAACGACTGGGAAATGCGGGGAGTGCCACTACGACTTGAAGTGGGGCCCAAAGATATGGCGCAACAACGGGTCATGCTCTGTCGGCGCGATACGGGTGAGAAACTAGCAGTCGAGGAATCGGAGGTCTCCGCAACGATTCCCAAGGTTTTAGAAGATATTCAAACGACTCTCTTTCGCCAAGCTCAAGATTACCGAAATCAACACACCCACGCTATTCAGAATTACCAAGAGATGGCACAATATGATCATAGAGGATTTTTTCTCGGGGATTGGTGTGCAGACGAACAGTGTGCCGACCGCCTCAAGCAGGAAACTGCCGTGACAATCCGCTGCCTTCCCCTCGAGGCGAACTTGTCAGGTAATGGGTGTATAGTCTGTGGCAGGCCGGGTGTGCGACGAGCCTTATTTGGGCGGGCCTACTAGGAGTATCGGTCAATAATCGGTAAAAGGGACTCTAAAAAACTGAGGGTGTGGCGCAAGTGAGTGATCGGGTAGTAGCCATAATTCCGGCCTATAACGAGGAATCCAACATCGGGTCGGTGCTTAGCGTCTTGCAAACAGTGCCTGAAATCCACGAAATCATCGTGGTCAACGACGGATCCACGGATAACACCAGTGACGTAGCACGGAGAATGGGAGTCACGGTTCTGGACTTGAAGGAAAATTCCGGGAAAGGGAGCGCCATCAAGGCCGGTGCCGAGCACGCAGCGGCCGATGTCCTTCTATTTTTAGATGCTGACCTGGTGGGATTGACGGTGTCCCATGTACGGGAGTTAATTCTCCCGGTATTAAACGGCCATCACGAGGCAACGGTGGGTATATTTGAGGGGGGCCGCACATCCACGGACTGGGCTCAGGCGCTGACCCCGTTTTTATCAGGCCAACGCGTCATGCGGAGTCAGTTTTTTTTAGGAGCGGACCACATCGGTGGTGCCGGATACGGCGTCGAACTCCAATTGCACCGACAGCTAAAACGGCTAGGCAAGGAGCCTCATTCCGTCATTTTGCACGACGTGACCCAAGTGATGAAAGAAGAAAAACTCGGGCTCGCCAAGGGACTCGCGGCCCGTATGAAGATGTATTGGGAGATTATTCGGGAAATCCCGCGGATCTAATTTCAGTAAAGCTTGAGTCCCCAAGAGGGGGCTTCGCGCCCCCCACCTGGTCCTCGGTTTCGCGCCCCGACGACTAGAAAATTTATTACTCAAGGAAGTGGCCCCGACGATGACATCACGCCTAACCGACTGGTTGCAACACCATGAATACCCGTTCCCGCTTAGACCGTTCCTCGCGGCCAAACGCACAGCAGAAGGCCTCGTTCTCTATGTGGCAGAAGTTGTGCCGCAGGACCAAGCTTGGCATGCCCTGTTGTCGCACGAATTGACGACGCGGTGGGGGATTGCGGTCCGTATTGAAGAATATCCTTGGCCACGTGCCACAACCTCTCGGATAAAAGAAATTTGGGATCTTGGAGGAGCCACGTTTGTCACCCTAATGTCCGACTCGGCAATAACCCAAGACGGTTCGGGAGAAATTCATTGCCGATTTCCGAGTCGGGTGGCTTTTGAGCTATTTCAGCAGTGGGGCGGGGAAGCACGCTTACGAACATTCTGGCCGGACATGCCTTCGTGGCACGACGAGATTGACGCCGCAAAGCCAGCCGCACCGGACCCCGTAGTCCCGGTCTCTTTAGCCACTAGTGGATTGGCGACCCAAAACGCTCACATTGGTCGAGGCTTGTATCCGGGAGACCCCGCAGAACTCCTTTCGTTGCCGACTTCCGGCGATGTGATCGTGTTGGGCAAGGTCATCACGCGAGACACCCGAGCTGGACGCGATGGAGTCAGTCACTGGACCTGGACTATCACCGACGATAAGGGAGCCTGCCGACTTAAATATTCGGAACGCCGAGGACAACCGTTGTCTGCTGACGCATTTCCCGTCGGTACTTATGTCAAGGCCCAAGGGTCTCTCGAAGTGGATAAGTTTACCGAAGAACTCGTATTGCGCGTCAAACACGCGGTGAATGTCGACCCGCCTCGCATCGCCTCTAGTTCACGACCCCACTTGGACCTGCATGTGCATACCAAAATGAGCACATTGGATGCGCTCTTATCACCCGTTGAGGTGTTTGAATGGGCTAAGAACAACCATCAACAAGCGGTCGCGATTGTTGACCATGGGGGTGTCCAAACCTATCCGGAATTGGAGCAACTCACCAAAAAATTTGGGATTCAAGCCA
The DNA here is from genome assembly GCA_027343695.1 of Sulfobacillus sp. Taxonomy (GTDB): domain Bacteria; phylum Bacillota; class Sulfobacillia; order Sulfobacillales; family Sulfobacillaceae; genus JAKADJ01. The sequence goes on along the minus strand of DAHWKJ010000078.1, from coordinate 47,779 downwards.
TTTACGGGGTTGAGGTCAATATGGTGGACGATATGGTCCAAGCGCTACAAGGCCCTCCTCTTGAGGTGGAGTGGCCCCATACCCCGCTCGTCGTGGTCGATGTCGAGACCACCGGGCTCTCCGCCCGGACCCACGATATAATCGAACTAGGCGCTGTCAAAGTCGTTGATGGGAAGATTGTGGATCGATTCCACCGAATGGTACGACCGACCCAACCTCTTTCGGCCGGAACCCGTCAAATTACCGGGATTCAAGATCACGATGTCGCCAATGCCCCGCTCCCTAACACAGTGATGGAAGAATTTTTGGCCTTTGCCGCCGGTTCTGTTCTAGTCGCCCACAATGCGCGATTTGATGACGGGTTCCTGCGCGCCGCCCTCTGGCGACATAACCACGTCCAGCTAACATTGCCGGTACTCGACACGTTGAACCTGGCACGCATCCGAGTGCCCGGCCTTAAGTCTTATGGGCTAGGTGCCCTGACACAACACTTTAAAATCGTCTTAACCCAACACCACCGCGCTTTAGCTGATGCCGAAGCCACTGCCGAGGTCTTACTTAAGCTCCTCATCGACGACAGCGGGGAATGGCTTACCGAAGCCTTCCTTAGGAGCCCAGCTCCACAATCCTATACCGTGGGTCGTCCAATCCCCGTGGTCCTTTTGATGCAGCGCCAAGAAGGCATCGAATCCCTTTATCGGATGATTTCCGCGTCTCATTTAGATACCTATTATCGGGTGCCTCGGATCCGCCGGTCTGATTTAATAGCCGGCCGCGATTCATGGTTGTTAGGGTCGCCGATTCATGGAGGCGAATTACAAGAAAGCCTTTTAAGGGGAGACCGACCGGAGGACATCAGCCAATTGGCAGGTTTTTATGATTACTGGGAAATCACCCCACCAGACGGTCTGACCTCACTTCAACGGGAAGAACATCTAGGCTCAAAGGACATGGTCTGCTCGTACATCCATGATTTAATTGCCTTAGGTACAAAACACCATAAACCGGTGCCCGCCGTGTCAGACGCCCATTACTTGCGTCCTCAAGATAAGGTGTTTCGCGACATCTTAGCCGCTACCGCGAAAGGAGAACTCCACAACGCATCCGACGCCCTCCATTTTCGGAACGGGGACGAGATGTTCGAAGAGTTCGCATGGCTGGATGAAACAACGCGGTCCTTTGTATTAGAGGAATCTCCCCAAACCATCTATCAGTCGCTCGGTCCCATTAAGCCGGTGCCCGATGGACTTTTTGCTCCCACATTAGATGAAGCGGTTAGTGTCATTGAAAGCATGCCGCAGAATCGGGCGGTGGCGCTTTATGGGGATCCACTCCCAGCCCTGGTGCAGTCCCGGCTGGACAAAGAAGTGCGATCGATTACGGTTAATGGCTTTTCCAGTATTTACTACATCGCGCACCGATTGGTCAAAAAATCTCTCGATGATGGCTACTTGGTGGGATCGCGAGGTTCAGTAGGATCATCGTTGGTGGCCACCTTGCTCGATATCACAGAAGTGAATCCGCTGCCCCCGCATTATCGATGCCCAGGGTGTCGTTACACAGAGTTTGTGACCGATGAACAGTTCCAATCCGGATTCGATTTGCCGGCTAAGGTCTGCCCACACTGTGAAACTCCGATGGTAGGGGACGGTCAAGATATTCCTTTCGAAACCTTTTTAGGCTTCGAGGGAGACAAGGTGCCAGACATTGATCTAAATTTTTCTGGAGAATATCAACCCCAGATTCACCGCTACACCGAAGAACTCTTTGGGCAGGGTCACGTATTTCGGGCCGGCACCATCGCAACCGTGGCGCAGAAGACCGCCTATGGACTGGTGAGAGCCTGGTCTCGCGACGCGGGACGCGACCTCACCCCCGCCGAGTTGGATTGGCTCGCCAGCGGTATCACTGGTGTTAAGCGAACCACCGGTCAGCATCCCGGCGGATTGATGGTCGTGCCGCAGGACGAGAGTATCTATCGGTTTACCCCAGTACAACACCCAGCGGACGATCATGCCTCGGACGTCGTCACCACCCACTTTGATTACCATGCGATTGAAGGCCGACTGTTGAAATTAGACCTTTTAGGACACGACGACCCCACCGCAATTAAGATGCTCGAAGACTTGACTGGGGTTTCCGCACGGGCCATACCGTTCCAGGACGAACCGACCATGAGCCTCTTTCGGGACACCTCGGCACTCCAAGTGAGCGCTGATAGCATTGGTTCCCCGGTCGGCAGCTTGGGCATCCCAGAATTCGGCACGCCATTTGTTCGCCGCATGCTCATTGACACCCGTCCTAGCACCTTTGCCGAATTAATCCGGATCTCGGGATTGTCCCATGGAACCGAGGTGTGGAACAACAACGCACAAGACCTCATCCGGCAGAAATTAGCCACATTGTCCAACGTCATTGCCACCCGTGATGACATCATGATGTATCTGTTAAACCGTGGTATCGCCCCCAAAAGTGCCTTTGCCATTTCAGAAGCCGTACGAAAAGGCAAAGAGCTGAAACCCGAACAAGAAGACTTGATGCGCCAGCATCAGGTGCCGGATTGGTATATCGCCTCGTGCCGAAAAATCTCGTACCTGTTCCCCAAAGCCCACGCGGCTGCCTATGTGATGATGGGATGGCGCATCGCATGGTTCAAAGTGCATTATCCACTGGCTTACTATGCCACCTATTTTTCCCGGCATATGGATGATTTTAATCCCGAAGTGGTGCTCGCAGGAATCAAGCGCGTCAACCAGGTTATGAAGGATATTGACGAACTGGGCAATGCGGCGACCCCTAAAGATAAGAGTCAGGTCTCGGTGTTGGAACTAACCCGCGAAATGTTAGCACGGGGGTACCGTTTCTTTCCTGTCAACCTGGACCGTTCGCATTCGTATCGATTCACGCTTCACGACGGAGGACTACAAATACCATTTGCCGCATTGCCAGGATTGGGCGTTGCCGCAGCGGATAATATTGTAGCGGCACGAGAGCAAGGACCGTTTCTGTCTATTGACGACCTGCGGCAACGTGCGAAGTTATCCAAGAGCATTATTGAACTACTGCGAGGACAAGGAGCACTGGACGATCTTGGGGAAACCAGCCAATTGGCATTTTTCTAGAAGCATTTGGTCGTGATAACGTCACCGCTCTCGACAGCGCGCCGTGGATGGCCCCGGGCCCTCTGGGTTCTCTGTGGGGCGACCTTCATTATCCAAACCGGATACGGTACGATACTACCGTTGTTGCCTATCTACGCCGAACGTCGTGGGTTTTCGTTACCCTGGATTGGGGCCATGGCCGCGCTTTATGCTCTGGCCTCTTTCGTGGGACAATGGGTTTTAGGCAACCGATCCGATGTCCTAGGAAGGCGTCTCTTGTTGATGCTCGGCGCAGCAATCACAGCAATCGCTACGGCTTTGTTTGTGCTTCGGGTTCCCGCGCCGTTCTATCTCGGATTTCGGATTCTCCAAGGCATTGGAGCCGCGGCATTCTTGCCTGCGGCCAACGCACTTGTCGGTGATCTGGTTTCCGATGCCCGAAGAGGCTCAGCTTATGGGTTCCTCTCGTCGGCTTCCATGGCAGGATTCGCACTAGGACCACTGGTGGGGGGGATCTTGAGTAGTTGGTGGGGATTATCGGCGCCATTTGTGTTGGGTGCAGTGTTTGCGGGACTCGCAATGTTCGGTATCATGCGGGGCCTCCCCTCGGGTAGGACCGAAGAGGTCCATTCGACGGAACGAGAAGCCCCAATCTCCGGGTCGCTCTATCGTGTACTTTGGCCCCTATTCGTCGTCAATTTCGGCTGGACCGGATTAATCGGCATGTACGATACGGTGTGGAGCCTGTATATGCGATTTCTAGGAGCCTCGAACCTGGTCGTCGGCCTATCGTTCACCTGTTTCGCCATTCCCCTCCTCCTTTCAAATTTCGTAGGCGGACGCTTGGCCAACGCCCGTGCCCGTCGCAACGCATTAATTTTTGGGGGTAGCCTCTTAAACGCGGGCACCGTCTTCTTATATATTGCCTCGCGCAGTGTCTGGCTCTCGATTGTCGTGTCAATAGTCGAGGCGATCTCCATGAGCCTGATTGGACCGGCTTTACAGGCTCAATTAATGAATGCCATTCCCCAACAGATGCGCGGTACGGTACAAGGTCGGTTTCAAGCCGTAGGTACCTTGGGATCATTGGTCATGGCCATCGCCAGCGGACTTCTCATGATCCATTCCATCCGGGATCCGTTTTGGGCAGGGGCCGGATTGTTGGTCCTTACCACCGTAGTATTTGGATTAACCGGTCTACGTGCCCCCGAGCCACGGTTGTGATGTCCTACCGTATATGCTAGAATATCGGAGAGAGATAGTTGGGTTACCAAAGAAACCGAGGTTTTGGAATCGGTTTTGGAGACTCAGAGTGGGGAGCTTGAGCCCACTCTTTTCGCTTGACAGGGGCAAAGAGCCCGTTAGGGGGGTTATTCGGTGAATGAAGGGCTACTAGCCGCACTCACTGACTTAGAACGTGAAAAAGGCATCGAAAAAGAGGTTCTATTCCAAGCCATTGAGTCGGCTCTGATCTCCGCGTACCGTCGCAATTTTGGCTCGCTGCAAAATGTACGCGTTCGGATCGACCGCGATTCGGGAGCTACGCAAGTATGGGCACAAAAAACGGTCGTTCCAGAGGTTCAAGACCATCGGTTGGAAGTGAGCCTCGATGAAGCCAATGCCATCCGACCCGGTTCCATTGAGGGTGACATTGTGGAGTTTGAGGTGACACCGAAAAATTTCGGACGGATAGCTGCCCAAACTGCCAAACAGGTCATTGTTCAACGGATTCGGGAAGCCGAGCGCGGCATGATTTACGACGAATTTATTGACCGCGAGGGCGAAATCGTCACAGGTCTCGTCCATCGCACCGAACGGAACCTAGTCTATATTGACCTAGGCCGTACCGAAGCCATTATGATGCCGAGTGAACAAGTACCTGGGGAATATTTGCGCGGTAATGAACGGGTCAAACTTTATGTGGTGGAAGTTAAAAAGACCAGTAAAGGCCCACAAATCTATGTATCTCGGAGTCATCCCGGCCTTATTCGCCGACTATTTGAACTGGAAGTACCAGAAATTCATGATGGTACCGTAGAAATAAAGGGGATTGCACGGGAAGCCGGGGCGCGCACTAAGATCGCTGTGTGGGCAGAAGATCCCAATATTGACCCCGTGGGATCTTGTGTCGGGAACCGCGGAGCCCGGGTGCAGTCGATTGTGCAGGAACTCCGGGGCGAGAAACTCGACATCATCCGATGGGATCCCGATCCCGCTGTATTGGTCGCCAACGCTCTGTCGCCAGCGCAAGTAACCAATGTCACCATTGAAACGGATACTCGTGCGGCCCGTGTTGTGGTTCCAGACAATCAGTTGTCGTTAGGAATCGGCAAAGAAGGGCAGAACGCCCGGCTCGCGGCTAAGTTAACGGGTTGGAAAGTGGACCTAAGATCAGAATCACAAGTAGGCCAAGGAAACTGGTGGTGAGACGGTGAAAGTGAAAAAAGTTCCGATGCGCACCTGTGTCGCCTGTAATCAGTCGAGCCCTAAACGCGACTTACTGCGGGTGGTGCGGTGTCCCGACGGATCCATGGTGGTGGATTTAAAGGGCAAAGTATCCGGTCGAGGCGCATACCTCTGCCGAACTCGGGAGTGCATCGAACTTGGAATCAAAAACCGTCGCCTCGAACGGGCATTGGAACACCCGGTTGAGCCGGAACTGCTTCAGACGCTACTGGAAGCCACTCACGTGAACTAAGGAGACCTATGAACAGTTGGCTGAATTGGATTGGAATCGCAAGAAGGGCGGGCTCTTTGGCGCCGGGAAACAACCAGGTTGAAAAGGCTCTTAAAGCCGGGGATGTCGCATTAATCGTGATATCGACCGACGCCGGCCCATCGGTTTATCGCAAGTATCACCTGTGGGCTCAAGATCTCGGGGTACCGATTCTTCGGGCAGGCACCAAAGATGAATTGGGGGGCTCCATTGGAATGGGGCCACACGCGGTACTCGCGATATTAGACACAAATATTGCACAACGTTTATTGGCATCGGGAGAATTGTCAGGGGGGATTCAGCGTGGCAGAAAAGGACAAAGTTCGGGTTTACGAGTTGGCGAAGGAGTTAAAACTCGACAGTCGACGACTCATCGATCTATTACATCGGCTCAAAGTCGAAAACATCAAGAATCACATGAGCACGGTGGAACCGGAAGCGGTACAGACGGTGCGCAACATCATGGAGGGAAAACTGCCGCCGGAGCCAAAAGCCGCACCCGAGCCCAAACCTTCCGTACCGAAAGCCCCCGTGGCCCCAAAACCTCCAACCGAGGCACCGCCGGGAGACCGAGTGGGACCAAGACCGTATCCAAGCCAAGGACCAACAGTCCCAGCACCGGCGACGCGACCAACACCAGCACGATCTCCCATGACCAGAACGCCGGGAGACCGACCCGAAAGAGCTCCGTACCCCAACGACCGGCCCGGTTATCAAGGGAACCGCAGTCAAACCGGGACCCAGAGCGCCGGCCGCCCAGATCGCTCGACGTATCAGAACCGGCCAGGCACTCCAGGAAACCGGCCGGGTTACCCAAGCCGCCCGCCTCAAGCCGGCCAAAACCGTCCCGATCGCCCGCCGTATCCCAATCGACCGACCGGAGATCGGCCTCCGTATCAAGGAAACCGAGGCCCCAGCGGGGATCGTCCACCGTATCAGGGAAACCGCGGGCCCAGCGGAACGGATCGACCCGGGTATCCAAACCAACGTCCAAACAGTAACGGCTACGGCGGGGCACGCCCGAGCTCAAACGCCGGGCGAGGTCCCGTCAGTGGTGGTCCACGGCCGGCGCCGAGTCGCGGCTCAACGATGCCTCCGCCAGCCGCGCGTCCAGCTAAAGATCAGGGACGACGTAATACCGGCCACAGCGGTAAAGATCGTCGCTCCAGCGGACCAACATCCCCGGACAAACGACTAAAATCGTGGGACGAAGAGCGGTTTGGAAACAAACGGAAGCCCAAGAGCGCCAAGAGTAGCCAACGGCAAGACACCATGCCGCCGGTCACCCGTCACGTCGTTATTAGTGGTCCGGTGTTGGTGAAAGACCTCGCTGATCAACTCGGTGCCAAAGCCACCGAACTGATTAAGCATCTTATTGGATTGGGTGTCATGGCGACACTCAATCATGAAATTGATAAAGAAACCGCCGTAATCGTCGCGACCGAAATGGGAGCGACCGTTGAAGAACGCGCTACGGTTGAAGAACGTGAAGAACAACTCATTCAGGGTAGTGAAGATGCTCCGGAGTCACTAGAAGCTCGTCCGCCAGTGGTAACGGTGATGGGCCATGTTGACCATGGTAAAACGTCCCTGCTCGACCGAATCCGGTCGAGTCGCGTGACCCAATCCGAAGCGGGAGGCATCACCCAACACATTGGTGCTTCGGTCATTGAGTGGAACGACCGCCAAGTTGTATTCTTGGATACACCTGGCCACGAAGCTTTTACGGCGATGCGAGCTCGTGGAGCGCAGGTGACGGACCTTGCGGTGCTGGTTGTGGCGGCCAATGACGGCGTCATGCCTCAGACCGTGGAAGCCATCAACCACGCCAAGGCCGCCGGGGTACCCATCGTGGTCGCAATCAACAAAATCGATTTGCCGGAAGCCAATCCGGAACGTGTCCGAACCGAGTTAACCACCCACGGACTGGTTTCCGAAGAGTGGGGCGGCGATACCATGATGGTGCCGGTCTCAGCACGGACAGGTGACGGCATTGATCGGCTCTTGGAATCTATTTTGCTCCAGGCGGACGTCTTAGAACTAACCGCCAACCCCAATCGACTGGCTCAAGGCACCATTATCGAGGCCAAACTAGACAAGGGCCGAGGGGCTGTAGCGACCGTTCTTGTCGCGCGGGGCACATTGCGGGTAGGTGACGTGTTTATGGCTGGAGCCGTGACGGGCCGCGTGCGGGCTTTGCTCAATGACCGAGGCCAACGTGTTAAAGAGGCTGGCCCATCAATGCCAGTGGAGGTGCTTGGATTTAACCAAGTGCCGGACGCGGGCGACGACTTCGTCATTTTTGAGGATGAGCGCCACGCTAAGATGATCGCTGATGCCCGGCTCGAACGAACCCGACAAAGTAGCGAGGCAGGCCTTCGGGGCGTATCGCTCGATGAATTTTATCAGCGCTTGAAAGATGAGTCGATTCGCGACTTAAACCTGGTGATCAAAGCGGATGTGCATGGTTCGGCCGAGGCCTTATCCCAATCCATCTTAAAGCTCTCCAATGAAGAGGCTCGGGTCCGAGTCCTCCATACCGGAGTCGGGACGGTTACTGAGTCTGACGTCATGCTCGCACAAGCTTCGGGAGCCATTATTGTGGGGTTTGGGGTGACTACAGAGGCCAAAGCCCGTCAACTGGCCGAAAAAGAACATGTCGATGTCCGACAGTACCGAGTCATCTACGAGGTGATTGATGACATTCAAAATGCTTTGACTGGTATGTTGGCGCCCAAGTTCCAGGAAGTCATCCTGGGACGAGCCGAGGTCCGGGAGGTATTTCGCGTGCCTAAAATTGGGGCGGTCGGCGGATGCTACGTTATTGAAGGTAAAATACTGCGAACCGGCAAAGTGCGCATTATTCGAGATGGCGCCATCGTGCACGATGGGTCTATCGGCTCCCTACGCCGCTTCAAGGATGATGTGCGCGAAGTTCAAACCGGATACGAGTGTGGGATCGGTATCGACAAATTCAATGACATTAAAGTTGGAGACATCATGGAGGTCTACAACCAAGAGGTTGTCAAAGCTAGCTAATGAGGGGGATGAGCGATGAATCAGGCGCGTGCAGAACGGGTAGGTCAAATGATGCAACAAGAGCTCGGGGCCATGATCCAAACAGAGGTTAAGGACCCACGCGTCGGATTTGTCAGCATCACCCATATTGACGTGAGTCGCGATTTAGGCTGGGCAAAAGTCTTCGTGAGTGTTCTTGGCCCTCCGGAAGGGGCCAAGAACTCCCTTGAAGGGTTAAAGAGTGCTTCGACGTTTTTGAGAGGGGAAGTCGCACGGAGGTTGGGGCTTAGACATGCTCCCCAACTCGACTTCCGACTAGACACATCCATTGTGGAAAGTCTTCATATTCAACGACTGATGAAGAATCTACCGGATCATGATGAGTAATCCGTTGCGACAAGTTCGGGAAGCCCTAGATCAAGCGGCGAACGTGTTGGTGGTGATGCATGTCCACCCTGACGGCGACACCACAGGCTCGGCGTTGGCTCTAGGACAAGCCTTAAGCGACCGAGGTAAAAACGTCGTGCTCGTCTGTGCTAACCCCATCGATAAACGCTATGACTACTTGACCCAGGGTCGATCCATTCTAACCTGGGACGACGTACGAAAGGACTCTTTTGACGTCGTGGTTACAGTGGACTGTGGAGACATTCGCCGCACGGGAAACGAAGAAAAAACCCGAGAAGCGGGTCGTCTTCTCATTAACATCGACCATCATGCCAGTAATCCTGGGTTTGCCCACATTAACTGGGTTGACCACACCGCAAATGCTACCGGCGTGCTTATTTATCAACTGCTCCTCAATTGGCAACATCCGCTGTCGGACTTTATTGCCACGGCGCTCTATACTTCCCTCAGCACGGACACCGGCTCCTTTATGTATCCATGGACATCCTCGGAAGCATTAGCCGTGGCGAGCGTTCTCTCTCGCGAGATTGCCGACTTCGGCAAGGTTAACCAAGCATTGTGGGCTCAACGGACCTGGACCGAAACAGCCCTGGCCGGATGGGCTCTAACCCATGTCAAGGCATCCCCGTCGCGCCGCGTGGTGTGGGTGGCCCTACCCTATGAGGTGATGCACGCGCTCCATGTGAGCGATTCTGATGCGGATGCCTTGATTGATTGGATTCGGCCGATACAGACCGCCGAAGTGGCGGTCGTCCTAAGAGAGATGGATCCCGGGGGCAGTGTCAAAATCAGTTGGCGTTCGGCGTGCTTTGACGTATCGCAATGGGCACATCACTTTGGGGGTGGTGGACACGTCTATTCGAGCGCAGCGGTGGTCAATTTGGGACTCGATGCCGCAGAAGACGCGGTGCTGAAGCGCGTGGCCGAACTCGTATGGTAACTCCTCGCAAAGCCGAAGGTTTTCTGAATGTCCTTAAACCGAGAGGGATGACTTCCCATGCGGTAGTTAGCCAAATACGCCGCCTCTTTCATTGTCGAGAAGTTGGACACTTAGGCACTTTGGATCCCGATGCACAGGGGGTGTTGCCAATCGCTGTGGGTCGATACACCAAGCTTATTCCCTGGGTTGGCCTGACGCCGAAGATTTATCGGGGTTGGATGATTCTGGGCGTAGGCACTTCCTCAGGCGATGCTCAAGGTCAGGTGACAAGTCAATCAGGCCCTCCTTGGCCAACCCGTCACGACATCCACCAACAGGCACGTTGGCTGGTGGGGACACGGATTCAAATTCCTCCGCGAGTATCCGCCATCCAGCAAGATGGACAACGCCTCTATGCCAATGCTCGAAAGGGCATCGCAGTATGGCCCGCTCCTCGGACGGTCGTGGTTGACGCGTTAACCCTTATCGCGGGTTCGGGTCAAGAGTGGCAATTTGAGGCGTCGGTCGGTACCGGTACCTACATCCGCGCTTTGGTGAGAGATTGGGGCTTTCTGCTAGGACATAGCGCTCATCTCGAGAGGCTCGAACGCATCCAAGTTGGTCACTTTCTTGAAGACCAGGCATGGACCTTAGAAGCTCTTCATAGCCTGGGGTCTAGGAACGTGGAAGCCCTAAATTCCTGGTCAAAGTTCCTTAATATGCCTCAAAAGGATGTTGCGCCGGACTTCCGCAATGCAATACGTCACGGCCGTCAAGACGTATTGGACCACCTGCCAGGCCTCCCCAATTCTTTAGTTGCATTGAGTATCGATGGTGATATCATGGCCATAGTCGATGGAACCAGGAAGCGTTACATTAAAGTACTGATAAAGGACGAATCCCATGCGCCGGATTAGTGAGCACGACCGTCCGTCACGCTCCAGCGTGACGACCATTGGAAACTTTGATGGAGTTCATTTAGGGCATCAGGCCTTATTAGCCAAAAGCCATGAGCTCTCCTTGCGACTTGACCTAGAAATGGTGGCGATGACCTTTGACCCGCACCCTTTAGAGGTTCTGCGCCCCGGTATTGGCCCCTATTTATTGACTCCACTAGAACTCAAGCTCGCGTATCTGAGTCAACTCGGTGTGCCCTGGGTTGACGTGATTCCGTTTACCATGGACACTGCCGCGATTCCCCCGTTGGCGTTTCTGGAACTCTATCTCGCACAACGACTAAGGGCTGCGGCGATTGTCGTAGGCTATAATTTTACGTTTGGTGCCGGAGGACTTGGAACCCCGGAAACGATCCAAGAATGGGGACGGAACCGTCAGGTCCAAGTGGAGGTTGTGGAGCCGGTCGTGGCCCCATTGGAAGATCGGGTGGTATCCAGTAGCGTAATTCGCGAGTCCGTTCGAAACGGCAAGATGGAGGTCGCTCAAAAGCTTCTGGGCCACCCGTTTGCCGTGCAGGGAGAGATGACCCGAGGCGATGGAAGGGGTCGGACCATGGGCATACCCACGGCCAATATATTGCCACCGCGACAACAATTAATGCCACCGTTTGGGGTCTATGCTGGGATGCTGGAAACGGGTCACAATCGCCATAAGGCTGCTGCTAACTGGGGTATACGCCCGACCTTTGGAGGTACTGATCCCGTCCTGGAGATTCACGTTCTGGAACAGGGAAGCTGGCAGTTTTCTGGTTCTCTCCGGTTCGAGTTCATCCAATATCTCCGACCCGAGCAGAAGTTCTCCTCGACAGCCGACTTAGTCGACCAAATCGGACGCGACCTGGCACAAGCGGAGCATCGGTTGCAGGGCTTGTCATAGCTTGCTCGACGTCAACGCCGTATGTTACAATTAAGTGTCTGTGGATTGGGGGCAACCTAGATGGAAACCGATCTGTGGCGAGATATGGTCGGTAAGATCTCAACAATTTGTGTCACAGGCCAATTTAAACGGCTTCAACACCAATTAGAGGACCTTTATCGACGTGCGGGTGTGCCACAACCGGCGGTACAGGCGTACCAGGATGTATTACTCTCGTTATTGGCGGATGAAGATGAAATCCACACCGCGACGCCCGCCAATTAACTTAGCGAAAGGAGGCTAGGCGATGGCTCTTGAGAACGAAAAGAAACAAACCATTATTGCGGCTCATCGACAACACGAATCGGACACGGGATCTCCCGAAGTGCAAATCGCGTTACTCAGTCGCCGCATTAGCGAACTTACCGAACATTTAAAGATCCACAAAAAGGACCACCACTCTCGACGTGGATTACTACAAATGGTAGGTCAACGCCGGGCACTACTCAACTATCTTCGTAAAAAAGATAATGAGCGGTATCATGCGATTGTACAAGGATTGGGATTACGTCGTTAGAGCGGGGCATGGACCCGCTCTTTTTTCCCAACTTGGCAGGCAATACTCGACCTTAAATTTTTGGATACTATTAGACCCACCGGAGACGACAGGAGGATACGTATACATATGGAAGTGATTACAACCGATTTTATTGTCGGGGGCCGGGTGATGACACTCGAAACCGGACGCATGGCGCGTCAAGCCAATGGTGCGGTGGTGGTACGCTATGGAGAAACCGTCGTGCTGGTAACGGCTGTGGCATCGCGAGAACCCCGCCAAGGCATCGACTTTTTCCCTCTCACCGTAGATTTCGAAGAGCGGTTATATTCCGTTGGAAAGATTCCAGGAGGCTTCATCAAACGGGAAGGTCGGCCCAGTGAACAGGCTATTTTGGCGGCGCGTTTGACCGATCGACCGATTCGGCCCCTATTTCCCGACGGTTTTCGTAATGACGTGCATGTAGTGGCAAGCATCTTATCCGTCGACCACGACCACTCACCCGAAGTCTGTGGCATGATTGGGGCTTCAGCGGCCCTAAGTATTTCGAATATCCCGTTTGCTGGGCCCATCGGGGCCGTGGAAGTAGGGCTGGTAGATAATCAGTTAGTGGCCAACCCAACCTCAGAACAATCCGCCAAAAGCGACTTAAAATTAATGATTGCCGGCACTCGCGAGGCCATTTTGATGATTGAGGCTGGGGCCAATATCATTACCGAACAACAAATGCTGGAGGCTATTCTTTTCGGGCACGAAGAAATTCGCCGCATCATTGCCGGGATCGCTGAGTTTCAGACTCGGGCTGGAAAGGCCAAAACCGAATTCCCGGTATTCTTGCCCAATCCGGAATTGGTTCAGGCGGCACGTGAAGCCGCAGAAGAAAAGCTTATGAGCGCGATGCGGACTCATGATAAGATCGAACGCGAATCCCGAATCGCCGAGGTGAACCAAGAGACCACCGCGAGTTTAGCCGAACAATTCCCGGACCAAGTCTTAGTGATTCCAGCGGTCCTGAAATCGCTTCTGAAAAAAGTGGTACGACGTGCCATTATTCGAGAAGGTATCCGACCGGATGGTCGCGGCCTTACGGAAATCCGACCCATCAGTGTGGAGGTCGGCGTGTTACCCCGCGTTCATGGCACGGGACTTTTCACGCGTGGCCAGACTCAAGCTCTCACCGCGATGACGCTAGGTCCGCTCTCCGATCAACAAATGATCGACGGGATCGGGGAGATGGAATCTCGGCGTTACATGCATCATTACAATTTCCCGCCCTTCGCCACTGGTGAATCGGGCCCTATGCGAGGACCCAATCGCCGAGCGATTGGACATGGTGCATTGGCTGGTCGTGCTCTAGAACCCGTGATTCCGACCGAGTCCGAATTTCCGTATACATTGCGACTCGTTTCGGACATTCTCGAGTCGAATGGGTCTTCTTCCATGGCCTCGGTATGCGGCAGCACCCTCGCGTTAATGGATGGAGGTGTCCCGATTAAAGCACCCGTGGCGGGCATTGCGATGGGACTAGTTAAAGACGACGAAGGTCTCGCGATTCTTACCGATATCCAAGGTCTCGAGGACGCACTCGGAGACATGGATTTCAAAGTCGCTGGAACGGAAGTGGGTATTACTGCGATTCAAATGGATATCAAGATCCACGGTTTGGACCGTGCCATCTTGACCCAAGCTCTGGAACAAGCTCGTCAAGCCCGTCTATTTATTTTGGACAAGATGCGTGCGGTGATTCCCACCCCACGCCAAGAACTATCGGTTCATGCGCCTCGCATTTTGACGGTGACTATCGACCCCGAAAAAATTCGCGAAGTGATAGGACCGGGTGGTAAAACCATTAATAAGATGATTGAAGCGACACGTGTTGGGGATAAGAAGGTTGACATCGATATCCAAGATGATGGGACGATCTATATTGCAGCCATAAACGCCGAAGTCGCCACCCGAGTGGTGGGCATGATTCAAGATTTGGTACGTTCGGTGGAAGTGGGCCAAATTTATGAGGGTCGCGTTACGCGCCTTATGAACTTTGGGGCGTTTGTGGAAGTGCTACCAGGTAAAGAAGGTTTGGTGCACATCTCTCAATTAGCTCATCAACGGGTGAACAAAGTCGAAGATGTCGTAAAGGTTGGGGATACGTTGAAGGTAAGAGTGGTAGAGATTGACCACGCCGGGCGGATCAACCTCTCGCACAAAGACTTAATTCCGATGCCAGAAGGGTTTGTTCCCTCGGAGCATAAGGATGAAGGTCGAGGCTTTAGCTCGGGGCGACCGAGCGGACCTCGACGTCCCCGAGACAACGGACCCCGCAGGGATATGCGGTGATTCGAGTTGGTGCTCAGTTGTCTCTTTCTCGGGGCATAGCGGAGACCATTGAAGAGGCTCGGCAGGCGGCTCTGAATAGCCTACAAATTTTTAGTCGAAGTCCAGTCGGCGGACAGAGTCGAGGCCTTCCGAACCCCGCAGAGATGGCGCAATGGTTGGCCGGTGCAAATATCCGGCCGCTTTTTGTGCATGCCCCGTACTTTGTAAACCCGGCGGCCGTGGACCCCGCCATGGTGGAACGTGCTCACCAAGTTCTAGGAGACGAAATGCTCCGGGTTAAGCATCTAACTGGAGACTTTTTGGTGATCCATCCGGGACACCGCCAAGGAGCCACTACAGAACGAGATGCCCTGGATGCCTTTTCGCGGACGGTGTTGCACCTCCTGTCGAAACCGGGCCGGATTTTGATCGAAAATGCCTCGGGACAAGGGAAGGAAATAGGCGCACGATTTGAGGCGTTGGCGCGGATTTTGGGGCAAATCGGTCCCACTCCTCGAGTGGGTATCATGTTAGATACGGCTCATGCGATGGCATACGGCCATCCCCTTTCGACGGAGGAGGATTGGCATCATTTGTGCGCAGTGATTAGAGACACCGTGGGCCTATCGCGCATCAAGGGGGTCCATTTGAACGACACGGCGTATCCGGTGGCGTCGCGGCGCGACCGCCATGCCGCACTGCTCACCGGATGCTTAACTGCTTCGGCATTGGGCGCTATCATTCAAACTGCGGACGAGTATCAGTGGCCTCTCATCCTTGAGACGCCGGGGAAAACAGCCCAAGCCCGGAGTGAAGACTTACAAATCATCGCATCGATTGCTAAGGAGGTCCTTTAATGACAGAAGGCGTACGTTACTATGGATTCCTATCCAACACCTACACTTCAGCGTTAGTGGATCCCACGGGAATTTTAGTCTGGTTGCCCTTTCCCCGTTTTGATGGCGACGCTGTGTTTTGCCGACTCCTCGATGAAACTCATGGCGGCTTTTTCAGTACCTTGCCTGCGAAGGAATTTACCTCCGAACAACATTACGTAGCAAAGACCCACACGCTGGAAACGCGCTATCGTAGCGGGGAAGATCTTATAACCATCCGCGACTTTTTGCCCATTGGTACCACCAGCTTTTGGCGGCGTCTGACAACGCCCGTTCCGTTAGTATTGACCTGCCGTCCCACTTTTGGATTTGGCTATGCTATCGCCAGCTATGAAATTACTGAAACCGGAGCCCGGTTTTCCCATCCTAATGGCCGCGAAGGTCTCTATCTGAACATTGCGGGGGCCCACAAAAAGTCTTCCCATCGAGATCAATGGGAGGTGGGGCCTGGAAATGTCACCATCACTCTCAGTTATGTCGCGCATTTGGGCAACGAGTCGGCTCCTACGCTCTGCACTAGTGATCAAGCCGACAAAATCGAGCGGGTTACCAACCAATTTTGGGCCCAGCCCACGAGCCCTTACCAAGGCCCACAACTCGAACTGTTCAACCGTAGCCTCTTAACTATTCGAGGACTGACTTACCGTATCAACGGCGCGTTGTTGGCAGCGGCCACAACTTCGTTACCGGAAATCGTCGGTCATTCGCGCCAATGGGACTACCGCTTTGTTTGGGTTCGGGACGGCGCCTATGGCGCCGAAGCACTTCTGATGGCCGGCGACACCGTAGGCTGTAGAAGGTTTTTAGAATTTATGTTCAACACCATCGATCTGGTCGACAAACCATTTTCAGCCCCATTTTACCAGGTAGACGGAACCCGCATTGAAGGTGAACGGGAACTGCTGTGGTTGGCGGGACACCAGAATTCGCGACCGGTTCGGGTCGGGAATGGGGCGACAGACCAACTGCAACTCGATATTGAGGGCGATTTGTTATGGGTCGTATACGCCTACTGGGAAGAAAGCCAAGACAGCACATTTGTGCGCGATTACTGGTGGGCAGTCACGGCGCTGGTAGATTGGGTTCAAGACAATTGGCAACAGCCCGATGCTTCTTTATGGGAGTTCCGGGGAGACCAAGATTATTATCTTCATTCGCAACTCATGTGTTGGGTCGCATTACGAGTTGGCGCCGTATTGGCTCATGAAGTGATGAACCTGAATACCACAGCCGAACACTGGCAAGCATCAGCTAACGATGTGATGCGCTCGATTTGGCATCGACAGGCGCAATCCGGTCTGCCCTATTTCGGGCAAGGTGCCGGGCATCCGGTCGTCGATGCCGCGCTGCTCTTGATGCCGCTATATGGCTTCGTGTCAGTTCGCGACAAGACCTTTCAGGCTACGCTTCAAAAGATTGAGGAATCTTTGGTGGTTGATGACACGGTCATGCGCTATCAAAAAGATAATATGGGAGATGTGGCATTTCCTTTTACACTCGCTGGATTTTGGCTTGCCAGGGTCTATTTAAGGATGGGGGAGCGCGAGCGCGCTGAGGCCTTGATTGCCCGGCAGTTATCCCTTACCACGTCCTTAGGCCTTTTTGCCGAGCACGTTGACCCGGTGACCGGAGACCCTCATGGCAATTTCCCTCAACTCTTCCCCCATGCCGGCGTGGTGACCACCCTCTGCGAATCCCAACGCCTCAGGCGCAAAGGACACTTATGGACATTGAACCCGGATTAGCCGCGTTCTAAAGAGCGCAGGACCTACATAGGACTGTCCCAGGGGGGATTAGACGATGTGGGTCCAAGTCGTGTCATTGCGCTCCACTGGGGCACGTTTCGTATATTTGCTCGGCCTCTTGGTATTAAGCCTGTGGTTCTTTTTTCCTGAGCCATCCCATCCGGTTGGGGCACCTCCAGCGGGTCCGGTGTACCGCGTCGATACTCAGCAACGCGCAATAGCCCTCACCATAAATGTGGTGTGGGGAACCGAATTTCTCCCCCAAATGTTAGAAGACTTGAAACAAAACCATGTCCACGCCACGTTCATGCTAGGCGGGGCTTGGGCTAAGGCTCATCCTGCGCTGGTCAAAGACATTGCGTCCGCCGGAATGGAAATCGGTAACCACGGGTGGAACCATCCGCATCCAAACCAGTTGTCCTATGCGGAAAATCTTCGCCAGATTCAAGACACCAATACCGTCATTGAGGGTATTATGGGAACCAAACCCCAAGTGTTTGCCCCTCCTTATGGGGAATTTAATCCAACCGTACTAAAGGCCAGCAGCGCTCTATCGATGCCTTTAGTGATGTGGACCATCGATACCATTGATTGGAGTCCTTCCAGCAGCGTGCCTTACATGGTGGCTAAAGTTCTCCGGTTAGCGAAGCCCGGTGCCATCGTTCTGATGCATCCCACCAATCGCACGGTGGTGGCGCTCCCAATGATTATTCAACGTCTGAAACAGGGCGGCTATCGTCTCGTGACTGTGTCGCAATTACTCGGGATGGGCACTCCCCAGTCCGATGGCTAGCCAAGACGTCGTCGACGCGAACTCTTTGCGGGAACTAGGGTCGTGTGGTACGGTAGCCTTGACGTTGGGGTATGCCGTTTGACCACATCATCCCCTGATATTTTGATCCCGGGTGCATCAGCGATGCGTCCCGGCCCCACTAGGAGGGCGAACTGTATCGACTATTTGAAAACCTTGCCGTCAGGCATCCGCGTAGCCTACGACGACCATGGATCGCTAGGCACGACGGCGATCGGTATTTTTGTCGGGGTAGGATCTCGAGATGAGTCTGTTGATCAAGAAGGGATGGCACATTTTCTTGAACACCTCGTATTTAAGGGCGCGGGGCCCCTCGATAGCCACGCGATCGCGACGCAAATGGACCTTCTCGGCGGTGAAGTGAATGCCTATACCACGCGCGACTACACTTGCTATTATGCGAAAGTCCTAACGCCTCTGGCGCCCCAAGCATGGCGTTTATTGTGGAATATGGTAGCTCATCCATGGCTGCGTGACGCGGACGTCGCACGTGAACGTAACGTGATTAAAGAAGAACTGCTGGAGGCCCTCGACGACCTCGAAGATCGGTGTGAAATGGCTTACATGAAGGCGCTATGGATGGACTCCGCCCTAACCCACGACGTCCTGGGCTCTGCAGAAAGCCTAGGACAGGTGAACGCCCAAACGTTACGCGACTTTTACGACAAACACTACCGTCCCAGCAATATCGCCATAGCCATCGCAGGCGATGGCACCCATAACATCTTGGCACTCCTGGAGAAAGAAGCACTGGTAGTCACTCCCAAAGCGCCTTTGCCATCACTGCGACATCTCCCTAGGGCGCAAGCATTAGAGGTCCATGATGTCCAGCCATCCGAACAGGTCCAAGTCCTCATGGGAGTGGCGGCACCCCACCTGGACAGTGCGGACTATCCCGCCACTTTGCTGTTGTCGACCATAATAGGGGGACAAAATACCTCACGGCTCTGGCAACGTCTACGGGAACAGGACGGCTTAGTCTATACCGTGTCGACCGGCTATAACGCGCAACCGGAATGGGCCGAGATGTCGATCCATATGGCGCTCAATCCGATTTCCGTGCCGGAAGCGATGGCCGCTATTGCCGAAGAGATGCAGTGGTTTCAACAAGAAGGCCCATCGCTCGACGACATCGACCGCGCCATCATTCAACTCGAGACCAGTCTCGCGTTTACCCGCGAAACGCCCGAAGGTCGAATGTTTCGCTTAGGCCGGTATGCGCTGTGTGAATCTTGTCCCCCGACCAATGAGTTTTTTATTCAGCGTTTACGGAAGGTAACCGCAAAAGAAATTCAAGCCTTGTCGCAAAAGCTTTGGCCCCACTGGGAGCAGGTGGCGATTGGGGTCGTTGGGGCTCTCGCTGCCCCAGATCCCGAGGCATCCATTCGTGCTTGGCTCAAATCTCCCGTGACTCCCCGACCTAGCCCCTTTAGGAGGCCCCATTGATGGACGATCGACTACAAACCATATTTGCTTGGCAAGAGAAATTCAACCAAATGGTCCGCACTGAGCGCCAACTAAATTTTGACCAAAGTACCTGGATTCAAAAAATGGGGATGGCACTCCTGGTTGAATTAGGCGAAGTTATGGAAGAGGCGCGCTATAAGTGGTGGAAAAATCCCAAGCCCATCGAACCTGCCAAGCTCCATGAAGAGCTCGTGGATGTCTTTCACTTCTTTGTTAGCATGTGCCTAGATGCAGGTCTTGATGCAGAAGGACTCTACCAAGGCTACTTAGCCAAAAATCGGGAAAACTTCGATCGGCAACAAGGACACTCCAGCAAACCGGGATACGCCCCACACGAAATCTCCGAATGATGGACAAAACCGATGGCATAGGCTAGGAAGGGGTGAAGCTATGCGGCTAACCGAACTGGCGTCAAAAGAAATTATTAATCTTAGTGATGGTGGCCGATTGGGCCCCCTCGGCGACACCGATTTAGTCATCGATCCGGATACAGGACTGATCGAGTCGATCATCGTGCCGCTCCGAGGCCGCCTCAGTCGACGTACCGAAGAGACCGTGATTCCATGGCGAGCCATTCGTCGGGTCGGACCCGAAGTGCTTATTGTCGATTTAGACGAAGCCGGACCATTGCGCAAAACTGGTCGAAATTAACGCTCCTGCTTTTTATGCCACGGGGCATACTATTCCCGCATGGCATTCAAGGGAGGCGATTATGTGCAAAAGACGGTTGTCGGCGCATTTCATGACCACCACAGTGCAGAAGCCGTGGTGGGAGAGTTAAAGCACCGAGGCGTACCTGAAAAGGACATCTCGTTGGTCGCCCGCCACGATGGCCACACCGAAGGCGGCCATCCTAACGGAAGCGGCATGCATAACCTGTCATCGGGTATCGGATGGGGTGGTACGGTAGGTGGCACAGTGGGCCTGCTGGCGGGCGTCGGAGCCCTGGCTATTCCAGGCATCGGACCCATTGTAGCAGCGGGTCCCTTAGCGGCCACATTAACCGGGGCCGTAGCCGGCGGCGTGGCCGGTGGCTTGATGGATTATGGGATTCCGAAGGACCAAAGCGAACAATATGAGCGTCGTCTCAAAGAAGGCGACGTACTCCTCATGGTCCGTGCTGATGCGCCTGAAGTCGACAAGGCCAAGACCTTGTTTGAGCACCACGGGGCATCTGACATCCATGTGCACTAGTGTAGAAGAATGAGCTAAGCAATCGACGGGGCGATAAGCGCCCCGTCTTCTTGATTCCAATTCGTGAGGAGGTCTTATCATCCATGCCGGTTTCGGAACGCGCCCAAAACTTACCTCCGTACATCTTTGCCCAAATTCATCAAGACATCGCCCAACTCGAACGGAATGGCCAGTCCGTCATCGACTTGGGGATCTCGGACCCGGACCAACCTCCACGTGAAGACATCCAGGACGTCCTATGCGATCAGGTGCAGCACCCCGATAGCCATCGGTATCCCAGTTACCGGGGGCTTTCCCCGCTCCGGCACGCGGTCTCACAGTGGTATTATCGCCGGTTTGGGGTCTCTTTGGACCCAGATTCCGAAGTGCTTATCACGGGAGGCTCCAAAGAAGCCCTGGTACACCTCGCCCTAGCCACAGTTAACCCGGGACAAGCCATCTTAGTGCCCGACCCGGGATACCCGTCCTATCAGATGCCGGCCGCACTATTTGGGTTCGAATCGATTGCGATGCCACTCCGGGCCGAAAACCACTTTATTCCCGACCTGGAGCGGATCGCTCCCCCCGAATGGAGTCGAATCCAACTTGGATTCTTCAATTACCCAAACAATCCGACTGGGGCTCTGGCCCCCGCGGATTTTTGGCATCACGTCATTGACCAGGCACATCGCCACCAGTGGACCGTAGTATCCGATCTAGCCTACGTCGACATCGTATACGAAGGCCAAGCACATTCAATTTTGGAATATCCCGGTGCACGCGATGTCGCGGTGGAAACCATCACATTTTCCAAGAGCTACAGTATGCAGGGATTTCGTTTAGCCGCAATGGTGGGCAGTCCCAAAATCCTCGAAGCGTTCTATCGGATTGAAAGTCAAATTAACGCCGGCGTCTATTTACCCATTCAATATGCAGGCGTAGTGGCGCTGCAAGAGGACATTTCTCTCAATATATTGGCCACCTATCAGACACGCCGCGACTTTGTGGTATCAGCCCTACAACAGAAGGGCTATCCAGTCTTCACGCCTCCCGCGACCCTCTATGTATGGCTGCCAGTGCCCAAACCACTAAGTGGAACAACCTTTGCGTCGAGCCTCTTACACCAACATGGCATTGCTGTGGCTCCAGGCATCGCATTTGGGCCTACCAGCGATGAATTTATACGGATTTCTTTAACCCAGCCCCTGGATATCTTACAGCACGCATTAGCACGATGGCCTAACGCCTATCCCCAGGATTAGCTGCTGCCACCACGCCAAACCTCCCTGGCCGGACGACCAAGACATGGAACCCTTCACTGGGATATCACGTATAGTGACCATGGCTAGACACATCTGACGGAAGAGGAGAGGGTCTTCTGATGAGACATCGCGTCGTAGTCGCGGGCGGAGACGCCCGGGATGTTTGGTTATGTCGGTTCCTTATGGACCAACAGTTTGAGGTTCTAAGCTGGGGTTTAACTGTGCCCGAAGTTGAGAAGTTTTCTCCCATGTCATCCCCGCCCGACATTCTCATTGGACCTATGACCGGAATCGGACCTCACGGCACCATGGAAACACGCGAAGGGGTGGTGTACCTTGAGTCGTATCTTCTTGAGCGCATGCCTCCCGGCAGCCTTTTGGGAGCCGGACTAATTGCGCCGGATGTCAAAGACTGGGCGCGTCGGCTCGACATCGCAACCGTTGAGTATCGGATGCAGCCCACCTTCATGTGGCTCAATGCCGTGCCGACCGCTGAAGGTGCACTTAAAGCCGCTTTAGGGCGCTCAGGGTTCACGATTTACCATCGTCCCATCGCGATATTGGGCTTTGGGCGAGTGGGATCCGTGTTAGCTCTGCGGCTCCAAAGCTATGGGGCTGACGTCGAAATCTTTGAACGTTCGGCTGAAAAGCGGGCGATGGCCTCCGCCTATGGATTTAGCGTGCACCCCTTAGATCCCCGGTGGTGCCCCCCGGTGGATGGCATTTTCAACACCGTGCCGGCACCATGTATAGGACCAGAGTGGTTTAAGGTATCGGATTCCACTTGGATCATTGACTTAGCGTCCAAGCCAGGTGGTCTCGCATTCGCATTGCGCGACACTCCAGAATGGCTAGGGCGCTACGAATCGATCTTGGGAATTCCTGGCCAATTAGCGCCCCGTCGGGCCGCCGAAATTATCTGGGAGACGTTAAGCGAAGCTCTCTTAGAACATCATCTGGTGCCTAAACTTTAAGCAAAAGGAGGGTACAACATGAACACATTGCCCCTACAGGGCGTCCGCATCGGGTTTGCAATGGCGGCAAGTCATTGCAATTTACATCGGGCTGTGGCAACCCTTAAAGAACTCGTGGCCGCAGGGGCTACGGTGACCCCGATTGTGTCCCAGAGCATCCTGCATGTATCGACGCGCTTTGGGACACCCGAACATTGGCGTCGGGAGATTGAGGCTGCGACAACCGAGCCCATCCTCACTGCGATTCCCGAGGTCGAACCCAGTGGTCCCAAACATTGGTTTGACGTCGTGGCCGTGGTACCATGTACCGGAAACACCTTAGCGAAAATTGCCAACGCCATCAACGATTCGGCGGTGACGATGGCAGTAAAAGCCCAATTACGACAAGGAAATCCCGTGTTGCTCGGGATAACCTCCAATGATTTATTAGGGATGAATGCGAATAATCTCGGAAAGCTCTTAAGTTCACGGAGCATTTACTTCATCCCTTTTGGTCAAGATGACCCCATTAATAAGCCGCGTTCCTTAGATGCCCACTTGGAACAGACTGTTCCCAGCATCCAGGCCGCGTTGCAGCATCAACAAATACAACCCATCTTAATGTCCTGGGTGGGATCCGAAACCAGTCATTAGGAGTGAAGTGCCGTGAGAGGGATACGCGTTGCCATCGTTGGAGCCACCGGGTTGGTGGGTCAAAAAATTCTTCAAGTGCTACAAGAACGTCAACTGCCAGTGGTTAGCCTTGTCCCACTCGCCACTGAGGGGCTGGGCAGAAACGTGGTGTGGGATGGTCATTCGGTCGCGGTGGAAGCCCTCTCTACGATGGACTGGAACCGGGTGGACGTGGCTTTTTTTGCCGCCTCGGGGGAAGTGAGTGCGCAGCACGCCCCAGTCGCCAGTGGGTATGGCGTTACGGTCGTCGACAAATCTAGTTACTTCCGGATGAATCCCGAGATCCCTTTGATCGTACCTGAAGTGAATGCGGACGCGATCCGGGACAGCCACCTCATAGCCAGCCCTAATTGTTCCACGATTCAAATGGTCGTAGCACTCGATCCCATCCGGCGTCATTATGGCATTCGCCGGATATTAGTGGCCACGTACCAGGCTGTGTCGGGTACCGGACGTGACGCGATGACGGTGCTCGAAAACCAAACCCGAAACCATCGGCATCCGAAACCGGTAGCCGCGGTGTACCCAGAACCCATCGGCTTCAACGTGTTGCCCTATTGCGACCAGTTCGGAGATCTCGACTATACGGGAGAAGAATGGAAACTGACGCGAGAAACCCAAAAAATTTTCGGATCTCCGATTCCGGTCACCGCTACCGCTGTCCGAGTCCCGGTGTTTATCGGACATTCCGAGGCTGTCTACGTTGAAACTGAATCCCCCTTGGGTAGCATCGACGAGATACGCGCGCTATTGCGTCGATCGCCCGGCATCAGAGTGGTGGACGACCCGACCCGTGGGTTGGTCCCAACCCCCTTGCAGGCCCAAGATCAGGATGAGGTCCTCGTGGGCAGAATCCGTCGTGATCCATTTGACCCCCAAGGGCTTCACTTATTCGTGGTCGGCGATAACTTACGTAAAGGAGCCGCGACCAACGCCGTCCAAATTATCGAGACGTTGTCTGGGCGGTTTTCCTAAATCCTGAGAGGAGCAAATCGATGCGTGTCGTTGTCCAAAAGTTTGGAGGTACCTCGGTTCGCGACTTTGAGTCCCGTGATCGCGTGACAGAATGGGTGACTACCGCAGTCTCAGAAGGATTGAGTCCCGTAGTCGTGGTGTCTGCGATGGGCCGCAAAGGGGATCCCTATGCGACGGATAGCCTTTTGGGGCTCATGAAAGGGCTTCCCGAGGCCACGCCCCGCGAGAAGGACCTCCTAATGATGTGTGGCGAAATCTTTAGTGCCACGGTGATGGCTGGCCATCTTCGATTGCATGGACTGTCTCCCCAAGTTTTTTTAGGTGGGGAAGCGGGGATTATCACCGATGACCGATTTGGTGACGCCCAAATCCTAGAGGTCAATCCCACAGCCTTACGTACAGCTCTTTTAGAGGGTAAGGTGCCCGTAGTGGCAGGTTTTCAAGGTAAGACTCCAGCAGGCCAGTTCACGACATTGGGCCGCGGGGGTAGTGATACGACGGCCGTCGCTATTGGAGCAGCACTAGCAGTGGAGGTGGTGGAGATTTTTACAGATGTCGACGGAATCAAGACAGCGGATCCGCGTATTGTTCCTGATGCCAGGACCATCGCACACCTCGATTACGACGAGGTGTTCCAACTAGCCAATTTGGGTGCCCGTGTGCTACACCCGCGGGCCGTAGAAATCGCGCGGCAATTCTCGGTCCCGATTCGGATTCGCTCGACATTCTCCGCAAACCCCGGGACCCTCGTGGTGGGGGGCCACCGAGCCATGGATCCATGGGCTCACAGGGACCCCGATCACGCGGTGACGGGGATCACGCAACTCGAAGACCTAGTCCAATTTCTCGTGCGATCTCCCACGGGTTCGCCTCCTGATTGGCCCTATCGTCTATTTTCCGCACTCGGCGATCGAGGGGTCTCCGTTGACCTCGTTAACCTATTCCCGGACCATGCCTATTTTTGCGTGCCAGGACAGGTGGCCCCCGCCACGGAAGAAACCATGCGGCACCTCGATCTCCCGTATGATTACTGGACCGAACGGGCCAAGGTCTCCATAGTGGGATCCGCAATCCAAGGTTTACCTGGCGTAGTCGGCCGCATCATGTCTGCATTGAACCAGCACCAAGTCGAAGTGCTGCAATCATCGGACTCCCATTCCACCATCACCTTGCTCTTAAAACGGTCGCAGATGGAAACGGCCGTCACGGCTTTACACCACCAATTTGGTTTAGGCACAAAGGAGGGATTGGTATGACCTGGCCACGAATTATTACCGCAATGGTGACCCCGAGGGGGGACACCGGAAACGTGGACAACACTCGAGCCGCCGCACTCGCCCGCCATCTATGGAATCATGGATCGGGCGGTTTTGTTTTAGCGGGGTCAACCGGCGAAGCTTATGCGTTATCTATCGAGGAACGCCGACGACTGTTCGAAAGTGTCCGGGCCGCCGTTCCCGACACCGTCCCGATCTGGATGGGAACCGGCACCAACAATACCAGGGATACCGTACGTCTGACCCAGGCTGCAGAAAGTTGGGGAGTGGATGGGGTGCTGGTGGTCACACCCTACTACAACCGGCCCAATCAAGAGGGCCTCATCGAGCATTTTTCTCAAATTCTAGAGGCCACGCATTCGTCGGTGATGGTATACAACGTTCCCATGCGCACCGGTGTATACCTATTGCCCCAAACTATGGTTCGCATCGCCCACCGCGCGTCACACCCTCTTTCCATCAAGGACGCGTCAGGAAATCTCGACTCTATCGTCGAATTACGCCACCTCTTGAGCCATGAAATTCCCGTGTATTCAGGAGACGACAGCCTTTGGCTCCCCAGCATGATGGCGGGCGCCTACGGGGTCGTGTCGGTGGCTTCCCATGTCGTGGGTGACGAGATGGCCCGGGCGTTGTCCTATCTCCTTGAAGGACATTGGATGCTGGCCATGGAGGAGCATCGGCGATTATGGCCCGTTTTTAAAGCATTATTTTTAGACGCCAACCCCATTCCCGTAAAATGGCTCCTCAATCAGCTCGGCTTACCCGTGGGGTCAGTCACGCTTCCTCTATTAATGCCCAACAAAGCGGATTGGTGTGAGACCCTATGGCATGCGTATCAGGAGGTGAAGCTTTCTTCCGCGGGCTAGTCATTGCATCCGGTCCCATCCTCAGGGTATAATACTGACGACGACTTTTGCTCGGCGGTAGGAATACGATAAGGACTCAGCAGGGACGGGACCGGAGTTGAGATTCCGAATCGGTTTGTTTGATTGCCCCAGGCAAAGTCCCTAGCCAATAGGCTAGGGGCATTTTGATGTGTGCTCAATGAATTGGAGGTGGGGACACTGGTACGCCCAGGACCTGGCAAATTGCAATTTATCCCCTTAGGGGGACTTGGAGAAATCGGCAAAAATATTGCCGCATTAGTGTATGGCAACGATATCATTTTGATTGACTGTGGATTAGCATTCCCAGAACCGGACATGCCCGGAATCGACCTGGTATTGCCTGATCTCACCTATCTTTACGAAAACAAGGACAGGATTCGTGGGGTATTCCTCACCCATGGCCATGAGGATCACATTGGCGGCTTACCCTATTTCTTGAAGCAAGTAAATGTACCCGTCTATGGTTTGCGTCTCACACTGGGTATCGTGGAGTTGAAACTTCAGGAACATCAGATTACTCTGCACCCCAAATCTCACCCGGTAGAACCCGGCGAGGTTATTAAAGCTGGGAATTTCTCGGTGGAATTTTTCCGGGTTAACCACTCGATCCCAGATGCCACCGGACTTATCATCCGCAACCCGGTCGGCACGGTCATTCACACTGGCGACTTTAAATTCGACCATACGCCCGTGGATGGACATGTGGCAGACTTTCACAAACTAGCTCAACTGGGCCAAGAAGGAGTCCTTCTTCTCTTAGCGGACAGCACCAACGCCGAACGCCCCGGGTACACCCCCTCCGAAAAAACGGTGGGAAGAGCCTTAGACAATATCATTAGCCAGGCCCCAGGACGAGTCTTTGTGGCTTCGTTTGCGTCGCAGGTGCATCGTGTTCGGCAAGTTGTTGAGTCGGCTGTCCGCAATGGGCGACATGTCGCCATTGTGGGTCGCAGTATGGAAAACGTCACGCATAAAGCGATTGAATTGGGCTATCTAGATTTTCCAGCCGGTACTTGGATGGATATCGATGCAATTTTGAAAGAACCGGCGGAAAAGACCCTGATTCTCACGACGGGCTCTCAGGGCGAGCCGATGTCTGCCCTTACCCGAATGTCGACTTCGGATCATCGTAAGGTGGAAATTCTTCCCGGCGACACGGTCATCATTTCCGCGACGCCAATCCCCGGTAACGAAAAGTTGGTGGCACGCACCGTCGATAATCTTTACCGCCGTGGGGCTCGAGTGTTTTATGGAGCGGGCACCGGGATTCACGTTTCAGGACATGCTTGTCAGGAAGAACTGAAACTCATGCTAAATTTAGTGCGGCCGAAGTTTTTTGCGCCGGTTCACGGGGAATATCGTCATTTGATCCACCATGCGCAACTAGCTCGCGACGTAGGCGTGGAGCCAAACCATGTCTTAATCGGGGACAACGGAAACGTTATGGAGTTCACCAAAGAATCGGCTAATATCATAGGACAGGTGACATCCGGTAAAGTCCTGGTAGACGGGACGGGCATCGGCGATGTGGGAAATATCGTTTTGCGCGACCGTAAACAACTTTCTAATGATGGGATCCTCATCGTGGTGGTGGGCATGGACTCCCAGTCGGGGCTCCTAGTCTCCGGACCGGATCTCGTCTCCCGAGGCTTTGTTTATGTGCGTGAATCGGAAGCGCTGTTAGATGAGGCACGCCACCGAGTCAAAACCGCACTGGC
Source organism: Sulfobacillus sp. (assembly GCA_027343695.1). Classification (GTDB taxonomy): domain Bacteria; phylum Bacillota; class Sulfobacillia; order Sulfobacillales; family Sulfobacillaceae; genus JAKADJ01. The sequence goes on along the minus strand of DAHWKJ010000078.1, from coordinate 19,073 downwards.
GAACTTGGAGGGCCAAGGACTGAATGAATGGTCTGCCATTAAGTCGGCGGTACGCGACACTCTCGGCCGGTTTCTATGGGAAAAAACCAAACGCCGCCCGATGATTCTGCCGATTATCATGGAAGTCTAGGCCGAGTGGGGCAAGGACGCGGGAACCACCCGTAACAAGATTCGACTATTAGGACTCACCAGGAGCGCTATCACCTCTACACGGTATAGCGCTCCTCCCACAGTGATGTGACGACCATTGAGCATACGGTACACCATTTCCAAATGAATGTTGGTTAAAGCAATCCCGAGTAAAGTTTCGGTATACGGTTCCAACGCCGCCTCCACATCAACCTTGCTAACCGGAGTGCTCAGGAGTTCCAAGCGTACCGACTGAATATAGGTACCTCGCATGGATTGCTGATTTATTGTTCCGAGCTGTTCTTTGAGCCGCTCGGTTTCCTGGTGCCACCGGGTCGCCTCCACTTCCCACTGCCGGCTCCGGTGGACCGCATCCAGCCGAGCACGACTCGTAATGGCCTGTGTGCCGGATGCCCCCACTAAGGCTCCTAACAGCAGTGCAGACCACACAGCGCGACGGTAGCGAGTCACAGCCCAACCACCCACCGTAGTAGCCAATATCCCCACTGGGCTCCAAAATACGCGGCCACAATACCGATCCCGTCGCGCACCACAGCAGGTACCGCACGGGCCGAAAGACCACGCTCTAGATTTTCGAACGCCGTGAGTGTCCCGCCGATCGCGATAGCGACGGCCCAAATCCGAATCCGATAGGATGTCGTCACCGGATCCCCGGGACCGCGTCCGGCCATCCATGTGCCAAGTGATCCGATGAGGCCGCCTCCCAGCGTTACGCCTAACGCGAGAAATAACGGGGGAATAGCAATTCTCCAGAGACGTTCGATGAGGTCCCACGACATCCGTGTCATGTCTTGTCCCTCCTTTACTTACAGATGTATGCACCGCTTTACGTATTAAAACCCCACTAAACCCCCACACTACGAACAGCACGATCTACTAAGGGAGGCAGGCAGCGTATGCGCCGTGCATATCAAGGCTTGCGGGCCGAAGAAACACCGAGCGTCGAGCCCAGTAAGAAAAGGCGATCCAATCAGGACGAGTTGCCGACCGAGGCACCGAGTCCCATCGAACCGAATAAAGTCACAAACACAAAATCGGCTATCCATACCTTAGTCATCATTGGACAAATTGAGGGTCACATGGTGTTGCCGGCTCAAAACAAAACGACCAAGTACGAACACGTCATTCCACAACTGGTAGCGATTGAAGAAAACCGGGACATCAAAGGCCTTTTGTTGGTGCTGAACACCGTAGGGGGAGACGTGGAAGCAGGTCTGGCGCTTGCCGAAATGATTGCCAGCCTGTCTAAGCCCACGGTTTCTCTGGTGCTCGGTGGCGGCCACTCCATCGGAGGTCCAGTCGCGGTCGCCGCGGACTATAGTTTTATTGCACCCACCGCCACCATGACCGTGCATCCGATCCGCATGAATGGGTTAGTGATTGGTGTCCCACAAACCTATGAATACTTGGATAAAATGCAGGACCGAGTGGTCAAATTTGTCACGGGACATTCACGCATTACGACGGACAAATACCGAGAACTGATGTTTCGAACCGGTGAGTTGGCCCGAGACATTGGCACCGTGCTCGTCGGCCATGATGCGGTGGACGTAGGCTTAATCCATGCCGTGGGTGGAATCGAAGATGCCTTGGCCAAGATGCAAGAGCTACTTCACGAAAAACGGAAAGCCCGTCGCGCACATAGCACCAAGAAAGCAGCCAACTAATCTATGCCAAGAAAGGAGAGCCACAATGCTCTACACGATCTATCCCTTCGAATCAGTGTTTCCCCAGGAATTCGACGAACACCCCTTTATTGAGATGCAGGTACAAGGCCGCCTCTGCTTAGGGCGCCGCGGACCCGATGGCATTACGCGTCTGGAGCGCCTTATGTCCACGGATCCCGTAGATTATTTAGACCCGCGGTTCACCCCACGCACAGTGCTCAGTATGTAGGGACCATGCGCCTGAAAATTCTATGGGACATACTTTGCCGCATGAGCCATACCTCTTAGTATAAGGAGGTCCGGGCTCATGTGGCGCGTATGGTTCTTAGGTCTGGTCCAAGGCCTGACCGAATTTTTACCCATCAGTTCCTCGGGACACCTAATCGTCGTCAAATATTGGTTTGCGCTCCCAGCTCCCGGTGCTAGCTTAGAAGTGGCGCTTCACCTGGGCACCTTAATCGCGATTGTGGTGGGCTATCGCCAAGAACTATGGCAGTGGACCCACGACCTGTTTCAGGGCAGCTATCCGGCGCGACAACTGCTCTACCACGTGTTTCTGGCGACACTCCCGGCCGCGGCCCTCGGGTATTTTTTCGAAGACCGGGTGGTTGCCTATTTCATTCCTTCGGCCGTCATTGTCGGATGGGCCGTAACGAGCCTTCTCCTATGGCTTACTCCCGTACCGACCTCGGACCCTTATCGATCTATTGAATCCCTCGCCCCGTGGGAAGTGTTGGCCATTGGCACCATGCAGTCCTTAGCCCTGTGGCCAGGGCTTTCACGATCGGGCTCTACCATCTTTATGGGCAGGCTGTTTCGCCTCAGTCCCGAGACGTGCGCCCAATTTTCTTTTTATCTCGCAATTCCCGTCTTGAGTGGGGCGTTTGTCCTCACCTGGTGGCGCCATCCATTGCAACATCCCTTTAGCACCCCTTTCGCGCTATCAGGCACTATTGTAGCTGCCATCTCGGGGTTATTTGCGATAAAATGGGTAAAGAGTGCGTTAAAACGCCCACGTGTTTGGCGCCGTTTTGGATTATACACCTTTGGCATGGCGATACTGACTTGGTGGCTCGGAGGCTAATGGATGCACGCAGTACTGAAGCAAATTACAGAAGACATGCGCCGCGAAATGGGAGGGGTTGTCCTAATCGCATTAGGCATCCTAGGCTATTTCGCCCTCATCTTTACCCATAGTGGTCTCATCGGAAAAGATCTTGGGGCGGGTCTAGATTGGTGTTTCGGAATCATCGCTTGGGCCGTCCCAGCCGTCATTGTCATCACGGGCAGTCTTAGATTATTAAACCGCCCTCCTTTGACCGCGCACCGACGGGGTTGGGCGATCTTTATTGGCTATCTGGCGATTTCTCTAGACGTTGGGATGCTACATAAGTACTCAGCCGGGCACTTGGGGCAATGGATGGTCACGGGGGTACGCACATTAATTGCGACACCCGGTGGCATCTTACTGAGTCTAGTGCTATGGATTTTGGTCGTGTTGCTTTGGAGTGGGGAAAGTCTATTATCCGGTTCGCACACCATGAGCCGCGGCACCGGCCACCTCATGACGCGCTTGCAACAATCGCTCGGCCGCGCGTGGCATGCCCTTACTGAATGGATTTATCCGGTAGAAGAGATTGCGCCAGCCCCGAATTCGGCCAAGCCCCATAACGCCCGCACCAAGCCACAAGAAACCGCTTTACCCAAAGTGTCTAGTCCCGTATCGAACCGCCAGGTCGTCGCGGCGGCGCCAACACCTCCGGCCCCGCAACCTCCGGTTCCCTTCATCACGCATGGCGTCAATTATGCGCCCCCGCCTCTAAAATTGTTGGCCGAAGCGAAGTTGCCTAGCGGAACGTCCCGTGGGCCCTCGCCCATGGAGCGAGCAGAAACCCTGGCGACCGCATTACGCCAATTTGGAATTGATGTCACCCTGGGAGAAGTCAATCAAGGGCCCACCATCACGCGATTCGAAATCATCCCACCACCCGGAGTCAAAGTGTCCCGGATTGTAAATCTCGCAGATGATATTGCCTTGTCGCTCGCGGCGACGGGCGTTCGGATTGAAGCCCCAATTCCCGGAAAGTCCGCAGTGGGCATCGAAGTCCCCAATCAAGAAATCACGCCGGTTCTCCTGCGTGAAGTCATTGAGAGCACGGCGTATCGCACCGCACAATCGCCCTTAACCGTAGCCCTTGGACGGGACGTTGCCGGGTCTCCCGTGATTGCGGGCCTCGATCAGATGCCCCATCTCCTTGTAGCCGGATCCACCGGTTCCGGCAAGAGTGTGCTCATCAACGTGTTAATCACAAGTCTCTTGTATCGGACAAGCCCTGAGGTGGCCCGACTTCTACTGATCGATCCGAAAGTCGTAGAGTTATCCGTCTACAACGGAATCCCGCACTTATTAAGTCCGGTAGTCACGGATCCTAAAAAGGCTGCCGGTGCGTTGCGCTGGGCCGTGGCGGAAATGGAACGACGCTATCGCCTCTTTGCCGACGCGGGGGTGCGCGACATTGCACGGTACAACCAAGGGGCAGAGGACCGCTTACCGCTGATCGTTATTGTAATTGATGAGTTGGCCGACCTGATGATGGTGGCTCCCACCGAAGTCGAAGAATCTATTGCACGTCTAGCCCAAATGGCCCGGGCTGCCGGATTGCACCTCGTGGTCGCGACACAACGGCCATCGGTCGACGTTATTACTGGAACTATCAAGGCCAACATTGCCAGTCGGATCGCGTTTGCCGTCTCCAGCCAGGTGGATTCCCGCACCATTCTTGACGCAGCCGGTGCAGAAAAACTCCTGGGTAAAGGGGACATGTTGTTTCATCCCCTGGGCGCCAGTAAGCCACTCCGGATTCAAGGGGCATTCATTCATGAGAAAGAAATCGAGTCCATTGTGTCGTATCTCGCGGAGCAATATCGGGAAGATGGGCGACCCGAGCCTCTCGAATTTGTGCCGACCGGAACCGGACGAGAATCGCCTATTGAAGAAACCGATAGTCTCTTTCACGACGCCGTGCAGATAGTCGTGGAAAGCCGCCAGGCATCCACGTCGATGTTACAACGGCGTATGCGGGTCGGTTACACGCGTGCCGCCCGTCTCATCGATTCCATGGAAGAACGCGGTTTCATTGGCCCCCAGGAAGGCTCCAAGTCGCGCGAAGTGCGGCTCACCGTCGAGCAATTTCATCGACTTTTTGATGATCCGACCCAATCTTAGCGTCGATGAGTTTTAGCTTAGCGACGATTTCTTGAAGACAATCTGCCACTCGTGGCCGCCGTCGGTCGTCGCCAACAACCATTCTTGATGAAAGTGTGGGGTGGCTACAAACACCGTGCCGATACGCGTTGAGAAAAATTGGATCATTTGAATTCGAGCCGATGTGGGCAGGGTTACGCCTTTGGGATTCATATTCTGAACCGCCCAGTTGCGCCCACCATTCGTGGTGTAGACCAACCCATGCGGTCCGGCGGCCCATCCGGTCGTAAGCGACACAAAATCCGGGTGGACCCAGTGATCTTCGTTATTGAGTACGGCCGGCAACACGGGCTGGAGATTTGTTGTCCGCGTCCACGTGGCCCCAGCCGTGTCAGACCGCCAGAGCGTCATCCCCTTAACGATGCCGACCCGAGACGTAAGAACACTAGGGAGCAGCACCTGCGATCTTTGTTGAATGGGAGGAATCAATGGACTGTTTTGATCTGGACGAATCCACGACGCTTCCGATTCCCATTGAATGCCCGCGTCGGTCGTGCGATACAAGGTGGCCGACGTGGTCGAGGTCGCGGAGGCCACCAACCAACCCTCCGTCAAACTAGAGAACTGCACGGCGGCACGACCCAACGGCGGCGTTGCATTCGTGGTTGTATTGTTGACTTCAACGGTCCAAGAGGCGCCTCCGTTAGTGGTGTTTAGGAGAGCTCCGGTTGCCGAATTCATCCCTTGAATCGGGGCGAGCAACAACCATCCGTGCTGCGGCGTGAGAAACGTGATCTGCGTGGGTACCGGCGATCCACCGAAGTGGCCAAACGGGGACGCGATCGTGCGTCGAATCCAAGTCCGTCCACTATTGAATGTTTCTTTTTGGACAATGGTGCCATTGGGTCGGCTATAGACCATCACGGCTTGCGCGGGATTCACAAAGGCCCATTGGGCGGGCATCAACCGCTGCGAGGGAAGCGGGAGCACCTGCACCTGGATCCAACGTTGGCCTCCATCTTGGGTGTGATAGAGGTTCGTAGCGCTTAAAGCCCACCCGACCTGAGCGGACACCATGTGGATGCGTTGCAAGCGTGGGATCGGAGCCTCCAAAGGCGTCGTGGCCACTGTTACCCCACGACCACACCCGACCATCAGCGCACCGGCGAATAGAATCAAGACTGCTCGTACGACGTTCTGCTTCGACATGGGAGAGACCTCCGTGGCGGGTGACGTGGATGGTGCCTCACCCGGATTCTATTTATTCCAGCGTTTTTTCCTCGTTACCCCACATAACGCCCGCGTCACTTAAAGGGTGACAAAGAGCCTGGGTACCCAGTTTGGGCAGGAACCAAACGACACAGGCGGACTCGAGCAATCACTCGAACTCTCTTCGCGACCGCCGAGATTGCGCCAAGGTTGGTTCCCGTACAAAGACCCCTCGTAGTCGGACGAGCACGAATCCCGAAGATATATGCAAAATCACGCGGCTCGTGCATAGGATGTTATTACCTGCTCTCGAGGAAAGGGGGGTCATCACATGGCCGGGTACGTTCCGGACTGGACGTTACAACGCAAAGGCTCCACAGATCAAGCACGCCATCAACAAAAGATCAAAGAAGCACTCAAACAACAACTCCCGGATCTGATTACCGAAGATAGCATTGTGACGGCAAATGGAGACCGCGTCGTTCGGGTACCCATCCGCAATCTCGAAGAATATCGATTTCGATTTAACCCGTGGCAGGCGGACCGGCCCGCCCAAGACCAGGGAGAATTGAAGCCTGGTGACGTCTTAGGACAGATTCCTGGACCAACGCCCCGCGGGCCCGGGCAGGGCCCGGGTTCACCCGGGGAAATGCCAGGAATCGACTATATCGAAGCCAATGTGTCTCTCGACGACATCTCCGACCTCCTGTTTGAAGAACTCGGCCTTCCGTATCTTAAACCTAAGGTCCAGTCAATATTGCCGCAACCCGCGTTTAAGTTCCGAGACATCAGTAAACGTGGCCTCATGGGTAATTTGGACAAACGCCGTAGTCTCAAAGAGAACCTATTGCGTCACGCGCGACAGGGACAGCCGGGTCTCGGGCAATGGAATCCGGACGACTTACGGTTTAAAACCTGGGTGGAGACCACGGTCGAGGATAACAACGCCGTAGTAATTGCGATGCGGGACATTTCGGGATCGATGGGCGACTTTAAAAAGCAAACCGCCCGCACCTTCGCTTTCTGGATGTTACGGTTTTTGCGCAGTCAGTATCAGTCCGTGGACGTCGTGTTTATCGTCCACCATACCCAAGCTCGTGAAGTGAGCCAGGATGAATTTTTTCAGTTAGGAGAAAGTGGTGGCACCAAGGTCTCGTCGGCCTACGAGTTATGCTGGGATGTTATTCAAGCCCGCTATCCGCCACACCGTTGGAATATCTATCCAATGCATTTTTCCGATGGCGACAATTGGTCCGATGCCGACAACCGACGCACCGTCGAGTACCTTGAAGCCATGTTGCCCGTGGTCAACGTGTTTGGATATGCAGAGATTCGCGAAGGAGGATATACGAGCACCCTCATGTCGGCGTTTTCCAAATTACGGCATCCACGGTTTCAGACGGTGACAATCGGCGCCAAACAAGATATCTATACGGCTCTCAAAAAATTCTTTCCCCGAACAGAGGAGGGATAGGGGATGGACTCCCGCTCGTATCCGACCGACCAGCAAATCTGGGACCTCGCCAAAAGCCAGGGGTTAGATCCCTTTGCCGTGCATTGTGAAGTGGTCCCCGCGAGCGTGCTGTACGAGTTTGCTGCCTACCTAATCCCGGGGCGGATGTCACACTGGTCCTATGGCAAGGCGTATCATGCCATGAAGACCCGTTACGACTATGGATTGAATAAACTCTACGAGATGGTGATTAATGCGGACCCTGCGTATGCGTTTTTGTTGGACAGTAACTCGGATCTCGAAAACACTTTTGTCCGGGCCCACGTAATGGGTCACGTCGACTTCTTCCGCCACAACGTGCATTTTAGCCAAACCCAGCGTGATATGCTCGACGTGGTGTCCCGGCACGCAGAACGAGTACGACAGTATGAGTTTGAGTTCGGCAAGCCCGAGGTGGAAGGCCTATTAGACGCGGCGTTGGCAATCCAAGAGCATGTGGTACCACCCAATCCGCCGCTCACCCGGCGCGAAAGGATGCCGGCGATGTTACGTCAAGATCCCGAATGGAGTCAGCTTTGGAAACCTGAGACCTCGACTCGATCTTATGAGATACGTCCTCATGACCGTGGCGATCGGGACGTGTTGCGGTATATCATGACCTTTAGCGACCAATTAGACGATTGGGAGCGGGATATACTCGGTATGGTTCGTGACGAGATGCTTTACTTTTGGCCCCAAATGCGTACCAAGATCATGAATGAAGGCTGGGCCAGTTACTGGCACTTAAGACTCATGCGGCAACTCCATTTGAATGATGCCGATGTGGTCAACTACGCCCGACTCCATGCCTCGGTGACCGCCCCAATCCCGTACCAACTAAACCCCTATGCCATGGGCTATGCCATCTTTCGTGATTTAGCAGAGCGCCAAGGAGACGATGCCATCTTTCTAGCCCGCAGTGTCGATGATGATGTCAGCTTCATCCGCAATTACCTGACCGAGTCGTTGGTTGCCGATCTCCACTTGTATCTGTATGGCGTGGACCACGACCAGATCGTGGTCAAGACCCGTCACTGGGAAGAAGTCCGAAACCAATTAGTGACGTCCTTGGTTCATGCGGGAATCCCGGTCATCGAAGTTGAAGATGGAGATTTTCATCGTCGCGGCGAACTCTACCTCATTCATCGACACGAAGGCATTGACCTCGATCTTCCGTACGCCGAACGCACCCTGCAACATGTTCAGACCTTATGGGGGCGTCCCGTTCATCTAGAGACCCAAACCGGGGGACGTCACCTCGTTCTGAGTTATGACGGCCAAACGCACACTAAGGCCACTTTGTAACACTCATTCGGACCCAGCTGGAGGTCGGCTAGGCCCTCACGCCACCACCTCACGGAAAAGGAGGGAACTTCATCCATGGATATTTGGGCTCGCCTCGATGCGTATCATAACCAAGAAAACGAAATGAACTGGCAGGGTACGTTTCGTGAATATTTTAACCAGGTGCGAGAAAATCCCAGGATTTCGCGTCTCGCACACGCTCGCATCTTCGACATGATTGCTGAAGCAGGTATCGAAACCCGCGCTGATGGAACCCGTATGTATAGATTTTTTGACCAGGACTTGTTCGGATTGGACCGATCCTTGGATCAACTGGTCGAATACTTTCATTCCGCGGCCCAACGACTCGAAGTCCGCAAACGTATTCTCTTGCTGATGGGTCCGGTGGGCGGTGGCAAATCGACCTTAGTTGCCCTCCTCAAGCGAGGACTCGAGCGATACAGCAAGACCCCCGAAGGAGCTACCTATGCACTGGCGGGATGCCCGATGCATGAAGAGCCTTTGCATCTGATTCCCGAAGCGCTACGCCCAGAAATATCTGAGGCTTTTCATCTCTATATTGAGGGGGACTTGTGCCCCGTGTGTACCCAACGCCTGGAGGAGGTGTACCACGGGCGAATTGAGGAGTTCCCCGTTGAACGATTGGTGCTGTCCGAAAAGGCTCGGATTGGGATCGGAACCTTTTCTCCCAGCGATCCGAAAAGCCAAGACATCAGCGAGCTTACCGGAAGTATTGATCTCGCGACCATCGGAGAGTTTGGGTCCGAGTCAGACCCCAGAGCCTATCGATTTGACGGAGAACTTAATATTGCTAATCGTGGTCTCATGGAGTTTATCGAAATGCTCAAGAGTGACGAGAAGTTTCTCTATGGGCTATTGACCTTATCCCAGGAACAAAACATCAAAACCGGCCGCTTTGCCATGATCTACGCCGACGAGGTGATTGTCAGTCACACCAACGAAACGGAGTACTTGCACTTCATTGAAAACAAGAAAAACGAGGCATTGCGGGACCGCATGATTTTGGTGCGAGTCCCGTACAATTTGAAAGTGCACGATGAGATGCGGATTTATCAGAAACTGATTGGTGAATCCGCCTTGAACGGGGTCCACTTGGCTCCCCATACGCTCCGTGCCGCCAGTATGTTTGCAGTGTTGTCTCGGCTCAAGGATTCCAAGAAGCAGGGCATGTCGTTAGTCAAGAAGATGAAGTTATTTGATGGACAGTCAGTGGAGGGGTACACCTCGAAAGATGTAAGGGAACTTAAAGAAGAGTTTCCATTGGAGGGCATGGATGGCATTTCACCTCGCTATGTGATCAATCGACTATCCACCGCTTTAGTTAAACCCGGGATTCAGTGCATTAATCCTCTCGATGCCCTACGAACCCTCAAAGATGGATTAGAACAGCACACCGGGATTAGTCACGATGAACGTGACCGCCTCTTGAACCTCATATACGAAACTCGTAAAGAGTATGACGAACTGGCCAAAATCGAAGTCCAAAAGGCCTTTGTCTATTCCTTCGAGGAGTCCGCGCAGACCCTTTTAAATAACTACTTGGACAACATCGAGGCGTATGTCAACAAATCCAAGATGACCGACCCGATTACGGACGAAGAAGTCGATCCCGACGAAAAGTTAATGCGGTCTATCGAGGAACAAATCGGGATTTCTGATAATGCCAAGCGCGCCTTTCGAGAAGAAATCCTGATTCGAATCTCTACCTTATCGCGGCGTAGCGAGCGCTTTGACTATCGGTCCCATTCCGGACTGAAAGACGCGATTGAGGCGAAGTTATTTCACGATTTGAAGAACGTGGTAAAAATCACCACGTCCAGTCGCACCCCGGATCCTGAACAATTGCAGAAACTGAACGAGGTGGCCAACCGCCTGGTGACCCATGATGGGTATTGTCCCGAGTGTAGCAATGCGATCTTACAGTATGTGGGAACCCTCTTAAGCCGTTAGCCGGAATCTGTGGTCGGCCCTTTGCCATTCGATCCTTAGGCGACTATGATAGAACAAGTCGACCAAAGGAAGGGAAGGACAATACGACCGTGCAGTTTGTGGCCCACATCTCACAAGAAGGTCCCCAGCGTACCCAATCTTTTTGGGACGATATCCAACAGACCGATGACTGGTTAGCGGCACTCGGCAAAGAAGTCACCGGACGGCGCCTAACGATTCGGTCGCGATCCCTGCGTCAACTCACCCCATGGGAGGCAGCTATCAATCAGCCGCTCAAACTCGAAGGATGGCTGACTCCCATGTCGGTTGATCTAACATGGCGGTATCTTGTGGAATTTTTGGTGCAGCAGGGACCAGACCATTTATTAATCCCTGTGGAAGGCGATGCCCACGTCGCGTGGGATGGTCGTCTATTGACCATCCAAGCCCCGCGTCATTCGTGGCTATGGAGAACCATTGAAGAGGTGTGGAACCCGTTCGCTTGGTCGCCCACCGCAACGGAAGAGTGGTGGGAGGGTCACGAGCCGTTTTTTGCCCAACGTTACGGATGGGGGTTCATGTCGCAAACCACACCGAGACCCTTGTGGGAAGAATGGCAATTGGGCGCGGACCAGGGACATGAGTGCTTGCTACAAGCCCTGTTTACCAGTCTGCTGACGCGGTTGGGAGCACGTCGGGTGCGCGTCCGGTGGCACCAAGAAACCTTCCCACATGCCGAGTTGCTCCTAGGCTTGCCCATCCGGCTTCGGGAGATCACGCTTGACATCGTGGATCCTCAGCTGTTACTGCCTCCACATCGGCGGCTGGGCATGACGGGCCTAAAATCCTATATGGTCTGGGAGATTCCGCGCTGGAACAGCCAATTCTCTAACACCCTCATATTGCGCCGATGGCGTCACGACAGCCGTCTGGAGGCCCATTACCGCGTGGTCAATCCCATCTCCGGCCATGAAGCCTCCCATCGAGCATTTCGTCAAGAACGGCATATGCTCCCTATTTTCCGTTGGTACCCGGTGCAAAAGACTCCCTTGAGTCGATCCTGGCACGACACCGTGGAGAGAGCGAGAGCCCACCAACGACTCGACCAATTAGCGTCTTTTTTGAGTTCGCGTCCGTGGCCAACACCGCGGGGCAGTGAAGAGATTCCGTCCCGCCTCAGATTCGACCATACCCTCTGGCGCCAAGACCCCATTCGGTCGCAACCAGGGACCTGGGTCTATACCCATCGCGCGGGACCGGAAGTGGTGGTATCTTGGCCCAAACACGAACATCCTGGTCACCTCGCCATCCAATGGACCGGTTCTGCCACGTCCCAAGGGCTAGAAATAATAGACCCAACGCGCACCATTGCCACACAAACCAAGAACTGGCGCTATTGGGCATGGTTGATGACACAGCATGTGATGCCGTTGATCGAAGAATGGGTTCGCAACCAGGACTGAAAGCCGCTATCCAAGAATGATTAGGACCCAGCCTTAACGCTTAGCTCTTTTGGTTTTAGCCGTTGCATTCATCCCCATCGGACCATTTTCATAAAAGTACATGGTATAGAGATAGGGATCGACCACAGCGCGGTAACACTTAATAATGCCAATGCTCTCCAACTGCACAATTCGTCCGGTGATTTCCTCGACGGACAAATCCAATTCGCGGGACAGTTCATCTAGCGGGGTCCGTGCGTTCTCAATAAGAATTTCCACTAAGCGCCGATCCTTAGCATCTACTGGGTATGGATTCGATAGGCTCATCAGTTGGTCTCCCTCGATAGTCTAACGTCGCGTTCTGGGTCCCACCCGAACCCACGAGCATGGACGCATGTCTCATGGGTTGCTACCCACTGTGCTCGGCCCGCACACCATCCATCTGGCTTCGCAGGATTGCAATTTCCTTAGCGAGTCGACCACGAGTACTACGAATTTCTAGCAGTTCTTGTTGCGTGCCAATGGGGGCCCTCACCGTAGCAGCAATCCAATACGATAGGGTCTCGGGCGTCTTAGGAATAATCGGATGGGTGTCCAAAGGGCGACCAAGCCCCCAAATCTCAGAGCCTAACGCGTGAGCTTCCTCGATTAAAGGTCCGGGCACGGTCTCTTCCGTGTCAGGCATAAACCGGAACTGTCCCACTAACGTTTCCTGCACCAAACGGAATGACAAGAGGCTGACTCGACTCACGCCGACTAATTCCACATACAACCGATTGGCGGAATCGTTGGTGTTCAGTACGCGGGCCACGGTGCCAATCGATTGGGGTTCAGACCAACTACTCATCTCGGTCCCACCGGTATGTCGGTTTAGGCTCAAGACGAAACCTGTATCTCTCTGTGAGGCTTCCATGATCATGGCGCGATGCCGCGGTTCCGGTACACTTAAGCTCATCCGTGTGCCGGGAAATAAGACTCCAGACCAAGGCAAAATCGGTAGCGTGACGGTGTCTCGATGCGTTGGCATAGAAAACCTCCTCTCGATAGCCTCTAAATATGAATCCCGATCCGGATGCCGGGTGTACCTGTATTTTACCGAACTCTAGACCAGAGTCCAACACCATCCCATGACAATTCCACACATTTTTTTGCTTAATCCGAACATTCTTCGAGTTCGCAATAAGGCTTAGCAATTTCCGGGACTGCAACGGCATGCTAATATAAGACAAAGACCAATTAGAGGTGCCATAGTGAGCCGGTACCATGGGGGGCAAAATCAGCGTATGGGTTATGGACTGACTGATGAACAGAAAATGTTTCGCGACACCGTAAGACGACTCGCCGAAGACAAAGTGGCGCCCCGAGCTGCGGAAATCGATGCCACGGGAGAATTCCCATGGGACATCGTGGACCTATTTAAAGAAAATGGTCTAATCGGCGTGGGCATGCCGGAATCCTTAGGAGGGGGTGGGGCAGACCTTCTAACATGTTGTCTAGCCATCGAAGAAGTGGCCAGAGTCTGTGCTACCTCGAGCCTCATCATCGCTGCCCAGCACTTAGGCGCGATGCCTATATTGGTCGCGGCCACTCCTGAACAGCAAGCCCGATTCATTCCGGCGGTCGCCTCGGGAGAACGTCTTTCAGCCTTTGCGCTCACCGAACCGGATGCGGGGTCGGACGCTGGTGGCACGCGCACGCGAGCCATACGCGATGGTGACCAGTATCGGATTACCGGGACCAAGGTCTTCATTACCAATGGTGGGATTGCCAAAACCATCGTAGTTTTTGCCTCGACCGCGCCCGAAAAGGGGGTTCGCGGCATCTCGGCATTTGTCGTGGATGGCGACCAACCTGGCGTCAGCGTCGGCCGCATCGAGAAAAAAATGGGGATTCGGGGTTCACAAACCGCTATGTTGAACTTCGACGATGTGGTCGTACATCAAGACCGCCGTCTAGGAGCAGAAGGCGATGGGTTCAAGATTGCGATGCGGACCCTCGATCGGACACGGCCAGGAATCGCAGCGCAAGCCTTAGGTATTGCACAAGGCGCCTTGGATGTAAGCCGGACCCACGTGCAAAGCCGAAAGCAATTCGGCCAAGTCCTGTCGGAGTTCGAGGCCATTCAATTCATGCTCGCCGATATGGAAACTCAGATTGAAGCGAGTCGACAATTGCTCTACAAAGCAGCGGAAGTCGTGGAAACCGCAGGCTTTGCAGCACAGTCCTCACAAGAAGTCACTCGGTATTCCGCGATGGCGAAACTGATGTGCTCCGACACCGCGATGCGCGTCACCACGGATGCCGTCCAACTTCTCGGTGGCTATGGATACGTGCAAGATTACCCCGCAGAGCGCATGATGCGTGACGCGAAAATCACTCAAATTTATGAGGGAACCAATCAGGTGCAACGATTGGTGATTTATCGCAACATGTCTTCGGAGGGCGTGTGATGACCACGGCATCGATTAGTGACTTACGCCACCACGTGGGAGAAGCCGTTATCGTACAAGGGTGGGTGACCCACTTTCGGTCATCCGGCCGGATTCACTTTATTATCGTGCGCGATGGCACCGGCGTGGTCCAGTGCGTCTTCAAACACGATGAAGTCCAAGAGCCATTAACCACCGAAACCGCCGTCACCGTCTACGGTGAAGTTCGAGCAGACGCCAGATCCCCAATCGGGGTGGAGATCGCGGTGCATCAACTGGTGGTGACCGGCCAAAGTCCTGACTACCCTATTACGCCCAAAGAACATGGTACCGACTTTCTCATGGGGCATCGCCATCTCTGGGTCCGGAGTCCACGACAAGCAGCCATTCTACGGATCCGTGCGGCGATAATCCGTAAGGCTCGAGGATTCTTAGACGATCATGGGTTTACGGTCGCCGACCCCCCGATCATCACGCCGGCCGCAGCCGAAGGCAGCACTACCTTGTTCGGCATCGACTATTTCGGGGAACCCGCATTTTTATCGCAATCGGGCCAGCTCTATATGGAAGCCCTAGCGATGGCGCTGGGCAAAGTGTATTCGTTCGGGCCAACCTTTCGAGCGGAAAAATCCAAAACGCGGAGGCACTTGACGGAGTTTTGGATGCTAGAACCCGAGATGGCATTTGTGGAGTTTGAAGAGAACCTTTCGTGGCAGGAGCGGTTGATGGAGGCCATCGTGTCCGGAGTCCTTCAAGACTGCGCTGACGAACTCGCGGTTATTGGACGCGACGTGGTCCCCCTAGCACGCGTCAAAACTCCGTTCCCGCGCATTACCTATGATGAAGCTTTAGAGCGTTTGGCCACGCTCGGCATGCCGGTGGCGTGGGGGGAAGACCTCGGGGCCCCTCACGAGACGGCACTGGCCGAGCAGTTCGACCGACCGGTATTCGTTACCCATTATCCGACCGCCCTCAAGGCCTTTTACATGCAACCGGATCCCAAACGACCTGAAGTAGTACTGGCGGCGGATCTGTTGGCACCCGAAGGATATGGAGAAATCGTAGGCGGAAGCCAACGTATTCATGACCTAGAGCTCCTTCAACAACGATTGCACCAGCATCAATTGCCCGACTCGGTATATTCGTGGTATCTCGATCTTCGCCGTTACGGATCGGTCCCCCATAGTGGTTTTGGGATGGGTCTTGAGCGCGTCGTGGCCTGGATTACTGGGCTAGAACACGTTCGAGAAACAACGCCTTTCGCACGAACCTTGAACCGAGTCTGGCCATAAATTCGAGTGGAGAAGGAGACCATCGATGGCACCATCTGATGACCACATAACGCCCGAATCCATAGACCTAGGGCATGTCCTCCACGAGGCGCGCATTCATCGACGATTGTCGATCGATGAGGTCAGCCAGGACCTAAAAATCCGTCGAGACTATCTCACCGCCCTCGAACAAAACCGATGGCACGACCTGCCTGGAGAAGTCTATGGGCAGGGCTTCTTACGCAGTTACGGCCGTCTATTGGACCTTGATGGGGATCGCCTCGTAGAAGTACGCCGCGCTCAATTAGGCTCGGCCCCCAACCTCGCGACTAGCTACGAGCCCCCTAAGCGGACCGGCATTTATACGGCGTCCGGGGAATCCACAACAACCTCAAGGAGCCTGAAGCGCCCTCAAAAGCACCGACAATCCGGCTCGCGTCCAACCGCATCGCCACAACCGATTAGCTCGCGTTCCATTGTGACCCTGTTGGTGGTGATGGCATTGTTGTTTGCGGGAGGATGGTACCTTCTCCATGCTCCGGGACGACGATTGGCCGCACCGGAACCCAAAACACCCCGCTCCAGTACCCGTGTTGCACCGACCACCAAATCATCTTCTAAGAAGCACCATCACCAGAAGAACTCCACCCATGCCACACCGATAAATGCCGCATCGACCACAACCCAAGGACGGATCACTGTCGCCACGTACGATGTGGCGCGAAGCCCCTTAGACGTCCTAATCCATTTCAGCGGAGCGTGTTGGATGGGCTATAGCATCGATGGGGCGACTCAGGTTGGACACGTCTACCAACCGGGCCAGTCCGTAACCCTTAAAGCCACCACATCTCTCGATCTAGTGTTCGGCACGCACGCATTTTCCCTAACCATCAATCGCCATCCCGTAACGCTGCCCACAACACCTGTGCTGTGGCAGTTGAACTTCGTGAAAAGTACCGCCCCATAGTGCGATGGTCTTCCGCATGAAACATGACGTTACGGGTATGATGATCAGGTGACAGCTGAACCCGAAAGCGAGGCATGGCCATGGCATTGATACTCCGTTTCCCTTTGAGTTTGCTAGCAAGTGGCATCGTGACGCTCGGAACACCCCAACTCCCGACCACCTCGATCCCACCCCACATCAGCGCCCAAGCCGCCATCTTAGTCGATGAGCGGACCGGCGCCATTCTTTATGAAAAAAATGCGTTTATGCAAAAGGATCCAGCCAGCATTACCAAAATGATGACGGCGCTTTTGGTCATTGAGCAAGGGCATCTTCACCGCGTCGTGACGGTTTCGCCCCAAGCAGCCTCCACCATAGGCTCCTCGATGCACATTCGAGCACGACAACGGTATACCGTAATGGATCTTCTCCGTGGTCTTTTGTTGCGGTCGGGAAATGATGCGGCCGTCGCACTGGCCGAGACGGATGCCGGCAGTGTGCAGCGTTTCGTCGCGGAAATGAACATCAAAGCACAAGAATTAGGCGCCTTTAACACGGCGTTCGAAAACCCGAACGGTCTGACCGCGCCGGGCCACTACTCGTCCGCCTATGATCTATCCGTGATTGCCCGGGCTGCCCTAGATTTGCCGACCTTCCGCAAGTTGGTTGGAACCAGAGAAGATGTCGTGACCGAAGAACGATCCGGGAATAAGCGTCGTTTCCACAACACAAACCAACTTCTCTATAGCTTTCCTGGTGCCGACGGCATCAAAACCGGGACCACGAATGCGGCTGGGAAGTGCCTCGCAGCATCTGCCACCCAAGGCGGGCGTCAACTCATTGCTGTCGTCTTGAATAGCCCGCACCGTTTTTACGACGCGTCACGTCTCTTACGCTGGGGATTTCAAAATTCGACCACCGCCATCGCCGTAAAGCCAGGGGATCCCGTGGCCATGGTCCCAGTGCTTCATGGCCAGGCGGCCTTCGTGGCCACCGGGGTCCGAAGCCCCGTCTGGGTCACCTATCAACGAGACCATCTCTTTCAAATCCATCTGGCCGCCCCGCGTTATTTAACAGCACCGGTCGTGGCACACCGCATGGTGGGCCGGGTAGTGGTCACTGCATCCGATCAACCACCCGAAACCGCACCCCTAGTAACCCTACAGACCGTACCTAAAAAATTCCTTCGTCAAAGCTGGTGGCAATGGATTCGACATTTTATCCACGGTAATTAGGCGTTCCATAGGTCATTAATTTCTTCAAAGTAACCAATCGGTAGCCCTTTGCGGCCAAGTCTTTTAGAATGGCCGGGAGCGCTAAATCTGTTTGTTTACAGGTGTCCGAGGCGTGCATCAAAATGATGTCGCCCGGATGGATCCGAGTAACCACACGCGAAACAATAGTAGCCACCCCGGGATTCATCCAGTCTAGGGAATCGGTACCCCAGGTCACCGTGGTGTAACCCACCGAGCGAGCGGCCAAGATCGATCGGGCATTAAAGTCTCCATTCGGTGGCCGAACAAAGGTCGGCTTCTGACCGGTTAGGGAGGTCAGAACTGCGTTTGTTTTTTCTATGTTGCGCACTATTTCGGCCGTAGAGAGTCCCGAATAGTTGACGTGGGCCCAGCCATGCGACTCGACTTCGAAACCGTCGCGAACCATTTCTGACACCAATGTTGGATTTTGCTGGGCCCATGGTCCCGACAAGAAGAACGTCGCCGCCACGTGATCAGTCACGAGAAGCTTCAGGATCTTAGGGGGCATCACGGTCCCCCACGAAATATCGAAAGTCAAGGCCGCGACTTTATGCGTCGTGTTCACATCACGGAGTGAGTAGCGGTCTTGGGCCGAAAGCCCGGCTGCCCAGGATCGATGGGTGAGTGGACCGACCCATTGTACCGTCAGCAGCATGAGTCCCACGGCGACAATACCCAGTACGAAGCGGCGAACATAAACATACGAAATCGTGTAAATGCGCATGCAGACCATCCCTTCGATGACATCATT
>DAHWKJ010000086.1 GCA_027343695.1 Sulfobacillus sp. | reverse complement strand
TACAATTTCAGACCTTCAGGGCAGGGTGAGGACGCTTTTTGAGCGGCCAATTCCCGATCGGTGGTAGTCTAGCATGATGCTAGAGAGCCCACGAGCCACATGTGGCAGGAACGGGTGTAAATCCCGTGCCGACGGTACAGTCCGGAAAGAAGAAGGTGATGACTTCGTGCCCGTTATTTGCAGATGGCAGGTATTCGAGGGCCGAGTGGGTTGTTCGAAGTCATGGTAGTCCCTGAAGAGTCTCCGTGAAGGAGGCTCATTCTTGTTTTTGATGGGGTATTATCTGATATTGGGCTCTGGGGCGTTTCACGCGCTGTGGAATCTATGGGCGAAAGCGAGCCGTGACCGGGTCGTATTTCTTTGGTCTTTCCAAATGATTGCGGTGGCGACGTACTATCCTTGGGCATGGATGGCGCTGACAACCCATGGGGTGTCCATCATCGGCTGGGAGATGTTACTGGGGACCGCCGCATTGCATGGGATTTATGTCTTGCTGCTGGTGCGTACGTATTCCCTTGGAGATTTATCGGAGGTCTATCCGCTGATGCGCGGCGTGAGTCCCCTGGCGGTTCCCCTGATCGGCGTGATGTGCATGGGAGAACACCTGACTTGGCTGGGATGGGGGGGAATTGTTTTGGTCGTGTGTGGGATCGGGGTCGTTGGGGGCGTCACAGATCCGAGATCTTTTTTCAAGCTCCCTAGGGCGACACTCGCATCGGCCATTGCAGTCGGGGTTGTCATTACGGGATATACCATTTGGGACAAACTCACGTTACGTTATGTGCCAGCGGTCACCTTAAATGATGTCGGTAATCTGGCAAATTTTTTGGTTCTATCAGGGCCAGCCTTAAGGGTCGGTAGACGGGCCATAACACGGGAATGGCGGGCCAATTGGTCCCGGATTGGTCTTGCAGGCGTTATCTCTCCCGGTGCCTATCTGTTGTTTCTGTTGGCATTGCAACGATTGCCTTTGGCTCAAGTCGCCCCGATGCGAGAGGTCGGTACGGTATTTGGGACGGTACTGGGGGTGTGGGTGCTCCGCGAGGCCTATGGGGCCCGGCGCATCGTTGGTGCGGGACTGATCGCGCTAGGCGTGTTACTTTTGGGCGTTTTTGGATAGGATCGCAATCGGTTGCTATCCATTGCGTATGCCTTATCGTGCTAGAATCAGCGGTGAGGTGGAAGTCCGCGATATGGCATTGATACGCGAGGATAAGAATTTTAGACATTTTCTCTGGGGTCGCCTGATTGCTGAGATTGGTTCACGCATTACGCGAGAAGGGCTCCCAATTGTCGCGGTGCTGGCGGTTGGCGCGACGTCCGCATCCCTCGGCCTCTTGGCGGCCTTGACCATGTTGCCAGGCCTCGTCTTGGGGACTCCCGTGGGGAATTGGGTAGATCGGGTGCGACGGCGACCGATACTCATGGGCGCCAATCTATTCCGCGCGGGTTTGTTACTGTGTATTCCGCTGGCGGCATTGTTGCACCACTTAAGGTTTTGGGAGATTCTTGTCGTCTCGACGCTGGTGTCGGCCGTGTCCGTGGCGTTCCATGTGGCCGATCGCGCCTATTTTCCTTTTCTGGTCACGCGATCCCGTCTCGATGAAGGCAACCGTATTCTGGGTAGTGTTGAAGCCCTCGGGGAAACGACAGGTCCCGCTGTGATGGGGATTCTGATCCAACTGGTGGGGGCACCATTTGCATTGATTTTTGATGCATTAAGTAACGTGGTGTCCGCCGTGTCGTTAGGACTCATTCGTAAGCCAGAACCTATGCCATCTGAAAATAGGCCGCCCCAAACCGCTGGCAGTGGGCATCGACGGACATTTGCAGGACTTCGGGTCTTACGGTCGCATCCAGTCATCCGTCCTTTGGCCATCACGATGGCGCAGGATAGTTTCTTTGGAGGCTTTCATGCGGCCCTTTACGAAATCTACGCGTTGAAAACGCTTCATCTTTCGCCGCTTGAGTTAGGTATCTTGATAACGACAGGGGGCTTTGGCTCGTTTGTCGGATCTTTTTGGGTGTCTCGGGTTACACGGCGTTTGGGCTTAGGCCGAGCCATGCGACTGACTTTTGGGATGGCAAGTGTTTTGACGTTGGCGGTGCCTCTGGCGCATGGCCCAGTGGTTGTCGCCTTCGTCTTCTTATTGACGGCGCAGGTGTTCGGCGACTTGTTTGCCACCATGTACGAGATTAACGCACGGATTGCCGAGCAGGCCCTAACGCCGGACCATTGGCTCGGACGGGTCGAAGGAGGCCTGCGCGTCGTACAAGGCGGATTAGGGGTCATCGGGGCATTGCTGGCAGGCCTATTGGCGCTGTGGATCACGCCACGCGGGGCGATTTGGGTCGCCTCGTTGGGGACCATTGCCGCGGGCCTCTGGTTATGGAACCCCAATTTATTAGCCTTTCATCGCTCAGACCAGAAAGCAGAGCATGTCTGGGACTGAGATGGCGAGCTCAATCTACATAATCGGGTTTGCGGACGATGGAGTTCTCAGCGGTCGTGGGCTTCGTGTTTAGGGGGAGTGTTAGCGGTGGTTCAAAGTTCCCCACGATAAGCGGTCTTCTGTTATTCTTATACGATGGGGCGAAGGGAATGCCCTACCTAGGGTTCTCGGTGCTGGATCTAATTATGGGACCCCATTGGCGTCCGGTGCGCATGAATCGCTGGAGCCCGGACAGCATAAAGGTAAATCTATTCGATGCGAAGGAGGTCGTCCTCGGTTATGGCAGAAGAAATGGACTGGTATGATCGCTTATCCGCGTATTTCCCCGATCAAGAACTTAAGTCTCGGGCACAGATGCGAGACCTCTTAACCAACCACGTTGCTTACCAAAAACGAGAAACGGACGACTATATTCTTCTCTATGCCGATTTCCCCGATTTTATCTTCATCGATTATTTATTGGTGTCGCCAAAGACACGCGGGCAGGGCGTGGGCGGCCAGGTGATTGAGCAATTAAAATCCCATGGGAAGCGGCTCATTGCCGAACTCGAGCCCATGGATCCACAAAGGCCCGCGACCGAAAAACGGGTACGGTTTTATGAAAAACATGGGTTTCAACAGGCTTCCCATATTGCCTATACGCGGTATGAAGAAGACGGAACCCCCAATTCCATGGACATCTTCTATTGGAGCCCGACACCCATTGCGGAAAAGGTGGCGCTGAAGGATATGTTTATGGTCTGTGAAGAACTACATAACTTCCGCGCCCTCAAATACTACGGTCGCGAAGTGGCTAATCCCGACGAGGTCCTTGAGTGGCAATAGTCCCGCAGTAGTGCTGTAGGAGCGGGAAGATTATGGCCCCACGCCACGCATTCTGTTCGTGGTGTGGGGCCTTGGTCATGCTCTGAACTTACTGTACGGAATTTGGTCGCGTGGTAGGTTCCGAGATGTCACTAAGGGCATGGCCGGATTCGCTCACAAAAATGTGGACGCGGGCTAAATCTCCAATGGCTAAGATGCCCACCAACTTCTCGTGTTCCACGATGGGTAGTCGTCGCACTTGATTCTTGGCCATCAAATTGGCGGCTTCTCTCGCATCGGTATCGGGGCTGCAGGTCACGACTTTTTTGGCCATAACATCCTGAACCGGAGTTTGGGGACCTTTGCCATGCGCGATGGCTTTTAGGGTAATGTCGCGGTCGGTGACGATACCCGTCACGTGCGATCCCTCTACGACTGGAGTGCTTCCGCAATCAATGTCTTGCATGATCTTAGCGGCTTTTTGGATGGAATCTTGAGGCGAGACCGTTGAAACTTTTTTGGTCATAATTTCACGAACTTGCACAGCATGGCCTCCTTATTTACCCGTAACTGAACGGCTGATTTACCGTTTTCAGAATGCCTCAATGTGATGGATATTATGTAGCACGCGCCATCGCTTTAAGCACGGTACGTTTCCATGCTTTCCCACAACCAGGCGAGAAATTCTGGGACTTCGATATCCAACGCAACCTTTACGGCGGGCCGTTGGACATCGATAGGGGATATGACCACGGTGCCACGGAGTGGGCCCTCTCGCACCACCGTCAAAGGGAGTTCACGCCATTGAAAGATTTCAGGATAGGAAACGGCGGCCACCGCGACCACATCATCGATCGGAAAGGCGTCGGGATTGCCACCTTCCCCGCGCGCTTCGATCGTATAGAAATTCAGCATTTTGGCCAGCATGCGACCGGTCTTCCCGTATTGCGGTAAAAGGCTGAGATCTCGAATGGGGACTAATGCCTTATGAGCCACGTTAATACCGAGCATCTGCACGCGTGCTCCGTAACGGAACACCACGTCGGCCGCATGGGGGTCGACATAGACGTTAAACTCTTTGGCCTTATCCATTTCCGTACCCGGTAGCGCTCCGCACATGGCCGTAATGGATTTCCATGCCGACCGAAGCTCCGGGAATGCTAAAAATCCTATCGCTAAGTTGGTCAGTGGTCCGGTAGCGATGAGGTGAGTATCCGAGACGCCTGTGGAGTGCTGTGCCCACCGCGACCACACGCGCGGAGTGTCAGCTAAGATTGCGGGAATGTGGCTCGCATCCGCGACATAGTCTCCGAGTCCCTGTTCCCCATGAAATGCTTTAGCGGTGATGAGTGGTTCTAAGAGGGGGCCGTCGGCCCCGGGGAATACCGGGATCTCGGAATGATTCAATACCTGGAGCACGTCGTGCGTATTCTGAAAGGTATGTTCGAGCGCGACGTTTCCTGCAACCGTCGAGATGCCTTGGACCGAACACCGACTGAGAGCCACGGCAATGGCCCAAGAATCATCTATGCCGGGATCCATGTCGAGCCATACGGTGGGGCGAGGAGCCAAAAAGACACTCCCTTTCCTCATAAATTGGGATACAAGAATCGCCGAATCGGATTTCGGTGACCAATAAGAGTCTTTCCAGATTGAAGGAGCCTATGTACTATCCTTGTAATCGAGTCATAGATTTGGGGAGAGCATCCGTCAAGATTCGCCGCTCGGCGCGTCAGAGTGACCGGTACCAGACGGATGGGAGCTTCAGCGTTTTTGCGACCTTTGACGCAATTTCATGACGTGCTGAGGGCTGTGAGCCCTCTAGTGGCTCGATAGGGGATGCGACGTGGCGGCACCGGGCGCTATCTGGCACTCGCGGCATCCATTGTGATTGATGGCCAAATCTCTTAAAATTCCGGTAAGGAGGGGTCTTATGAGTCAGCGCGTGTTTATCGTGATCGATGTCCAAAATGATTATTTTCCCGGAGGCGCCATGGCACTGCATGAACCCGAGGTGGCGGCAGAGCGTGCTCATCAAGCGTTGGAGCATGCCCGTCGTACGCACCTCCCATGCATTGTGATCCAGCATGTTGCCGATAAGCCGGGGGCGACCTTCTTTAAACCGGGGACCCGGGGAGCCGACCTCCATCCCGATTTTTCACCCCGTTCCGACGAACGACATCTCATTAAACATTACCCCAATGCGTTTCGTGAGACAGCACTCGAGGCGACACTGCGCCGCCTTGGTGCGGAAGAAATTGTAATCGTGGGAATGATGACCCACATGTGTATTGATACCACCGTCCGCGCCGCATCGGACTTGGGGTATCGCGTAACCGTATTAGGGGACGCTACGGCCACGCGTGCCTTAAGATTTGGGACGGAGACGACGCCGGCGCCAATGGTGCAAACGGCCTATTTGGCCGCATTACATGGGAGCTTTGCTCGGGTCATTACATCGGCCCAATGGATGGCTGAAGAATAGTTAGGCCGGCCGTTCCATTGGGTTTGGGGGTGCAGGACGGTCCTGCCAGCGCCACAAGAGCAACACCAACAAGGTGGTGGCTAACGCTAGCCCGCCCTCAATGAGAAATGTCGCTGAACGTCCGACGAGCGACAAGAGCCATCCCGAAATAAGCGGGGTGACCATAATAGCGAGGACGAAGTAAATCTGCGTCACCGCCAAATTGGTTCCCCGATCCCCATCATGGCTGCGCGAGGTCACCGCCGTAAGAAACGCGACGTTTAGCCATCCAGCCGCAAAGCCCCCTACGAATATCGCCAAGCCATCAAGCCCAATCTGATGGAATGCGGTCGCTCCCAGCGATATCGACACCATGACGGCTGCTACGGTGATCATGGGTCGCATTCCGAAACGCCGCAGGGTCACCGCGCCGACCAGTCCGGCCACAATCATTCCTAAACTCATGAGCGCGGTCATAAGACTGGCGGTGCCTTCCGATAACCCCAGGCGGATCAGCAATACGGGGTAAAAGGACTGTGCTAGCGCTTGAGGGATGGCGCAGAGGAGTGCGACGAGCCCGTTTACCACCACAAAAGGTTGACGGCTCGCTGGTAGTAGCTGGCGGACAGCGCGCCAGAAACTGAAAGGTCTCTGATGTTGGGGTGGGCGTTCCAGGCTGACTCCGATGGCGAGTGCACAGAATGCCAGTGCATCGGACACCATGAAGCCGCCTAGAATGCCAAGAAATTCTGCGATCACCCCGGCGGCGGCAATCCCGACCAAGGCGCCGCCTTTGGTAAAGGACGTAAAAAGGCCGAGGTGTTGTGGACGATTGCCGGGTTGACGACTGACTTCTGACTGCGCGGCGGTCCAAAAAAATCCACGGGAGGCACCTATCAGAAACTGACCAGTAATAAGCGCTGTCATCGGCCACGCATGGCCCAGGAGGATTACCAAGCCGGCCACAAACTCTAATAAAAAGGTGACCCACAACACCCATCGTGCACCGACCCAATCGACCAAAGGCCCACTGAGAATCCGGGTGGGTAACTGCAGCACGCCAGGTAGCGTGGTCAGCATGCCGATCATCCAGACGGCTAGATGTTGCTGTATCGCATCCAATGGAATGAGGATGGCAAACGTTAGATACGATATATTGAAAAAAAGTCCGGATACGTAGACCTTTCGCAATTGGGCTTTCGCCGACATGTGCTCGCCCCCTAGGATCTATTTTACCAAGTGGCCATTGCATTGGTTGAACCTGTGGCCTGGGTAATTCCTGGATGAGCGGGTGGAGTTTGGGGGTCACATGTTTGGGGGCGGTCCCCCCATGGACCGTGTGCCGACACGTTTTAAGAACAGGCCCGCGCCTCTCTTCTCAGCATTATGTGGAGGAGTTTCCTGGTTCAATGGCGAAAGGCTACACACGGGGCCTTGACCCTTTGGCGATCTCGTCTATCGCCAAAAGAGGGTTGGGTGTGGTAAGGCCGGTGCACCCACTCTAATAGGGGCCGTGAATGATAGAGAGACGGTGTGCCCATGCGATTTATCCATACAGCGGACTGGCAAATCGGAATGAAAAGATATTTTTTGGACGATGATGCGCAATCGAGATTTTCGGATGCTCGGGAGAACGCCATTCGGCGTATGGGGCAGATCGCGCGGGATATGCATGCGGAGTTCGTCGTGGTGGCGGGCGATGTATTCGAAACGCATCTGTTGCGGCCTCGCACCATTCGACGTGCCCTAGACGCAATGGCCGAGATTCCGGTACCTGTCTATCTTCTGCCTGGGAACCATGATCCCTTAGGACCGGTCAGCATTTATACTTCGTTGGAATTTATTCGAGCCAAGCCAGACCATGTCCAGGTCTTAGATCACGACCTAGTGGTACGGGATGGGATCGAAATCGTCGGGGTGCCTTGGATGGCGAAGCGCTTGGTGGAAGACCGAGTGGCGGCACGCCTCAATGAATTACCCCCAACTTCGGGGCAATTTCGAGTGATGGTGGCACATGGTGCAACCTCAGGGATGGGATCCCCAGATATTCTCGGGGTCATCGACTTAGCGACGGTCGAATCCGCGATCGATCGCGGCCAATTGCACTATTTGGCACTGGGCGACCGACATTCTACGACGGCATTAGGGTCCACGGGACGGGTTTGGTATGCGGGGGCTCCCGAACCGACGGATTACGATGAAGTAGATGCTGGCAATATACTGGTGGTGGATTTGAATCCCGGAGCGATCCAAGTCACGCGAGTGGCTCTAGGCACTTGGCATTTTGTTGAGCGGGTTCTTGATGTGGAACACGGATCGGCAGAGACGACGTTGCAAAGATTTCTCGACGAGTTGCCCGACAAGGCCCATACCATTGTGAAAGTCAACTTTCGCGGTACCATCGGCATTTTAGATCAGATGGGCATAGAAGGCACTGTCCAGGCCTCCCGAGAAGTATTTGGAGCCATTGAGCGCCATGTACATCGCGACCAATTGGCGATTCTCCCGGAGTCTGGCGCGATGAGTGATCATCATCTGACCGGGTATGCACGAGACGCCTTTGAGGCGCTAGTGGCAGGTAGCGTATTGCCAGAGCCTCAAGGACAGCAGCATCGCGACGCCTTAGCGCTCTATTATCGCCTGATGAGGGAGGTCTAGCCATGCGGCTGTTATCCGTGCGCTTGAGCCACTTTAAGGGAATCGAGAGCCGACACGTGGAATTTCGTCCCACCGGGATTACTTTGATTCAAGGACCGAATGAAATCGGTAAAACCTCTTTGATGAGTGCGTTCGACATTTTACTGGAATACGCGGACTCGTCCCAACATCGTGAGGTTGAGGCCACTAAATCTTCAGGGCAGGACCGCAGTACGGAAATTGAAGCCCAGTTTGAGATCCGGGGTGAACACTTTACCTATTTCAAACGCTATCACCGGGACCGCGAGACGCGATTGGTCATCGAAACCGGCGGTCAGCGTCGCACCGTGACGGGGCGAGAGGCCCACGATTACGTCCGAGCAATCCTCACCAACACAACGGATTGGGAGCTTTGGAAAGCACTCAAGATGGCCCAGGGCAGTGCCACCGATCAGGTAACCCAAGTGGCACTAGGCACCTCGACGTCTTTGCGAGAGGCTCTCGATCGGGCGGCCGGAGGTGGGGATGGTCCGGCCGATGATACCCTCTTTCATCGAGTGAAACAGGAGCGGAATGCCTATTATTCGGCCAACGGGCAAGAATTGAAGGCGGTGTTCGGGGGCTTGCGAGAACGCCTTGCCGCAATTCAGCAGGACATCGATCGCGTCGACCAGCGGATTACCTTGGTGGCAAGAGACACGGAGCGGATCGACGTGCTAGATCGTGAGATCGAAAGGCTCAGCGTTGACCTGCGTGAAGCCCAGACCCAATTACGCATTGCGGAGGATGCCATCGGCGGTATTCAGGCCATTGAGTCCGAGCATCGGGACGCCCTTCAGACCCTGCGACAAGTCCAAGATCGTCTGGGAGAGGTGACCCGGCAATGGTCGGAACGGTCTCGAGATGCCGAGCACGAGGCAGAACTGACTCAAGCCCTGACGGCTCTCGATGAAAAGATTCAGGAGGCACGTAATGAAGACGCCGAGGCGCAGTATACCCTCGGGATGGCACGAGCGAACTACGAACGAGTTCAGTCCGAGAGGGAGGAAGCCCGCCGTACGCTGAGCCGTCTGGACGAGGATGCGAACGTCTTTCTTACTCGGAGTGAATGGTCCGCCTTGGAAAAACAGCTGGACCGTGTGCGCCGTTTGACCCAAGATCAGCTAACGCGCGAGGCGCAGCGGAGCCGGATTCGGGTGACTGAAGAAGGGCTCAAGGCCATTCGTAAACAGGTGGACAAAGTGCATCAGGCCCAGTCAGGACTGGAGGTAGGAAGCCCCACCGCATGCGTCCGCGCATTGGAGGCGCTTTCGATCACCGTCAACGGGGCCGCCACGCCATTGCTGCAGAAACAGGAAAAACAGTTTTCGATCTCCGAACCGATGGTCATCGGGGTACCGGATTTGATGGATATCACGATCACGCCTGGGGCTTCAGTGCCGGACTTACAGGCTAAATTAGACCGCGAACAGGGTGCTCTACAAAAATTACTGGAGCAGTATGGGGTAGGCACCGCGAGCGATGCGCAAACCGAGTGGGACCTGTGGCGGGATCTCACGCGTCAAATGGGGGAGGGCCAGCAGCAATTAAGAGAGGAGTTGCCAGCGAGCGATTTATCGACTTTAGAGGAACGCCAAGATCTCCTGCGAACCCGTGTCGATGAATACCAGCGACGACGTCCCGAACATTATCCCTACCCAGAAACCGTAGACGTGGCGCGACAGAGGGTTCAGGATGCCCAGGATATTCTGGATGTTGCAGAAGGTGCTCTGCGTCAGTCGATACAAGATTTTGAGGTCGCAAAAGCCCGGGCCTCTCATGCACAAAAGGTACTCCAAACGCTTGGAGCAGAGCGCCTAAACAAACAAGGACTTCTTACCGAGATCGGGGACCGACTAGCGCATATGCGGGGAGAGGTGCTCGATCAGGAGGTCAAGCGGCAAATGGATGAAGCCGCAGGAGAGGGGAAAAGGCTTAAGGCTCTCGTCGATAGGTTGGCTCTACAGTTAGAAGAACGGCAACCCCAGCAGGTGCGGGCACGGGCCAGCCAACTGGGGATCCAAGTCACCAATGTGACCATGCGTCTCAATCAAATCCGACAGGAACGGGCTGAAACTCAAGGCCGTTTGGCCACAATGGGTGCCGAAGGTCTCTATGAGGAACGGGAGGAAGCCATCGCCTCACGGAATAAGCTGCAGTCCGACTTGGCGGCGCTGGAGCGTCGGGCCATAGCGGCGAAGACCCTGTACGAAACGGTCAGCGCATGCCGGGACAGGGAACAACGGCGGTATCGAGAGCCACTACGAAAACGCATCACGGAACTCGGTAAAGTGGTGTTTGGAAGCGACTTTGATGTGGCGTTGAATGAAGACTTGACGGTGATATCGCGGACGCTTCACGGCATTACTCTAGGGGTAGAGGCGCTGAGCACCGGCGCTAAGGAGCAATTGGCGTTGCTGGTCCGGTTGGCAGCGGCCTCGTTAGTGGATCCGGCAGAGGGGGTGCCGGTTATTCTTGACGATGCCCTCGGACATACCGACGATGAACGGCTGGACCTGATGGCGGCAATCTTCACGGTCGTGGCCAAAGATTGCCAAATTATCCTGCTGACAAGTGCCACGAGGCGGTACACCAAGATGGGCCAAACGCACGTAGTTGACCTCTGGCATGGGACAACCTCTGGTGTCGATGGGATCGAAGGAGATTTGTGATACCGATGGGTGCTCTCGTCTCTTATCCTTGGTTGTGACCCGTCTTGAACCACAGGCGTGGCTTGTACCCTGTTGCATATTTCGTTCCCCCTCTCTCCACACTAGACAGGGGGAGGGATGACATGATCTGGATTCGGGCATTGCTCCGGGCATTAGTGATTGCGATAGCGATAGGGGTGGGACAAATACTCCTCACCCCGTCTCATAAGGTGGGTATCTGGGCGATGGTGTCGCTTGGTATTGCGAGCGCGCTCGTGGGGCTCGTGGTCGTGGAGACGCTGTGGAAACATCGCAGTCGCATTGCGGCGGCGGCCTGGCACTTTTTTTCGACGTTAGTGGTGATGGAAGCGTTTTACCTGTTACTGCCCAGAGTGTCCCTGCGGTCGTTTAATGCCGACTTCATTTTGGCCCTCGGGGTCGCGGTGGTCAGCGGGATTAGCGAATGGATGATTGGCGACACGCTGGTGTCATCTCACTAAATACCACGTATCTGGAGCCCCTTCGGGGGCTCATTTAGGATACTCCCGATTTGAACATCATAATCCAGATGGAGAACCCCACGATGCCGAGACCGATGGATACTGCCAAGGCGAGCACTGGAATCTGCCAGGTGGTGCCACGTCCCTCACGCAGATGCATGAAAATCCCTAATTGCAAACCGGCTTGAATGAACGCCAAGATTAGAATGACGGGGATGAGGGACGCCATGGGCATCCAGTGATAGGCGACCATCCCGAAGGCGAGCAGGGTCAGGATAATCGACAAGAGATAACCGGTGATTTGAAGGCTAGGGAAATGGGTCTGGTGCATCTTGGGACTAAAAATAGCGAGCTCAACTTCATCGCCGTGTCCCGTCGGTATGCGATGGGGTTGTCTGTCTTCGTGGTCCATACACTATCGTCCTCCTTGATTTAGGCGATGCCTGACAAATATACGACCGTGAAAAGAAAGATCCAGACAATATCAAGAAAGTGCCAATACAGTGCAAAGGCGTAGAGCTTACGACGAGTCGTGAGCGTCAGCCCTTTCATCCCGAGTTGGATGGCGAGCATGATGGCCCAGCCAATGCCCACCGTGACGTGGCTGCCATGGGTGCCTACCAACGTGAAAAAACCTGACAAGAAGGCACTCTGGTGCCAGGTGTGACCATTGAGAACGTCTGTCGTAAACTCTCTAATTTCTAAAAGAACGAAACTCATGCCGAGTGCCAGGGTGACAACGAGCCAGCTAATAGCACCCTTTACCCGATTCTTCCGGGCCGAATAGAGACTGAGGCTGCAGGTAAAGCTCGAGGTCAACAGAATGAGGGTTTCAGTCAGGACCGGCCCCATGGAGAACAACTGATGCGGAGTGGGGCCGAGGCCCACCCGCGACCGGAAGACCACATAGACGGCAAAGAGACTTCCAAAGAGGACCAAGTCGGTAGTGAGGAAGACCCAAAATCCCATGATCCGAATACTTTCCAGATTGTCTTGGAATTCGGGCGGCAAGGTCGTTGTGGTGGTCGTCGTGCTCATGACTCAACCCTCCCTAATTGTGCTTCTGTTTTGAGAACCTTTTTGGCATCGATTTCTATCTCGCTGTAATCGGCGAAAGACCCATACGCCAGCGCTGCTACCACCCCGACCCCGCCCAGAATCGCCATCCAAAACCATCCAAAGATGAGGCCGATGGCCCCGACAAAGAAGGCAGCGGCCAACATAATCGGCATGGGGGTATTTCTTGGCATGTGAATGGGACGCACAGTGGCTTCCGATGTTTTGACCTCGTCGGTTCGACCTTCTTGTTTCATCGACCACCATTCATCTCGAGAACGCACCACGGGGATTCGAGCAAAGTTGTATTCGGGCGCTGGGGACGGTAGGGACCATTCGAGCGTGCGTCCATCCCAAGGGTCTCCCGTGGTGTCCCAGTCTGGGTGCATGCGACTCCATAGGATGTTGTATACCATCACCACGAACCCGGCTCCCATGACGAACGCACCCACGGTAGACCAGACATTGAGCGCGGTCCATCCTAGCCCCGCGGGATAGGTGGCCATCCGCCGGGTCATGCCTTCGAAACCCAGGAAATATTGCGGCATGAACGTGAGCCAAAACCCGCCGACAAATAACGCAAAAGCCCAGGTTCCTTGGCGTTGATTGAGATTCCAGCCGAACATCTTCGGCCACCAGTAGTACATTCCGGACAACACCCCAAATACCGTACCGCCTAGAATTACGTTGTGAAAATGGGCAATCAGGAAATAGCTGTTGTGATATTGGTAGTCGCCGGGTACGGCTGCCAACATAATGCCGGTTGCGCCGCCGACCACAAACGTCGGGATGAAGGCCAATTGCCATAACATCGGCACGGTCAGTCGGATGCGACCACCCCACATAGTAAAGATCCAGTTGAACATTTTGACCCCGGTCGGAATGGCGATCAACATGGTGGACAGGCCAAAAAAGACATTGACCGTGGGGCCTGCACCCATTTCGAAAAAGTGATGCACCCAGGTCCCGTAGCTGAGAAACGAAATCGCTAAGAGGGATCCCACCATGGCCTCATAACCAAACAGCGCCTTGCGGGAAAAGGTGGGCACGACTTCGGAAAACACGCCAAAAGCCGGCATCACCAGGATATACACTTCGGGATGACCAAAGATCCAAAAGAGATTCACGTACATCATCGGCATGCCCTGGTGGCCTAGCGTGAAGAACGAGGCACCAAAGACCCGGTCGAGCATCGTGAGACCCAAAGCGACGGTGAGCGGGGGAAAGGCGAACAGCACCAGCGAGGAGGTAATGAGCGAGGCCCATACGAAGATGGGCATCTTGGAAAGGCTCATCCCGGGTGCTCGCATGCGGAGAATGGTGACCAAGAAGTTAATGCCGGTGGCGATGGTGCCAATCCCGGCTATCTGCAAGGACAGTAAGAAATAATTTTCTCCCACACCCGGATTATAGAGAAGCTCCGAATAGGGAGGGTAAGACATCCACCCTGCACTAGGCGATCCCCCGATCGAGAAGGAAATATTTAAAAGAATCGCGCCGAAGGCAAACAGCCAAAAGCTAATGGCATTGAGCCGGGGAAAGGCGACATCCCGGGCGCCTATCATGAGCGGAATGGTGGCATTGAATAGGGCAAAAATCATCGGCATGGCCATGAAAAAAATCATCACCGTACCGTGTGTCGTAAAAACCTCGTCATACTGCTGGGCACCCATGAAATGAGCGTTGGGGGCGATGAGTTGCGAGCGGATCATCAAAGCGTCGACGCCGCCCCGAAACAGCATGATCAGGGCCGCGATGAGATACATAATCCCGATTTTTTTGTGATCGACGGTGGTGAGCCATTCATGCCAGAGCCATCCCCACTTGCGGGTCTTGGTCAGATAGGCCCCAATCACGATCGTGGCCACGGTGAGACCAATATCGATCGCCACAATGTCCGGCAAAAGGACCTGGGGAGGGAACAGGACTTTTAATAGATGAAGGGTCCAGAGCTTGATATCCATTACCACACCTCACAGATGTTTAGGGCTTTTTCGTTGGCACGTATTGAAGACCTTTGACGGTAAACTCGGTTGGCCGTTGTGGGAATGTCCAACTTGGGTAGCTCGAATACTGAAGTGGGGGCGTGACGGTGGGCCGTAGCAACCGGAGCCAGGCCGCGCGTGTCATCGGGTGTCGTTTAGCCTGGACATGACTCACCCAACGGGAAAACACGGGATTGGGCACCGCATGGACCATAAAGGTCATCCTCCAAAAGTCGATTCCCGTAAAATTTGCATTGCGTCCGCGGAACACCCCGGTCCGAGTCGCCTCCAACCAGAGTGGTAAAACCCGATTCGGCATCGCGTATTCCATTCCCCCTAAGTTTGGTGCCCAAAAAGCACTCAAGGGGGACCGGGCGGTCAGTTCAAACAACACGGGATGATTTGTTGGCATATAGAAGTAATTGACCGTCGCAATGTGCTGCTTAGGGTATTGAAAGAGCCATTTGTAATCCAGTGACGTGACGTCAATCACCAAGGGATGGCGCGCCGGAATGCGATCTAAGACATAGGTCTTATGCACCGTGGGAATAGCCACCACAACCAGTGCTCCAATCGCGAACACGAACACGAACACCTCGAGCAGGGGGTGGTGGTTCCAGTTCGGCCAATACGGGGCCTTATTGTCCGGGGTATCACGAAACCGCCACACGACATAGGCCCAAAGCACCCAGATGAGCACGATCACGACCCCAACGATGATGGTGCTTAAAACGATCAGATTCAGTTCCGATTGGGCCACCGGACCTGCGGGGTGAAACACAACGTAGTCACTCCCGCAGCCTGCAGCCAGAACGCCGAATAGGGCGACTAACGAACCGGATAACCAGATGCGACGTTTTGGGCTCATCATTCACCACTCCCGCTAACTGCTTGGATTAGCACCCTTTGGCGCGACGTACCATGCCTTAGAATGGCAAAGTAGGGGCATTCCTATGCGCCACGGCCAAAGGTTGGGAGTTTTGAGGTTCTTGTGGGTGATATTGGTCTTATCTTCCTGAACGCGGCAGTGTCCAAAGAATCCTAGGAGCGTGGTACAATGCCATAAAAGGCGTGCACGGTTGGTGTCAGATAGTGTCGCATTGAATCAGGAGGTACGACGTTTTTATGCCAAGGAATCAGGGCTATCGCAAAGGGAACCGCCGCGGGTTTGGCTGGAGGGTTGTCGGATATACCGTAGTGATTATAGGGGTGGGGGGAGGCCTCTATTATGCGGCTCGTTATCGGGTCACGAGTCGGCCTCCCGTGCATCATGTGGCTAAAAAGCATGTGAAACCCAAGCCTGTGGTATTACCAACCCAGTTGTTGATTCCTACCACGCCCCAATCTCAGAATCCTCAGCTACCGAATGGGGCGGAGGTGACGAGCCTTTCGATGCTGTTGGCGACAGCGGGACACCCGGTGAGTAAAGTGACCTTAGCCAACGAAGTTGCGAAAGATCCGGCCCAGGAAGTGGTCAAAACCTCGACCTATCAAGGGAAGACGATTACTCAGATTCTAGCCTGGGGGAACCCTAACGTGGGCTATGTGGGGAACATGTTTGTGGCGGGGAAGGGATATGGCGTCTATAACCACCCCCTCTTTTTGTTGCTCAAGAAAATCATGCCCAAATACGCCGTAAATCTCACGGGGCAGCCGTTTTCTGCGGTGCTGACCAAGGTCGGAGAAAAAATCCCGGTGGTTGCCTGGACCACCCTCAATTTCCAAGCTCCTACCTATTGGATTACCTGGAAAACAGTAGAGGGGCCATTTCGCGCCACTCCCTCCGAGAATACGGTGTTAGTGGTGGGATATAACAAAACGGCCAATACGATAAGCTTGGACAACCCAGAGACGGGAACTACTCAAACGGTTCCGATGGCCCCGTTCATTCAATCCTGGCAGCAATTAGGCAGTCAGGCGATTTCGCTTAAAACGCTACCCATTAAAAAACCTGGGACTAAAAAACCGGTGAAGAAGAAGGCGAAAAGTTAGCCGACAGGAAGTTCTGTCGATGGAATTTTTGAAGCGGCCTCGGGAATATGCTTTTTTGGTCTAACCCTTCCTGATACCGGGAGCAGAGGCCATGGGTCTGGATCCGATTGCCGCACTCCTAAAGCCTTCTCAACGCGGAGTGGGGATTTCTCGCTACGACTAAAGTCTACTGTGCCCCGTGCTGCATATTCGGTAACATACGTAAGGGATGCGGCAATAAAGGCTGGGGTGATCATGACCTATCGAAGACTGTGGGCGAATCAACCGTTTCGGATCTTATGGATGGGCACCTTGGCGATGCGCCTCGGGATGCAGATAGGAGTCATCGACCTGACCTGGTTAGTCCTGCGATCCACAGGATCGGGAACCAAAATTGGGATGGCTTTGGCGATGTACGCACTCGGAGACATTGTGGCCAGCCCTTTCGTGGGGGTGTTGCTCGATCGTTGGCCCCGAAAGCTTTTGCTGACCACCGATGTGCTGGCCCAAGGTATCCTGTTCCTGCTCCTAGGCGTTCTGTTCGCGTTGCATCAATTACCGTTTGTGGTGCTCTTAGGGCTGGTCTTGATAGCGGGTGCGCTCTCGCCCTTAGCTTATCTAGGCCGTATGATTATTTTACCCAACGTGGTCAGTCAGGACGCTTGGGAAACTGCTAACACCGCCATGCAGCTCAATATGAATTTGGTGACCCTCCTGGGGCCGGCCTTAGGCGGCGTCTTGGTCGGACTAATCGGGATCACCGCGACCATGTCGATTACGGCCGTGACCTCCCTCTTATATTTCATCGCATTAGTTCGCATGGCCAAGGGATTGTATCATTCGGGCGAAGCGCCTCGGCGACAACCTTTTAAAGAAGAGATGGCGGTCGGGTGGCGATTTCTTCGGACAGTGCCCTTGCTGTTGACCTTGGTGGTGGTCACCCTGTGTTTCAGTCTGACCTATGGCCCTTTAGAGCCGGCGCTGCCGATTCTTGTCCAGTCGGTGTTTCACGCCGGGCCTCAAATGCTGGGACTACTGTGGTCAGGATTTGCTCTTGGATCTGTGATCGGGACCTTTTTGTGGGGGTATTTCAGACCCAATTGGCCGTTGCGTCAGCTTGTGGCGGGGATCATCATTCTCTGGGGTCTTTGTAGTGGAATGGTGGGCGCCACGAGAAATCCCTGGGCGGCCATCGCATTTCTGGCCATCGGCGGGTTTACTTTTGCGCCTTATGATATTCTCTATGCGGTTTGGCGCCAGCGTTTGGTCCCAGACTCCTTGCGTGGGAAAGTGTTTGGTGCACTCAATGGGGTGACCGGGGTGGGTCTCCCGATGGGGCAAGCCTTAGGCGGATTGATGATTGGGGCCTGGGGGGCTTCGACCACGGTGAAGCTTGGCGGAATCGCCTGTATCGGGTTAGGCCTTATAGTGTATGCCAAGAAGTCACTATGGACCCTCCCAACCGACACCACCAGGTTGGATAGGGCATTACCGATGCGATGACGCCGACATGTGGCCCATGCTGGGGGCGCTTTCTAGTACAATGAAGATCGGAGCGGCTTAACGGGACTCAACAAAGGTGGGGTAGCGATGTGGACACGACGATCGCCGCGGTGGAGTTACCGGGTGGCAGCGACGCTATCGGCCATGGGTGGCGTTGCGCTCACGATGTATCTCTTCCGTAGTCTCTTTGTGCCGTCTAAGAGGGTGGCTCCTGACTTTTTGTATTTAGGGGCCGTGTTGGTCATTTTCACGGGGATCTTTTCGTTTGTGGTCTTTGGTCTCTTAGCGATTCAACAAGCCCAACTCGAATCAGTCAATACGGAACTGCAACGCCAACGAGATGTGTTGCAAGGCTTGGCCGACGCCACGGGCGTGGTTGCGACGTTACCGGATGTCGACGCGGTTTTGCAACGGATTGTTGATGTGTCGCGCCCCCTATTCGGCGCAGAGTATGCGGCCTTGGCGGTGTTGACCACGGGGGGCGAGCCGCAGATTCGCCAATTTATTACCTCCGGGATTTCTGAAGCCGTCCGCCATCGCATTGGTGCATTACCAACGGGTCGAGGCCTCTTGGGTGAGGTAATCCGTACCAAGCAGACCTTACGGCTTCAGAAAATTGATGAACATCCTCAGTCGAGCGGGTTTCCTCCGCATCACCCGGCTATGGAGAGCTTTTTAGGATTACCCTTACTGTATCAGGGAACGATCGTGGGCCATCTCTACCTCACGAATAAGCCGGGTGGCTTTACCGCCCAGGATGAGATGCTGGCGGAACTCTTTGCGCGGCAGGCCGCGATGGTCATCTCGAATGCCCGATTATATCAGGATCGAGAAGCCTGGGCAACGGTGGCCGAACGGGAAAGAATTGGGCGCGAACTCCACGATGGTGTGTTGCAAACACTGTACGGACTGACCTTAGCCCTCGAATATGTGTTGGACACGGAAAGCTCCTTGAGCCAAGCGGCCGAGGGGGAATTACATCGCATTACAGAGACCCTGAGCTTGACTATGACCGATATTCGCATGTACATCCAGAGTTTGGGATCCACGTCCGTCGATCTCAAGGTGGCGTTGATGGATATGCTCCAACGGTCTGGTGACATGGAAGGGATCCAATTAGACTTTCGCGACCATGAGTATCTTACGTTGAAACCAGAAGTCATCCACGATTTGGTGCTGTCGGTGCAAGAAGCAGTATCCAATGCCCGACGACACGGGGACGCTCATTCTATTGTCGTCGGGTGGGACACTACGGATTTCGAGTACCAAGTGTGGATCCAAGACGAGGGACGTGGATTTGATGATTCCATTGAGTGGGGCGGTCAGCACTTTGGGCTGATTAACATGCATCGTCGCATGGAGCGTTGGCAGGGACAGGTGGATATCTCCAGTCAAGTTGGCAAGGGGACCTTGGTGATGTTTCAGTTGCCAAAATCCGCAAACTTAAGGATGATCGACGAAACTCTATAATATGCGCAAAGGTGGGTTAGAAGATCCATGGATGAGAAGGAACACTCGGAAGTCATTCGTGTCGCGTTGGTAGACGACCATGAGGTGGTTCGGATCGGATTGAAGAACTTGATTGATCATCAGGCGGATCTCAGCGTGGTCGGAGATTATGCCATGGGTGCTACCGCCGTGGAACAGATTCCCCATGCGGCCGATGTCGTGGTCCTCGATGTTCGACTCCCGGATTTGAATGGCTTTGAGGTATGTCGCCAACTCAAAGCGAAGGACCCCGACCTCCAGGTGATCATGTTAACCTCGTTTGGACAAGACGAGATGGTAATGGACGCGATTCATGCGGGGGCATCTGGATACCTCTTGAAAGAGGCGCGGGGTCACACCGTGATTGAAGGGATTCGCACTGTGGCCCAAGGGGGATCGTTATTTAGCCCCGAAGTGACGACAGCCCTGCTGCGGCGCTTAAAAGCTTTCAAACCCCCGGCAGACCCGGTAGAAGCGTTGAACGATACCGAACAGAAGGTCCTCGATTACATCAGTCAAGGGAAAACCAATCGGGAGATTGGACAATTCTTGTTCTTAAGCGAAAAAACCATTAAGCATTATGTGAGTAGTATTCTGAGTAAACTCGGATACACCAGGCGATCTGAGGCTGCAGCTCACTTTGCACGCTATCGATCGGAACGCCCATCCGAATGAGGACGAGGGCCATTAGGCCCTGATTTTAGGGACCATCTGACCCTAGTACGGATGAATTCAGCCGGATTATAGTGAAGTATCTTAACTGCCCGGCTGACTGAACCGCAAGCCACTCAGATCCTGATAGGGAGTGCGATAAGACCATGGTCCAGGTCGATCCTGCGTTAACTGACGAAGAATTTCTGCGATTATTTGAGAAAGGTGTGCACGCCCAATGGGGCTCAGACCAAATCGACTGGGGGGCGCTAGAAGGGCTCTCGGTGGTCGATAAACTGTCATTGGGCCACGTGCTCACCCCCGTCTATTTAGGAGAACAAACGGCGATGCTGGGTGTCAGTGCGGTGTTGCCGATGATCCTCACCGGAGGGCAACCTGAGGCTGCGCTCTATCTATCCAGCATGGGATTAGATGAAGCACGCCACTTTAGAAATTTACATCACTTATATCGAGTCATGAAAGTGGATCCGATACCGAGCCGAAAACTACCCGAGATGTGGCGCTACCATGCAAGGCTGTTGCACAAACACGACCCCGTGCAGTGGGTATTTGGGATACTCATTAGTGACCTATTTGCGAAAACGTTCTACGGCGGATTTGCCGATCGGTTTCCGGACACTGTGGTGGGACGTCTTTCCCGACGTACTCTTCAAGACGAAGCGCGACACCAGGCCTTTTCCGATCGCTATCTGTCGGGTATCTTGCCGACGATGGATGCCGATGGAAAGCGAGAACTCCTGGTGTTGCGGGACGACTTATTTCGGATAATGGAAAAATTGGGAGAACGCCTGCGCGGTGCCATGGAGAATTTATCGTGGTCTCCCGACACATTTCTGGCTGAACTATGGGAAGACACTGAACGGTGGGCTAGACGGTTAGGGTTGGTGGATGGATTGGCGCCCGATCTTGTCAGAAATGAGGCGAGTACCTACTAATTAACGCGCGGGGCAACTGTTAAAACGAGACGAGCGATGAGATTGCGCACCCCATCGCTCGTCTCGTTTGTGGCCCGGTGTTTAAGGGCACAAGCCAGAACGACAAAGACTCTATCGTTATTCTTGTAGCCCTTCCCCTCGACTAATGCCTCGAATAATATGCCGCTGTAGAAAAAGAAACAGAACGACTAATGGCATGGTAGTCATAATGCCTGCAGCCGATAGTCGCCGCCAATCTACTGAATGGGCTAGCATGAGGCGTGACACTTCGACCTCTACGGGCTGCACAGAATGGCTGGTGGTGACAATTAATGGCCATTGAAAAGAGTTCCAGGAACCAATGAAGATAAATAGGCTGATGGTAAATAAGACCGGTTTAGCTAATGGTACGGCTACCGACCACAAAAATCGTAGATGACTGGCACCGTCCATTTTGGCAGCTTCCCAATAGGATTTTGGTAGACCGAGAAAGAACTGACGCAATAAGAAAACCCCAAATACCGAAGCCCCATAGGGTAAGATCTGTGCCCACCGGGTGTTAAGTAGGTTCATTTCGTGGAGGATCACGTAGTTGGGAATTAATAGGGCCTCCGCTGGAACCATAAGCACTAGCAGAAACATCATGAACACGGCATTGCGACCCTTGAATTGGAGGAAACTCAGTGCGTACCCAGAGAGGATACTGGTGGCGAGGGCAATGATAATGGTGGTGAGGGTGATGAATAAGGTGTTTCCGTAATACATGGCCCAGCGGGCCATTTGCCAAACCCGAACATACGAACTGAAATCAAAGCTGGGTACCAGGTGCGGAGGAAACACGAAGACTTGACCCGCGGTGTCCAAAGACGTGACAAAGGCAATATATAAGGGAAACAAAAACGCTAAGCCCACAGCCAAGGAGACGACTGCGCGAAAACCAGTCAATATCTTGCGACGATTAGGCGGGGTGGGCCGTGCGATGCGTGCGCTCATTGATAGAACACCCACCTTTTCGACAGCCAATTTTGGACCAGGGTCAAAAGGAGAATCAATAACACGAGCAGCATTGCCATGGAAGCCGCGTAGGAGAAGTGGAAATCCTGAA
This sequence comes from Sulfobacillus sp., assembly GCA_027343695.1. Lineage (GTDB taxonomy): Bacteria > Bacillota > Sulfobacillia > Sulfobacillales > Sulfobacillaceae > JAKADJ01. Next base: position 3,215 of record DAHWKJ010000086.1, on the reverse strand, counting down.
AAGCGGTTTGGTAAATGAGCAGCAGCAGTGTCGTCGTGGCATAAGCTGGGCCACCTGTCCCTCCGGACAATGCATAAATTTGCGAAAAGGCTTGGAGCGTTCCGATGGTCGTGACGATTAGCAAAAAGAACACCGTTGGCGACAACAAGGGCAACGTGATGCGTCGGAATCGCGTCCATCCCGTGGCCCCGTCAATGGAGGCGGCTTCTTGAACATGTTTGGGGATGCTCGATAAGGCAGACAAGACGATCACCACGTTAAAGCCTAGCCCATGCCACAGGGTGTATAAGGCCACGGATGGCATAGCCATGCGGGGGCTCTGTAGCCACTGGGACTGAGGCAAGTGTAGCCAGTGCAATACGACATTGAAAATACCGTATTGCGGATTGAACATCCACAACCATCCAATCGCTGTCGCAATCACCGGGGTAATATAGGGGAGCAAGACGAACGTCCGCAACATCGCGTAATACCGGCTCTTATGGTCTATCAGGAGAGCGACGCCGATGGCACCTGCGATCGTCAACGGGACCATATACACCGCATATATTAAAGTGTTTTTGAGCGCAATCCAAAAGATAGGATAGGTTAATGCGTCCTTGAAATTCGTGAATCCCGCAAACGTTGTGTGGACCCCTAAGAGATGATAATGGAACAACCCTAGGACGAGGGACATGCCAGCGGGGAGGTAGGTAAAGACTAGGACGAAGGCAATCATAGGCAGAAGTAAAAGGACTGCCTGTTTCCAGTCGCTGCGGCGTTGGGGTTCATGAGGCTTCTTAACAGGAACGCTAACCGCCGGATTTTGTTGCATACGATTGTCCCTCCTCGATTTAGAAAGCCGGGGCAGAAGCCCCGGCTTCCATTAGTGGTCGCGGATTAGGCTAACCTCGGACCTTTCCCGAGAGATAGTTGGTACCCACTGTCGTCATATCTTTAAGCGTCTTTGACACGCTGAGCTTCCCAGACAATCCTTGAATAAAGGGCGCGTCCATGGCCGTCACAGACGGTTCGAAGTTGGTTGTCCGAGGCTTAAACCACCACTGCGATGGATTACTATAGCTGGCGGCTTGTGCAGGATGGGCTTGGTAAAAGGACTGCATCATCTGATAGCCAGCGGGCCCTAATGGGAGATAGTTGGCATGCTGGTCCCAATACACATTGGTGGCCGGCGATGCGAGCCATTTCATGAAGGTCCATGACGCATTTTTCTGTGCGGTGGTACCGGTGTTAAAGAGCACGGTAGAGGCGCCGTTAATATATTGTGACGTATGCCCTGTGGTTCCACGAGGCGCAGCAATACCGCCCATGACAAATTTTCCGCCCACAGAGGATTTGTCGTAGGTGTATCCTGCTGACGCATCAATCACCATGCCGACTTTGCCGGTTCCGAAATCCAATTGATATTGGTATCCGGTGGTTGTAATCATGCTACCGGCGGCAATCCAACTGCGTAGCATGCTTAAGGCCGAAGCGGCACCCGCATTGTTTAGGCTGTATGCGCGCCGATTATGGGTGGTGGGAAATACGTGACCGCCGTTGGCCGTAATAATGTCGAAGTACTGCTGTAATTCAGGTGTCCACGCAATCCCGTGATAGTTTGGGCCGAGGCTGGTGATTTTTGCGGCGTCAGCTCCCACCTGAGCCCATGTGGTGGGCGGGGTAGTGATGCCCGCTTTGGTAAACAACGACTCGTTATAATAAATCACTAATAGAGATTTCTTTTCAAGCGGCATTAAATATTGCTTACCGTTACTTTCTTTGGTGTCTTGCCAGATAACGGGATAAAACCACTGGTTGATTTGGGTTTGCGAGAGGCCGTTTGCCCCATGCACGTAGGAGGATAGGTTTTCAATTGCGCCGGCTTGGGCCAATTGCGGAACGATGTAACCGCTGACCATGCCGACATTCGGTGATTGTCCGGATTCAAAGGCGGCCAGCCCGTGGTGTGAGGCTCCAATCGGTTTAAATGTGACATGGATGGAGGGATGGGTCTTGTTGAACTGTTTTACTTCAGCCACCACTGCGTTGTAGAGTGCTCCAGAGCTATGTCCACTCCAATAGGTAATGTCCGTCACGTGAGATTTTACCGCCGGCCCGGTCGATGGACTCGCTTGCGTACCGCATCCTGCGGTGATGACACCTAATGTGGATGCCAGAAGTGCAAATTGGGGCCACTTGATTGAAGACAATCGAAAAGTCCCGTGCATGGATTTGCCTCCTACTAAAGTTTTCGACTATTAAGTGCTCGAATTCATCGTGTTTCGCGAAATATAGCTCAGTAAAAAATCCGAATCTCCATCGTACAACACCGTCGTGGTCCCTTGTTACAAGTTTGGACTACCTGTAGTTTACCAGACGACAGGAGTATCGTTGTTAATGTTGTGCAAGTGTTTTGTTACGAATTTGTTAATTATGTTTCGACAAATTTTGTGCCAGCTCAAACAGCGTGAAGATCAACCCAATTTTAATGGGGTATCCGGATTTTGTGATTGATCGACCGAATTCTCGATCGCTCCGACATCGGGAGACTTGTGTTGATCCAGCAGTACGAGAGCAATGGAGCGCCTCCGAACCACATTATCAGGCCACAATTCCTGTCCGAACCTAAAAACCCGCTTGACATCGCCTAAACGGCTGTGCTATAAAAAACTGGTCAGTCAGTTTTGGTTGGAGGAATTATGCCAAAAATATCCGAAGCACAACGCTTAGATAGACAGCGAGCTGTCTTGCAGGCAGCGGAATCGGTCTTTGGCCGTCGGGGATTTGTTGAAGCCACAATCGACGACATCGCACAAGAAGCCGGTGTTAGCAAGGGATACGTGTACACGTACTTTCCCACCAAGGAAGACGTTTTTTTGGCCGTAGTGCGGGATTTTGACACCGCAACAAGCCGGTGGGAAGCTTTGACGCAAAATCTTGCCAGCACGCGGGGAATGGCGGCCGAAGAACGGTTGCTGTCTTTGTGGGACACTATCGCAGCTCAGTGGTCGGTCGAAAACCTTAACCGCGTCAAATTGCAATTGGAAATCTGGTCGCAAGCATCCCGCAACCCGCGATTGCAAGAGGCCCTCGACACGCGGTCATCACGTAGCTTGCGTTTCGTCGAGACCATCTTGGAAGAATCGACACCTGAAGTCTTTGATGAGACAGACCATACCGGTTTTGCCCGCCTATGGTGGGCAACCATTGACGGACTCGTGTTGTACTGGATT
>DAHWKJ010000085.1 GCA_027343695.1 Sulfobacillus sp. | reverse complement strand
GGCTCTGGGGGATGAATACCGTGCAAAGAAGCCGCAGATGCCAAAAACGAGAAGGCATCCGCCAGCAAAGCGACAGGTGCCGTCAACACTTGAATCAGCCAGCCTCCGATGCTGGGGCCGACTAGAAAAGCCATAGCGTGGGATTGCTGCAGCAATCCATTGGCTTCGCCGTACTGGTCACGGGGCACGAGCGCGACAAAAATCGTACTAGACGCCACCCGAAAGAACACTGAACCTATTCCCATCAGAAACCAAATTCCTCCGAGAACAAACACGTTCAATAGTTTGAAACTTACCGCTATGGGAATACACGCGAGCAATACGGCCCGTGCTAGATCCGCGCCAATCATTACCTGTCGACGGCGACCATAGCGGTCGACCCAAGCTCCTACATGCATCGAAAGCAACAAAGATGGCAGGGCTCCGGTGGCAGTCAAGAGCCCCATATCTATAGCGCTAATATGTAGCACCAATACGGCAGTCAAAGGAAATGCCAGCATGCTGATCTGACCGCCGAGCAGGGACCATGACTGCCCCATCCAATAGCGTCGAAAAGCGGCTTGGTGCAGGAGTGTTGGAATCTGCTGCATGAGCCGTTTCTTAATCCACATGACAAAGGGGCTCCCCGGAACCGAGATTTACCAATCAGGCAAGCGATATCCAAAACGAGAGAGCACTACCTTACACCGAAAAGCCCTCGTCTGGCAAGACAGGATTCCTTCTTCTCATCGCCACGTGGCGACCGGATCCGCGTCCATTTTTCAGAAGCTCCCGCTACACTGAGACTCGGAGTACCACCGTTCGGGCACTGATCCCGTCCTTCTCCTGTGGGCGGACCTCGTCGAATTAACCGGTTCCCCACTTGTGGTGCCCCATCGTGTGCGCCGGCCGGGCGACGGACGCAAGATCGTGACGGCTAGAGTCCCGACCCTCTGAGAAGACCTCGATCGCCTGATTTCCTAACTATCTTCTGGGATGTCTTCGCCGACTATATAGCCCCTCTGCCGTTGGAGATGGCGGAAATACCGTTCTTCTTGAATTCTTCGCTTCATAGGAGAGGTGTTGACACCCGATCCCACGCAGCCACCAGGGAGACCAAAATTGTAGCCGTCGCGCTGAGGCCTGATTCCTTGCGGCGATTAGATCGGTAAGGTACGATGAATGAAAGAGAAGCGATGCGCGCCCCCATCGGGGTCGTTCGATCCAATGAGTATCTTGCCCATTTTTACCAGAATCCTTTTTTGGTACTGAGCCTGTTGCACCAGCAGTGTCCAGAATCCATTGCAAAAAATCCTTTGCCGTCTAACAGTGCTGTTGATCTCGGGAGGTGTGTGATGGGGCACCGTGTGCTCACCGTAATCGCGAAACCAGGCCGTTGGTTCTGGAGACCCCAGGGAACAGTCCACAGGGTTTTTGTCGACAGCGTAGCCATCTGGGTGGTCACGGCCGTTCTAGGTATCAGGGGAGGCTGGGGGCGTAACGGTGAGCCGGTCTCATTCGACGCATTGACTGCCCTTGGCGTGATTGTGCTCGCCGCGGCTCTCATGTGCCTGGCGGCTTCGAAGCAGACACCTCGAAAGACCTTGGGGATCGTCAGCCGTCTATCGGGACTCTGGGCTGTCGGGTTCAGTTGGGTAGGTGTCCTCTGGCTCGCCGGCCAGACCTCCACACCAACGTTTCTTTACGCCTGGTTTGCCATCGGAATCGGCACCGGCTGGATCCTTATTGCCGCGTTTGGCATCCTAGTCGAACTGATCCACGTTCTCGTACCACGCCGTGACATGGGCATCGCCCTCCTCGTCATCATAGGGGGCGTACTGGGGCGATGGACTCTTCGTCCGGTCGATGGCTTTTACATGTCGTATCCCTGGGGTAGCGTGCTAGATGCCGCCCATTCGCCCATCATGCGATTTGGCCCTACAGTCGCGGCTGGCCTTGATCATGCCTGGCCGATTGCTACCTCGGCGCTCTCCGTTGCGATCATAGGCTGGATTATCCAAATGCTCTTGGCGCGTTCATCCCCGGGAAATACACAATCCCCCCATTAACCAGTTCGTTCACTAGACGTGGTTTCAGACAGGGGACATCCACCGCTCACTCAAGCGGTTGCTTAGGCGTCAAGCCCGCTACGGGCCCCTTAGAATCCGGATCTTCCCCTTACCGGGACCACAATCGAATCCAAGGGGTGTACCTAAAAACGCCTAGGGGCCACAACCAGCAGCCTCTCCCAAGGTTGGCCAACCGATTCGTACCATGCCCCCATCAAAGCCCTTCGACACTACCGATCTTTACCGGATGACTCCACTCCATAACCTTTACACTTAACTCGCACTGTGGATTTTATTGACCGATCGATGAGAGAGGTGGACGGTCTCATTGGACCACGAGGACATCCCACATAATGCCAAAGATATCATCCAAAAAGTCTTAGCCGATATCTTAAAAGACACGTTGATTGACTGGTTTGGGCTAGATGTGCCCTCCATAGTTTCGGTGTTGCCGAATCATCTTCCTACGGTTGAAATTCATGAGCGTGCAGTCGATTCGGTATTTGTTACGGCAGATGGGCAACTCCTGCATCTTGAATTTCAGTCTACAGCCGTTCCATCTCTCGACCGATTTGCGCACTACGCCTTAACTCTCGCTACCACGCACCAGCGAAAGGTTCGGACCATTGTGATCTATACAGCCCCCATCCATCATGCTCCCAACGAAATCGACTACGGATCTCTCAAACTCACGGTGCATAATATCTTTCTCGCGGAGATAGATGGTCAAGCCACCTGGGACCGACTACAAAACACGCCCGCCGAACTATGGACGACTCACGACGACCTTGACCTCGCGTTCCTCCCATTTATGTCGGACCGTACGACCACCGCTGAACAACGGGCCATCCACGCGGTCGACCACCTCTTAAGTCTTCCGGCTGGTCATCGTCGTTTTGCGGGAGCTCTGATAGCCGGAATGACCAGTACCTTCTTAGATGCCACCGTGGTAAAATTGATCAAGGAGGCCATCCAAATGAACGAATTAATTCGTCAACTCGAAGAAGAAGCTATAGAGCGTGGCCTGTCCAAGGGCTTTCAACAAGGCATCCAACAAGGCCTCCAAGAGGGACTCCAACAAGGACTCCAACAAGGACTCCAAAAAGCGGCCATCCAACTTATGCGAACCCGTTTCGGACCGCTAGATGCCGATCTCATTGCCCGAATAGAATCACTCGATTCCACCCAATTACAAACTGTTGTGTTAGCAAAAATACTGGAAGTCGAGTCGTTGTCGATGCTCTTGGCATCTCTGCCGGAATCCTAAACCTCGCCGATTTTGTGAGGCTTTCGGTTGTTCTTGGGAATGGCGCCCCCAAGTCCTAGCGCTGTCTCCCCATGGTGCTCGGCCTCGATAAGTTGCTAGGTCGCCGCTTTCCGATATCGTGTTCTGTCCATCACCTTGACACGCGTCCTGCGTCCGTTGCTCAAAACCTGCTGGGACTATTCGCTGACCGTATCGACTTACCAGTCCGTGATCGGCACATCACGCATCATGACCTCAACCTTGATCCGCCCTCGATCCACGACCTCTGAATCCTTTGGTGAGATCCCCCGTCCGGCATATGGGGGTTGCCTTCATCACGCTGACGGCACGGGAGGATGGTAAGAATGGCGCCATTCGACGATTTGAAACCCATGTCGCAGTAAGATCGGGCAAGATGTCTCTTCATTGGCATGCACCGCGACAAACGATACCCCCCATTGGGCCGCCATGGCGACCCGCGCCTTAATTAAGTCTCCGTACAAACCCTTCCCTCGGTGGTCTGGATGGGTTTCCCCACCCCATAGGTAAGCCCATTCGGAGAATCGCGAGAGGCCACCTGCCGCCAAGACTACAGGAGCCGGATTCCCAGGTACCGCAAAGAGGCGACGTAAACCATAGGTCATCCGCACCAGCTCCGCCTCCATTTCTTGAAGAGTCGGAATCGGGTCATCGAACACCACCTGGTCCAAGGCATAAACGCTGGCCAACACTTTGAGGTCGGTCACCATCTGAACCCGGTCGGGAAACCAGTCCCGGTCTTCTGAAAACACATCGCGGACCAGCAATGCCTCCCGTTCTCCTTGGGTATATCCGTGTCGTTCTAACCAGGTTTCCAGACCCGGTGTCTCCCGAGGGCTCACCGAAACATAGGGCAGGTGGGATCCGTAAGCCTTTAAGACCCAATCCCAAAACGACTCTAACGTGTCGGGCTTTACCCGCACCCGATGCATCGCCGAGCCAAATCCTCGTGCATCCGGGAGGGTGCCAAAGCTGCCGGCATCGTCTCGCCATGGTGTTGATCCTGGCCAAATTTCGGGGTCATCGTTTTCCATTATGGCTACATAGTCCATCGCCATTACCTCCCTCTCAACGCACTTCGGTCTCTTAGAGCTTAGATGAATCATCTGATCGAGGTATCCACAAGCACAATATTCAAAGGGACCTCACGGGCATAGCCGTTGCGTTATAGCCTAGACACTAACCTCCATCCCAGCAATCCTCATCTTCAGATGGTTTTTAGTTTAGCCTCAGCCAATCTCCAGTTCGTTTCGGTATGCTTGACCCCTACTCGTATAAGAGCTGAAAGGAGATTCGACTGCATGACTCAGCATACTCGGGGCATCGGGATGGCGGTGGCGTCCGCCGTATTGATGTTAACCCTCGCCGGTTGCGGTACACCCGCGGCCTCCAATTCGACCGCACCTCAAACCTCGTCATCGGCTTCCGCCACAAAATCCCATCATGGACATAAAAAACACAGGCTATTGCGGGTCCACGGTTCGGTGACCCAGGTCACCGCGCAATCGCTATCGATTAACACCAAAAAGGGCAAGACGTTCACCTTTACCTTAACCGCCAAAACCAAGTACCGCATGAAGAAAGCCACGTCTTCTTTAACGGCTGTCAAAACAGGCCTTAAAGTCGTCGTAGCGGCGAGAAGGAGTAAAACAGGGAATCCTACCGCGGTCATCGTCCGGATTCTATGAATGGATTAAAGACCGCCACGCGTATCTAGAACACGGAGAAATCGAGGAGCCGTCCGTACCACACAGCACGTTCTGAGCCCGGGCGGATCCGTATCCATCGAATAGGGGCCGTCTGGCCCCTATTTTTCTCTGCCTCACCCAAAATTGCCTCAACCATCATAGCGCAGGGCTTGAATGGGTTCTAGCCCGGATGCTTTAAATGCCGGATAGAGGCCAAAGATGAGACCCACGGCTGTGCTGAAAACAAAAGAGAGAGCTATCGACTCTGGAG
>DAHWKJ010000072.1 GCA_027343695.1 Sulfobacillus sp. | reverse complement strand
TTTAGGGTTACCTCCACTTCCCGCACATAAGGTGCTTGGCTCACCGCGATTCGAGGCACAGACACGGGACAGATCCCCCTCTTAGCTTAGTAGTGGCTCTAGTGTAATCTAATATGGTATTATTTGGCAACCGATAGATTCGTGGGCTCCACGATGCGGTTCCAGCGGCGGGTGAATGGGGGAAAAGGCCCTTATGATCTGTGCATGACCCCACACATAACCGTCCGAATGAACATCGTGAAGGTGGCAAGCCCCCAAACTTTGGGGAGACTTGCCAATGCTCACAATACCCGTCCGATGGGCTTTTATAGATCGGTGGCGCAATCTTGTGATCCCGTACAGTCCTTCCACTTTAGTTACGGAACCACACCGCGTAGGAAGCGATTCTATCTGGCGGGAGTCTCAGAGGTTCCGATTACGGTCCACCACGACGGGCTTTGGTACCCTAAACGCCACAACGAGAATCCTCCCAATCCATGGGATTCTGCCATGGTGATGAGAGAAGCCGAAGCTTTTGAAGTCTCATCCCAGGACAGCGTTTCACCCACACCCAAGGTGGTGATGGCACGTTCTAGGGTGGCCGCGGTGACCGGGCCATAGACCCCCGGAGTAGTGGGCGTGAGGCCGTAGTCAGTTTGGAAAGCGCTTACCGCGGCGGCCGTGTCCGGTCCGTAGCCGCCATCGGTCGCAAGGGGTGCGGGAGGTGCCAATTGATGCGACAACTGAAAGCGTTCGAGTACGGCATTAAGCAAAAACTGGAGATTTTGCACGGCCGGATTGAATTGATTGGGATTTAGCGCCAGGGGTGCGGGAGGCGCCATCGCGGGCAATCCGGTCGTAATCTGAATTTCTCGCTGCACGGGGTCCCAGACCGCGGCACCCGGCTGGTGAGCTAGGCTTTGTTGAATGACCCGATCCGGAATGATAGCGCCTCCTTGGAACCCACGATTAGTGTAGGTCCAGCTCTGACCATAGGGCGATACCCCAAGGAGTAGCTGGCTCGGGCGAATCCCCGTCGCTAACGCCGATTGCACCGATTGGGAGACCCAAGGATATCCGGCGGTGGGGCCAGGGTTGGGGGCCGTAAGAGAAGGGTTCGATGGGCTGTACTCGGGATACGCCAATAGGTCCAGATAGGTAGCGGCCCGGGCCAGCTGGGAATAAGCATAGGCAGAATTGGGTGGGGGTAGGACGGTCACCGTTAGGGACCAACCATGTTGATGGAGAGCCGCTGAAAGCCGTGTAACAAATTCCGCAAAACCCGACCCTTGGGTGGCGGAAAAACCTTCCCAATCCAGGACGTAGCCGGTATATCCTGCGGTTTTTGCCGCTGTGACGAGTTGGGTAATGAGGGTGGCGGAACGATGACTCTGCCACCAGCTGGCGGCGACCGTGCCGTTGTAGCGAACATCGGGCCACACCTGAACTTGATGCTGGGTTGCATAGCCTGTCACGGTGCTCAGGGTTGTGCTGGGCATGGTGGCCGAAAGCGGGTCCGATTGACTGGGATTGATGGTGTACCACAAGGGCGCAATCGCGGAGAAGGCGCTCGTATGTTGCTGAAGGTCATACCATGCGCGCCCAGGGGTGGTGGTACCGGATAAGTGGAAATACCCGTATGCGAGACTCAAAGGGTTGAGATTGATCACGGCTAGGCTTGAGTGTACCGCGTCGGCGGCGTTATTGGGCGCGATCGGATCTTTGGCGTATACCAGAATTTTATAGCTTCCAGATTCTTTCGGGGTCCAATCAAATTGCGGATTGGACGAGTAGTTGCCACTTGCCCGCCAAACTCCTTGGGGATTTTCCCACCACCATTGGTACACGGGATCGATAAGGTGGGTGGCATTGGCGGTGAGCGAGATGGATTGTCCAGCGGCCACGGCGGTTGGCACGGACTCCGTCACTTGACTCCCCACGTTGAGGATCGCGGTGAAGCTGAGAGCGTCATTCCAGGCACCGGCCGCCACCTGGTTTTGGTCTAGGGCATCGACGACGACTACGTCACTCCCTGGGAGGAGGGAGTCCAAGTGAAAGACGTTCTGTGTGGAATACGATTGGGCAAGCTTCCAACCACTTTGGGTTTGTACCCAAAATTCATAATCTACCGGGCTCCCGTTTCCGGCCGCGGTCGCCACGTAGGTGACAGTCGTACCAGCCGTGACCAGACCGTGAGGTCCCGTGACGGTGAGGTTCGTGGCGTGGGGTGCCCAAGATGCCGCTAAGGCGGTGGGTAGGCCTAGAGTGAGAGCGAAACTGAGGACCGTGAGACTTGTTAACCATTGCTTCAGCAAAGAGAGTCATTCCTTTCTGTCTTCATTTAGATAATCTTTTCCCGCAACTTGCAAACCGAAAGATTCGGTGGGTTATTTCAATCCGATGAAGCAACCTACATGGATTGTACGTTAAATATTGGCATCGAGGGTCTATTTGGACTCGTTGGGACCAGATTAGAAATCCCACGTTGCGTGGAGTACTTCTTCGGATTCCGGGCGAGCGACGAAATCACGACTTTGGGCTAGAATTTTGACGCCGTGTTCCGGGGACCGGACCAAAATCATACTACGGCCCTCAAAATGTACGTCTAAGAGGCGTAACAGCAGCTGGGGATTAACAATCACCTCAATATTTTTACAGGCCATCAGAGCCGACATCGCCCCCTCGTCAAGCCATTGCTGGCATCGAAGGCGTCCGGATTCGGGATGGTTTTGAAATATCCACGGCGCGTCCCAGTTCCAGGGGTTGGCCGAGGGTTGCGCAATGAGGCGCGCGCCTTTTCGATCCAAAATGGGCAAGAGCGGGGTGAAACTGGGCTCGCGACCCGTATGGGGCACGCGGAACCCGTCATAACAAATGGTGGTGGCGGTCGGAATCGTTTCCCAACCATAAAGACTGGTGCCAGGCTCAAGAGGGCCCTGGGTTAGGCCCAACACATCCTCCTGGGTGGGGACCAAATTCACTTTACGCGTCTCGTAGACCACATCACCGGTCGGGATCACGGTAAAGCTATAGTTGTAGACACGAGCCGACTCGGCCTGGTAGCTAAGGGATTGAGGCCCCTTCAGGTTATTCGGCACGAGGCCGGATCCCGCCACCAAGGTCAGATGATATTTCTTCGCTAGTTGCGAGATGGTTCGATGCCAAATTGTCCACACATCGGTGGCGGCCCACGTAAAGAAGGCCTCTTTTAACGACCGCGTGCGATACCTGGCCATCGTAGCCAGCATGGCCGGCCATAGACGCTTCCCGATGCGCGAAAACGCCTCGTCGACCGTCCTGGCAGTTTCGATAAAGGGGGTTCGGTTCGCCATGACTAAAAATGTGGCCAAGTCTTCCGGGAGCACGGCCAATGCGGGCACTTGGCTAGCTCGATCGCGAAAGCTCGTGGTTAATGCCAGTACGCCGTCCAATTTGGCATAGAATGCCTCTTCTGACGCATAATCGGCAAGGGACATGTAGGGCTGAATCGCGAAGAGGTCGACGCGCATAGGCTCTCCTCATGGGATGTGTAGCTTTTGTCTAGATTATAAACGTTCCGAGAAGGAATTTCGCGCCAATAGCGCGAAATTACTAGGATGTTAGGAGGATCAACGAATGGATCAAGAATTACGCCTAAAATTACAAACCGGATTGGCAAATACGGTGCGGTCGCGAAAGATTCGTGCGTTGCGGGGGACGGAACGTTTATGTAAAGGGTGGGCCCAAGAAGCCGCGTTGCGGCTTCTCATGAACAATTTAGATCCCGAGGTAGCGGAAAAACCTGAAGAACTGATTGTGTACGGTGGGCGGGGCAAGGCGGCGCGCAACTGGGATGCGTTTGACGCGATTGTTCGGGCACTGACCGAACTGGAGAACACCGAGACTCTCCTGATTCAATCGGGAAAACCCGTGGGGGTCTTTGAAACCCATGAGCGCGCACCACGGGTTCTCATCGCCAATAGTCTCCTGGTCCCGCATTGGGCGACTTGGGAGAACTTTTGGGAGCTCGAGAAGAAAGGGCTCACCATGTATGGCCAAATGACAGCGGGTTCTTGGATTTATATCGGGAGTCAAGGGATTTTGCAAGGCACCTATGAGACGTTGGCGGAACTCGCCGCGCAACATTTTGGAGGGAGCCTAAAACACCGGATTGTGCTGACGGCGGGTCTTGGCGGCATGGGGGGAGCCCAACCCTTAGCCGTCACGATGAATGATGGAGTCGCCTTGGTCATTGAGGTAGACCCCGATCGCATGCGACGCCGATTGGAGACGCGATACCTCGACCGCGAAGTCTACGATCTAGACGAGGCGCTGGCTCTCGTCCAGGACGCAAAAGAAAAAGGACAGGCACTTTCCGTAGGACTTCTTGGTAACGCCGCAGAAATCTTGCCAGAATTAGTACGTCGCGGGTTTCACCCGGACGTGGTGACAGACCAGACCTCGGCACACGATCCACTGAATGGATACGTGCCTGTGGGGCTTAGTCTAGAAGCCGCCGAAAAGATGCGGCAAGAGAATCCTGAGCGTTATGTCCACCTGAGCCAAGCTGCAATGGGCCAGCACGTCCAAGCCATGCTCGCCTTTATGGACCGTGGATCGGTGGTCTTTGACTATGGTAACAACCTGCGACAAAACGCGGCGGCGGCAGGGGTGGCCCGCGCTTTTGACTTCCCAGGATTTGTTCCGGCCTATATTCGCCCTCAGTTTGAAGAAGGGCGTGGTCCTTTCCGCTGGGTCGCCCTATCGGGTGACCCTGAGGATATTCGCAAGACGGACCAAAAGGTCCTGGACTTATTTCCCCACGATGAACGGCTCGCCCGTTGGATTAAGATGGCCGGAGAACGGGTCGCGTTTCAAGGGTTGCCGGCGCGTATTTGCTGGCTCGGTTATGGGGAACGTGCCAAGTTTGGGTTGGCGATTAATGAGATGGTTCGACAGGGCGAACTGAAGGCCCCGATTGCGATTGGGCGCGATCACTTGGATGCAGGTTCGGTGGCGTCCCCCAATCGGGAGACCGAAGCCATGAAAGACGGGTCCGATGCCATTGGGGATTGGCCTATTCTAAATGCCCTGCTTAACACCTCGGCGGGGGCGAGTTGGGTCTCTGTGCACCACGGCGGCGGCGTAGGAATTGGATTTAGCCTGCATGCTGGGATGGTGGTCGTCGCGGACGGGACCGACGAAGCAGATTGGCGCTTGTCTCGCGTACTCACCACCGATCCGGGCATGGGAGTGGTGCGCCACGCCGATGCGGGATACGACAAAGCCCGACGGATTGCGCGTGAACGTGGTGTTAAGATGCCCATGATAGATGGGTAGTAGGTCATACAGATACTCAGGAGGCACCCAGACGCGATGGACCCTTTAATTCAACAGGTATTGCGGGAACTCTTGGAGTGGGCCGGTGCTGCCAGTCTGGGGCTGACCGGATTAGGCCTGAACTCGGTGGAGGTGAGGGGCCGGACTCGGGCTTCGTTTACCGTGGAGCAACTGACCCGGTTTGGTCGTCTGATATTGCAATTCGAGGACCCGGTTTCTCCCGCGATTCCGGTGGTGCTGGCCAAAATGATCGAAGAACGCCTCGAATATCACGAATTATCATTTTTGATTGCGAGTGCCGTCCATGATTGTAAGAATCCGTTGTCGGTGGCCTCCGGATATTTAGAGCTGTTGTCGTGGCAGGAACCGGGTAACGAATACATAGCCCACATTGAGACGCAGCTTACCAGCTTAAACGATCGGCTCGAAGAGATCTTAGCCGGTGTCAGTGCCTATCCGGTGGGGCATGTCGATGCCCACCGCGTAGCCTCGCAGCTGGTGGAAGAATTAGCCCCCTACTATGCACGCCGAGGAATTGAATTGACGGTACAGGGTCGACCCACATGGGTTCGTGCGGACCATCGTCGACTCCGTCGGGTCCTGAACAATCTGGTGGAGAATGCCGAAGAGGCGTTGAAATCCCAGGGACGCATTTGGGTCACGGTGGAACCGCAAGGCGAATGGGCTGAGATCGCGGTCCATGACACCGGCCCAGGTGTGGACCGTTCGGCGGAAGAGGCCTTGTTTACGGCTTACTACACGAGTAAGCCAACGGGACACGGATTGGGCCTCCTCTTTTCCCGGCGCATGATTGAAGCCTTGGGGGGGACCCTTACCTATCAGCGCAGCACTATGGGGGCGACCTTTGTGGTGCGCTTAGTGGCCGATCTATCGGGTGCGGCACAAGGGCCTCAGGAGGTCGGCTGATGGCGGACAACTATGACCTTCCGTTTGCGTTTGGGGCAGAAGTCCTCAACTTTTTTCGCGGGGTTGTCGAGGAACCCAACATTCTGGAGAAGACCGTTGATTGGATTGCTAGCCAAGTCATGGAGCGCTTTTCGGGCCATCGCTTAGCAGTCTGGGTATGGGTTCCGATGGCAGAAAAATGGGAACTCATGGCGGTTCGCGGATTGGATGGCGAACGTTATCGAAAAATTACCGGACAGCCAGAGTACTTGGCACACTTGGAGGCACTAAGGGCCGGCAAGGCACCCATTCTTACGGTGTTCGAGGCACCTCACAGTGAATGCTGGCAGCCATGGGCGGAATCTGAGGCGATTACGGACGCATGGGCCTTTCCCTTATTGTCCAATGACCACCAGGTGATGGGGTCGCTCAGTCTATACTGGGATCAGTCTCCCGGATCGGACCCCGACTTGGTGGTGCGGTGGAAAAACATTGCGGATACGATGAGTCTCGTGATTCAATGGGCTCTCTTAGTGGAGTCACGCGCCGAGGAACGCATGGCGATCACCACGCTCTTAGATTTAACGGGGATGGCTGCTGCCTACTCAAACCCTGATCGGGTCGTGTATGCGAATGATGCGTTTTTAGCACTGTGGAATCTCTCACGAGCGGATCTCTCCCTAAACTCCGGGGATCTTAGTCAAAAGATGTCCCAGCTGGTCATGGACGGGGACCAGGTCATGGAAAATTCTTCTGGCATGGTCGATCGGGTGTTGCAGTTTCGCACGGTTCCTCCCCGCTACGTCCGTTATCGGGCGCGACCCATGCGGTCTCTTGCCGGCAAAGATTGTGGACGGATTGCGGTATATTCGGATATCACGGAAAATCTGGCCGTGAGACGAGAACGCGACGCGTTCTTGTCCCTAATCGGGCATGAGTTTAAGACGCCGATCACCATCATTGATGGGATAACGGATTGGTTGACCCAACATGACGCGGAACTTAGTGCAGAACTGGCGGCAAACCTCCACACCATCCGCACCGAATCGTCGCGGCTATCTCGTCTCCTGAAAGAAATTTTATTAGCGTCCCAACTCCAAGACGCCGATTGGGCTCCGCGTCTCGAAGCCGTGGATCTTGCGGGATTGGTCCAACTCGAGCTAGAGACTCGACAGCATCTGCGACCTGAGCGTGTATGGCATTATTTAGGTCCGGAGAAGATGATGGTTTGGGGCCATCAGGAGTCTCTGACTATAGTGATTCAGGCGCTTTTGTCCAATGCCAACCGTTTTTCTGGTGTCCACTTTCCCATCGAAATCATCATCGAAGAAGGGACTGGCCTGGTGGATCTCATCGTTAAGGATCGGGGCCCGGGGATTTCTCCTGAAATCGTTTCGGGTCTTTTTGCTAACATGCCGAATCCGTCTCAGCGATCCCCATCCGGTGGGATTGGACTCGGACTCTATGTGGCGAGAAAAGTTTTGGATAGGATAGGAGGAGAGATTCGGTATCAGCCAAGAGAGAGAGGAGGATCGGTGTTTACGGTCACGATACGGCCGGTGCCAGTGGGCGGTTAATCGCGGTCTCTATCGTCTGCCATAATTGGATGAGTCGAAAAGGCTTAGCGAGGACTGCGGTGATGTTTGGGTGTTGGGCCAACTTATCGATCTCTGCGGATGCAGAGAGTAAAATGATGGGAGCAACGCCGCCGGCGGCTCGATACCGTTCGGCCACCATGTCGCCAGCAATATCGGGGAGGCGAAAATCCAGAATGATTAAATCAGGATTATGAGACAACGCGAGGTCGAGGCCTGTAATTCCGGTCTCAGCTTCCAAAACCGTTACATCATACTGGGACAGGGCGAGTTTGATGATATGTCGAATACCAGCTTCGTCATCAATGACTACAATACGAGTCAAAGTCTCAAATCCTTTCACGTTATTCGGAGATTTTCGCAACATGCCTATTATGGATGACGAGGCAAATGCACGCAAGAGGACTTGACGGAAACACCACGAGGTCGGTACGGTAAGCATATGGGGACAGGAAGCGGGGGACACGGGTGTCTGCAACGGGATTATTTCGCATGGCTTGGCGGCAGGTGTGGCAAAAACCAGGGATTTTAGTGATGGCGTTTTGGTATCTTTTCATCACCTCATTGTTTCAACTGTTTGTTTTGAGTCGGTTAGGGAGTTCGTTACCGCAATCCTTCACCCATCTCAATTTGCAGTCGTTTACGGCCACGGCCATTCCTCACCTGAAGCCGGCGATTTGGGTCAAGATTGCGTTGGTTTATTTGACCTTGGCGCTGATTGTGTTTCCTTTTGTCATGGGGGGGTTGTATGGGGCCGCGGCAGCGTCTCTCAAGGACAATGACACCCTACTCGGGTTGTTGCGATTTTTTAAGTTTGGGGTCAAGAATTTTTGGCGGGCCTTTCTTTTGGTGGTGATGGCTATTGTGGGGTTTATCGTCTTATTCCTGGTGCTCTGGGCGATTACGTTTGTACTGTCGCTCATAGGTGCCGCGATCCCCATTCTGGGATCACTCTTGAGTATTGTGGCGCTTGTGTTTTTAATCGGGGTGCTTATGCTCTGGTTTGCTCTGTTGCTCTATTGGGTAGGCGCTGCGTTTTATGGGGAGATGGGTCCCCGTGAGGGTTTCGGTGAAGCCCTTTCTTGGGTGCGCCGTCATTGGGGATTCGCGCTCCGATTTGTGCTCTTAGAGTTTGCGGTGCTCGTGGTGTTTTTGTTGGTGATGACTCTTCTAAGCGCGATTCCCCTCATTGGCGGCATCGCGGTCTTAGTGGGATCGGGCATCATGCTGTCTTGGACGGCGTACCAGGCGATGTTTTTGTATCGCGAAGGCGTTCGCCATGACATTCAGCCGCCCCTCTAAGACGAATAAAAATCCCTCCCTGGGAGAATCTTGGCAGGGGGGGATTTTTTATGCCATCGCGATCGTCACGCATGGAACCGAATCTACGGATGACACGCCGCCGCTTTTTGATGGGGCTTGGTGTGAGCGCCGGACTGGTGGCGGGAGGAATTTTTCGTCACGTTCCGGTGTACGCCAACGCCATGACCAACGAATTTCCTGTGACCCCATTTCGGTTCGTCCATTTGACGGATAGCCATTTGGGGTATACCGGGGATGCCAATCGCGAGGTGGCAGAGAGTCTTTACTTGGCTCTAGAGGCTATCCAAGGTCTGACACCCGTGCCGGACTTTATCCTCATGACCGGTGATTTGACCGAAATGACGCCTTCGGATTCCACACGCAAGGATCGGCTCGGCCTATTTCGACAGGCACTCGAATCGACTAAGATTCCGTGGCACGCGGTGGCCGGAGAGCACGACGCGCTTTTAGACCGCGGCACGCTTTATGAACGCATGATTGGAGATCTCCGTTATGGATTTTCCCATAAAGGCGTCCGGTTCATTGGATTAGATAACGTGTCACGCGGTTTTTTCTTGGGCCGTGACCAACTAAATTGGGTGAAAAGTCAGCTGGATACATTGGATCCGGCCACTCCGTTAATCTTTTTTTGCCATGCTCCGTTATACAACGTGTTTGCCCCGTGGAACTGGTACACCTATGATGGTGCGGCCCTGCGCCAGCTCGCACAGCCATTTAGAATGGTATCAGTGCTCTATGGACATGTGCATCAACTCATCACCTGCCAAACGTCAAATGTGTATCACGCGGCTGGATTGCCGACCTCGTGGCCCCTACCGGCACCTGGTGAACTAGTCGCGTTACGGCCCTGGCCTCAAGGGGCCACTCATCCGTACCTGGGCCTTGGGTTTCGCGTGGTCGATGTCAATGCCCAAGGTAGACTCCACATTACTAATCTGTCATTGACCAAAGAAGAGGAGGTGTATCATGCAGCGCGGTTGGTCTAAATGGATGGTGGTGTTGGGGATCCTGGTGTGGACGGGCGTCGGCGCAAAGCATGTGGAGGGAGCATCCCTGCCCAATCCATTTCGACATCGGGTAGTGCCTCCCAAAATTCCTCGGATTCAGGCTAACGTGCCAACCATTGCGCGGGGAGCGGCACTCTTTGCCCGGGCCTGTCTGTCCTGCCATGGCCCCCGTGGGGATGGAGAAGGTTTTTCTTCGCTTCCAAGCGTCACCGTGCCTCGCTTAGACCAACTGCCGGCCAGCGAATGGAGTGGGAAGCGCATTGCCGAGACCATCCGCAACGGCGATGGAGCCATGCCGACATGGGGCGCGGTCCTATCTCCCACAGAAATTCAGAGTCTTACGCTCTATGTCGAATCGTTAAACCATCGCGTGCCACCGGTTCCAAAGGGATCGCCTGGATAAGGTGAGCAATATCCCCGTACGGCAACCCCTGTCCGTTATGATGCGACGTTCTCATTCAGAAGATTTACCTGTCCCCGATCTGTTTGACGCACAACATTGTAGAATTGAGACAGTGTGGAAGGCAGGGGGAGACATTATGGGATTGATACCAATGGTGGTCGAACAAACCAATCGTGGCGAACGCTCGTATGACATCTATTCGCGGCTTTTAAAAGAGCGCATTATTTTTCTTACAAATGCTATTGACGACGACGTTGCAAACTTAGTGGTGGCACAACTTCTGTTTTTGGAAAGTGATGACCCCGATAAGGACATCTATTTGTACATCAATTCCCCGGGCGGATCGACGACGGCTGGCATGGGGATTTATGACACCATGCAGTACATCAAGCCTGACGTCGCGACCTTGGCGATGGGGATGGCTGCGAGCATGGGCGCGGTTCTCTTGGCGGGCGGTGCCAAAGGTAAACGTTTTGCCTTGCCCCATGCGGAAATCATGATCCATGAACCATCGGTGGGACGGCTCGGCGGCAAAGTGACCGATGTCGAAATTTCCATGCAAGAACTTTTGAAGACACGCCAGGGCCTTGCGGCGGTGTTAGCGAAGCACACCGGACAATCCATCGAGAAAATCCTCAAGGAATTCGAACGGGATTACTGGATGTCTAGCGAGGAAGCCAAAAACTACGGACTCATCGACGATATTACGATTCCGCGTCAACCCGTTGCGGACACAGATCAGAAATAGGAGGATCGCGTCGTGACTGCACGATGTTTGGAGATCGACGCATCACGCTTACTGTGGGCTAAGATCCAAATCTATGCGGGATCAGGGCCACCCCATGGAGTCGAGCCGATCGATTTCCGCACTATCCTAGCGCTCCGTGCAGGCCAAACCTGGGCCCAGGACCTCTACCTAGAGACCTTTTGGCCGACACTGGAACCCGAAGTGCGTCACTATGCCCGTAAGGGTGGAGATCGGGAGGAATTAGAGCAGGACGCGGCTTTGGCGCTCTGGGAGGCCGCGTTCCGGTATGATCCGGCGTTGCATCGGACCCGCTTGGAGGTGTTTGTGAAAAACCACATTCATCGCACCGTGCGCGAGCGCTATATCCAGTCGATCAAACGTCAACGGCGTCAGATTCTGATGGAGGATGACGCCGGTGTCCATGGACTCAAGTCAGATGACAATCTAGATCTCGCTGAAACGCAAATGGATGTCGGGAAAGCGTTTCTTGCACTCAGTCCTCACGATCAACGTCTTTTGCATCGGTTCGCCGAACTTACCATTGATTACGGCATGGGCCTAGAAGAAGCCTCCCGCTTTATGGCGGCTCATGAGGGCGGTACGGCGGCCGCTTGGAAGAAAAGGATCCAACGCCTACGCCACAAATGGCGAGAGCAGATGCAATCTCCTCGGCATGGGTGAGGAGAAGTCCCAGGGCATGAGGACAAATGGATGGTTCAGGGCCTGTTAGCCGTCTACCTTGGATTTCACGCTCGGTGACGAGGAAGACTACGAATTGAAGATGCCCGAGACGCCACACGTGGGCCGCGCGTTTCTTCTTTACGGACGGCATGAGCGGGGCCACTAGAATCAACCTCTGGGGTTTCTTTTGTCGCCCCTTAAAGACGTTTGGACTCCACGGCAAATTTATTCCATTGGCTGAGTCCTTCGTAGAGACTGTAGAGTCCAGCCAAGACCAAGCTGTAGGGGAAAAATAGGAGGGCTAGACAGCCAAACCAACCCTTGCGACGTAGCCATCCTACGCCAATGACCGCGAGGTATGCGACGACGCCCCATAATAGGATCGAGGAAGGAACCGCGAGTCCTTTTAATAGGGTAATGCCACCAATGAGCGGGAGCCACTCGCGTGCGGCTCGGGAACGGTGTCTTTGTAATCCGAAACGGCGATAATGTTTGGCGCACAATGCCGTATAAAACCCAATGCAACGGGTACACAACACGGCGTTGCACCGCGTACACCGCCGTAATATGGGCTCTCCGTGCTGTGCGCAGCGCATCGGAGGGGGTGATGGGCGCGGGGGAGGTGGGGCCGGACGCGCCGGGGGGGGTGGGGTCACAGGGACTTGGCCCGAGAGAATCCTTTGATAAGCCTGGTTAATCTCTTTCATCGACTCCTCTTGGCGGCGAAACTTCTCGGGATCGCTTTGATATTGATCCGGATGATTGCGACGGACGGCCGCTAAGTAGGCTCGGCGGATAGCGTCTTTATCATGGGTGGGAGAGACACCGAGAACATCCCACGGACTTTGGTTTCCCGATGGCTCCATTGTGCATCACCCCTTTTTTTCTTAGTGAGATCACTGGCGTATGTATACTAAGCATACCCATTTATGATGCCTTATTTTGGTAATAGAGTGAAGAGGATATAGTCAATTCCCTCGTGGAATTGTACACTACGGGATAAAGTCAGGTTGTCATGGGAGCTGTGGATATTATGGCACAACCGCCAGGTGGCGGTAAGGATACCTTTCTTCCGGGGTTTCACCGAACGACTCAGATGTTGCGATGGCTCGGGATGTTAAAACCCTCACCTCGCGTAACGGGAGAAGTTTTGGTGCAAGAAGGGTTACAGCATCCGGTCGACGTACGGTGGGATGATGCGGGAGTACCGCATATTATGGCCCAGAGCATGGACGATGCCTTATTTGCCGAAGGGTTTTTACATGCCCGGGAAAGAGCGTTTCAAATGGACTTATCACGTCGGTTACCTGCCGGGGAGTTGGCGGAATTGCTTGGGGAAGCAGGGCTTCCTTATGACCGTTTCATGCGGCGCTTAGATCTCAAGAAGTGGGCGCGATTAGCCCCGACAACCTGGTCTGATGAGACAAAGACCCATGCCACATCGTATATCAATGGGGTCAACTTGGCTTTTACGCAAATCCGGCCCGCAGAACATCGGCTCCTTAAGGAGCCCCTAAGACCGTGGACACTGGAGGACACCAACCTCCTGGTGTATCAATTGGCATGGACCCTGAACTCGATTTGGACGGCCAAATGGGGTTATGAAGTCGCTAAAGAATGGGAAAATATCCGTGACTGGCTGTTTGGACCCTTGCCCAGTCCGGGCCTTACGATTATCCCGGGGACCGGGGATGCGGTGACTTGGGGGTCACGCGGAATTGGATCGAACAACTGGGTAGTGGATGGTACTCATACCAAGAGTGGCAAGCCGTTGCTCGCGAACGATCCGCACCTAGCCCCACAGTTGCCGTCGATATGGTACGAAATGTTTATCGAAGGCGGGAGCCTGCGGGTCTTTGGGGCGAGCCTGCCGGGCGCACCCGGAATCGTCATCGGGCAAAATCGAGACATTGCTTGGGGTGTGACCAATGTCGAACCTGACGTCCAAGATCTGTATCGCATCGAGATGGAGGCCGATGCGAAGAGTTACCGCTTAGACGGAGAATTGGTGGAGCTCGAGGTGCGCCAAGAAGTACTCAAGGTACGCGGTAAACCGGATGAGACGCTAATCTGTGAAACTTCTCACGCCGGTCCCATCATTCATACGGGCGAGGATGGACAGAAAATCGCATTGAACTGGACAGGGTTTCAAGCTCTCCCCGCTTTGCAATCAATTTTCGGAATTAATAAGGCCCACGATTGGGAAACCTTTGTGTTCGCACTGGCCGAGTGGTGGGTGCCGGCTCAAAACTTCGTCTATGCGGATCAGGGAGGACACATTGGCTATATTTGCGCGGGACGGATTCCGACGCGGGAGTCTGGACCCTGGTTTGGCGTGGCGGATGGTAATACGCGCGCGACCGAGTGGACCGGAGTCGTGGAGTGGACCGATATGCCGCGGAGCTTTGATCCCCCCGAGGGCTATGCAGTCAGTGCTAATAACCCGGTGGTGGGAATGGACGCTACACCATACATTGCCGGTCGGTATAGTCTCGGTCACCGAGCCCAGCGGATTACGACGCTCTTGCAAGAAACCACGCAACATGATGCGGAAAGTTTTGCTAAGATCCAACAAGATGTCTATTCTGAGCCGCTCCATCAGGTTAGCCAACGATTGCTAAAGATGGATGAGTTACCTCCAGCATGGCATGACATCTTGGTTGACTTCGATGGCCAAGCCATCGTTACGAGCCCGGCTCCGACGATCCTGTACTTATTTATGGTTGAAGCCTTACCCCAATCATTAAAAGACTTTATGAATCAACCATTCTTTAAGGCAATTACCCCTGGGATTCCGGGGAGTCATCCCTTTCCCGAAACCTTCTGGGATCTCTTAGGTGAGCGCATTGGACCTCTTATCCTCTCGTTATGGGACCAATTAGAGATCGGCGACGCCGTTAAGCGGGCCACCGACATTGGGCGTCGTTGGTTTGGGCCAGATCTCAAACGTTGGAGTTGGGGACATGCGCATCAAGCCATCCCATTTCACCCATTCTCTGCGGTGAAGATGCTGCGTCCAGTGTTTTCACGGCAACCGATGCCGACGCCAGGAGATTTTTATACCCCATTTCAAGCGGCATTTTCTCTTGAACCGCGCCTAGAATGGCCGCGTTCGGTGTTGTTTATGCCAAGCTATCGGCAAATTCTTAATTTGGATGACGCCAAGGAGAGTCTCGCGATTCATTTGACTGGACAAGCTGGGCATCCCTTATCGCAACGCTATGATAATTTATCTGGTCCATATTGGGAGGGCAAATATTTTCCTTTAGGGCCCGGGATGCAAACGGCCCGAGGATTTGAAATGCTACCGAAAAACTCGCCACCAAAATCATGAGATAGAGCCGCCGAGGTGGTCCAAGCCCCAGGAGGAGCGGGCTGGACCCCTTATGCGCCAAGACTTTGACAATATCTCCATCGAGATGATGCGTAAGGAGCCCAACGCTATGACTTCATCCAAGATCATGCTAGATCCGAGCATCGAACGGCAGTTAGCAGCCGACCTGTTTAACGCAACCTGGGATCTCATCGACAAGCTGTCACGTACTCCAAATGAGGATGAGCACATGGTCCATATGGCCCATGCCTCGCGATATCATTGGGAGGCGGTCGGAACACCAGTAAATTTTGCTCGTGGTGAGTGGCAGCTTTCTCGGGTCTATGTCCTGGTGAAAAGATTCGAACCCGCGCTCTATCACGCGACGGCTTCCCTCCATTGGTGCCAGCAGAATGACTTAGGGGCATTTGACTTGGGCTTTGCCCATGAGGCCATGGCTCGCGCGTATGCCTTAAACAGTCAGGATGTTCTACGCAATACGCACATTGCCTGGGCCAGAGTTGCGGCGGATACCGTTGAGGATGCGTCGGATAGGAATTGGCTGATTAAAAATATCCAGAGTATCGCGACGTAGTCGGTCCCACCAGGGGAGTACCATAGCGCGATCGTTGCGTTCCTGCTGAACGGCTGGGATGGTGTGCTCCTGCGATCGCCAACGCTTCCCCATCCCAGGCGTAGCCGACTATTGCAGGATTTGAGGCGTGAAATGGTGGTTCCAGAGGACTTGGCTCACGATGAGGGTCACCGCGTAGATCTGGCCGTGCTGCCCTCTGAGATATCCCGCCACGTCATATTGCTCCGGGCTAGTGCTGACCCATGGATGTTGCAACCAGGGAGTAACTAAAGGGGCATCCTGTGGATTATTCCAGGCTTTGGCGAGCATCGTTGAGAGGCCATTGGCGGTCATATAATTGCCGAGGGACACACCGGTGGGCTCGATGAAGAAGTTCGGATAGGGAATCACCGCCCCAATATCATGCCACAGCTTAGTCCCCAGCATGGACACCATGGCTTCGGCCGGCACTAACGAGGGAGTGGTGAAGAGGGCTTGGGTCAGAGCGCTCATATTGGACGCCTTAAGCGATCCAATCACCGTGCCGCGCGGATCGGAACTCACTCTGGAGAGGGAACCGGTCACGGTCACCCCGGCCGCTTTCAAGGCGCTTTCAAATTCGACGGCGGCATACTGGCCCGGGTTAGGGGGGGCGATGGTCAACACTTCCGAAAATCCCTTGGGGACCACACCGGTAAGGACATAGGTGCTGGAGTGAAACGAGAGGCGCACATGAAGAGACGATGCCTGGGCGGTATTAGATGTGGTCGTCAGGTTTTGGATGGTGATGGGAGTGTTTTCTGGCTTCAAAGTGACCGTGGCGGGGGACCCGTTGATGCCTGCATGGATCTGTAGCATGGCTTGATCGTTGTTCACCCAGAGCTGGCTCTTGGGTGGGGCAAAGCCGCGGCCAAAGTCGTTCCACGGCATGCTACTCGGCCACCGACTGGAATGAAAACCGGTTACGGGCTGCACATATTCCAGTGGACCGTTGACCGTCGTAATTCCTGCGAGAGCGACGTCTTGCGCGAGTTGCTTTAAGCCCGTAGAAGACAGGAAAGGGTTAGTGTGCCCGTTAAGTACCAAGGCTCCATTGAGGATGCCTTTAGAGACCTGGCCCACGCTGGAGACGCTTGCTCCGCTGGGCGGGGTGGCACCTGCGGTCAGGGCTGCGTCGCCCAGCACGGTCCTCGGTAGCAGTCCGGACTGTTGAAGCAGGTTGCCATTGTGTTGCCATACCACCTTGCCGGTGGCTACGTTACTTACCGAAGCGCCGACCACCATACCGGATCCTGCTTCGGGTAAGAATTGCAGGTAGTGTTGCAAACTGTTGGGTAAGGTCCCCGTGGTGCTGGCCGCCATGGGCTGGGATTTCGGGACCGTGACGGCAGGATACGAGGCCACGTCCAGCATCATCTGGCTTACCGGTGATGTCGGCGTAGCATTCTCGTAGGTCGGGTTACCGTTGTCCAAGATTGCAAAGGCAATTAAATTCCCATTGGTAGCGGTGGCGTAGCCTGCATAATTCCATTGATTACTGAGATTCCCGGTTTTGATCCAAAGGTTGGTGTGAGTCGGTAGAGGGTAGGGCGAACAGAGAAAACCACAGTTATGAGGATGATTGAGATGCATCAAAGATCCCCGAAAGGTACCGAACCACGATTGGGAAGCGGCATACGTTAAGAGGTCCACCACATCGGTTGCACTAGCTTCATCCAAAGGAGACAATCCAGAGCCATCAAGCTGGATACGGCGGCTTGGGATTCCCGCCGTTTCCGAGAACTTTTGCATCACGGCGGAGGCACTCGACAACGATCCGATCCCGCTGGCATTGACGCCTAGCTCCCGGTAGAGATTTTCTGCCATCTGGTTTATAGAGTATTGATTCTGGATTGGGAGGTACTGGGCAAGGCTCTTTGAACTATGAGTCGCAATCGTCACGGTCCCAGTTGGGAGTGAACCCGTCGTGGGCATCCCAGAAAAATGGACTCCAGCTTGGGCTAGGGCCTCTTGAAAGAGGCTCGCAGCAAAAAGTGGGCCATTGCCTACCGATAAGACCCATGCGCCTGAAACGTTGGGACGTTTTGAGCTGCTAATCGGGATATTACCCGTGACGACAATATTATTGGTCCCGATTTGACGGGTGACGTGAATGGTCCACGCACTTTTGGGGGACCCGGTTGTCGCGTTATTTATCACATGAAAATAGCCAGGAGCTTGAAGGCTGCTATTAAACTGCAGGGAAACCTGCGGACTCTTGCCTGCGGCACTACCTTGGGTCACATTCACAAAAATTTCGCTGCGTTCGGCCATGAGTGCCGTAGTACCCGCGGCGTAGTTATAGGGGATGACCCCCTTGGGCCATCCCAATCCATAGACCGGCGGGGTGTAGAGGCTACTCACCCCAACGACGCCAGTGGCCGCCGGAATCTTCTTGGCCACGGCAGTTGCCAAGGTCTGAAGGCCGGTTTCCCCGTTGGCTTCGAGCCACGGGTCTCCTCCACCCACAAGATAGATGGGGCCCGGTTGTCCATTTGCCACCGACGGCGGCACCATGACGGTAGTCTTATACGTAAACTGGGGACCGAGAGTCGCCAAGGCGGCCGCCGACGTAAAGAGCTTGGTAATAGAGGCTGGGGTAACACGCCATGTCGGATGAATGGCGGCGATTACGTGGTGGGTGGTCAAATCGTAAGCATAGGCCGACAGGGAATCATGTTGCAGACTCTTTTGGGTTGCTAAGGCCTCCCATGCAGATTGTAAAGCGGTATGGGGGACAGGGGCCTTAACGGGATTCACCGCGCTGACTGTGCCGGCACCGGTCATCATGACGAAAGTGCTAACCGCAAGCGTGGTCGCTAACGTATTACGAAATAAATGGTGTGGCATCAGGTTCAATCCTTTCGTACCACTGTAACGATGGTCAAGGCTCAAAGGTTTCGAAAACCCAGGAAAACTTATCCATCCAGTTTCATTGGTGATTAGATTTCGCGCGTGGATAACCTAAATCCTTGTTATCGAAAAAATTTTTCGTCGACCATCCTCTAAAGGCCGTATAGAATTCTGAGGAACGGTACGGTTCTTGGGTTTTAGGCCTATCCTAGAACCGCTCGACATCAGCAGGATTTTTGGATGGTTCCCACGAATTGTTGATGACAAGGATCACCCAAGCCAAAAGTTGTGGTGATTGGGAAAGGATCGGACTCTTAATGGATATAGAACTTAAAGCATATTTAGATTCGATTGCGGGTAATCTGACCGAGCAAATCATCGCCTCCCGCGAGCATGCCGAGGCGTTGAATCAAGCGACCCGAGCGGAGATGATGACGCAAGCGCAGGAATCGCGGCACTATGCGGAGGATCTGAACCGTGGGACCCGAGTTTTGTTGGAAGATTTACGGCACCAGGTGCAGATTGTAGCCGAGGGAGTCGGGGTGATTAGCGATAAAATAGACCGTTTAAGGGATGACATGGATCAGAAAATTAATGCTCTCGATGCACGGGTTACGGTACTTGAGGTAAAGCGAGCTAAGTAAGTCGTCAGTCTCTTGCCTACTGGGGTATGGCGTCAAACGCTATCAAGAATGTCTTGATTTCGTACGGGTTTTAATAGTTTCTTAAAACTTTACCTATAGTTATCCGTCGAGCATTAGGGAGGCGGCTGAGTTTTTGGGAGTCACCCCGTCGACATTGCGCCGGTGGGAACACGAAGGAACCTTGGTGCCCGATGAACGGACACCGGGTGGCTATCGGCGTTATGACTGAGCGCGGATACGACCCGAACTGTTTCATCGTCATGCCGCCTTGCGTAAGACCATCGCCTATGCGCGCGTATCGAGTCCTGACCAGAAAGACGATCTCGAACAGCAAAAGCAGGTGCTGGAACTCTACTGTGCCCGCCAAGGCTGGACCTTTGAGGTGATCGCCGACCTCGGGTCGGGGATGAACGACCACAAGAAGGACCTGAAACGCCTCTTAAATGACATCCTCGCCGACCGGATCGGTCGGCTGGTCGTGACGCACCAGGATCGACTCCTGCGCTTTGGCGCGGAACTGGTGTTCGCCATGTGTGAAGCGAAGCACGTCGAGGTCGTGATCCTCAACCAAGGCGAAGACACGGCCTTTGAGGAAGAGTTGGCGCAGGATGTCCTGGAGATCATCACGGTCTTTTCGGCGCGGCTCTATGGGAGTCGCGCGCGGAAGAACCAAAAATTGTTAGACGGCGTGAAACACGCCGTGGAGGAGGCATCGTCATGATTCTCGCCCACAAGATTGCCCTCGATCCCAACGATGTGCAGGAGACGTACTTTCGCAAAGCCGCCGGGATCGCGCGGTTTGCCTACAATTGGGCGTTAGTCGAATGGCAACGACAATACGAGGCCTGGAAAGCGAATCCGACCGGGTCAAAGCCCTCCGATCCGGCATTGCGCAAGCAACTCAACGCGATCAAAGGCGATCAGTTTCCCTGGATGCTGGAGGTCACCAAGAACGCACCCCAGATGGCGATTATGCAATTGGGTCAAGTGTTCAAGAATTTCTTTGCGGGGACCGCCGAGTATCCCCCTTCAAGAAAAAGGGACAGCTTGACAGTTTTACCTTGAC
>DAHWKJ010000066.1 GCA_027343695.1 Sulfobacillus sp. | reverse complement strand
TGGGTCGACCATCCAAATGTGTATGCGACGGTCCTCGTCGCGTTATCTGAAACCGACCCGGTGGTCGACAGCTTATTAAGCCGACTGAGCTCTCATACCCGCTATCATTTAGTCACATTAAAGACGTCCGGAGGCACACGGCACGCTGCCGACCATGCTGCACAGGCAGCCAAGCAGTACTTAGCGGAAGCTGCAGAACTCCAACGTCAACCTGCGCCCTTGGAGAAGTTAATCTTGGCGACAGAATGCGGCGGATCTGACGCCTGTTCTGGGCTTTCAGCAAACCCGAGTTTAGGCCATGCCAGCGATTTGGTGATTGCGGCGGGAGGCACTTCGATTCTTGCCGAAACCACTGAGCTCATTGGAGCCGAAAAAATTTTGGCGGATCGTGCCGTCACACCTTCCATCGGCGAACAGTTATTTCAAACCGTGTATCACGCCGAACACGCGTCCATGCGCATGGGCGTTGACTTTCGGGGTGCTCAACCCGCACCTGGGAATATTGAGGGCGGCATTACGACCATCGAAGAAAAATCGTTAGGGTGTGTGCACAAAGGTGGGAACAGCCCATTGGTGGACGTCATTGATTATGCCGAGCGCCCTCAATCGCATGGGTTGGTAGTGATGGATACCCCGGGTCATGACGTGATGCAATTGGTGGGAATGGCGGCCTCCGGGGCCCAAGTAATGGTGTTTACCACGGGACGCGGGACTCCGACAGGTTCTGCTATTGTCCCGGTTATTAAAATGTCCACACGCACCGCCTTGAAAAAAAGTTTACCTGAACTGATCGATATCGATGCTGGTCCCGTGGTTGACGGGTATTTAACCGTCGAAGAAATTGGGCAGCAACTGTTTCGTAAGATCATTGCCGTAGCCAACGGCGAACGTGTGAACGCCGAGCGTCTGGGGCATCGCGAATTTGGTATTTTTCAAGGATGGGGAGGGGAAGAGGTGTGAGTCAACCTATTCAGTTGCTTCGATGGCGTGAGCAGGATCACGTCCAGTTAGGTCTGAGTTACGACTACCATACTGGAGTCTTACCGGTTTCCGAACTAGCGGAAGGTGTTCATGACATCGGGGGGTTAGTCGCATACTGTCGGGATCGGAACACCGAGATTAGTACCTGGGCACACGATAAATTAGACGGTTGTACGCACCGGGTGCTGGTAGATGATAAACAATTGATATTACCCGTCGAACTGGCGGAATTATGGGCGGGCGGGGTGACTTACGAGATTAGCCGAGATGCGCGCATGGATGAGACGACAGTATCGGATAATTTGTATGAGCGTGTCTACCATGCATTACGCCCTGAGCTATTTTTTAAAGCTCCCGGCGACCGCATTGTCGGGCCTCACGATTTCGTGGGTATTCGCCGCGACGCGACTTGGCACGTTCCCGAGCCGGAACTCACCGTGATCTTGGATGACAGAGGCCAGCTCTTTGGCCTCACCGTGGGCAATGACATGACGGCCCGGGACTTAGAAGCGCAAAATCCGCTCTATCTGCCGCAAGCCAAGATGTTCCATCACAGTGCGGCCATTGGCCCGACCGTCGTGCTGGCCGACACCATTGACCCTTATCACTTGACGATTCACCTCATGATTACCCGCCGCGGAGACCTTGTGGCCGACCAGGCAACAACGACGACCCGCCTCCGGCGATCCTTGGCGGACCTCATCAGCTACTTGGAGCATGAATGGCCCGTGGCTCCGTGGACGGGATTAATGACCGGTACGGGAATCGTTCCGCCCGATTATTTCGCACTCGAGGATGGTGACGAAATTTCCATCGAGATTCCCGGCATTGGAACATTGGTTAATCCCGTGCGACGGATCGATTCCGATTGGGCTAGGGTCCCCGGTGGAAGGACTCGCGTATTGCAAATCAATCCGCAAGATACCGTCGCGGTTGCCTTGGGTGCCTTGCAGCCGGGTCAAGAAGTGATGGTCGGCACGTCGGTCGTTATGGTGGGGAACGTCATTCCTTTTGGACACAAACTGGCCATTAAACCCATGAATAAGGGAGATTGGGTGATCAAATACGGAGAACGTATCGGGATTGCCACGGAAGATATTAACGTCGGCCAGCATGTTCATGTGCATAACGTCGAGAGTTATCGAGGACGCGGAGACTTGGTGAAGAAGGGAGATCAGGAGAATGGCCATACCCCAGCGTGAATTCGTTGGCTACCGTCGCGAAAACGGAGCGGCCGGCATACGCAACCTACTGCTAGCTTTGCCTGCAGTGGTCTGCGCGAACCGGGCCGCCTTTGCCGCCGCCCAAGCCGTCCCAGAGGCCGTGGCCCTGGAGCATCCCTTAGGGTGCGCCCAAATTGGGGCGGATAAAGAACAAACCTTTCGCACCTTAGTGGGGATAGGTTCACACCCTAACGTGCACCATACGACCGTTATTGGCTTGGGTTGCGAGGGCATTGCGGCCCAAACCATTTTTCAGGGGATTCGAAACCGCGGACGGTCGGCTGATGTCCTCACCATTCAGGAGACCGGCGGCACCACCCTCACCGCCGACGCAGCCGCCAAACAGCTGACAGCCAAGTCATCGCTCAACGACCCTGTTGCTCAAGAAACTCTGCCGGCTGATCAACTGATTGTGGGAATCGGCAATTTTGAGGCACTAGGAGATAAGGGACGTGCCATTATCGAAGAAATCCTTGTACGCGGGGGCCGCGTTCTGGAAGCGGTTACCACACCGCAGGCGGACACCTTGCTCTATGCCGAGCCCTATCCCATGGCTCTGCGACACGCTACAATGCACGTCTTAACGGGAGATAGTGAAACTCTTACCGGACTTGCCGCCGCCGGAGCCCAGATAATTTTAGCCCAAGCCGATAGTGTGCACCTGGGAGGACATCCCGTGTGTCCCGTTATCCGCATTGGTTACAATCCTCAACTGTGGCCGGCGCTTGCCGATGACATTGATGGGATGATCGATCAGCGAAATCCCTCCGCGTGGGTCGATTATTTATTCGATGTGGCTAGTGGAAAACTCACAGCGTCCGAATTGTTAGGTTCCCAGTTGTTTGCCATCGAACGAGTCGGGCCTACGTTGTAAGGCATCGAGATCCTTTTTAGGAAGGCCCCCAGGCAGCGATGCAAGGGGGAAAGGGTGTAACCGCACGCATCACCCAGGGCCCATAAAATGGCCTAGTATAAGGAAAAGGGGAGACAACAAGGTAGTGGCTGCACGTAGGCCTCCTAAACGCGGGTCGCGAAACCCCCAAGCTCCTGTGAGATTCTATTACGTGAACAAAGGGGGGAAATCGAAACGGAGCGCATAGATCGTGAGCAAGTACTACGAGCGTTATACAATCAAACCATTACGCCGGAAGAGGCCTTGCAGCTGTTATCGTCGCGTCCTGATTCCGTTTATTGGGACGAAGGGCGTCTGACGCGCCGCGGCTTTCCTGAATCCGTCTTAGGTGACGCCAAGACCACGCAGGAACTGGAAACCATTGGTCATCAGCTTTCCGAAAGCGAACAGCCGATTTTATTTACACGTCTGTCTTTGGTCAAGGCGAGGCACCTCGAACAGACCTTCCCGCAAGTTCCTATGCAATACTTTACCCGAGGCCGAATCCTGGTATGGGGAATACTGCCCAAGCCCAATCCCCACCAACAAGTCGCCGTGGTAACGGCGGGCACAGGAGATTTAGCGGTGGCCGAAGAAGCGCGCGTGACCTTGCTGGCTCACGGTATTTCCGTAATTCAAGTGGCTGATGTGGGAGTGGCCGGAATTTACCGATTATTAGACGCCTGGGACACTATTAAATTGGCTCAAGTTACGATTGTCGTGGCGGGCATGGATGGGGCACTGCCCAGTGTGGTTGCTGGTCTGGCGGCCGGCCCTGTGATTGCCGTGCCCACGAGTGTTGGCTATGGTGCCAGTTTTAAAGGGTTAGCGGCCTTATTGACCATGTTGAACAGTTGTGCCGAAGGAGTCGGGGTCGTTAATATTGATAATGGATTTGGCGCAGCCCGGCTTGCTTCCCTCATATTACGGGTTCCGCGGAAGGAGTGTGATGGTAGAGTAGGTACAGTAACAGATCCCGACAAGGAGGAATTAACATGAAATTGCTATTGTATGAGCGATTAGCTCAGGACCGGATACTGCCCATTATTCGTGCCGGCAGTCCTGATGACGCGTTGGCGCTGGGAAAACGGTTAAGCCGCTTGGGATTCGGATTGTTGGAAGTCTCCTGGACCACTCCTGGGGCTGCTGGCGTGGTCCAGGAATTAGCGCGCCGGCACGATGGAGTCGGGGCCGGCACGGTGGTGACCCGAGCGATGGCGGAGGAGGCCATGGCGGCCGGGGCGCAGTATCTGATCGCCCCCAACTTTTCCGCTGAGGTGTCCGACTATGCGCATCGTTA
>DAHWKJ010000062.1 GCA_027343695.1 Sulfobacillus sp. | reverse complement strand
CGGCGACGGCACTCGTTTGGGCCGAATTCGAGGCGCTACCGGAAATAGTGGGGGATCCCGATACATTCGCCAGAGTGGATGGTGGGATCGCATTCGAGGAACGCGTCGTCAACCCATGGGAAGATCCCACCGTACCACAACCACTCAACCCTAAAACTAGTCCAATGAATAGAATGCCTGCCCACCGCATCTTTAATGACCCCTTCAGATGACTTCTCAATACCAGATCATTCGACAGACTTCACGTAATTCCTTGAATTACTGCCCATGAGTTTGGATGATTCCCGCTATAGCGATTCGTCGATGTGGCCAGAAATTGGGGGGGAATCAAAAATATTTTTTCCTCAATCCAGACCTCCGAGTGGTATTTGGGCCCGTTCACGTCGTGGCGCCTTCCAAAAAGACACCGGGGGGTCTGGGCAACGCGTGTGGAATTCTTGAGCACGGTGCGGGTTATTGACAGAGGACTACAACCGGGGGCCGCGTGCAGAAGGGTTTGGATGCGATACCCTCGGGCCTGAACGCGATCCATTCAGGGATTACCATTATTTGCAAGGCATCCTGCCTGAGTTAAATCCGGCTTGAAGTTTCGTCTTCGGGACTCTTCCTCCTTATAATTACGGGGAGATGGAAGGGGAATGTGCATGGGTTCGGCGGGTCTTTTCTTAAATTTTTTGTGGGCCATGCTCGTGGTATTGGGATTGGCTTATGTGGCTGCTCGCATGCTGAAGAAGATTGGGATCGGCAAGACGAGTCCGTCGCACTACCTCGAGCAGATTGACTATCTTGCATTGGGTCCCAAACGGGGCATTGCCATCGTCCAAGTGGTGGACAAGACGGTCGCGGTGGGGGTGACCGATAACCAGATTACGGTGCTCCTCGAACTCGACCCAAAAGCGGTGACGGAACGTGCCACGAACACCCCAGGATTGGGGCGAGATCCCCTCACGTTATCCCAATTTGCCGAAGAAATGCGTAAGCGTTTGTTTCGCAATGGTGGGGGGAGGCCATGAGGCGGCGCATCATTGTCACGTTGGGATTAGCGACGTCGGTGGGGCTCATTTGGAGTCCCTTAGCCTACGCCAAAAGTTTGCCATCGATAACGATTAATGGGGGCAGTGGGACGCCCAGCCAAACTTTGAGCATTTTGGCTCTTTTAACCTTAATCTCTTTTTTGCCTGCGATTTTGCTGACGATGACCGCCTTTACACGGGTTGTCACGGTGCTTTCGTTTACGCGCAGCGCATTGGGATTACAGCAGACGCCTCCGAACCAGGTGATTATCGGACTGTCCCTATTTCTTACGTTTTTTATCATGGCCCCCACATTGAGTGCCATTAACCATCAAGCCTTAACGCCGTACCTCGCGGGTCATCTTTCATTGCTAAAGGCGGGGAAAGATGCCTTGGCGCCGATGCGACTCTTTATGTATCAGCAAACTCGGCCCTCAGACCTGGCGCTCTTTTTACACATGGATCATGCAAAGGCACCGCACGGGCTATCCCAAGTGCCTACGTTAACCTTGATTCCTGCTTTTATCATCTCGGAACTTAAGACGGCTTTTGAGATTGGGGTCTATATTTTCATCCCCTTTATCATTGTGGATCTTGTGGTATCGACGGTATTAATGTCGATGGGCATGATGATGGTGCCGCCCACATTGATTTCGTTACCGCTGAAGCTTTTACTATTTGTCCTCGCGAATGGGTGGAGTCTCGTGGTGCAATCTCTCTTTATGTCGTTTCATGGGGGAGGCTAACCCCGATGTTTAATCACATTCTGGATCTTAGCCAATCGGCGATTGTCACGGCGGGCATTATTCTGTTGCCGGTACTCACCGCATCGTTGGTGGTGGGACTCCTGGTGGGGGTGTTTCAAGCCACCACGCAGATTCAGGAGATGACGTTGTCGTTTCTACCGAAATTGATTGTGATTGCCCTGATCTTCTATTTGGCGGGTCCGTGGTTCTTGCGCATCCTGATTAGCTTTACGACCCAGGATTTATCGAACCTTTGGCATATTGCCAACCTTCCTTAGTCCTAATACCCATCTAATTTTTGTCCCGGGTGACCGGGTCTCGGTACAATAAAGGGGAAACCGTATGACGTTAGGGTTACAGTTAACCAATGTGACCATGGGGATGTTCCTGGTAGCGGCACGGGTGGCAGGCATTGTGGTGACGGCTCCCATGATTAGTGCCGGATATGTGCCCAGGGTGCTCAAAGTGGCATTGGTGCCGATGTTAGCCGTGGTTGTGGCACCCACCTTGCCGGAACTCACGCGCAGTCAATCGGCTATCGTCCCATTTATGCTGACCCTGATTGTGCAGTTTGGGATTGGTGTCTTGATTGGATTAGTGCTGACCCTCTTCTACTCGGCGTTTACGATTGCCGGGGAAGCGGTGACGTACCAGTTGGGGGTTGGATTAGCCGTCAGCTCGAGTCCGGGTATTCTTTCGGCCAGCTCGTTTTTGTCGGAATGGCAGACGCTCTTGGCACTCTTCGTATTTGTGGTGGCTGGAGGACCCGAACTCTTGGTGATCGCGTTACACAGTAGCTTTCAGGCGATTCCCCTCACCGCGCTGTCGATTCCGACGGGGGCCATGGGGTTCGTGTTGGGCCTGATGGATTCCGTGTTCACGATCTCCCTGTTGGTGGCCGCGCCGTTATTATTGGCCGGATTAGTGGTGAACCTGGCGGTCGGAGTCATCAGTCGGGCCTTCCCGCAAATGAATGCCTATTTCGTGGCCCTGCCTTTGAACTTCGGAGTGGCTCTGGTGGTATTCTTGGCGATGTTGCCGCTGTTATTCGCGGTCATTCCCGAGGTGTGGCATACGGCATGGACTGACGTCAGTCGATTGTTGGTGTTTTTAGAGGGGCGAGCAGGGTGACAACACTGGCGGTACGGTACGTTCCGGGCGTTTGGGCAGTGAGTAGTGGCGAGAAATCTCAGGCACCGACTCCTCAACGCCGGAAGCAAGCACGGCAAAAAGGCCAAGGATGGCATAGTCCGGACTTTCAATCGGGACTGGGGCTCTTACTGGCGTTTGCCCTATTGCGCATTTATCTGCCGTGGGTTGCCCAACAACTGGGCACATTGGAAGGGGCTACCCTGACGATGGCGGAGGCCCCGAAGGCTTTTGCTCAGAATCTGGGGTCGGTCATCATGGTGGGAGGACACACCGCGATGGCAATCCTTATGACCCTCGTGTTGCCGGTGACCGTCATCGGGGTGTTGTCGGGATTGCTCCAAAGCGGGTTTCGTTTTTCCTTGGTGCCCTTAGCGCCCGATTTCAATCGCCTCAATCCCATCACGGGATTGCAACGCATGTTTTCCCGAGAGAGTCTCTGGCTTCTGGTCAAGGGACTGTTGAAACTCGGGATCATTGGGGTTGCGGCCGGGTTGGTGATTTGGCATCAAATCCGGACGTATCCGACTCTTATTGGACAACCCTTAGGCGTCGCGGTCCATCAAGCCTTTATTTTGTTGACCGCCGTGTTGTGGCGAGCGGCCCTGGCTTATATCCTGATTGGGATGGTAGATATCGGATACCAATATTTAAAATTCCAGAACGATCTCAAAATGACCCATCAGGAATTGCGTGATGAAATGAAAGATGTAGAAGGTAACCCCTTACTGAAGGGCAAACGCCGAGAAATGGCGAAAAAAATGGCGCGCACCGGTATGCGCCAAGTCAAGGAATCCCAAGTGGTGATTACGAACCCGACCCACTACGCGGTCGCGCTGCAGTGGGATGACAAGGTGATGCAGGCGCCGGTCTTGGTCGCTAAAGGCGCCGACGAGATGGCCTTGGCCATTCGGGAACTGGCCTATGAACATCAAGTGCCAATTGTCGATAATCCGCCCCTAGCGCGTTCGTTGTACCTGGTCCCGCTGGGACAAGCCATCCCGGAAGAGCACTATCAAGCCGTGGCAGAAATCTTGTCATTCTTAATTCGGCGTCGAGGGAGGACTTCGTCATGATTCGCGCACGGACCATCCTTCGCGATGCGTTTGTCCCCATGGCAGCGGTGGTTGCCATCCTGATGCTTGTGGTTCCGGTTCCTCCCTGGATCCTAGACTTTTTCCTCTTGATTAATATAGCGTTAGCGGTCACGGTCTTGGTGAGCACCATGTTTGTTGACCAAGTCTTGGACTTGTCGGTCTTTCCTTCGTTACTGTTATTAACCACGTTGTTTCGTCTGGCCCTCGAGGTGACCGCGACCCGGCTGATTTTGTTACAGGCGAATCCGGGATCCGTCATTGAAACCTTCGGGCGCCTGGTGGTCGGTAATAACGTGGTCGTAGGGATCATCATCTTCGTGATTTTGATCGTGATTCAATTTATGGTGATTACGCGCGGCGCCGAGCGGGTTTCAGAAGTGGCCGCACGATTTACTTTGGATGCGATGCCCGGCAAGCAAATGGCGGTGGATGCCGAGCTCAATGCTGGTCTTATCAAAGAAGGCGAGGCGCGTAAACGCCGTCAAGACATTGAGCGGGAAGCGGATTTTTATGGGGCCATGGATGGTGCTTCAAAGTTCGTTCGGGGTGATGCTATCGCCGGTATCATCATTGTGGTGGTCAACATTGTGGGGGGACTCATTGTGGGACTAGCCCAGCGCCATTTGTCGATTGGGACGGCTACCCATACGTATACCATCCTCACCGTTGGGGAAGGTCTCACAACGCAAATCCCAGCGCTGTTACTGTCGACCGCCACTGGAATTCTGGTCACACGATCCGGTTCCGCCGGAACTCTGAATCGCGATGTGCTGACCCAGCTCACGGCTCTACCGCGAGTGATGTATATTGTTGCGATCGTACTCTTCTTGCTCGCGTTCTTAGGGCTTCCCCCGTTAGTTCCGCTGGTGTTGGGAAGTCTGGCGTTTTGGGGCGGCTGGCAAGTGGAGCGTCGTCAAAAAGCCGAAAAGGTCGAGGCAGCGCGAGTCCAGAAGGTGGAAACCGACGACTTGAACAAACGGCCGGAGGCTGCCTTGAATCTGATCGGGATGGACTCGATCGAATTGGAGGTAGGGGTGGGATTGGTTCCGCTGGTGGGGGGCCAGGCCGGCCACGACTTGCGCGAACGGATTGCCGCCTTGCGCCGCCAAATTACGGCGGAGTTGGGCCTGGTCATTCCTCCGGTGCGGGTGCGAGACAACATCGAACTCTCTCTGAACCAGTATCGAATTCGGATCCGCGGGGCGGAGTTGGCGACGTCGGAGGTCCGTCCTGATCGGTTTCTGGCCATGGGCGGGCAGGAGTTGGGGATTGAGACCGCGGTACCCACCAACGACCCCGTGTTTGGGCTGCCAGCGTTTTGGATTCGGGAAGATTCCCGGGATCGCGCCGAGTTGGCCGGCGCGACCGTGATTGACGCGGGATCTGTGATGGTGACACACCTGGCAGAAATTGTGCGCAAGCATGCTTACGAAATCATCGGGCGTCAAGACGTCAAAACGCTCTTGGATCATATTCGACAGACGCATCCCGTCGTCGTGCAAGAGCTGGTTCCCGATCTCTTGAGCCTAGGAGAAGTGCAGCGCGTCTTAGCTAATTTGTTGCGAGAACGCGTCTCGATTCGGGACCTTCCCACTATTTTGGAAGCGCTGGCAGACAAGGCCAGAACCTCGCGAGATATTGAGGTGTTGACGGAAAGCGTGCGCCAATCGTTGGGCCGTCACATCACCAAGCCCTTATTGCAACAGGGGACATTATATGCGGTGGT
This sequence comes from Sulfobacillus sp., assembly GCA_027343695.1. Classification (GTDB taxonomy): domain Bacteria; phylum Bacillota; class Sulfobacillia; order Sulfobacillales; family Sulfobacillaceae; genus JAKADJ01. Next base: position 12,496 of record DAHWKJ010000062.1, on the reverse strand, counting down.
TCTGTCGCCCGAGGTCGAAGCCGAAATCCGGTCCTCGATTGAGCAGTCGGATGCGGGAAATTACTTGAACTTAGATCCCGCCAAGGCGCAGTCGATATTAGCGAACCTGCGCGAGGTCGTGGGTCAAGTCCCTCAGGGGGTGACCCCGACGGTGATTGCGTCCCCATTTATCCGCCTCTATTTCAAACGCCTGACCGAGCGTTTGCTGCGCGATTTGGCCGTGGTATCGTACGCCGAACTGAGTCCTGAGATTTCTGTGAAAACCATGGGAGTGGTGCAATTATGATTGTGAAACGATACACCGGAAAAACTGCCGAAGAGGCGTTAGTGCTTGCCAAATGGGAACTTGGGGAGGACGCCATTATCCTCTCGTCGGGCAAAGCCCGCGACCGGTGGTGGAAACTTTGGGAGACGGGATATCAGGTGCTCGTCGCCACCGATTACCCAAGCTCCAAAGAACGCACGACGGCCCGAGTCCCCGATTCCGAGTCCCCATCAACACCCGCCATGGTGTCGAGCTTGGAGGAGACGGCCGTGACGGCCTATGCCGCCACCAATGCGTTGGCGACTGACGAGCGGTCTTTGGAACTGAGTCAGGTCTTAGATCTGCTTAAGGGATTGGACCGAAGGCTGGATCGAATTGAGGGCATTCCTTCAGGTCGGGCCGAGGAGGTCTATGCATGGCTCATTCAAGAAGAGGTCGCGGAAACTTGGGCTCGACGATTGGCTCATGAGCTGGTCGACACTGACGAGGCACCGGAAGAGGAAACCCTCGAAGAGACCGTCGCGAGGATCATTGGAGCGCATTTAGCCCCTCCTGCACCGATTTCCATCGCGGAACCGACCGTGGTGGTCCTGATTGGGCCGACCGGGTCCGGCAAAACCACGACGATTGCTAAACTGGCGGCGTACTTTCACCTCGAACAAAAGAAGTCGGTGTTGTTGATTACCACTGACACCTACCGGGTGGCGGCCGTCGAGCATATCAAAACCTATGCCGAAATCTTGGGTGTGCCGCTCGAGGTCGCGATGCGACCGCAGGACATCCCCGGCATTCAGAAAAAGCATCCAGCCGACGTGGTGCTCATTGATACCGCCGGGCATAGCGTCAATCACGGGCTCTATATGGCGGAGATTCAAACCATTGTGCAATATGCTAAAGCCCGGGAAGTGATCTTGACATTACCCGCGACCATGGGGCCGACGACCATGGTAGAAACCGCACACCGGTTGGCCCAAGATCTTCCGGTGAAACTCTGCATCACCAAAGTGGATGAGGCTCATCATGGAGGGGCCGCAGTCTCCGCCTTGCTATCACTCGGATGGCCGTTGGCGTACATCACCGACGGTCAGGGAGTGCCCGATGATATTCGGGTGGCTTTTCCCGACACGGTCGCCCAGTGGATTGCCAAGGGGGTATTTTAATGGCTAAGCAGGCGGACTTATTGAAGACGTGGATCGCCGAGAAAACGGGAGAAGCCACGCGAGATGTGTTGAAGCACCGGATCGATGGGGCCCGCGTGATGGCTATCACTTCGGGTAAAGGGGGCGTTGGCAAATCCAATCTGACGCTCAACCTGGCCATGGCCCTGGCCGACCGCCAGCAGCGGGTGGTGGTGCTTGACGCCGATTTGGGCTTGGCCAACATTAATATTATGTTGGGCTATGAGCCTCAATACACATTATGGGATGTGGTGCAGGAAAAGGTGCCGCTACGGCATACCATCCAAGCCGGCCCTAGCGGAATTCGCATTATCCCCGGTGGTTCCGGCATTACGGAGTTGGCCTCGCTCCAATCTGTCGAAATTTCGCGGATAATAGAAGGATTTCAGGACCTGGAAGGCGAATGCGATTGGTTAATGATTGATACGGGAGCCGGGATCTCGGCGAGCGTGCTCTCATTTGTCTTAGCCGCGGATGAAGCGATCGTGGTGACGAATCCCGAACCGACCGCATTGGCCGATGCTTATGGTCTGATCAAAGCCGTGTGGGAAGCAGAAGGGGCGGTGACCTTAAAACTGGTGATGAATCGGGTCGTGCAAAAAGAAACCGGATTGCAAATGGGCGAGCGCCTGACAAAATTGGCGGATCGGGTCTTAGGGAAATCGGTCGAATTCTTAGGCATGATTACCGAAGACCCCAATGTTTCGCGGGCCGTACTGCGTCAGGAGCCATTCTGGTCCCTGTATCCCAAATCTGCCGCCAGCCAAGACATCGGCGTCATCGCGGATCGATTGTTGGAACGTATCCCAGCGCCACGTCGAGGCGGTTGGGGGGCGTTCATTCGCCGCTTACGAGATACCATACCCAAGCTTGAAAAATATGAGACCGATACGGTCACCAAAGAAGGAGGCATCTAGCCGATGGACGCACTATACATTGCCGCATCCGGGATGATAGCCCAAAATCAGTCGATGTCCGCCATTGGTGTGAACCTCGCCAATGCCGATTCTCCGGGGTATTTAAGTCAAGTGGGATCGATGGTCGAATTTCCGGCGGGGGTGGTGTCGCGCCAAGGCCATTTGCCTTCGGCGGGAGGGATTGGATTCACCGGACAAGGGGTGGCCTTCACGGCGGGGCTCAATTTAGCGATGGGGGGCATGCAAACGACGGGTCAAATGACGGACCTAGCGATTAATGGCCCAGGATTCTTCGCGGTCCGAGGTCCTCAGGGGGTGTCCTACACCCGCAACGGCAGCTTTACCGTCGACTCCACCGGAACTCTGGTGACGGGTGGGGGAGAGCGGCTCTTATACACTAATGGCAAGCCTGTCGTGGTGGGTACGACTCCTTTCTCGGTGAGCCCGAGCGGGGTGATAAGCCAAGGGGGTACGGTGCTTGGACAAATCGGGGTGTTCCGGCTTCCAGCCGGTCAGATCAAAGCACTGGGTGGATCGCTCTATCAGGCGGCAGGTGTCACCCCGTTGGCTAACCCCGTGATCCAGGGATCGCTGAATACCTCGAATGTAAATATTGTGAATCAGACGGTCGATCTGGTGTCGGCGCAGTCCAGTTACCAATCATTGGCGGCGGTGGTTAATGAAGAAAGCACGCGCATGAAGGCGACAACGGCTCTAGGCGTGCTCGCGTAGGATATTCCTAAGGAGGATACTATGTTTACAGTATTGGGAATCGGCGCGAATGGCATTAACACGCAAAGTGAGGTTTTAAATGCCATCAGCAGTAATATTGCCAATGCGAATACACCGGGGTATGGACAACAAACGGCAATCACAGGAAATCTACCGAGCAGTAAGGTGCGGCCGGGTAATATTACTTTAGGCGGCCAGTTGCTGGGTCCCCAACTCAACCTCGCGCAAGGAGTCGAGTTAGTGAGCAATGCGCCCCAGTTTGGCAATGCGATGGTGCCCAGTGGGACACCGAGCAATATGGCGATCGACGGCAATGGATTTTTTTCGGTGTCGTTACCCAATGGACAATTGGCCTACACACGGAATGGCAACTTCATGCTGGACGGCAACGGCGAACTGGTTTTGCCGTCGGGTGCGCGCCTCTATCCACCGGTCACTATACCCCTCGGCGACAGTTATACCATCGAGTCCAATGGTGCGGTCATGGTCCAAAATGGGGCGGGGGCGCCTAAAAAGGTGGCACAAGTGAAGGTAGCCATGATCCCTAATCCCCAGGGGTTGTTGTCGGCCGGCAACAGTCTTTACACCGTATCGGCCGCGTCCGGTGCCGCCGTCATGGTCAATCCAGGTACTCAAAACGCCGGGTCCTTGCGGAGCAGTAGCTTAAATCAGTCGAGCACCAATATGGCAGCGAATTTGGTAAACCTGGTGCAGGCGGAGACGTTATATAACCTGAGTGCTAAAGTCGTGACGGTCGGGGAACTGGTGACCCAAGCCACCACCAATTTACAAGTTTAAACGGGAGGTTGGTTTAATTGCTGGTAGACCGCCAAAACCTTTTTAACGTATTGCTGGGTTTGGGCGAAAGGCGGGATACCCCCAAACTGCTCGACGGCTCCCGGGCCGGCATTGTAGGCGGCAAGAGCGAGTGACACGTCACCGTGGAAGGTCCCGAGCAGGCTCTTGAGGTATTCTGCCCCTCCTTTTACATTTTGCGTTACGTTGGTGGGATTGACGCCCAATTCGGCGGCGGTTCCGGGCATCAGTTGCATGACCCCGATGGCGCCCGCTGAACTGACCGCCGTGGGATTGAGACCGGATTCAACCGTGGCGACGGCTTTTAAGAGGTTGGCAGACAGTCCCGTGCTTTGCGAGGCGTCTTGGATAGACTGGGTCACCGTGGAGGAGGCGGGATCGGCGGCACCCTGTTGGGAGGACGACGGGGTGGATTGAAGAGACAGGGCCTCGGTAAACCTCGGCGCGGCGGTCGCTGCAGCAGGGTCGGCCCAATCAAGCAATAGGGTTTCAATGGCCCACAAAAAGTACGGTTCCATGTGACGTTCCTCCTCGGTTACAAGTGTGGCGAAAAGACCGAGCGGACGCAAAGTTTAAGCGACGATTATTTCGGGAGGTTTTTTGGTGCGGAACGTAATCATTTATCTCGTGATCTTGATCATTGGTGTGGGCGTTGGTGCGGGCGGCATTATCTATTTAGAACCGTCGATGTTGTCGAAAACTCCGGCACCTGTGGTGGAAGCGATCCCCTATAATGCGGCGAAAGCGGTGCCGATTACAGAAACGAACATCGAGAGTAATTTATCGAATCCCAGTCATTACATTCGCTTTGACCTGCAATTTGCGGTGGCGCCTCAAGCGCTAAAAAGTGCCGGCGGCAACGCCACAGCCGCTGCGGGAGGGACGGGAACGGGATCACCCGGGCTAGACGCCAAGATTAGGAATGCGATGATTAACCTAGCCCGGAGTAGTTCGTACAGTCAGTTGACCGCATCGGGGGGAATATCCACGTTTAAACTGCAAGTGAAAGAGGTGTTGGAGTCGATTTTTGGACCCGGCACCGTGGGTCAGGTCTACTTTCCTAACCTCATCACGCAATAAAAAGGCAGGAAATCCGGTGTTGCTCATCGAATAGGGTCTAAAATTACGAGTCAGTGTCGAGAGGAAGGGACCACCGATGGGGTTAGTGCGGGACCGCACAGAAGTTCGCTCTTATGATTTTCAACGACCGCATCAACTCAGTCGTCTGCAACTCGATGCGATTACCTTGATTACCGAATCCTACTTACGGGTAGCCGCGAACTTTTTATCGAGTTACCTGCGGACTCCGGTCCAATTGCAACACTTAGCAACCGATCAAATGCCCTACGAGCGATTTGCCGAAAACGTCAAGACGCCAACGGTTCTGACCGTCTACACCTTAAATCCTTACCCGGGGAGTGCATTAGTGGAATGCGACCCCGTCTTGGCGCTCTCGATTATCGACCGGGCTCTCGGCGGACCGGGTCTGGGCAAGTATCCGGGCCGTGAACTCACCGAAATCGAACAAACCATCTTTCGGCGCGTGATGGACCGATTACTCGAATTATTACGTCAGAGTTGGGCATCGATGGTGAGCTTTGAGCCTCGCGTCGAAAGCGTGGAATATAGCCCGGCATTTGCGCAAATTGCGGGCGAAAGTGATTTAGTGATGGTGTTGCGTCAACAAATGGCGATTGATGGGCATAAGGGACATTTGATTTGGGTCTGGCCCTATGCCAGTATTCAACCGTTGGCGGTGGCCGTGAGTCGCCACGGCTGGGGTCGTGATGACGGGACAGAAACCGTGCATCCCAAACGGGATGAAATGATGCGCCATGTAGCGCGGACACCCGTCCAAGCTCGGGTCATTCTCGGGCGGACGGAAATCACGCTCGGGGAGTTTAGCCAATTAAAAATCGGCGACGCGATTGTTTTTAAAAGTCGCTATGACCAACCGATGACCCTCGCCTTATCCAACGCAGATAAGTTTCAGTGCGTGGCAGGACGGGCCGGTGGGCATCTGGCGGTGCGTGTCGTAGGGAAGATGGAGGATGATAATGATGGCTAAGAAGGCAACGCATCTTACCGCGGAAGAAATTCAAGCACTGATCGGGGGCAATGTGCTCTCTGGGGCCGATAATGAAGACCTGGTCGAGGTCAAACGCGTAGAATTTGCCGAGCTTGATCTGGAAACCCCGGGCGGTACCCATAGCAATTCGGTCAATTTTTTATTTGACGTGCCGATGACGGTGGAAGCCCTATTGGGTAGTACCGAGGTGTCGATTAAGGATGTGCTCGAGATGGGTCCGGGCTCGGTGGTGGAATTGGACAAGACTTATGGCGAGCCGGTCGATATATACCTCAATGGTCGATTGGTCGCGCGGGGCGATGTGGTGATTGTGGGCGAACAATTTGGCGTCAAGGTTACCGAGATTTTGGTTTCGGCGGAGGAAATGGGTCTTCCGGCTGTGACCGAGTGAAGGAGGCGAGGGCGTCCGGCGATACCGATTCAGAGGCTCTTTGGTTTTCGTTTGCCGCCAGGTAGATTTCCTCACGCATGACCGGTACACTACGGGGCGCTTCAATCCCGAGTTTCACTTGATCCCCCTGAATGGAGAGTACGACGATGCGAATGGCCCCGTCCTCGAGAACCAAGGCTTCATTGGTTTTGCGACTAAGAACCAGCATGGGTCACTTCCTTGAACAAGGGATGTTGGTGCGAATAGGGTAATGATAAGACAAACTGGCCGCCGCGTCGCGTTTCCCGATTAATAATGAGGGGACTGCGAAGATTCACCGTACCGGGGCCGCCCTGGCCCACGGTGCATAGACATAGTATAGCCCAAAGTTGCGGATCTCCGAGATCCGGCAGTTCTTCGAGCGGAAGCGAATAATCGGGCATGACCACCAGCGGGTCGATGACCACAAAGGAGAGCGTCGATTCGGTCGTGGACTGCAAATAGAGAAACGGAGAATCCGAACGATGCGGAACCAAGATGAAGTGCCGATGTTGAGCAAATCCCAAAATTTCGTAATCCATCGTGATAATATCTTCAGGTTTCACGGTGAGGGGGCCGTGAAAGCGGGTCTCCACAATCATTTGTCACCATACCTTCTCTTTACGGCTTAATGAAGTTCAACAACGATAAGGGCAAAATCTGCGAGCCGCTTTGTAGGGCTGCCTGATACGCTTGCTCTTCTTGGGCCAATTGAACGGTGACCGATGCCATATTGGCCGAAGAATATTGAGCAATGCTTTGTTTGAGGTTCAGGGTCAACGAACTGAGTTGGGTTTGGGAATTCTGTACCCGCTGTAATCGGGCACCCACCACGCTTTGTAGGGTGGTCATGGTTGAGAGGTCTTGCCCCAGAGCCTTTGCCGAGGCCTTGATTCCAGTCAGGTTGACGCCACTAGAACCAGGGGTAAGATTGGTTTCCAAGGTTTGGAGATCTTGATAGAGCGTTAAAAAGGCATTTTGTGGTGCGGTCGACGGGGCGGGGGTAACCGTTCCGGGACCGTTTGGAGTGCTGGTCAATTCCCATCCCGTGATATTGCCGGTAACGGTTTGGTTGGATCCCACTTGAAACGTTAAGTTTTGTACGCCGGTTGCACCGGAATTCCACGTGGCGGCCGTGCCCGAGGTCTGAAGGGGTGGGGTCATATTGTTGGTGCCGCCAAAAATGTAGGAACCCTGGTACTGCGTATTGAGGAGTTGGGTCAAAGAGGTCAAATCCGTTTTCACGGTTTGCTGGATGGCCGTCAGATCGCCGCTATTCAGGGTGCTATTGGATGCTTGGGTAGCAAGGGCGGTCGCACTTTGCGTCAATTGAATAATGTTCTGTAAGGCCCCGTTGGTTTCGTTCAACAAATTGCTGGCTGCCGTAGCAGACCCCTGATAGGACTGGACTTGTGACAGCGTGTCATTGAGCGCCATGGTATTGGTCACCGCGGAAGGGTTATCTGACGGAACCTGAAAGGATTGGCCGGTCGACACCTCTTGTTGCAACGTGTTGATGCGTTGTGCTTGACCTTGAATGTTGGACAGCAAGGTATTCATCAGGACGTTCGGCGTAATTTGCATGGCTAAGCCTCCTAACCCACGGCCTGCATCAGACTTTGCAGGGTACTTTGTTCGACGGAGACCATGGTGGCCGCCGCGGTATAACTTTGTTGTTCTTGAATTAATAGGGCCGACTGCTGGTTGATATCGACACCGGTGGCCGACTGTCGCGCGTTTTTTAACGAGGCTAGAGTGGATTTGGCGGTTTGCGCTTGGTTGACCGCATTTTGGCCATCCACGCCGACCTGACCCACTAATGCCGTATAGAGGGGACTAATCGTCGATCCTAACTGGGACACCGCCAAGGCAGCACTCCCGCTTCCGGGGTTCGTCGTGCTGACTAAGGCACTTGGGGTAAGACCCGGGGCAACCTGAATCAAACTGGCTCCATCTCCGCTGGTCACCGTATTGAAAAAGCCTCCCGTCACGGGGGGCACCGCGTTGGCTAGCGCGTAATTGACCTTGCTGGATAGAGTGGCCGCCAGATTATTAAGTTGTCCGAGATATGCCGGCAGATTGTGACCGAGCGCACTTAACGTCCCAAATAAGGCACACCCATTGATGCCGGACAACGGGGCTGGTGTAGTGCCGGGGGCTGCCTGCCACGTGAGTTGATACGGTAAGGGGGCGTTTGCGGGATAATTTGAGGCGGCAGTCGTTGCCTGTTGCAAGCCAATTTGATAATGGGTGCCATTGACCACGAGCGCGTTGGAACCGAGATAGACGTTGACTTCTTGGTTCGGTGTTAGCGTGTACGTGATATTGGTGAGGGAGGCCAGGGAATCCAACAGGGTGCCGCGTTGGTTCAATAGGTCGTTGGCGGAGCCACCCCCGCTGGTGACCGTCGCAATCTTGGTGTTGAGTTGGGCGATTTCTGCGGTCAAGGTGTTGACCTGGCTTACTTGATTATGGGCAGTTTGACTCAAATTCGCCATTTCGTTGGTAATGTTGGTGGCCAGGGTATTGAATTGGGCCGCCAGATTGTTGCCCTGTTGGATGACCGACTCCTGTGACGCCTGATTCTGGGGGGCGTTGGCTAATGTTTGCCAGCTCGCAAAAAAATTGTTCATGCCTTCTTGCAATCCGCTCGCCGAGGGCTCTTGGAATAGGGATTGAATTTGGGATAGGGCCTGATTCGTCGAGGACCAGTAGCCTTGGTTGGTGAGTTGTGTCCGCACACTACGCGACAAGAATGGGTTATTAGCACGACTCACTGACGAGACCACCACGCCGGTCCCGAGTTCGGACCCTTGGAGCGATACCACAGGCTGTGGGGGGGCTTCAGTGAGGTTCGCGGTTTCCGCACGGTAGCCCGGGGTGGTGGCATTCGCCATGTTGTTTCCCGTGACATCCAAGGCTAATTGCTGTGCGGCCAGTGCTCGGCTCGCGATGTTCAGCATCATAAAACCCATATCGACACCTCCTTATAGTCCTAGATTGAGGGATGATGTGTTGTTGTCGATCCCTAAGAGGCTTCGCAGAAAGTCAAGATACCCTAGTTGGGTTTGCAATAACTCTGCTAAATAGCCCGCTCGCTCCGCCCACTTTTGGCAAGCAAACTGGATGATATCGCGCTCTTGTTCCGAAAAGGTCGGAACGTCTAGGAGGTGCTGGTTAATCGCGCGGAGTGGGTCCAGTTCGTCCTGCAACAGTCGCATCAAATCATCCGATTGACGCAAAAGCACCGCGTTAACCTTTTTTTCGGTCAAATCCCGCAAAGTTTCGAGATTTGCGAGAAGGGTATCATAGCTCGACATGTCATCCTCCATCCTAGAGCCGCAGATCCACCAATATCCCTCGAACGGCATCGAGACGCTCCATTAACGTGGAACCTCGACGCCCACTACGAACGTCTTGGTGCAAGGCCTCAAGCTCGCTATTCAGGTGACGAATGTGAACCATTTGCCGAAATCTCCCTTTTGGCGAGAGGTAGTACCCCACTTCCGCGGTGTGTCGACTTAGAGCCAAGGCGAGCACGTTACGCACGGCGTGTACGTATTCACCGAGGGTCGCTAAGGTGGTATCTCGCACCAAGCTTGTCTCGGCCGTTTCCAGTCGTTCCCATCCCGGGATCGCCGTTGATCGATCTTGTGGACGCGAAGGCTTCCCGGGGGGCGCGGACATCGGCGGGCCAATTAGAGTACTGACGGACAAAGGTTGCATAGTGTTATTTTACTGTATTGCGACCGTGGAGCCCAAGAAAATAGCGAGATTTGCCGAATTGTGGGGGGAAAAGAAAATTCATCGGGAAAGCAGGAACTTCTGGGGATCAGGTAGAATAGTCATCATGGATTAAAGACACAGTAAAGGAGGGCGTGGGTCTGGTGCTGCAACAAAATGTCCTGTTGACGCGGATTCGGGAGCTGCGTCGAGAAATGGACAGGATCTATGCGATGGGGAACGACATGACCAGCCCAGAACTACTCCAGGTAAGTCGAGAACTTGACCTCTTAATGGTGAAGTATCTCCAAAGTGACGAAGCCTATTCTGGTGAGAGTAAAGAAAGTGGGACCGGGAGCTAGCCGGTCAAACCCTGGCGACTCCGATACTGCCAATATCGCTGGATCGACACAATATACTCATCCAACTGTTGACTGAGCGCGACGACTTCTGGATGGATATTGCCTTTTTGGGTTGCCATGTCGCCCATGCGACTTTGTAATGTCCGGATTTCTTCGACAGCTTTTCGGTAATCGGCTGGGTTTCGCAAAGCAACTAATGCCATGCCCTGTCCCTCCCACTCTCTATTGGGTGGCATATTAACACGGACGCAACATATAGTCAATTATTACCAAAAAGTGCAATTATTTAGTGTCTCTCTTCAGCCGACTCTTAGCCCAGTGGGCCATCAATTCCGGAGTGGTTACCCCGGCGCGGTGTGCTTGGGTCCGTAATTCGTCAAACATGGCAAAAACTTCTCGTTGAGCTTCTTGGCGTTCTGGGTTAGGCTTTATCGAGAGATGGATGCCTTCGTCATCCTTCTTAAACGAGAAATCAATTCCGGCTAAACGTGCACGACGGTCCATTGAGGTCTCCTCCTTAGCATGTGATGTTACTAGTGTATCACAAGAACGAAAAAGGGTTCACCCATTGACAGCGGAACTGCTAGCAGGTACAATGACCGATGTGCCATACAGCCAACAACGTTCGCGGGGTAGAGCAGCCAGGTAGCTCGTCGGGCTCATAACCCGGAGGCCGCAGGTTCAAATCCTGCCCCCGCAACCAATATGGCGGCGTAGCTCAGCTGGTTAGAGCACACGGTTCATACCCGTGATGTCGGTGGTTCGAGTCCACCCGCCGCTACCAATGATATGCGGGCGAGTAGCTCAGTTGGTAGAGCAGCTGACTCTTAATCAGCGGGTCCACGGTTCGAGCCCGTGCTCGCCCACCAAATCCAAAAACTTTACCACACAACACTTTCAGCCTTTCGGTTGAAGGTTATTTTTTTGTCTTGCGCCAGGTCATCTGTCATTATTTCCGTCATTATCGCGCTTTTGTTGTTATTTTTGTTGTTTTAGAGCGTTAGGAAGTTGTCGGCCAAGTCGGCCACTTTGCGGTTCATTTGTTTTGTTGGATGCAAATAGATGTTCATTGTGGTTTGCACATCCTGGTGCCCAGCCATTGGCTCAAGGTCTTGATATCGGTTCCCTTTTCTAGAAGCAGCGTTGCAAATGTGTGTCGTAAATCGTGAACACCGGCCTCTAATGCGTAGCTCAAAATCGTTTGCACTTTTCGGTGGCCCAGCAAAGTGCCATTGCGCGTTATGAACACAAAGTCATCATCAAATACAGAGATGAAACTTTCGGTGGCACGAATGCTGGAACAACTCGGCCTACACCCGATCATCCTCCACGAGAAAGAAGATCAAGGTCGCACCGTTATTGAGAAATTCATTGACCATGCGGGAAGCTTAGGGGCCGCCATAGTTCTTCTATCACCGGACGACCGGATTGAAGGTGCCGACCACAACATCATGCACAGGGCGAGGCAGAACGTGATTTTCGAACTCGGTTATTTTCTAGGCGCTTTGGGACGGGATAGAGTAATCGCTCTGCACAAGGTGGATCCAAATTTAGAAATGCCAAGTGATTACATAGGCGTCCTATTCAAACGCTTCGAAGGCGATTGGCCATACGAAGTAGGCAAAGAGTTGCGGGCGATGGGGGACGACGTGGACCTCAACACACTGTAATCTGACCGCATGGTGATCATGGCCTGGCACACTCTGCTGGTCTTTTTCTTCTTAACGTTTCGATGCTTCAAAGTAAAGTTGGGGAATTTTAGTGTCATCCTGGTGACAATTTGCTTTTTTCCTCGTGCTTGATCTGTTAGGGAGTGGGCGAACTGGAATTGACATCGATGAGGGTTCCATTCCCATTTGAATCTTTCGGCGAAGCAAGAGATCGAGGATGACAGCCCATTTGACGTGTTATAGTTTATTAATCAAGATCAGTGCCATTTTCTCATATGAACTGCCATGCATCTCGGCGTAAGTAAGAACATGTTCCACAACTGGATTAGGAAAGG
>DAHWKJ010000020.1 GCA_027343695.1 Sulfobacillus sp. | reverse complement strand
GAGCGCCCAATTTCAGGAACTGACCGCCCGCCTCCACCTGATGGTGGAGGGACGGCTGTTCGGCGTGGTGACCGGGGAGGTGGGATCCGGGAAATCCAGTGCCGTACGCTATCTGGCCGCTCAACTGGATCCCACTGTGCATCCCGTGTTTTACGTTGCAGAGTCCCACTTGACGCCGTACGATTTCTACAGCCCAGTGCTCGAGGCGGCGGGGGTCACCGCGCCGTTTCAGCGATCCCCAGCGCGGCGCCAATTTCTTGCATTGATGACGGATCTCTACCAGCATCAACACAAGGCGCCCGTGATTGTCCTCGATGAAGGACAGCACTTGCCTCCCGGTATGGTCCATGAGATGCGCTTCATTCTGAATACCGCGATGGATGCCGTGACCCCCTTCACTTGCATTCTGGTGGGGCAGCCCGATCTGCGGGCCACGTTACGCCTCAAGGTCTTTGAAGCGATTTACCAACGGGTGGGGTTGCGTTTTCATCTCACGGGTCTCAACGAAGCCGAAACGGCCGCCTATGTCGCCCATCAACTGCAGCAGGCCGGCGTCACCCAAGCCCTGTTTACGCCGTCCGCCCTGAAAGTCTTAGCCGTCCAATCGCGGGGCTTGCCCCGCGTTATTAACCACTGGGCGACGGGGGCGTTGTGGGACGCCGAAAGTCAGCATTTACGGATCGTGGACGAGCCCCAAATGCAACGGGCCGTAGGCGATTGGAGGGATGACGGATGAGGACCCGAGAAGAGTTTCGTGTCGAATCCTGGTCGGACCGCCCGTGGGCGGTCGTGTGGGATCCTCAGGGCTTCCGCGAACCGGGATGTGAGACCTTTCTCACATTCTGGGCCTGGCAGGACCAATCCCCCCGGCGTTTACGGCGGGAAGCGACCCACCTTGCGGATGCGTGGAATGGGTTACGTGCGGTCGACCAACATTGGACCACCGCCACCGGGGCCGATTGGCACGCCTGGGCTGCGACCATGACCCGCCTGGACAGAACGCCTCGCCAACTCGCACGTCAGGTGGAGACCCTGTATCGGTTCTATGCCTTCTGGCACTGGTACGATCCGCGCCGGGTTCCCCGGCAGTGGTGGCCATCGGAACCGTTGGCGCGCCAACGCTGGCTCCAGCAGTTCTGGGATGCCGACTAGACGACAAGAACCGGTGTCTTCGCTGATCACCGACCCCGCCACCCGTTCACGCGGTGGGGGAGTCCGCTTGATGCCCCCGTGCCCCAGACTGCATCCCCGTCAAGGCCGCGCAGCGTTCATTTAGCCTTGACGGGTGGGGCCGGATTCCCACGCTCTGTTCTGGCCCAGCAATCCCTTGCTGGGCCTGCCTCGCGGCGAGCGTAGGGGTGCAGGGGACGAGTCCCCTGCATTGCTCCTCTTTTCTCCTCACGGGAGGACCTGCCTACTTTACCTGAAGACACAATAGCGGGGTATTCCCAGTCATGCCAGCAGCCTTAGCCGGTCACAGGGACTGAGATGGCAGCCATTTTAGCTAAACCCATGCCAAAATGAATTAGCGCCAACAACGGTGTGCCCCGGCCCGCAAGAGAAAAGAGCGGGCAATCACGGTGAGCCAGGGCCTCCGCGCAGCGTTTGCTGCGCGGAGGCCTCATTGAGAATGCCCATAAGACGTACGATCGGCCTTTTTGTATGGTAAAAACTGGGGATCTCTCAGGGTATAGCCAGAAGGGATGTTGTGCCTGGTGTTCAGAAATGCCCGAATTCCCGAGCCGAAGAGTGTTTAAAGGCGATGTTTCGGTGAGAACCTCAGCGGTTCACCTGTTGTTTTACCACCCAGCTGTTCCAACGTGGGCCCGCTGGAAACAAGCCCGGTTGGGTATACGGGTGGCGGGTCCTGTGGTCTGTTGTAACGGAATCCCCTAAGAGTGCTAGTATGCGTGTTCGCTGGGGTTTATCTCTCCCCTCCAGTCGTGGCTGCTCCCGAATTAACATAATGCTCGCGCAACTCCCTTCCGTGGCGAAACCGGGAGAGGGTCAAGCGGGGGAGCCCGTAGGGCTAGAGGCGGTGAAACTTTTGTTCCTTAATAAGGCCATAGGTCCGGAACGGTCCGAATCCACGCATGGGGAGATCCAGCATAAGACGTACGATGGCTAATGGCACGGCGCAACGATCACAGAACCAGGACCTTCTGAGGGGGACCTCAGAAACCCCCATCGCAACCCGTCGGGGTTCGATGGCGGGAGTTCAATCTAGCTTGATATAAAGTGAACGATGATGTACTATATATCCGATCATAAAGATTTTTAAATACCCGACGCTGCGGCAATGGGCAAATTTTGTCTGGACAGCCCCTCGGTTGTTCGCTATGGTACATTCATCCATCTTTTGACTGGAGGAATGTTCTATGTGTATGGCCCGAGATGCGTTGGTGGCGGCGGTTACGCCGCCAGTCCTGGTCCCGCCGGCGCTCGATAATGCCCACAAGAAGAATTTAGCCCTGGTGCAAACCGCGATGAACTACGCGCCCAGCCAGTGGATGTTCCCACGTTATCAGGCGGTCGTGCTGGTACTCAAAGGCTACCCGTATGCGGAAGTGAGCGAGATTATCGGGCGCTCCATAGCGACCGTGTCCCATTACATCCAGGCCTACCGCCACGGGGGACTGGCGGCATTGGAACCTCGGCATTCTCCCGGGCGGACGCATCGTCTGACCGCCGAGCAAGAGCAAACCGTGGCCGAGGTGGTCACCCACCAGACCCCGCAAGACGTCGGCTTTCCGGCGGAAATGAATGGGACCGCGCCGCTGGTGCGGCGCTTTATTAGGAACCGGTGCGGGGTCATGTTTTCCGAACGGGGGGTGCGTCACCTTCTCTATCGTTTGGGATTCGCGTGCACACGCCCCACCTATACGTTGGCGAAAGCCGATCCCGAGAAGCAAGCCGCCTTCCGCGAGGCCTCCGAGGGGCAACGCCAACGCCTTCTGCGCGGCGATGTTGACCGCATCCTCTTTGAGGATGCATCGATGATTCGCGACTACCAAGCCATCCAGCGGACCGGGTTTCCGAAAGGCCAGCAAAAGGTGATCCCGACCTATGGGAAGCACTGGGGTGACAAACTCCTGGGAACCTTGGATTATGAAAGCGGCGAGATCCTCTGCCGTCACGCGACCCAATATGATGCCGCAGAGTTCCTCAAGTTTCTGCAGCAGATCGTCGACCACTATCCCAAAGATCGTATCGTGCTGATTTTGGATAATGCCCGGATTCACCACGCCAAGCTAATCCAGCCGTTCTTAGCGGACCATCGCGACACGTTAACGCTGATGTTTTTGCCGCCCTATAGCCCCCAACTCAATCCGATCGACGGCTTATGGGGCTGGATGAAATGCACCGTCATTTACAAAATGTCTTTTTCAAAACCGTCGAGGCGATTATCGCGGCAGTGGACGCGTTCCTCGTCAACATCAGCCTGGATCCGATGACGATCATCGACCGCCTCTGCGTCCGGATCTAAAGGGTCCGCTAAAATCGCTCCATGTGACCGTATTCACAAAGTTTCTCTTTACTTACGCTGTGAGTGAAGAGTGAAGGAAGGGGATTCTATTTCAACGTAACAAAGTCCTCATGCGCCTTCACGCCGAGCGTAGAATCCTTGCGACAATATGGTATGGGATTCGGCAAATCATCAGGAAATGTCCGGATGCCGTTGTTTAGAAAGGAGTTGAGCATCGTGCCGGCACGAAATATTTCTTCAGACCTGCCATCAGTTGTTTCGCCTTCTCACCCTTTGTGGGGCTGGTGGACTAATCGCCGAACTTTGTTGTTTCTCATGGCCTGGTTAGCACTGTATGCCGCCCTGACTCTCTATGTGTCCATTCCGTACTTCAACGAGCCGTCCGCCAGTGCAAATATCATCTGGCGTAACATCATGTTCCTACACGGTTTTCTGATCGGACTTGTCGGTGTGCTAGCTCTAATCACTGTTGAAATCTTCGAATGTTGCTCATCTCACGTTAAGACATGGATCGTGGGAGGAGCACTGGTCGCAACTGTTTTAGCAAGTATCGGCGGGTTGTTTGACCATAATCCTTCAAACACTTTTGCTCTGTGGACGCAGATCGCAGGATTTTTTGCACTAGACGAAATGCTCATAGTCCTCATATGGGGGTTTTGGGTCGATTACCATCTTAATAGACCCGCATCACGGACGCTGCCGTTTTGGGTCGCATGGCTAGGAAGCTGCTCTATGTTTCTAGCTGCTCTCATGGGTCATTTAGCAGGCTGGCTGCTTGAGTTTCCTCACTCTCTCTGGGGTTGGCCTCTGGACTACGCGCACTGGGCAGGGATGACCGTGAGTACCTGGACCGCTTACCTTGTTACCTCGCATTCGCATGAAATGGTGGTAGCGGTCATCGGAACCTTAGTGGCTTCTCTGGTATGGCAATGGGGTTACAGTGCTCTCAAACCAGCCACCCGCACGTTAGCCCGTGTGGGGTTGATTATGATGATGTTTGGCATTGTCGCCATGACGGGCATTTATGTGGTGGCCGGATTCACGACCGCTCAACCCCCAACGTTGTTTGCCTTCGGTCGAGGGGGCGTCGACGGCATTGCTGGCGATGACTTGGTCACGGGTGTGTTCGTCATGCTAGGCGGGCTGATGACTCTCTCCGCTCTCCTCTTCCAGCATGCCGAGGAGGGGTCCCGCCGTCTCTTGCATTGGGCCCAAGCCTGGGCCTATAGCTTGACCATTGTGACCGTAGTCGTCGCGGGGTACGCCATTGAGTTGAATGAGCAATATTTTGGGGCCGGGAATCCCCAAGCACCGGGAGCACAAGCCGATGCGGTCTTCACATTTTGGCATCAGGATTTTGCGTTTTTTATGATCCCTGCCATCATTTTGGTATTGGTCATCGCGGAACGCTATCTGCCGCGTTCTCAAGATCGGAATTTGTTAGGCCGTGGACTAATCGCGGGAACCACTCTGGCATTCTTGGGTGGTCTCCTATATGTATTTGTCGATCCCCATCTCTACGGCATAGGTTTTTATGTGGCGGCTACGGGATTTCTTGGGATTGCGTACATGGTGGCCCGCACCTGGTGGGCCTTACTCACACAACCAGATCAGCCTACGAATATAGTAGCCAAACCGGTAGCGACCGATGGTCCCACGCGAGGAGTGGGTGGCTAACTCCGGCGGTGCGAGATCAAGTCAGCGGAGTATGCCGCAAGCGAAACTGCTAACAATTGTGGCAACGGCATTTCGTTCGCGCCACTGCTCCGTTCTAGTCTTGAATCGTAAAGGTATACCCATTCGTTGTCTCACTGATTCAGCTCGCCCCCCGCATGTTCAAGAGGGCGAGCACGTTCGTTTGGAATAGGGCAGAATAGGGCAACACCGAGTAGGGATGGTGAGAGCCATCCTTGGTGCTGGAAATTGCTACTGCGATCTGCGGTGCGGGATGTCACCCCATACGCGCTAACTTACCACGTTAAATCGTACTGATATCGCTGTTTTCTAGGCCGTTCATGCCGATGCCGTGTCCCCTTTTGAGGGGCCTTCCAGTCGCGAAGCTCCACCCAACCTTTGATGATTTGACAGAGGTCACTCCAGACCATTTGAGTATGGCGCCAGATAGCGGGAACGATCCCTTCGGAGGGGGGAAAAACCGGTTCAGGATTCTGAACCGAGTCGACCAACAGCGATCCATCTTAACCGCTATGCTC
>DAHWKJ010000098.1 GCA_027343695.1 Sulfobacillus sp. | reverse complement strand
GTGCCAAGCGTTCTGACAATGGCCAGTGGAAGGATTTTCCGCGTGGGGTCCAACCATGGCGTTGCCGGGGTTTGTGCCTTATACGGTAAGTGGGGGATACCCTGCCATTTCTCTAGACGCATATCGTTTGACCGTGGGCGGGCTCGCCTCTCCACGGCATTATCAATTGTCTGATTTAACGACTCTTGGGGAAATTACGCGGCACATCAATTTTCAGTGTGTGACTGGATGGGCGGTCGACGGAGTGGAATTCAAAGGGGTGGATTTGCGTCAGTTTTTGCTGCATGTGGGGTGGAATCCAAAAAAGCATCCGTGGCTGACATTTTATTCTGGCGATGGCGTCTATACCGAATCCTTAAGTTCCGTACAAATTGAGCAATATCGCCCCTTGCTTGCATACAAAATCGACGGCGAGCCGTTACCTCGAACGCAAGGCTATCCATTGCGGTTGGTCGTGCCCGGCATGTATGGGTATAAATCGATAAAATGGTTAGTTCGTATTGATTTGGTCAATCAGGACAGTATGGGATATTGGGAGCAGCGGGGATATCCTCAGAATGCTTATCTCGGGTCATATAGTTAGGCTTAAGTGTTTGTCACTCCCTCGCTTAGCGGGGATTGGTTTGATTGTTTCACGAAACGTGCCAATCTGTCGCGACCGCAACCCTTGAGTGGGTTGATGAAGTGTGGATGGGGAGAATATCTGTGACCTTAATCTGGGTTCCCGCTGCCCAATTCCTTGAAATGCCACACAATCTATGTGGATATCTGAAGGTAAGCCGATGAGGATGGGGCGTTAAAGTCTAGCTACGGGCCTTGGGGGCTAACACTATATGTAGCCGCAAGAAGGTATTTTAAATAAATCGGACAATCGTCATTGTCCTCTACGAAGCAAGGCAGGCTATCCCGTATTTGGCTTGCGAAACACCATTGTTAGCCACGCTGAACCATTGTGAAAGGCCCAACCATCACGCTTTACTTATCACTACTTTGCGACTTTGGTATTGGTCCTATCCGAAAGTCCTTGTTACGATCTCTTCGAAGTCTCTAGGGGGTACGCTAGTCCCCGCTAACCGATTCGCTCAATTGCCATTTTGAATTGCTCTACCTTGGCCAAACCGACACGTTCCAGTGGAGCGGATGTGACCAAGCTAGCAGGAGGTATATCGTCATGTGTTGTTTCTATTCCTCTGGTGGACAGTCAAGGGTTGACGTTGTTTCTCTAAGTGTGGCGTTATCTACGGGGCGTTTGCCGCAATTGATGGCCACACTCACCGGCCAGTGGTGTTACGCGATGGTGACCTCCAAACCTGCTTTTCACGGCCTGGGCCAATTGGGAGAGGAGAATCTTTGGCAACCCTAGTGTGTCGTAGCGTAGCTCTAAGTTTTTGTGCCCACAGGTAATATTAGTGTATGTTATGCCGTTTCATCTCAGACTCCGCATGTCACCAAATGGAAATTACCGATTTAAATAGACAGAATATTACGCAAAGGATAATACGTGCGTTACCGCGAATACCTTGGGCATGAATACTTCGTCGTCCTTACCGCCGGTGGATTTATCCGGCGACCCGAACTTGTTTCCCCATACCGGGATTGCGTTAGCTACGCGGGTCCTGGCGGACCGTGCCAATTGGCTAGCCGTGGTGGATCGCATTCTCCCGTGGGACCCCGCGCGGGCGCGTATTGCTCCGAGCGTCATCCTGCTCATGCTCGTGATGAATGTCCTGACGCAACACAACCCGCTCTATCAGGTGGAACTGTGGGTGGAATCATTGCCATTGCCCATTTTGTGGGGAAACGCGGTGACGGCCCACCAATTCAACGATGATGCCTTAGGCCGGGTGTTGGAATCTCTCGCGGAGCACGGTCGGTCACTTCTCGCGACCTTAGGTCCTCGGATGCAAGCGCTCCAAGAGAGTGGGCCCCGGATGTTGCACACCGACACGACGGCGTTTGCCTTGTTCGGCGACTATCCGAGTCCAGACACCGGGGCGACGGCCCCGGTTGATCTCACGTGGGGTCATAGCAAAGACCATCGGCCCGACCTCCGGCAATTGATGGCCGGGTTAACGGTGGATGAATCCGGGTCAGTTCTGGGGGGCAGCATCCTTTCGGGCAATACTTCGGACCGCGCGTGGCATCCCACCTGGTTAGATCAGTTGGGGCAGGATTGTCCGGACGGTTTCTGGAAGGGCAGCTATTACATCGCCGACTCGGCCCTCATGACGGAACCCGCTTTAACCAAAATTCGGTCGCTGGAGATGCACTGGCTGGGCCGCCTTCCGGCGACCTTTGGATTATGTAATCAACTGAAGGATGCCGCATTCCGTCAACCGGAAGATTGGGTCGATATTGGGGCCCTCGCCGCGAAGCGACGAGCCACATCCGCCACGTATCGGGCCCAAACGCTAGACACCACCCTGTACGGCCAACCGGTACGGGCGTTTCTCTACCACTCGAGTGTCTTGGATAAGAAAAAAGAGCACACCGTTCGCCGGATGATTGCTCGGGAAGCGGAAGCGCTCGAAAAACGAGCCAAAAAGCTCGTCAAACAGGTCTTCCACTGCGCCGAGGACGCGACTACCGCCAGCACGGTGGCGTTGCGCGCCGCGAAAGTTCGGTGGCATGCGGTGACGCCGACGGTCACCGCACAAACGGTGATCAAGCGCCCGCGAGGACGCCAGAAGGCCGACGTCGAACTGCCGACCCTGACGGAGTACACCGTCCACTGGCAGTGGACGGCCCCGACTCCCGAACGGATTCAAGAGGCCCGAGAACGGCAAGCAACCTTCATTTTGGTCACCAGTGACGAGACCTGCGATGCGACGACGGCCCTACGTGCGTACAAGGCGCAAGACCAAGACGAACACGGGTTTCGGTGGATGAAAGAGCCGATGCATCTGACGGCGTTCTTCCTAGAAAAGCCGGAACGGGTCGTGGGATTGGGCTATGTGTTGCTCTTAGCCCTTCAATTCGCCCGCTTTATGCGGGCGGCAGTGCGCGCGGCCATGGTGGACCAACCGCCCCTCGCAATACCGGATGGCCGAAAGATTGCAAATCCCTCGGAACGCGTCATCTTAGACGCGCTACGGAGTTTATGGGTCGAACGACGAGAGGTCAATGACATTGTCTGGTACCAATGGACGCATGTCAAACCGCACACGTGGCGGATTTTGGAGATGCTTCAAATCCCCATCGAACACCGCTTTCAATGGGAGGAGTCAGGCTGAGGTGCTGGACGGTGTAAATCCTCATTTTTCCTACCCTGACATGCGGAGTCTGAGATCTAATGCGCTGAAAGGCTCGTCCATCAGCATAATGGGGGCCCCGGTAGCGAGCGCCCGCGCCAAACCCACCCGTTGCTGCATACCTCCTGAGAGTTCACGCGGCGTGGATTTGGCCCAATCCTTCAAGCCCACTTGCTCAAGGGCTGTCTGGACAGCGTGGGCCCGCTGTTCGGGCTTTTGGCCCTGAATTTCCAGCCCAAACCCCGCGTTGTCCCACACTGTGCGGTGGGGCAAAAGGCCAAAGTGCTGAAAGACCATGGCCAAATATTGGCGGCGGATCTGGGTTAGCTGACCCTGATTTTTAGGATCAAGGGTCGTACCGGCAATGGTCACGGTTCCGCTAGTAGCAGGAATGATGCCGTTAAGGCAACGTAAGAAAGTGGACTTACCACTGCCTGACAAGCCCATCAGAACAAATAATTCACCTTCTTGCACTTGGAGAGATACGTCTTGAACGGCGATTAAACAGCCTGTTCTTTCCCGAATGAGATTACGCGGTGTGCCCTCCTGCAATAGCGAAAGCGCTCGATGAATATCTTTTGATGGGCCAAATACTTTATTTACGTGCTCTGCCTTGATAATCTCAGCCAATGCAGCCTCCCTCGGAATTTCCCGCAAAAGGCATCGGCGGGGAAATAAAAAAATTGCGTACCCTTCCTATTCTACCAAAAAAACCGATAAAACGGGTGCCCACACGGGCTGTTCCCCTTGTGATGGTCAAAAACGACCAGTAATTCGGGTTGCCCACAATGAGCATTTCCGTAGTAGTCAATGAACATCTCCTAGTTCTAGTCAAAAAGGCAATGACTCAAGTTACACATCTGAGATAACGGACCCACTACTTAAGTAATTCCAAAATCCGACGCTACTACGCATCCACCAACCAGAAATAATATTGCCGTTCCATTCGTTCGGTTGACGTCATCCGCAATTTTCATCCCATGACTCAAGAGCACGGCCCCAGCTTGCGGTTCGGCTAAACCATAGACTATTGCGTCGTCGACAGCATGCTTTGTGCGAAGGCCCCTTTTATCGCTAACGGCTGCTAACGCGCGCCGTTAGCAAGAGTTCCTTTAATGGTGACCGAACCCACATAAGCCGAACCACTCTTATCCAGAGTAACCCGATAAATATTAGATATACCAGTGACTTTGCTACTCATGGACCTATCAACGATAGCACTGGACAAGCTCCGATCGGAGGAAGAGTTGACTTGAACGGTATCCTCGTTCGCGCCTTTCGGTATTGATCTTTGGCCTTAATCGTTACAGTTCCCCATGCCGCTATCGCGGCACCCC
>DAHWKJ010000096.1 GCA_027343695.1 Sulfobacillus sp. | reverse complement strand
AAAACAGCGGCAACACCACAAGAATTTCCACGAACGCATTACCCGCTAGGGAATCGTATTGAGATTGCTGGTAATTTGCCCGAACGCGTTGACCAAGGCATTGCGCAATGCTTCGATGGGGATAATCATAGCCAGAACCACGATGATTATCCAAATCCCGTTTTCGATGAACACGTTGCCCTCTTGTTTGGCCATGTATGCGGCCAAGCGTCCACCCCAATTTCCAACCCATAGTCTCACGAAATCTCCTCCTGCCCCATATTCCATCCCGTTCTGGACGGTAGGGACAGAATACAAGAAAATTGATGGAGGATTCCGGTGAAGACTTCGACACCATAGCCATGGTGGTTTTGAGGCGATACCGTCATTGTCGCTATACCTCGGTGATTCCGACGAGAAGTGACACGTTTACCGACGGCTCCAGTATCAGCGCAGAACGCGTGCCATTCTGGGGCGGTGTCGTCGTGGCAGAGGTGAGGGCTTGAATGCCGGACTTTATCAAACGACCCGAACAGTTTCATCCTCACACCGCCTTGCGCACAACCATAGCCTATGCACGTCTATCGAGTCCTGACCAAAAAGACGATCTCGAACGACAAAGAAGAGGCTGTACGGTAACTGGTATTCGCCATGTGTGAAACGAATCGTAATCCTCAACCAAAGCGAAGCCCTGTGAGGAAGAGTTGACGCAGGATGCCTTGGAGGTCATCACGGTCCCCCAGATGGCAGTTATGCCATGATATCAAGCGTTCAAGAAATTATTTGCCGGGACTGCCAAGTATCCGGCCTTCAAGAAGAAAGGCCGACACCACAGATTTACCGGTATCATATGGGATACCAAGATATCCCCATCTGGAGTCCGTCGGTTTCGTCAAATTCGGGGACCCGGCTTAGTGTATAATAGAGGTCTAATCACTCGCGGGATTTCCACCATCGATAGATTGGGGAGCGGAGGCGATTACGCATGATTTACGAGGCCCACGATGCCCATTTCTTTCTGTCCGTCGCGTATTTCCCTAATGCCCCATACCATTTTGAATTAATGGATCTGCGCTCACCTAATCGGTGGGATCTCACTCTCAATACCGTTATCGCAGAGGGCGACTATACCGTTGCCACTCTGCAATCCTTTCTTGACCGCATCCCGCACGAGGCCCAACACTTGGTTTTTGGTTTTCTCAAAAAAGCACAGAAAAACTCGCATCCGTACGATTGAGCGACGGCTAATTATCGTTGGTCCCTGCCGTTGGTAGCTTAAGCCCCAGCGGCCGCGTCTGGCCTTTACCGGCCTGCGAACGGACGAGTAAAAGGGGCCACGGGACCATGCCCCCTCCCCAACGCATGAGATCTTGGCGTGACAACTGGATTGCAAAACCCCATTTTCATGCTAGCGAAAGTCGATAGTAGTGGTCCCCTTTTTGGTGCACCACGACCGTACGGCCATAGACCCTTTCCCCTCGGCCGAATACAACACCGTGAGGCGGTGTTGTATTCGTGGAGCGATTTCAAAAGACACCGCGGGAGGCGACTATGCACCCACTAGTCAGGAGAATGGGGCTAAGGCTGTTTGAAACTCGCATAGGTCGATGGGTGCGGGGTGTCGTTCGGGGTCTATCCGGGTCACGTCGTCCAGAGATAGGCGCCGCCACATCACAGACGGCCCGAACGATGCTAAGCCATGCTTGTCGGAGCTTAGCTTTAGAACAATTTAGCACGCGGCCCGGTGCCATCCACTCCGTATCCCCGACACCATCTGCCACAGCTCCCATTTGACCCATAACTGATTCGGCCACTCCTGTTTGATGGGTTGGCTACGGCTTGTTACTTGTTCTTGCGCATCATACGTACCCACGTTGGATTCCCGGAAAAGTTGACTTCAGTCGACGTGAATGAAGGGGGCTCGTGAAATAAGGAGGGTTTTGTTTCAGTGGGCCTATGCGCGTGTCAAATTGACCAGTCGAGTCAATGCCCATGCAGCCACCAAGTATGTCGCCATGGCTATCAAGGTCACCACTTCGAGTTGAGACACCCCGTATGCGAGATGGTAGCCGAAGAGTCCAGAGAACGGCGCTACAAACGGGGCCGTGACTCTGTAAATAAATCCTGCGAAAGGATTGCTGGGATTAGCTCCTAATAACGCGAGAACAAAGCGGAAAGCTAGGAAAGCCAAAAGAATACTCACCACGAACCCTATCATCCGCGTTGCCACGGTTCGTTTAGGAGCCGTAGTTTTCGGATTACTTGGGGAAACGTTGGTCGCGGTGCGAATTGTGTGAGTCTCCGTGGTTTCGGTTCCGGGCTCCGCAGTCCTTTTTGTGGGTTGATCGTTCATCATGCCACCTCCTCCTTTGTGTTACGTTTCGTCCGAACAGGTTTGGGGTGTTCCCGTGTTGGAAGCCCCTTGTCTTGACCTCTTCATCTTACCATAAATATACCGTCATTTATTATAATATTGAATAATTATTATTAATCGGTTACCCCTTGTAACGATAAATTATTAAGAGTTTTTGTGCTTAAATTGGGTTAATGTAAGCATTCCGAACAATGGACTATATTGTATTATTATACACTTTGAAAAAGATGCTTGCCGTCCACGCATGGCACACCGGATCCCCGACCGGATCAAACCGATACAGACGACCATTCACAGAAGGTCGCTCCCCTATAATGCCGATCCACGACCCATGTCGAGCGCCCCCGAATACCCAATGCCATCCCCAATTACGTACCGAACGGTTCGCCTTGCCAGGCGTTTCCCCTTCCGGATGGACGAATTCGATAGTCGGACCCGCCATCGTGGTTTGATGGCGGCATCCTGCAACGCTTCGGGTCTGGTTTAACCGGTGGCCAGACCTCACCTGACTCATTCACCTGCTGGAATTTCCCCAGTCAGCAGCCGCGAAACAAGGGCGGCCTCTTTTCCAAGAAAGCCCGTACTCCCTCCTTATGATCCTCACTGGCCACCATTTCGGGCTGGGTGGTTTGCTCCGCCACGAGCATGTCTTCCAAAGAACTCACGAGCGCTCTATCTGCTAACAATTTCATTTGTCCCATCGCCAATCCCGGGCCGTGCACAAGGCGATCCATAAGGTGCTCCACCTCTCCTTTTAGATCCGCCTCGGGAACAACCCGATTGACAATCCCGAGGTCTTGTGCCTGTACTGCGGAAATGGAATCCCCCAAAAACAACAACTCTTTGGCTTTGTGGACACCAACTAAGCGGGGCAAAAAATACATTCCCCCTCCGTCAGAAATTAGGCCAACCTGTACAAAGCTCATCATAAACTTTGCGGTGTCTGCGGCTACAATCAAATCACACGCCAGGGCCAGGTTAAAGGCCGCGCCCACGCAAAACCCATGCACTTGCGCCACAATCGGCTTAGCCAAGCGTTTCATTGCCAAGACGACTCGGTTCAAATGTCCCACATAATCTTCCACCATATCGGGTGTGACCGTGGTCATAGCTTGGATGTCGCCCCCCGCACTAAAAGTGCGTCCAGCTCCTTTAATCACCACCCCCTTGACTGCACTGTCTGCGTCAAAATTTTTCAAGTTTTCCGTGATCCCATTCACAATATCGGCATTCAAAGCGTTCAGCACTTCTGGGCGATTCAAGGTAATCCATGCCACGCTATTGCTGATTTCCACCGAGAGACTGGATGTGTTCATAGTGAATCTCCTTTTCGCCACCTAGAGGGAAGCTGGATGCATTTCCCAAGCGTGGCGTATTAAGTGTTCGACCATCTGATTCATATGAGCAAAGCGCGGATCGTTCGTCTGACCACAATAGTATCGGTAGTAGATTTGTGCCACGATGACGGCGAGCTTGAAATAGGCAAAGGTTAGGTAGTAAGGAAAGTTGCTTAAATCCCTTCCAGTCCTCCGGGCGTATTCTGTCACCCATTGATCTCGACTCCAAAATCCGGGTCGGATCGTGACGCTTTCGTTGAGCCCCCAGCGTAGTCGCGGATCGTCATCCGATTGCACCCAATAGCTCATAGCCACTGCGACGTCCGCAATGGGATCGCCGACCGTCGTCATCTCCCAATCAAAAATCCCCGCAACGTCCCGACAGTCCGGTTCGAACACCATATTGTTCAATTTGTAGTCATAATGGAGAATCGTCGGGTCAGGGGATGGTGGCACATGGTCTCGAAGCCACTGGGTTAATGCGTGTTCTCCTGGAATTTCTGCAGTTTTCGCTCGTTGGTAGCGCTCGATCCATCCTGCGACTTGCCGAGCCAAAAACCCGTCGGGCTTTACTTGCGATCGAATCGCCAACGATGACCAATCCACCGCATGCAAGTCCGCTAACCGTGACATCGTAATCCTCGAAATGTGATCCCCGAATGCTGGTATAGAGGCATTTTCGGTTGCCAAGAATTCTTCTAGTCCCACCCCATGGCGATGCTCCATCAGGAAGAAGATGCTCCCCAACACGCCCGGCTCTAGGCAAAGCACTAGAGGTTTAGGTGCCCAAGGAAATTTCGAATGGATTGCCTCTAACCATCGAAACTCACGAGCCATGTCATGGGCCCGAGGAGCTAGAGGGCCTAGCGGTGGGCGGCGCAACACCAATCGCGTCGAACCAACCGTAATGAGGTAGGTCAAGTTGGACCGCCCGGCCGCAAACTGTTGCGCCTCTATGGGACCGGACGGCAAGTCTTCCATCGTCGACCGAAGGTATGTAGCCAGCCGGGCAAGGTCCAAGGCTTCTCCGTCTCGCATCGGCGTCAATTCGGGCATGCGTCACCTCACATTTCTCCATTGCTCAGACTGGCCGCCTAAGACCGGTATTGCCGTATCTCGTCGCGCGCGAGTTGGTCCAAATGCACCTCGTCGGGCCCGTCTGCGAGACGTAGGGTTCGCGCATGCGCCCACATCCTGGCCAACGGAAAGTCGTCACTGACCCCGGCACCTCCGAAGGTTTGAATCGCACGATCTAGGACCGATAGAGCCATGTTGGGCGCCACCACTTTGATCATTGCAATCTCGCGACGCGCCGCCTTGTTTCCCTCGGTATCCATCTTATATGCTGCCCACAGTGTCAGTAACCGTGCCTGATCAATGGCAATTCGCGATCGGGCAATCCAGTCACGGATGACCCCCTGGTCCGAGAGGGTTTTACCAAACGGCTCACGCCCCAGGGACCGCTGCACCATGAGTTCCAACGCCCGTTCCGCTGAGCCGATGAGGCGCATGGCATGATGGATACGCCCTGGCCCGAGCCGACCTTGAGCGATGGCAAACCCTTTGCCTTCACCCCAAATCAGGTTCTCTTCGGGAACCCGGACGGCATCGAAGTCAATCTCCGCGTGACCATGGGGGGCGTCGTCGTACCCGAATGCCGGGAGGAGTCGACGGACCTTCAAGCCCGGCGTGTTCATCGGGACCAATATCATCGATTGCCGCTCATACTTTGGGGCTTGGGGATTAGTTACCCCCATCACCACCGCTATTTGGCAAAAAGGATGTCCTGCGCCTGAAGACCACCACTTGCGTCCGGTGATGACATAGTCATGACCATCTTTCACGATCCGGGTACGAATGTTGGTAGCATCCGACGAGGCCACGTCAGGCTCTGTCATCGAGAAACAGGAACGAATCTTCCCCTCTAAGAGCGGAACCAGCCATGACATCTTTTGAGATTCAGACCCGTATCGTATCAAAACTTCCATGTTCCCCGTGTCGGGTGCATCACAATTAAAGATTTCGGCTGCAAAATGCACCCGACCCATGATTTCTGCCAGGGGGGCATACTCCGTATTAGATAGTCCCGCACCATATTCCGACTGCGGTAAAAATAAGTTCCATAGACCAATGTGGCGCGCTCGCTGTTTGAGGTCCTCCAATATGGGTGGGCTGACAAAACCATAGTTACGCACTTGCTGCTCATAAAGAGACTCATTTGGGTAAACATAATCAGCCATGAATTGCTTCAGAAGGGCTTGTAAGCGTTGGGCTCGTTCGGACACGTCAAATGGCGTCATCTCCGGATCCTCCTCCAGCATGTACCAGAAACCACGTTCTAAGCATACTCCATATCTCTGCCCCAGAGATATGGAGTATGCTATCTTGCGTGATCTCACCGGCACGCTGGCATAATCCGTTGACCCTATTCTTTTTTTAGGGCCTGCCCGAATCCTTCTAGTAATCCCATGACAAAATGCATGCCACGAGCCACATCAGGATTTTTCAACTGTCCCATTAAGGACCACACGGACATTTTGTCCGCCTCGGGCTCTGCCGCAGCCTGTTGCGCTACGGCAAAGCCTTGTGCCAAGGCCTTCGCGGTCGCATCGATGCCTTCGGGGTCAAAATCACCCAACGCCATCATCATGCGGATGAAGGTCTTCACCCCATTTTTGGTAGGGGCGCTATCCATCTTCTTAATGAGTTTGTCCGTCATCGGTTGGCGTTGCTCGAGGATAGCCCGAAGAAAGCTTAGCATCCCAGCCTCATCTAAGCTCTCCAAAATCGCTTTCCAATCTTCTTCTAGGCTTGGTCGCTGCGCTTGGGACACCCCGAAATTCACGACCTCGCGAGTAGGTCTAGCCACGGTTCGTGTCCTCCTTTCCGACAGCGTCCGGGCCAACCAAGGGGTCATAGTCGGAGCGCGCCCACTTTTGTTCGACTTCTACTCCCGGTCGTGGATTTCGATGCTGATGACGCCAATTGCCGCTGGGAAGTGGGTGCCCCGGATCCTCTTCTAGGACTTCCAACTTGGCATAGGTATGTTTGTATGCCGGTGTGTGGGTATCGGGGTCCAGAAGTTCCGGGGTCAGCTGATTGACCGCTCCTTCCCCCACGGAGTTCATAGGGAGGTAGACTTCGTTGCCTTGGACCCGGTCGGTCACCACAACCCGTATTCGGGCCCGGCCTTGAGGAGAAACTAATCGGACCCATTGTCCTTCGCTTAACGCCTTTGTCTGAGCCAACTGAGGCGAAACCTCTAAGAACACTTCGGGAACCAAGTGCTGAATCCCCGGAACCCGATAGGTAAGGTTCCCTTCATGAAAATGTTCTAGCAGCTGCCCATTATTCACGAGCACATCATAGTCATCGGAATCCGGAATCTTAGTTTCGGATAAGACGACCGGAACGAGCCGCGCCTTCCCATCCTCATGATTAAAGCGGTCGCGATATAAAAGCGGCGTGTCGGTCCCATCAGCGGATACGGGCCATGATAACGTGTGATAACCTTCTAGGCGATCATAATGAACCCCAGCCAATATGGGTGCCACCCGACTCACTTCCTCCATGATCTGGGACGGGTCCGTATAAGACCACGCAGCGCCTAGTCGATTGGCCAAAAGGGTAAGAATTTCCCAGTCTGCTTTGGCGTCTCCGGTCGGAGGGAGCGCCGGATAGAATCGCTGAATTCGGCGCTCCGTGTTCACGAAGGTCCCCGCCTTTTCCAACGATGGGACTGCTGGTAATATCACGTCCGCATACTCCGCCGTTTTTGTCAAAAACACTTCCTGCACCACTAAGAAATCCACCTGCTCCAAGGCCTGTTGAATCCGAGAGAGGTTATTGTCCACTAATGCGGTATCCTCCCCCACAATGTAAAGTGCATGAAGTCGGCCATCGAGAACCCCATCGGCAATAACCGTGTTGGAAATGCCGGGCGTGCTAGGAATCGGTTCACCGCCCCATATCTTCTCACACCGGGCACGCGCCGTTTCGTCTTCAACCCGTTGATACCCCGGCAAGTACGTTGGTTTGGAGCCAAAATCACTGGCACCTTGTACATTGTTGTGTCCACGAAGTGGATATCCGCCGGTACCGGTTCGACCAAAATTACCGGTCAACAGCAGTAAGTTCGCAATAGCTAAACTCCCTTGACTGCCATGACCCTGTTGAGTAATTCCCATCGCCCACAAAATGGACATGCGCTCGGCCTCATGAATCATGGTGGCCAATTGTATTATCACTTCGGATGAGACGCCAGTTCGGGCAGCCACCCAGTCTAAGTTGTACTCCGCCAGGGATGTCACGTAGGCATCGTAGCCATTGACGCGCTGCTCCAAGAATTCGCGGGCCACCCACCCTTGGTCCACAAGATACTTTTGAATACCCAGTAACAGATACGGATCGGACCCGCTTTGAGGGTGAATGTATAGGTCTGCCCGTTCTGCCATTTCATGGCGCCGCACGTCAATGACTACCAGTTTTTGACCCCGGGTCTTCTGGGCTCGCTTGACCCTCGTCGCATAAACCGGATGGGACTCGGCGGTATTAGAACCGATGATCACCACCAGGTCGGCCTGTTCAATATCTTTCAAGCTTCCGCTGTCCGCACCAAATCCCACCGTTTCGTGTAAGCCAAACGTGGCAGGGTCTTGGCAGTAGGTCGAGTCATTATCCACATTATTGGTCCCAATCACCGACCGAGCTAGTTTTTGGACCAGATACGCCTCTTCATTGGATCCCTTGGATGAGGCCACGAACATCAATGCGTCTTTCCCGAATTGCTTTTTCACCGCCTCTAACCGAGTAGCGACCACACCCATCGCTTCATCCCAACTGGCAGGCCGAAAGTGGTCACCCTCCCGGATTAAGGGGGTTGTCAGACGCTCTGGACTATTGACGAACTCCCAACCAAACTTGCCTTTCACACAGGTCGACACACTATTGACCGGAGCCTCTAGGGGTGGCTCAATTTGTAGGATATGCCGGCCTCGTGTCCATACGTTAAAGGAACACCCGACGCCGCAATAGGTGCATACCGTTTTGGTTCGTTTGATACGACTTTGACGCATCGTTGCTTCCAAATCCGATAGCAAAAATACGGGACCCATGGAGGGTTCAATCCCTTCGACCAGGTCAATCATAGGTTTTAACGTTGAATCCGGGATTCCGGTCAAAAAGCCTGCTTCACCCAGCATAGATTTTTCCATGAGGGCATTACAGGGGCATACCGTTACGCAGTGTCCGCAGGATACACACGACGATTCTCCGATGGCCTGATGGTCGTCCCAAATCACCCGAGGGCGCTCCATCGACCAGTCGATCGAAAGCGTCTCGTTGACTTCAAGGTTCTGGCAAGCCTCCACGCATCGACCGCATAAAATACATTGGTCCGCATCATAACGATAAAAGGGGTTCGTGGCGTCGATGGGCGGATAGGGCCGTCGCGCATAGGGTACCGTCTGATGTTCGATCTGGAGAAGTTCTGTGGTATTGTGCACGGTGCAGTCCCCGTTGTTATTGTCACATACCGTGCAGTAGAGACGATGATTGCCCAGGATGCGTTGCATCGCCGTCGCTTGTCGCTCCCGCACAGCCTCCGAGTGCGTGTCGACCACCAAACCTTCTCGGACTGGAGTCGCACAGGCTCGAGCCCACTGCCCATCAACCTTCACCACACAGGTGTCACAGGTTTGAATCGGGCCGAGCACGGGTAGATAGCAGACGTGAGGCACCTCGATCTGGTGTCCGAGTAATACATCAATCAGACGATCATTCTTTAACGTACTAATGGGTTGGCCGTTAACTATTAGGTGAGTCAATGCTTCGTGTTCCATCGAATCTCCTCCTCCAATCCCTTCAGTATCCGTGTTACGTGACGTCTAAAATCCGTGTTGCCGCTTCCATGACAGCCAATCGGCAGCGACAATTCGCTCTCCCGTAATCCCTTGCGCCGCGTCCGATGCCAGAAATATAATGGGCTCCGCCATCACCGTCGGACTCAGCAGCTTTTGTCGCACCGATTGCGGTACAGACTCGGGTATCATTCCGGTATCCGTGGCACCGCCCGGCAACAGTTGATTCACCGTGATGCCCAAGTCACGTAAATCTTCAGTCATAATGGCAGAAAGTGCTTCAGCCCCGGCTCGGGATGGCCCATAGGGCACGAACCCTTTTCGCACCATTGTCTCGTGATTCATCGTAATATTGACAAAACGGCCCTTGTTAGCAGCGAGAAACAGACTCACAAAGATACGCGATACAATAAAATATCCGGTCAGGTTCGTATCGATCAGATCACGAAACTTATTGGTCGCCACCTCGAAATAGGGTTTAGGCGAACTCAGAAAATCGGGGTTGACCGAACGCATCCCAATTCCAGCATTATTGACCACCAAATCTAATCCTCCCCAATGGTGAGCAATCCAATCCCGAGCTTCCGTTACAG
Source organism: Sulfobacillus sp. (assembly GCA_027343695.1). GTDB lineage: Bacteria > Bacillota > Sulfobacillia > Sulfobacillales > Sulfobacillaceae > JAKADJ01. The sequence goes on along the minus strand of DAHWKJ010000096.1, from coordinate 56,512 downwards.
ACTCTTCACTGCGCACATCCATGGGGAGTGCTATAGCCTGTTTCCCTTCCCCGTTCCAGCGATTCACCACCTGTTCCAAACGTGGTCCCGGACGCGCGCTGATGGCAACTCGAGCCCCCTCGCCAAGGAGGGCGTCGGCCATCGCATACCCAAGCCCACTACTAGCACCGGTCACCAGAATCTTTTTATCTACCAAACGTTGAGTCATTACGCGTCTCCTTTCTTCCTCACGGTTGCCATGAAGTCACGGCAATAATAGAAGTACTCGTTCGAATCATGACTTGGTACGACAGCGCAATGCTATTGGGACATTTTAGAGACCAAGGCACGAGCCGCAATTTGTACCGGGTCCCACACGTCGGAAAACGGAGGAGCATAGGCCAAATCTAAGTCCACCATGTCGTGAATCGTCATCTTCGCGGTCGCAGCCACGGCAATGGTATCAATCCGCTTGCCGCTACCGGTCCCTCCCACAATTTGTCCACCCACCAGGCGTCCCGACTTGGGATCCGCAATCAGTTTCACCGTAATCGAAGAGACGTCCGGAAAATATCCGAGCTTCGTTTCGGATTGGATTCGTACGGCCACCACATCCACCTGTGCGTTTTGGGCTTCGGCCAACGTCAGACCCGTTCGGGCGACTTCTAAGGTTCCAACTCGGGTAATGGCGGTGCCGAGTACACCAGGAAATGGGATCGAGGCACCGGATAGATTCAATCCGGCAATCCGGCCTTGTTTATTGGCAACCGTGGCCAACGCCACGTATCCCGGCTGGCCTGTAATGAGATTTGTGCTTTCCGCCACATCACCCACAGCCCAAATCGACGGGATACTGGATTTGAGATAAGGGTCCACCCGAATAGCATTTTTTACGCCCAATTTCACCCCCGCAGCGTGCGCTAATTCGCTCACGGGCCGCACACCCAATCCCAAGATCAGGAGATCACACGGAATGATTCCTGCATTGGTCTGTAATGCACGCACCCGACCCGATTTGACCTCGATTCCGGACACAGAGTGCTGGAGCAATAGTCGCACGCCTAGGTCCCGAAGTCCTTGGGAAACCAGTGCGCCCATGTCTGGATCCAAGGAGGGCATCACCTCCGCCAACTGCTCAATTAGGGTGGTTTCGATACCCAAGTGACGGAGATTCTCGGCCATTTCGATCCCGATATACCCACCTCCCACCACCACTGCGTGGCGCGGTTGCTCAGAATCGATATATTGGCGAATACGCACCCCATCTTCTAGACTTTTGACCGCAAACACGCCCCGGGCTCCCACTCCGTCCCATGACGGCACAATTGGTGCGGACCCAGTCGCGATGACCAATTCATCGTAAGGTTCCCACCGCAATGGAGCGCCTTGCGCTTGTACTGCAACACGTTGATTTTTGGCGTCAATCTCAATGACCTGATGCTCGGTATGTACCTCGATGTCCAGCTTGCGTCGAAATTCCTCGGGGGTCCGTGCGATCAGAGCATCCGTATCGTCGACCAACCTGCCGACGTAATAGGGGATGCTTCAAGCCGAGTAAGAGGTGACTGGACCCTTTTCGAAGGCCCTAACGCGAAGTGTGGGATTCCGCCGTTTGGCTTGTGAGGCAGCACTCATGCCAGCCCCATCGCCGCCAATGATGACCAGTCTGTTTGCCATGGTATTCCTCCCAGGTTTCGTTAGTTGTCGATAGAATTCATTGCCACCACTATGCCTTAAGGTCGCAAAATGCGCAAATGTGCCGATTTTCTGCCGAGGTTACTCTACAGGGAAAATAGATGCGCCACCCAATGTCCCCCATAGGCGATGATAAACACCGACACCAGCATCCCCACCATGGTCATAGTCAGCGTATTGAGAACCTTCCATCCCATCGCAACCCCTAGCGCAATACTGACATAGGCCCCTAGAAAGGGGGCCAAAAAGGTGAGAGCGCCCACCCCATATTTCCCGTACTTACCGGCCAACTTTTTCGCTCGTTCAATCCTGTGGCGAGCCCATCTCCAGCGTGTGACCACTTGGTGAAATGTCAAGAGCAGCCATGGCACTAGGATTAAATTCGACAAAATACTAATCATGGCACCAGCCATCGGATGAAATCCCAGGGCGATACTAGCCGCCACCCCCGGCTGAGCCTCCAGCAGAATAGCGGTACCGATGAGGGGCAAGGTCTCTAATAGACGATGCTCAAAAAATCCAATGCCCAATGCTAACACAAAAAATATCAAGGAACTGAGAATCCCCAGCATTACGCGATGACGGGTCCTGTCCAAAAAGTGATGTCGAGATCGGGATCGGATGCCCATGGCCTCTCACCTCTCTTTTCCGCTTGTCCTTCATTATGACATGAGGAGTCACTCTTCAACATGTGCCCCCTCGCACCCGGTTACACCGATTCCAGGATGGTATACCCTTCGCGCATTATTCTCATCACGATCTCGGCTCATCTGACAGATTTATCAATAGGGTCGTCCTTGAACGTCCAGCGGACTTGGGAGCGATTGGGGGCCCTGATGGACGATGTCCGAGTGGGAACCTCGGGGCAAGAAAAGTTGCGCTTGACGTCGCCTATCCACATACTTAAAATTAGTAGATATTCATCGTGTAATCCTCTCATGGAGAGTGGCGGAGGGACTGGCCCAATGATGCCCGGCAACCAACTTCAACGAAGTCTGGTGCCAATTCCTGCAGCGTATATGCTGAGAGATGGGGGGAGGCTCTTGGATTCCCCATGGAGGCCTCTCATCTAAACATTAGAAGGGGGCTATTTTTTATGACACCATCACACACTGATTGGCATGCCGAAACGCTGGCGATCCACGCGGGGTATACTCCCGACGCATCCACCCACGCCATTTCTCCGCCTATTTATCAGACTGCGGGATATGCTTTTGACTCCACCGATCATGCCGCACGCTTATTCAATCTAGACGAACCCGGTAACATTTATACGCGAATCATGAACCCCACTACCGGGGTGTTGGAGGAACGTTTGGCGGCCCTGGAAGGCGGAGTCGGGGCGGTTGCTTTCGCAAGTGGCATGGCAGCCATAACCGCTGCTGTCTTAAATGTATGCCGTGCCGGCGACGAGTTGATTGCCTCGACCTCCCTCTACGGTGGGACCTGGACGCTCTTCACGTCCACATTGCAAGACTATGGAATCACGGTGAAATTTGTTCCCAATGACGACCTCGACCAAGCCAACGCGCTGGTTACGGAAAAATCCCGAGGGATATTTGTGGAGTCTATTGGAAACCCTCGTCTCAACGTGACCGACATGAAGAGGTGGGCTGCCTTTGCCCATGATCACGCACTCCCCCTGATTGTCGACAATACCTTTCCCACACCCTATCTAGAGCGCCCCATCGAGCACGGAGCCGACGTGGTCGTGCATTCCCTCACCAAGTGGATTGGTGGCCATGGTAATTCCATCGGGGGTATTGTCATCGACGCCGGTCGGTTCAATTACAACCAACCCCAATATCCGCAGTTTTCCGAACCGGACCAGAGCTACCATGGGCGAGTCTTCGGTAAAGATTTTGGTGACCTCGGGTATATCCTAAGGCTTCGCGTCAAGCTCCTGCGCGACACGGGAGCCGCGCTCTCTCCGCATAATGCCTATCTTATCCTGATGGGGCTCGAAACGCTGCCGCTTCGCATGCGTCAAGCCAGTGACAACGCATTGACTCTAGCCACACGGCTACAGCAGCATCCCGACGTGGCATGGGTCACCTATCCGGGTTTGCTTACCGATCCTGCACATCCCGATGCCTCACGCTACTTGCGTTCGGGATACTTCGGCAGCATGCTTAACTTTGGGGTCAAGGGCGGGCACCGCGCTGCACTGCGGCTCATGGATCAGCTAAAACTTTGGCTCATCGTGGCCAACGTCGGCGACACGCGCTCCATGGCTATTCATCCGGCTAGCACCACGCATCAGCAATTATCGGCCGCAGAACAGGAGCTCGCCGGTGCCGGTGGCGGCCTGATCCGGTTATCAGTGGGTCTTGAACACGTCGACGATCTCTGGAGCGATCTGAGTCAAGCCCTGGCCGCCTCACAATCCTAAGAATTAGGAGCCCCCTTCATCGCTGATGAGGTCCATGTGTTTTCTGGAACCCCATCAGCGTATACGTATCGAACTCCGCTCCGATTTCAACCGTCGCTTGGAGACCTGAGGCTTCGGCCGCTTGTTTTAAGGTGCCCACCTCATAGGCGGTGCCATGGACCGATGACGCCATCACGTTGACATCAAAAAGGGCGCCCCAATGGGCTCGATCCCGAAAGTATCCCACCACATAAAGAGACCCTGTCTCGGACAACAAAGCCGAGAGACCCTCCAGCAGATGCTCAATGCGTGGGCGGTCCCAGTCTTCGATAAACCGCACCAAGCTAATCCCATCAAAAGGGCCAGAATCAGGCAAACGCTCGAAGATGTCCCCTTCCCAAAGGCCTAGGCCATCTTGGGTTTCGAACCCTTTAACCACGCCGGGCCGTTCGGCCAATACCACTTGAGCTCCCGCCTGCAATAATCGACGAGCCCAGGTTCCTTGGCCACCCCCCACATCCAACCATCGAGTGCCAGGCTTGGGTTGAAGGACCCGAACCATCCACTCGGACAACCACGGAGCCGTCTCTTCTAAGAGTGGAGTCGCAATGGTTTCGGGTACAGTGAGAGCACTCTTACGGATCCGTTCCGCGAGTCCCAACCAGCGTCTCGCGGCATCCCATCGATAAAGCATGCGCGCGTCTGGCCTGGGCCCAGTCCACTGAAACCTCCAATCCGAAATTTCTCGCACGATACCTTCGGCGCTCAAAGCCTGGAGTATTCGACGGGTCGACGCCAAGTCAAAGTGTTCGGGAGAAATCTCACCGCCTTCTTGCAATGCATCAAAGAGTCCTGATCGCACAGCGACCTCAACTAACAGTTCGCGATAATCTTCTAAATCCCATAGCGCCCAGTCACTGAACACTCGACATCTCCCCCGTAATCCTCACCCATATGCAGGGGAGAACCCGGGAGTGTCTGTCAGCGCAGTCGAGTGATTCCTAAAAGTCCGAGTACGTTGGCCAGCGACAGAAGCTTAATACCCAAATCACGGGTGGTAAGCCGTTGCGGCGTAGCGGGTAGCGAGGTAGTCAGCGTAATCCCAATGGCGGCGGCCAACATCACTCCAGTCCAGAGAAACCCTATCCATACAATCATCGCAGCGGCCAGAGCAAGCACTCCCGCCACCAGTTCGTAAAGAAAAATCAGAGTCATCGGCGACCGTTGGAGCCCATGGAACCAATAAGCTGGGGTAGTTCGTTTGCGGGGATGAGCCACCCAATCGGCATCCATGTCACTTAAGTGATGCTGCATCACGGATGCCACACAAAACACCCCGTAGATGATGGCACCCCAGATTAAGCGGGTGCTAAGCATCGCGTTCGCCGCAATGCCGCCCAGCATAACGCCTGACACCATGGCGGGCATGAGGGCTACCCATTCCCCAAGATACGGTCGATAGGAGAGCCTTAGCGGAGGAGCACTATAGGCCACGGCCCCAAAGAGACCTAGCCCAGCCCACACAACGACCCAGGGTCCTCGCACCAACGCGAGGCAAAATGCTACAACCACATAGAGACCGACGGCGACCCCTACCACGCGCCACATCTGTCGTCGAGTCATGAGCCCTTCTACCAAGACACGGGATCCCCCGGAAATAATTCCGGTCGTGTCTTGATCGGTGCCGGAGTCCCAATCGAACATGTCATTCAATCCATGCGTAATAAGCCCTTGCAACAAGAGAGCTCCGACCACAGCAAGGCCGAGTCCGATCGGGCTATCCTTAGCAGGATGGCTTTGTAATAAAAATCCCAGCACCACCGTAGGGACGCTCCAGATCACCAAGGGGACAGGCCGCATGAGCTTCACAATCGGCTTAATTCCCATCCCGTTACCTGTCGAACCGCGGTGCTTTCCGGCGATGAGTGCCCTGCTCATAGGCGTACGCCAAGCGCAAAAGCAGCGGCTCAGAAAATCGTCGCCCAGTGAACGTAATCCCTACCGGTTTGCCGTCATCGCCTCGATAGCCGGCCGGCACCGTAATCGAGGGATAGCCCGCCCGGGCTGCAATATCTGCCCCATAATTCCCATAAAACAAAAGAGCGTCCAACCGATACGCATTCATGACCGCATCAATGCCATTCTGCCGCGACCATGCTAAATCTGCTTGGCGGCGCTCCCAGTAGCGAGATTCCAAGAGCGTACCTCGAGTCGCTTCCGATTCAAGCAAAATCGACTGCCCATACTTCAGAGCTTTTGCGGCATGACGATGGTTAAACTGAATAAGTTCCCTCAGTGAATGGACCGACGCCATGGGTCCTAACTGCCGCAAGTAGGCGTTGAGCCCTACCTTAAATTCATGAATTAAGACCTCATAAGAAATCCCTTCATACTCGGGCAGCGTGACGTCCTCGGCCACCTCCGCACCTAATGAGCGTAAATCGGCCAACGCCTGCATCATCACCACTCTGTCGCTCTCGGTCCACTCCTCTTGATAGCTCTTGCCAGCCAATCCCAAGCGGGATCCCCCTAGTCCTTTGGTATCAAGATATTGGGTGAAATCATGGCCCTCACCAAAGGGCGACGCCAGGGTAATCGGATCGGCTGGATCCGGCCCCGCTATTACCCCCAACAGCACTGCTGCATCGCGAACCGTCGCGGTCATCGGCCCTGCGGTATCTTGACTATGGGCAATCGGAATAATGCCGGTACGACTAACCAGTCCAAGGCTTGGCTTAATCCCCACAATAGAGTTTTGACTGGCGGGACTGAGAATAGATCCAGACGTCTCGGTGCCAATCGCGAGCGGAACCAATCCCGCGGACACGGCCACTCCGGACCCTGCGCTAGAGCCTCCGGTATCGAGCGTGCCAGGTCCGTACGGATTCAACACTTGACCGCCTCGTCCACTATATCCATTTGGCATATGATCCGACATAAAATTGGCCAATTCGGTTAAGTTGGTCTTGCCGAGCAGGACGGCACCCGCACGCCTTAATCGGAGCACCAAAGGTGCATCAGTCGCGGCGTACGATTCAGCGAGTGCAAGAGCCCCTGCCGTGGTGTGCATCTTGTCGCCGGTGTCAATGTTATCTTTCACCATCACCGGAATGCCGTGCAGCGGCCCCCGTACTGCTCCGGCATCGACGGCCTCCGCAATCGCCAAAGCGTCCGCATTCAGCTCTGCAACCGAATTTAATGACGGCCCACTTTGATCCCACTGTGCAATGCGTTGTAAATAAAACCAGGCAATGTCTACCGCGGTAACATTTTTTTGATCGATTTGCTGTTTCCAGTGTTGCACATCGTAATCTTCGAAGTCTTCTCTCATGCATAAGCCCCCCTAGTGCTGAAATGTTTCGACCTTGACCGATGCAATTCCTGCTGAGCCCGGGACGATTCCAGTTGGTCTGAGCCTGCAATTTGGGTTATACTTCCTAACAGGATATTTTGGTCCCAACCAGCTCACTGGACAGGGCCTGATGGAGGGCGATACGGCATCATGGCGCACCACAAAGTAATGATTTTAGGCACTGGGCCTGCCGGTCTAACGGCGGCGATTTATGCGGCGCGGGCTAACTTAGAACCGCTTGTGGTCGAGGGTAATGAGCCCGGGGGCCAACTGACTCTCACCACCGAAGTCGAAAATTTTCCCGGATTTCCGGACGGAATTTTAGGTCCAAACCTGATGGAGAACCTCCGTTCTCAGGCCACACGGTTTGGGGCCCGTTTCCAAGATGGATGGGTCACCAGTGTCGATCTCAGTCGCCAGCCATTTACGGTCACGGTCAACGAAACCGAAACCCACGAAACCGACACCATCATCGTTTCTACCGGAGCCTCGGCCAAACTCTTGGAGATCCCCGGAGAATCCGATATGATTGGGCACGGTGTGTCGACGTGCGCCACCTGCGACGGATTCTTCTTTCGAAATAAGCGTATCGTGGTGGTTGGTGGCGGAGACTCGGCGATGGAAGAAGCCACCTATTTAACCCGATTTGCATCGGAACTGACTATCGTGCACCGTCGGGATACGTTAAGGGCGTCCAAGGTAATGCAGGACCGCGCAAGGCAAAACGAAAAAATTCGATGGGCATTGGACACCTCTCCGATATCGGTGAAATCGCAGAACAACCAGGTTCATGGCCTGGAGGTACGGGATAACAAAACCGGAGAAATCCGCATCATTGAGACTGAAGGTCTTTTTGTATCCATTGGCCATCGGCCCAATACCGAATTCCTCGGTGGGCAATTACAGTTAGACCCAGTCGGCTACATCCTCACCCACCCGCGCAACAGCGCTACCAGCGTCAAAGGGGTGTTTGCCTGTGGAGATGTGATGGACCCCCATTATCGACAAGCCGTAACCGCGGCTGGCAGCGGATGTCGAGCCGCCATGGATGTGGAGAAGTATTTAGAGGGAGCCTTTGTACACGATTGGTCGATGGCACTCGGCTAACTGCCTGATCGGAGACAATATTTGATTAAAAACGGAGGGAACCGACTACAATGGCACACGTGATTACCGGTCTTTGCATGGATACCAAAGACCAAAGTTGTGTGGAAGTTTGTCCGGTGGACTGCATCCATCCGGCAAAAAATCTAGATGGGGAAACGGCATTTGACCAAAGCCCCCAACTTTACATCGACCCTGAGGTGTGTATCGATTGCGGTGCATGCGCACCGGAGTGTCCTGTAGGAGCCATTTTCATGGACGAAGACTTGAAACCTGAGGACCGAAAATACATCGAAATTAACCAGAAATATTTTCAGCCCTAGTGGATCCCTACCCCAAGACGGCGCCTTCGCGGTGCCGTCTTTTTATGGGTACCTTACGCCCTCGCGGTACGCCGTGGATGCATGAGGGTAATTAAGGGCAACGTCAAAAATACCAAGGCCGCCAAAATCCACACTACGTGCGTTGTACCCCAAGGCCCGGCCATGGCAATCAAGGGCGTCATCAAGATTGCTCCGACGCCATTCCCAAGCCCCACAGCAATTCCGGATCCCAGTGCGGGATTTTCCACAAAAATATCCTGAGCCAATAGCGTGGTTACGGGCCCCGACCCGAATAGCGCCATCCCCAATAACGCCAATAGGGGCCACTCCCAAAATCCGCGAGCCACGCCGAAGCCTGCCAAGAACACCCCCGCCAAGAGGGTAGTCAGCCAGAGCACACGGCGTCTACCCCAACGGTCGGACACCGTACCTCCCAATAAGTTGCCAATGACCCCCACCCCAATCATCACCGAGACTAAACTCGCACTGGCTGCAATGCTTCCGCCACGAGCCCGCCAGGCGATGGGCGCAAGCGTAATGATGCCGTATGTTGCCGCGGCACGCAATGTGGTAAATCCTATTAAGGCTAACGTCGGAGTCCGATGTTCTTTCCAGTGAATCTTGGCCGTGCGACGCTTACGCGGCTCTAAACGCGGCGTATTCGGGATGGTCCAAGGAGCCGTCACTAAATATGGCACTGCAAGCCAGACCAGACCCTTAATGCCGAACCCGGCTACCAAGAGCCCGGCGGCTAACGGGCCTAATCCGCGACCCAATTCGCCTCCTACTAGGAATATCGACATTGAAATCCCTTCGCGACGGGCGCCCACGGTGCGGGCTGCGGTCAAGGCTTGAGGATGGAACAAGGTATTACCCACGCCGATTAGAAAGAGAAACATGACCATGAGAACAACTGAATGAAATAATCCCATCAGCACTGCTCCCAATGTTGTGAGAAAAACGCCCCCGGTAATAAAGAGCTTGCCGCCAACCCGATCGGCCCACCATCCCGCCAACGGCTGAAAGCTTTGACCGAAGATGAGGGCGGTCATCAGGACCCCGATCAAGGCCAAGGGGACATGCTGGTCCACCGCGAGCACCGGCAACACCCCGGGCAAAAAGTTCGCCACCCCGTCGTTGAGAAAATGTTCGACGATGAGGGCGCTAAGCGCTTTGGGGTTCGCATGCCAAGCCCCTTGGGCGGCTTTTTGCATATCATCCCTCCGTCATCGTAATATTCTCGATGGGAACCATCGCCCATCTGATTGTCTTCTTAAAGAACATTTGATAGCATCGCATCAGATTATAAGGAGGTACATTCATGTCACGTCTAATTCTCGTTCGTCATGGTGTTCCAGTCGTGGAAACGGATGTTCCCTCTCCCCAGTGGCGCTTATCCGATGCGGGACGGCACGCCGTACAAGCCCTCACACACCAAGGCGATTGGCCGATGGTGTCACGCATTTTCCATAGCCGAGAATCCAAAGCCCGGGATACCGCATATGAGTTGGCCCGGTCCTTAAACGCCCCCGTAACAGAATTTGCCGCGCTCGGTGAAATAGCTTTCATAGAGCCCAAATTCTATGACCCGGAACCCTTCGATCAACTTGTCGAGGACTTTCTCGTGCGAGGCATCCAGGGACCATTTGCCGAGTCCTATGAAGAGGCAGAGCGACGCATTGTCGACGCCGTTGTCGACATCTCCCGCGATACCGACAGCGGTATCCCCATCGCTGTCAGTCACGGCCGCATTTTTTCAGTCTTATGGTCATACCTCATAGGGCAGCGACTGAGCCTCCTCGAGTGGAAAGAGATTCCCATGCCTGGCTTGGCAGTTATCGACCCGCAAGAACGTCAGATCCTGGTCCCTTGGACGGGAACCCACTAGGTTTTGAGGCGCTTCACGTTGGTGCTGTGAGGCAACCCCTTCAAATCCGGATGTAAATAACTCCGAATCCGCGCGATCGCAATCGCAACTTCGCCAAATCCGGTCGCAATCAACTTAACCTTTCCATCATAGGAAGCCACATCTCCCACGGCATAGAGTCCCGGACGGTTGGTCTCCATGTTGGCCAATGACACCACAATACTTGACCCCTTCAAATTTAAGTCCCACGTTTTAACCGGCCCCAAGTCAGGCACAAAACCCAGGCCCCCGATTACCGCGTCGACCGGTAGCATAGCTTCGGTCTCGTTATCGATATCGATTAGCCGCAAGGCTTCAATGCGGTCTTGACCCACAATTTCTGCGACTTCGGTAAAGGTGTAGATTGAGATATTGTCGGTTTCTTGAATTTGTCGAAGACTGTCTTCTTGAGCTCGAAACTGGTCACGCCGATGGATCAGGTGCACGGCACGCGCGTATGGCGCCACGGCCAAGGTCCAATCGACGGCCGTATCGCCTCCGCCCACCACCGCCACTTCTCGGCCCGTAAAGTGGGTTAATGCCGGCACCAAATAGTAAAGCCCATTGGATTCGAACCGCGCCGCATTGAGCGCCGGAAGCTTACGGGGCACAAATGACCCAAGGCCTACGGCAATCAGAACGGTGCGAGTCCGATGGGTGCCGTGGTCCGTGGTCAGTAGAAACTCAAGAGAATCTTCTCCCTGCACTGCCTGAACCGATAGCACCGATTCCTCCATGCATACGGTCGGCTTAAATCGCATCATCTGCGTGACTAACGCGGTCGACAGGTCCTTGGCGAGGATCGAGGGAAAACCGGCGACGTCATAGATTGGCTTTTCAGGATAGAGCGCATAAAGTTGGCCGCCGAGTTCGGGTAGGCTCTCGATGATTTTGACGCGCATTCCATGCAAACCCGCCATCGTCGCTCCAAATAGTCCAACGGGGCCCCCTCCGACCACGGTTACGTCGTACAGTTCCATCTACATCACTCCTCTGACGCACGTTAGCTTCTAATCATACTAGAGCGTAAGATCGAGCGCAATGAACAGGCGGGTGACATTATCCCTCCCGCAATCTGTTTCTTCTCCCCATTCCCAACCTCATTGGGTGCTCGCCACCCCAGGTCGACCGCGGTATACTAACCCCACATGGGAAGATCAATCCGCTCCCCACACGGTGATGCCCACCTGATTCAGCAAAGGGGCTCCCGTGGTTCTACCGTGCACCTACACCCATGATAAATGGAGAAGCCATGGGGAGAGAAGCTTGGCAATCGGTGGCCGCACCGCACGCGATCGAGATCAATATCAATATGTAGACATGGTTGTCTCATGACCCGCAATATATGATAGTAAAAATCTTTTATCCAGGAGGGTGAGCGTCTCGTGAGTGAATCCGAACCCCATTTTACTGCCCGCCATTTCATCGACTATATTTGTGATGTAAGAAAGGTCAGCCGTTCTGATTTTACTATCCGCCCAGACGTCATTCTATCCTATGTAGGTAACTTGGCCACCCAGGCATCGTTGTGGTCCATGGAGCCAATACCAGTGACAATCCTTCCTGGACCCATTTTCTCCAACCAGACTGCCACCTTATTGAAAGGTCCGATCGGTGCACCTCTGGCGGCAAGTACCATGGAAGAACTTGCAGAACTCGGGGCGCGACGACTGTGGGTATTGGGGTATGCAGGGAGTCTCGATGCCCGCTACCCCCTCGGGTCCGTGGTGGGCGTCAATCAAGCTTGGAGCGATGAGGGAACCTCTCCCCACTACGGTTCACATGGCTGGGGCAAAACCGATAGGACCATGACCGAACATCTACTCCGGGTAGATCCCAATCTTCCCTTCGGAAGCATCTGGTCGACTGACGCTATATACCGCGAAACCGCACAAAAAATTCAGTACTTCACCAACATGGGCTGCGATCTGGTGGACATGGAAACCTCCTGCTATTGTCATGTTGCCCCTCAATTGGGCCTATCGGTGGCCGCCGTGATGGTCATAAGCGATGAACTCTTTCATCCTTGGATGCCCGGGTTTGGGTCCAAGCCTGTACGACTCGGTAGCCAAAGAGCGTATGACCTATTGGCCCAAGCCACCGGATTAATTTAATCTCAAGCACCACTGCCCCTGTTCACTCTTAATAAAGCGAGACGGAATATCCCGTAAAAGGAGAAGAAGATGGCATGAACCTGTCCCCCTATTGGATCGCTTGCTTAGAAGAGGCATGGACGGCATACCGTCACGGTTCAGTGCCAGTAGGAGCCGTCTGGGTGGATGCAGTCGGAGAAATTAGGTTCCGAGGGCGCAATCGCATTAACGAAATCGCGGCTCCTCCACCTCTTATCGCCAACACGCGTCTAGCCCACGCAGAAATGAACGTACTCGTACAAGTCCAACCCGACCAATTTGCCGAAATGGGGACGGGCATCCTTTACACTTCATTAGAGCCATGCCCGCTCTGTATCGGTGCCATTGCCATGTCAGGACTGAAAAGTCTCCAATTTGGCGCTCGGGACCGCATGGCAGGCGCCAGTCAACTTTTGTCGAGCTTTCCCTACATGCAGGAAAAAGGTATCGTGGCGACTGGACCCGTTCCTGACGTTCAGACTATCTCTCTCGTTCTAATGACCGTTCGATTGGCGAATAATATCACCCCTCGCAGCGAAGCGTTTATCCAGGCCTTTGCCAAAGACGATCCGCATGCCGTCGCCTTAGGGAGGACATGGGCCCAAACGGGCTACCTCGAGCGGGCCTCCCAACAGCATTGGTCGATCCACCAAGTCATTGGGGCAATCTCAAACGTCCTATAGGAACGCTCATCTTGGTCCACCACTCGGTTCATTCGGAACGATCCGCACCGTGTTCTCGCTAGACGCATTGCGATGACTCTTCGGTTCAGTGCTTGGGGTACGGGTGGTTGGTTCGGCCGGGCCGTTTATTCACGGAGCATGAAGCCCGCGATGGGAGCACATGCTCATTGCAGGGCATTTTATCCTCCTGCTAGGAAACCTACCAGCGATATCCAAGAGGGGGCAGCCTACTCCGCCCCTCCTGTCCCATTGGTAGTCTATTAGAGGCTCTCCGGTTAATCTTTTAATCCCTGCAGCGCGGTCAGCATACCACCTAAGCTTTGTAACTCTGCAGGCAATACGATCTTCGTCGCGGGTGACTGCCCCACCGCCGTTAACGCTTCGAGGGCCTTTAGTTGCATCACCGCATGAATCTTGTCTTCATTCCACCCTTTACCAGGTTCGTCGGCTAAACTCAACACCGCTTGGTTCACCATACGCACCGCATTAGCCTGGGCTTCAGCAAGCGTTTGGATCGCTTGCGCTTCCCCTTCTGCCTCCATGACCCGAGCTTGTTTGGCGGCTTCAGCGCGCAACACGATAGACTGCTGCTCTCCCTGCGCCTTGGCAATGGCCGCCTGCTTAGCTCCCTCGGCTTCTAGAATGGCTGACTCTTTGGCTCCCTGAGCCTGTTCGATGGAGGCTAACTTGTTGGCGTCTGCCTTCTTTTGCGCTTCCATCGCCTGTTGCATCTCTTTAGGAAGATCCACCTGCCGGATCGAGGCTTGGACAATGCGAATCCCCCACCCGCCGGTAGAGTCATCCATATCCACCCGAAGTTTCGCGTTAATCTGTTCCCGATGAATCATCACGTCAGCCAGTTTTCTTTGGCCAACTTCCGAGCGCAAGGTTGCCGAGACAATATTTTTGATAGCGAGTTCCGGATTAGAAATCTCATACAAAAAGCTTTTTGCATCCACCACTTGATAAATGAAATACGCATCAATCACCGGGCTCACGTTGTCAGCTGTGATGACCGGCTCTGGCGTCAAGTTCACGGTGACCGATTTCGTGCTGACCAATTGCACGGAATCTATTAGAGGAACCTTCACAATTAAGCCGGGGTGCGCCTCGCGTTGAAACTTACCAAGCCGTTGCACCACCCCCAAAGAGCCCTGGGGTACGACCCGAAACAGACCCCGTAGGACTCCGACCGCGATGACAATCCCGACCACCGATTCTACAATGCCTGCTACCATGTTTTGCCATCCTTCCTCAAATTAAGGGTCCAGTTGAGCCAATACCAGAAGTCGCACGCCATATCGTCCGCAAATCCATACCGTAGTATCGGGCGCAATGGACGTCGGCCCTTCAGTTTCACAAGACCAGAGTTGGCCACCCACCTTTACAATGCCGCGTCCAGAACGATCGGCCGGAACCGTCTCTACAATAATGCCAACCTGGCCGATTAATTGGTCGATTGCGGGTCGATAGGTCCCCATCGTTGCGTCCCTCCTACCTGTTCAGTCAAATCATACTCCCACCGTGGCCAAACGACTAGTTACAACGCTTGCCAACCAAGCAGGAAATTGGCGGGGTCTTGTCTAAGTGATTAAGGCTTCACATTCTCGTCCAAAGTAGGGGATTAAGATGGGTTCAAGCGATCGTACGCGGTTTGTCACCGCCTATGTGTTGATGGGATTCTCCATTGGATTCGCCTGGTTTATTCTGGCCCCGATGGTTCCCGGCCTAATCGGCCTTTATAAGAGTTCTTTATCTCAGGTATTGTTATTGATTTCCGTCTATGGCTACGCCATGGTGGTGGTATCGTTGCCCGCAGCCTGGTGGGCCATGAAAAGTGGCCCACAAAAACTATTCAAAGCGGCCGTCATCGTGTCCATACTGGGCCTCGCAACGCGCGCCATTGGAACCAGCTATACTGTCGCCCTGCTTGGACAGACCATCGCAGCATTAGCGTATCCGATGATCATTTCACCGATCGGTGCTGTCCTCAAACTCACCGGTCATCAAAAGCCCCGCAGTGTCACCGGGCTCACCATCGGATTGCTATTTTTCGGCATGGCACTCGGAGCCTTCTTGGCCCCCTCTCTGCTGCATGGCCTTGGCATCTCTGGTACCCTGTGGTTTGTGACAATAATTAATGCCTTAGCCGGTGCCAATCTCCTCGCTAACCTCAACCGACTGCCGGTGCCCCAGTTGGCTACCCACGTAGAACGACCGTTACTGATTACCCGGTGGAGTCTAGTCGGGCTCGCAGTGGCATCGATTAGTGTCATGTTGGGATCGATTGCGGGAGAAGCCTTGGGAAAACTTGGGATACCGGTATCAGGTGCTTTAGCCCTCGGTAGCCTCTTGACGGCTCTCACATTTTTGGGGTCTGCCATCGGTGCTGTCATCCTAGCGAGTGTCGCGGATCGTGTGACACGTCCCGAGCAATACCAAAAGGTTCTGGCTGTGCTGACCTGGTTTGTCTTGCTGTGGGTCGGATTGGCCCTTACCGGTCATGCAGCACACAGTGCCAGCACGTTGGAAATTGGATTTTTTGTCTTAGGTGCCTTAGGTAACGGCTGGTATTCGCTGGCATTGGAAGCCTCGGCGCGCAAGGCTCAGTCGGCCGGTGCGGCCGGCCTCTCAACCGCCGGGTTTAGCATCATCTCTAATCTCGGGGTGGCCATATTCCCCGTCTTCTTGGGTCCCCTGATCCTGACGTCTAGTTCCACGTGGTTGGTGCTGACGCTAGTTCTGATGCTGATTGCGGTCTTGGTACCGTTTTTCAGTCGCCAAGACAATTCAAACACCCCGTCTTCTCGAACCGCATAATAACGAAGCGGCTGCTCCGTCTGGAGCAGCCGCTATCTATTTTCCCTCTCCCCATTCACGCTCCAATATCCCCATCTCGATCCGGTCATAGTACTGTCCTTGTCGATACACCGCTTCGCGATTTCTACCTTCGACTTGGAATCCCATCTTTTGATAAAGGGCAATGGCAGGACGGTTGTACTCAATGACATCGAGCCCCACGCGGTGTAAATTCAGTTCCCCAAATGCGTAATTCAGGATGAGTCGCATCCCTTCAGTCCCGTACCCCATGCCGCGAAAACGTGCATCGCCGATCCCAATCGCCATTTTTGCCGTACGGTTACCCCATTCCAAACCGAACAATGCCACGAATCCGACTAGGGCATCATCAACCAACCGACGTAAGCGAAACTCATAATCTGACGCTGGATTGTTATCCACCTGCGCTACCGACAACGGCCGGGCGATGTCGGTATCTACTAATCGTAGATACTCATCATCGGTCGTCCAATTCGCGATTATCGTGCCGTCTTCTGGCCGGGCGGCGGAGAGCCTTAGCAATGATCCAGTAAAAATCGGCTTCCATTCCATTCGTGTGCACCCCCTTTCGATCGAGACTAACGGAAGCGACCTTCCTTGGCGCGGCGATTTAGGCGTCCCGCTTTGGAGAGTTTCTTCCATTGTTCGCGAGATTCGGCCATTGCTTTAGGATTACTGCGCCGGTCCTGATGTTCGAGCTCTCGTTGCAATTTTCGGTAGGCATCCCAACGGTCAGAGTCTAAATCCCCCGAATTGATGGCCGCCTGTACCATGCACCCGGGTTCTCCTTGATGCTGACAATTCCGATACCGGCACTGGCTCACCCAGGTCACCACATCATGGAATGTGAGATCCAGGCCGAGATCCCCCTCGGATAGTTGCAACTCTCGCATACCCGGGGTGTCGATGATAAGCGCTCTCTCCGCGGTAAAAAAGAGTTCCCGATGGGTTGTCGTATGACGCCCGCGCTGGTCCCCATTGCGAGTCTCCTGCGTACGCTGTCCCGCCCCGTCACAGAGCCGGTTGATCAGAGTGGATTTCCCCACTCCTGACGATCCCACGCACGCTACAGTATGTCCGGGAATAAGGTAAGGGGTTAAGTGTTCCAAACCATATCCCGTCGTAGAGCTAATCCCATAGACCGGCGTGTCTGGGGCAATCCGCACCACTTGCTCAATAAAAGCATCGGTATTGGCGTTTATGTCGACCTTGGTTAAGATGACCACGGGTTGGCTCCGACCTTGCCAAACCATCGTCAGATAGCGTTCTAGACGCCTTACATTGAAATCTCGATCTAACGACTGCATGAGGAATGTCGTGTCCACATTCGCAGCCACGGTCTGATGAGCGGTCGTGTCGCCAGGCTGCTTGCGCACGAGTTCCGATGCCCGGTCCAACACTTCAACAATGATGGCCCGGGATCCGGGCCTGATGACAACAAAATCTCCTGTTACCGGCCATAGGGAGCCAAGGGCATACCGTAACCGTCCGGCTACCTCAGCCCAAGCCTCTCCGCTTTCGGTAACGACCCGAAATAGCCCCTGGTACGTCGCGATGATCCGTGCGGGTTCGCCCTGTTGCGAAGCCCTTCGATACTTTGCCTCCCAATCCTGATTCCAACCCCATTCGTTCAGGTCGATCAATGATATCTGCCCCCTCGATTTTGTCACATCCCACGATGTCGACAACATAAAAGCCATGGGTGATGATCACCCATGGCTGAGAGCAGTCCAACTAATCCAACTGGATCAGAAAATCTGAACCTCAGGCAGGGGAGACCATCTTGTACGCACCACAATCCAAGGCTGCTTCGTCATAGTCCCCACCTCCTCCGATACTTACGAATGGACGGATTATCCCATGCCACCATTCATCTGTCAATGCTTTTCGATTGATTCCTCGATATGTCGGCGTTGGGTTTCGAGGAATTCCGCAATAGCCCGATACGCCGTAATTTCGTTGTCCTTCTGGGCAAACCCATGTCCTTCGTTTTCTAACACAAGGTATTCGACCAACCGTCCACGTTCCCTTAAGGCGGCCACCATCTGATCCGATTCTGCCTTGACTACCCGTGGATCGTTCGCGCCTTGCACGACCAACATGGGTCGTGTCATCTGCTCCACGTACGTTATCGGGGAATCCTCGATAAATTTCTCCGGTTGGGTCTCGGGATCTCCAAGCCATCGCTTCATCATCGGTTTCCACGTTTCGGGTACGGAAGCCAGAAAGGTTCTTAAATCGGACGGGCCAAAAATGTCCACCACTGCGCGGAACCGATCCGCATGCCGGCCATGCAGCAAGAGTGCCATATAGCCTCCATAACTCCCGCCCATCACAAAGACTCGGCGTGGATCCATGAGTCCCTTCTGTTCCAACCAATCCAGCCCAGCCAACACATCCAACCGCGGCCCATGGCCCCAATCGCCTTCCACCATCTGGGTAAATCCGAGACCATAGCCAGTACTTCCCCGGAAATTTGGTGCAAAAATCTGATATCCCAGCGATGCCAGGTATTGAAATATCGGTCGAAATTGCCGACGTTCCAATGCCTGTGGCCCTCCATGCGGCCAGAGGATGGTATACCCATTAGAATGCTTAGGATGAAACCACAAGCCCTCGATCTCAAGCCCATCATATGATGGGTAATGAATGACTTCGGCCCGGGTAGCCTCGGCTTGTGTGATGCCAAGAGCCCGGTTGGCGGTCAAAGCTACCCACCCCTGGGCATCCCGACGGTATAGATTGGACGGCAACGATTCCGATTGCCCTGCCAAATACCAGGTTCCCGCCTCCGTAACGACCATTTGCGCCACCACGGTGACGGGTAAGTCGACGGGTACCGCCTGGGGATTAGCTAAATCGATGCGATACGCGCGCTGATCGACACCCCGGTCGGTTAGCCCAATGATCTGGTGATGAGCGCGATCTAGATGAATTTCTATCAAGTCTTCATCGGGAATCTCCAGCATTTTTTCCATGTGATGTCGCTTCAAGTCGTACCGTGCTAAGTAGGACCGTTCGGCTCCATAATTGGTGGCAAACCAGAGTTCCTCGTCATTTGTAAACACGGCCCCGTACACCACGTGTGGTGTTTGCGGGTCCTCCACTATAGGGTATTGCCCCTCTGCCGTCCCGACGAACCCCGCCATGTGCGTATTGGCGTAGGACTTTAAGATCACCCAGGAATTTTCATTGGGGGAAACCTGAATAATGAGGGTGGGGACTTCTTCCCCTATCACCAGTACGGTGTCTTCCCCGGTTAATAGATTCAGTCGATAATTATTATAGAATTGCGGATTATCGTGATTCGATGCGTAATAGAGCCGGTCCCCATCGTCACTGATATGCAGGACATGATGCCGGTAGCCACTATGCACCACCAAGGGCGCGAGGGCTCCCCCCGAAGGCGGCAACAGATAGAGCTGGGTATTTTCATCTCCATCGGCGTCCGCGGTGATCACCATATACCGACCTTTGGGATCGTAATCGACGGCATGGAGGGTCTTCCCGGCATGGGACAACATTACCGGGTAGCCGGTCTTAAAATCTAATTCCCAAATTTCGTAGCCACCCGATAGATTCGTCATCAAGGCTGCGCGGTCTTCTGCGTGATGAATGGAAAATCCTTTAACGGACGCGTATCGATAAAATTCTTCCAGATCTGGTGCTGGAAACTGAATCACTGAACCGTCTCCCCTTAGCAACAAGAATTTTCTTTCACTTCAAGACTACGGTACCTGAGTCAGGACCGGAACGCAAACCATTCCCACAGAGATCTTCCTGGTCGTCTGTTGCCGTATATCAACGGGAGGGTTCATCATGCAGAGAAGAAAACAGTGGCGAATGGCTTTAGGTGTTTTATGGATTCTGGATGGCATCTTACAACTTCAACCCCAGATGTTTGGACCACGGTTTATCCACCTGGTGTTAGATGCCAACCTTATGGGTCAACCTCGATGGCTGGCTCCCCTGTTGCGATTAAGCTACGGGATCTGGGCCCAACATCCCGTGCTATCGGATCTGGGCTCTGCCCTGTTGCAACTGGGCATTGGCGGTCTTTTGTTAATGCCCTCCTCCGTGTGGAATACCCGTGGGCTCTGGCTCTCTCTTGGTTGGGGCAGCCTGGTGTGGTTCACGGGTGAGGGACTCGGCGGCATCGCGACCCCCGACGCCAGTTGGATTACTGGATCCCCAGGTTCAGCCCTTCTCTATGTGGCATTAACCATATTGCTGCTATTGCCTGTCGCCTGGTGGGAATCTGGTCGCGTTGGCCTCATCGCAGGGCGCATTGTAGGGACACTATGGCTTTGGGGTGCCATCCTCCAAACCCGCATGAATTTTTTCAATGCCAATGGCTTATTCGCTCCGTGGCATGGCTTGGCCGCCTTACCTCAACCCCACATCGTCTCGTCCGTAATCAACCAGGTGGCATGGCATCTTGGAGGCGTAGCCAATTGGACTAACGTCGGATTCATTCTGATCATGGCAGGTTTAGGCGTGGCCTATTTGTTAGACTGGCATCCGACCTGGCTGCGGCTTTCGGCCCTTCTCTGGCTGTTCGCCATTTGGTCGATAGCGATGGATTTCGGCGTGTTTGGCGGAGTTGGCACGGATCCCAATACCCCCCCCATCTGGTTATTGCTCATGGCTTTACCGTGGGTGTTGCATCCAATCCAACGCAAAACCCCTGCTCTGGTTTCCAACCCGCGCCGAATCGAGACAGAAATTGGAGTACGCTAAACGTCATCTAGAAAGAGACTTGCAACTCCAAAGCCCCCCGTATACCATAATAAGCATCGGGTAGATACATGGGTCTAACGTACCCCAGATGGGGAGGAATCTTCGCTTGCGGTCTTCTACGACTCGTGTCACCATCACCACCTTGGTCGGGGTCACGCTACTCGCAGGGTGTGGCCAGACGCCAACTTCATCGAGTCCTCCGGTCTATTCGGTAGCGTCGCAACATTGGGTTACGCCAACGTTCGGCGGGTCATCAGGAGGGATCGTCATCGCGATGGCTTCTTGGTGTAAGTTCTGTGCCTGGGAAGCGAAGTGGCAAGAACCCGCTCTAATCCGGTGGGCCACTCAACACCATATTCGGGTCTCGCTGATGGTCATCTCCCCGTACCCGGGTATCGGCGTTCCTGGCCCATTAAATAATTCGGCTGCCGGGGTCGACCATCCCGAGGCCTTACCGGCGAGCCATGCGGTATCCCTTTTGGCTAAAACCATGGATGCTTATGCCCATGAGTTTCATTTGAACCCCCAAATAATTTTCCTGGACCCTAAACGCGCTACAGTGTTTTCTAAAAAAGCCACCTACATTCCGAGCTTTTTTTTCCTGAACGCGTCCGGCCATATCGAAAAACAGTTAGAAGAG
Organism: Sulfobacillus sp.; assembly: GCA_027343695.1. Lineage (GTDB taxonomy): Bacteria > Bacillota > Sulfobacillia > Sulfobacillales > Sulfobacillaceae > JAKADJ01. The sequence goes on along the minus strand of DAHWKJ010000096.1, from coordinate 34,749 downwards.
GTGCAAACCGCTGCCACAGTCGAATCGGTGGCCAAACACTTAGGTCTTGGTAATACCTAACGCCTAAGAGAGGTCTGAAGACGAACTGCCGTCATTGCCCCGGGCTTATCCTGCGGTCCAACGTGTCCCAACGTCCGAGATCCCATGGCCACAACTCCTTTACGTCAGGTTTCCACGACCTGGGAAGGCTTGACCACCTTCACATCGGGCACAAACATAAAGGCCACCAGTCCTATGAGAGACGCAACGAAGACGCTACCAAACATGCCACTAAATCCATGCCATGCCTCAGCAGCGGTTAAAATTATGGGACCGGCCGCCAAACCAATACCACGAAATACGGCCATCAGAGACAGTGCTTCTCCAGCCTGATTCTCACGATAGAGGGCTAACGCCATCCGATTCAAAGGAGCCCCCATCGTAAACGCGGTCCCAATCCCGAGAGCCACCATCGCCAAAATGAATCGCCATAAGACCAGATGGGGCCACGCCAATAGTAGCCCCCCTAAAGCCGCGGCAATCAGACCGGCCACTAACACCCGGCGCGGTCCAATCCGGTCAACCATAACGCCCCCTGCGCCTGAGAACACTGCACCCGTAAAGGCGGCCGGCAGCAATGCGACCCCTGACACTAACACGCTGAAGTGCAAGGTGTCTTGAGTCAAAGTTGGCACAAAGATCGCGGCAGACATGTCGAGCCCAATCAGAGCCGCTCCAATCATGACCGCGACCCCAGCCTTATTCGCCAAGGGCTTGGAGTCCAAAAAGGGAATCTTGGCGGTGCGTTGCCGAATCCAAAATACTGAGAAACATGCCGCCGCAATCGCAAAGAATAACCATCGCGCGGACGCATGATCCGTAATAAACAGCAGGATACTAGCGAGAAAGGCTGCAAACGCCAGGCCCCCCGAAATATCGGGCACCGCTCGCGACCCAGGCTCAGAGCGTGGGACCCGGCGCACCACTCCGAGGACCCCGATGGCAATAGGAATATTAATCACAAACACCGCAGGCCAACCAAAATATTGACCCAGGGCTCCACCAGCAGTGGGGCCTAAGATGCTCGCGATCCCAAAGATGGCTCCAAATAGTCCCAGCGCCATGCCACGGCGGTTCGCCGGAAATAGCTTGAGGCCTTCGGCTTGGGCATTGGGATACACCGCTCCAGCACCGGCGCCTTGGATGATGCGTGCTACGATGAACATCGCAAAGTTCTGGCTGAGTGCCGCCACCAGTGACGCAAACCCAAACGCGACGATTCCCCAAGTAAAGAGTTTACGATGACCAAACCGATCCCCGGCAGCGCCAGCTAGTATGGTGGATGCAATATAAGCCACGGTATACGCCGTGATCGTCCACGCGGTCCAACCAAAAACAATGTGAAAACTCTTTGTGATGAGAGGGAATACTGGCCCCAACACGTTAGTATCGAGAGCCCCAATGAAGACCCCTACAAAATATATCCCAAGAATCCGATAGTTAGGTTTCGTCACAGCGTTACCGTCCGTTCCTATACGCCTTAGTGCGGTACAGCGATCACCATCGCCACAAAAATCATCATCATGTAGATCAGGGAGAACTTGAACGTGCGCTTAGCCCAAGTAACCTCCGGTGCACGTTCCCGCCAGCAGTAGACATTGTACCCGATGAATATCACCCCTAAGACAATGGCAGCTACCAAATATACCAGGTTCACCACATGCGTCGCGTACAGAAAGAGCGACGCCACCAACAACAGTACACTATAAACCAGGCTCTGGATTTTTGTTGCCCGCTCGCCACGCACCACGGGCATCATCGGAATCCCGGCCCGTTTATAATCGTCTTGTTTATAGAGCGCGAGTGCCCAAAAGTGAGGGGGCGTCCAGAGGAACACGATTAAAAACATCAACCAAGCCGCTACACCCAGGTGACCGGTCACCGCCGCCCACCCTACTAAAGGAGGAAACGCCCCGGCCGCCCCTCCTATCACAATGTTTTGAGGAGTGCGACGCTTTAGCCAAACCGTATAAATAAAGACATAAAAAAGAAATCCCCCAAGCGAGGCGAGAGCTGCCACCCAATTGGCGAGGAGACCCAGGCCGATGAAAGATACCAGCTCGAGCACGATCCCAAACACCAGGGCATTTATGGGATCCATACGCCCTGCTGCAACCGGACGCGTCTTGGTCCGTTCCATGAGTCGGTCGATATCCCGGTCATACCACATGTTTATCGCATGAGCGCCACCGGTTGACATCGACAATCCGATAATTGTGACCAGCGTCAAACCAACCCCAGGCATCTTGCCGCCCGCCACCACCATCGCACAATAGGCCGTAATCACCAACAACACAATAATGCGGGGCTTAGTCAACACCACATAGTCCGCCAATACACTGCGCCAATTACGTGGCACCGTCACCACCTGCGTATACATCCCGTGTTCCTCCAATACTTCGCGTCCATATGACACCCGGTCATATTCCATGACTCCACTTTACTGCAATCTGGGAGGTTTTCAATGCCTAATAATTACTACGTCTGTCGTTATCCGTCAGTATGTCCAGTCTGTCCACTCCCCTTCAAATCATGCGACGATAAGGCGGCCGATAGCATTTCTCGGCTGGACCGTGCCCTCATCTCGACACCATTCCACATCTTTTCACTCAAAACGGGAAAACTCGCCTCATGAAACCCTTACGCGTTATTCTAACTCTCACCGGAGTGGTACTGGTGACCTTTTTCTGGCACTGTAGTGCCCACCAGGAATTAGGGCTGTGGCATCTCGCGCCTATAATCTTCTCGGGGGGTGCGGTTTTATTTGGTGCACTGGCGCTTCTGATACTGTGGATTCAACCGCAAGTCGCCATGCTCCTCTTATTTGGTGCGAAATTCACGAAAATTCCTGGCTATTTCACCGTGTTGGTAGGCCCCGGAACCTTCTTTTTAACCGTCGCGTTGGTCTTGTTCATTGCAGCCAATCAAGGCAAACCACCCCGGGCGCCTTAGAGAATCAATCCCATGAAAAAGGCAGGGCCCGCGAGATTCGGGGCCCTGCTGCGAGACACATCGGTTAGGACTGGGAGCCGTCACTAATAGAAACTTTTTTGGTGTCGATTTGGATCGGGATGGTCCGTTTCGGGACCATTGGAACTCGGATCTTTAATAACCCGTCTTGGAGCTCGGCTGCAACTTCTGACTCATTAGCACCGGCCGGTAATTGTACCCGGTAGTGAAAACCTGGGGTACGAATTTCCCGGCGGAGATAAGTCCACCCGTCATTCTCGCGGTCAGCGGTCATCGCGGACCCTCGGATATTGAGCACCTTGTCTTCCCACGTCATCTCCAACCGATCCGCATCATAACCCGGAACCGAAACCACGACTTCAAAAGCCTCATCGTTCTTACGGATGTTAACGGCGGGTAACGCACTCTCAACGGCTGCCACCGGGTTCCACATCATCTCTTGCAACATACTCATCAGACACAACCTCCTCTGAACTTGTTGTCTTTGACTTTCCTTGACCTTAATATAAAATTCCTCGATGAGGGTGTCAAGAGGTTTTTTAGTCCGTGAGAAAAAATTTTTGCGTCAGAGGATTGGTTCAGTAGTTAAATCGCCTCGCCGCGGTTCACTCGGGCGAGGCGACGTCGATGCGTCCATTTGGTTGTCCTGTCGTTACTCTACAAATGCAGTAATCCAATTTTAACAACACCGTCAATCAGCAGAAAGATCCCCACCGCAAGTCGAAAATGTTTGGGTTGCCAAAGCGACACCGCCCCCGCCACGATCGCCGCCAACCCGATAATGTTTAAGCTCATAAAACGCTCACTCCTATTCATATCATTCCTGTTTCACTGTATGAGGTCTCTCGGTCTCCAAGACGTTAATAACCGGACCCGAAGAAAATCTTTTGGTACGGTCTTCATGAGCCTAACGGCACGCGCGCCCCACTCACTAATGCGGCGCCTCAGGATCGTGCCCCATCTTCGGTGTAGTGGGGACATTTTCTTCTTACGTAACCTGCTTGTTGATGACAGACTCTAAGTACTTTTTATTATGTAATATCTGTTCGTCATTGGGGCGATAGGCACGAGCCAATTCATTGTGTTGGTAAGCGAGGTTATATTCGCCCAACCGGTCATAACAGACACAGAGTTGCAGCTGCGGTAGCCAGGTCCAGCAAGAATGATTGATTAATCCCCAGTGCTCCCCATGAGGTTTAAGCTTCGTTGCGAGTTTGTACCAAAAAATTGCTTTGTGCCATTCATTTTGTTGCATGAAACTATAGCCTAACCTGCAACAGAATTCCGCCCTCGGCGTATCATACTGAAATGATTTCAAGGTGTATTTCCAGGCCCTTATAGCGTCGCCTAAGTTATTGTAGCAATCGGCTAACTTCCCACACGCCGCAATATTGTCTTCGACCCACCCTTGCCCCGAATTCAGAAACCTTAGGTAATATTCGATGGCTTTTTCATAGTATTGATGATCGACGCACTCGTTCGCATAATAAAAGAGGTCCCGCGGAGTAAAGGCCTCTCCGGCTGCAAGTCGGCGTTCATAGATTCGAAGGTTACGGTCAACGTCGTGATTTCTAGGGTTATGGGTAATACCGATATCACTCGTGATGATGTGGCCACTGACCGCCAAGTACTCATGAACTGCCCCGTACCATTGAAACCCATTAACTCGTTTCACTAAACGATTGCGCCGTAAGCTAGAGATTACATTGCCTGCTGAATCTCGTGCGAGATAATAATGCATAGAGACGGCGTCGACAGATGGATCCAGAGTTTCTTTTAATTGGAGTAGTTTCTGTCGGTCCGTGTCTAGCACCACGTCATCCGCGTCGAGCCATAAGATGTATTCCTGGGAAGCATGACTGAATGCAAAATTCCTAGCGGCAGCAAAATCTTCAACCCATGCAAAATCGAAAATGTTGTCGGTGTATTGTCGCACAATGTTTTGTGTATCATCATCCGAGCCCGTATCGACAATAACAATTTCATCAACAAGGTCTCTCACAGAATCCAAACATCGCCCAATGGTAGCGGATTCATTCTTTACTATCATGCAAAGACTAATTGTTATCATCAGGAGCCCTCCAGAACCTTTTGCGTCTCCATTTTCTTTATGCGTTACATCTCCAAAGGGTTACCGATCTAGGGACTACCGTTATCCACCATTCGACTGTTCCGCGATGACGGATCTTCCATACAGGTCTTGTTTAACCAATAATTTACCAAAAAAGGAAGTTATAGGAACCAAAACCTCTAATAGTCCATATCCCTATATTACGAAAGCTAATAGGGAGGGAACATTATGTCTGAGTACCATCACCATTGCGGCTACAGAGGGGACCACGAACACGATCGGGTGCGTGGTAGAGATGACCATGACCACCACCATCGATGCCGATGCAAAGACGACCACGACCAGTGCCGCGGCGGCTGCAGATGCGACATTACCCTTAATGTCGCCTGTGTCGGCCCGACCGGTGCTACGGGTCCCACGGGTGCAACCGGTGCTTCGGGTGCTTCGGGTGCTGCCGGCGCGACCGGTGCTGCGGGTGCGACCGGTGCTACGGGTCCCACGGGTGCTGCGGGCGCGACCGGTGCTACAGGCCCCACGGGTGCTACCGGCCCGACCGGTGCTGCGGGTGCAACCGGCGCTACGGGTCCCACGGGTGCTACCGGCCCGACCGGTGCTGCGGGTGTAACCGGTGCTACCGGCGCGACCGGTGCTACGGGTGCTACGGGTCCCACAGGTGCTACCGGCGCGACCGGTGCTACAGGCCCCACGGGTGCTACCGGCCCCACCGGTGCTACCGGCGCGACCGGTGGGGCAGTCTCAAACTTCGCCGATTTTTATGCGTTGATGCCTCCTGATAATACAGCCACTGTTGCTCCCGGAGCTAACGTCCAATTTCCAAACGATGGACCTACCAGTGCCACCACAATTTTTGCGACCAGTCCCAGTACTTTCAACTTGTCGGCTATCGGTACGTATCAGGTCTTGTTTCAGGTCAGTGTGAGCGAGCCGGGCCAACTGGACTTAGCTCTAAATGGCACTGAGTTAGCCTATACGGTAGTTGGGAGAGCAACCGGCACCACTCAGATAGTAGGATTGGCTCTGGTGACAACGACAGTTATCAATTCTATCCTGAGTGTCCGCAATCCTGCTGGCAATTCCACCGCGCTTACCATTACTCCTTTCGCCGGAGGAACCCATCCAGTTTCGGCGCACCTTGTTATCACGCAACTGTCATAGAGGGAACTGATTGGCACGCCTCATCGGGTAGACGGGGGGCAAACCGCATCCCCGTCGCCTGATAGTCATGCCAAGGCTCTGGTGTCTGACGGCCTTTTCATCAGACATGTCTATACATGACCGGCATTGACCCGTTCCTTCTTCATCCGGATTGTCTCTGCTGTTGGACGTCAAAAGCGACGTGCCATCAAACTTCCCATACACGCAGTGTCCCGGTCACGAAGAGTTTACTCGCTAGCCCCAGGCCGACTTGAATTAATCTAGATTTCCAGTCCCGTGTCACTCAAAAAGCACCGTTCTCCGTGCACCGGTGCCACCATTGCGCTCTGTTCTAGGCTCTGGCTCACATGCCTATACGTCGGCCGCAGCTTCGCCATCCGATCTCACAACAAAGCCCCCCTCTCTTTGTGACAAGACGGGTGCCGCAGACGGAGGGAAGTCCGACCCATATTAAGTAGGTTTCATCACCTCGAAGGGGTTTTTGCATTGACGACAATAATAAAGACTACGGCATGCGGTCGCTCCAAACAAGTTTTCCATCGTCGTAGTGGTAGCTCCGCAAAGCGGGCAAGACACCGGAACATCCGGGGTTAAAAGAGTATTCCCCGTCGCCGGGGGCGGTGCGATGCCAAACTCTTTAAGGTGCCGCCGCCCTGTTTCCGTGACCCGATCGGTCGTCCAGGCAACGTCAGTACTCCACTCAACTCGCACCATGTCGAGGGGCAATTGGAGCGCTTGCTTAACTTGCATCTGGGCTCTCTCCGCGATGAGGCGCGTAGCTGGGCATCCCATATAGGTAGGTATCAGGGTTATTACGATGGCGTCAGGGACCACACTAATGCGCTCCACCATCCCGAGGTCCACAATGCTTACGCGAGGAATCTCAGGATCCATCACCTGCGTCAATGCGGCCATTACCTGATCTGGATTTTTCTCCATCGCCCGCTCCCTCTTGTCTCAAATCACCATCGTGCCAACGGATCCGACCGATAGACTTCGGATAAGGTATCGAGGGCATCCTCGAGATCTTTGGTGTGTTTCCCAAGACGCCCTGTCGATGTCTCCCGCACTGGAGTCCAGGACAAACCTTGCAGTGACAAAAATTCCTGGACCTGGTCCTGCCATGCCCGCGTCAGCCCCGAAGCGTCCGGCAAAAGTCCTGATTCCTCCAAGATCGCGGTGTGGGCTCCAGTAGAACCCAGATCTCCTGCATCTTGGGCCACTCGGTGAAATGCTGCCTGCAACCGCGTCTTCGCGTCGGGATCCAAAGCCATGCGTCGAATCCAAATCTGATGATGCAGGAGATGGTACTTTTCTTCTCCGCTAATCTTGCGGGCCACATCACGTAAGGGCACGTATGAAGAGCTCTTCAATCTTTCAAGACGTAGACTTTCCATCACGTCATAGCAAAAAGCTCGGGCTATCGTAAACGCCCAGTCGTAGTGTGGCTGTTCCAAGTAGGTTCCCGGTCCATTTTTCAATTCCACCATAATCGCATTGCGTCGCTCGGCCACAGGTCGTAGGTGGGCTAAATCATCCCGCGACCCCAGGCCCAACGACTCAAGGAGCCCAAAATACATGGCAGCATGACCCATTTCGTCCTGAGCCAACGACGACAACGCGACATCTTCTTCCACGTGAGGTGCCAATCCTAACCATTCACTACCACGAAAAGCCACTAAAAGATCATCGTCCGCTAATTGGAACAGAAGATCGACTAAGGCATCCCGCCATTCGGGTTTAACATCGCGATCAATCGGCTGTGCGGCCATTTCGCGGTCCCTCCTGCGTCATCGGATTTTCCCGATAATGACGCCACTTATCTTTCAGATACTTGTAGTCTTCGGTCGTACGGTACGTCTTCGCGAGTCGCTCTTTCCCACTAAAATTATCTTGAGTCCATTTGTGGATAGCGTCACGCTTCACCACCCAAAGGCTTACTGCGCCAGTACGGCGACAAAAATTTTCATAACCCAGTTCTAAGGCCATTTCCGGGCTCGACGCCAGGACGTTGAACTGGTGTTGATGTGCACTCATCGGTTCCAATTGGACAAACACCTCGTATACATCGAACGAAATTGCGTCGGACACAGGTATCGATCTCCTCCTTACACGGCCGCGGGTGTCGTCATCGCTAAGACCCGACGGACCCACTGGCCTTCCTGATAGGACATTTGTCGCAAGCCCAGGCGAGCTTGGGAGCGCGGTCCCTGATTATTGACGATTTGACGAAAGAGTGTCCAATCTGGTTGCGCATACTGCCAAACCTTGGTCACCGGATCTTGAGATAGGGTGGGATCCGGAATCACGAGACCCAAAGACCTAATTCTGGGGACATACTTGGTTAAGAACTTTTGCCGTAATTCTTCATTGGTCTTCGACCGAATTTTATAATCCAGGTTCTTTTGTTGGTGCGTCGATAACTGATTGCCCTCAGGGGGACCAAAAAACATCAATAGTGCGGGCCACCAACGTTCTAAGGATTCTTGTAACATCTGCCGTTGCACCGGCGTTCCCTCCGCAAGTTCCATACAAATGCTCTCGCCATGCTGGATGTGAAAGCCTTCCTCTTCCACAATCCGGGCTAGTGCTCGAGCATAGGGTCCATAAGAACAGGATAACGACATCCCTTGGGTAATGATGGCCGCACCATCTACCAACCAGCCAATCACCCCAGCATCCGCCCAGGTGGGTGTGGCCATGTGAAAAACATTATGGAACTTTAATCGACCCGTAAACAGATCCTCCATGAGATCTTCGCGATTTTTGCCCAAGGGCGCCATCAGATCTTCGGCCACTCGGATCAAGAGCTGACCATGACCCATTTCGTCTTGTACCTTGGCCATAATCGCCAATTTCCGAAACAATGTCGGGGCCTTCGGGACCCATTCCTTTTCGGGCAAAGCCCCCATAATCTCGCTAATTCCGTGCATCGAAATCAGGCGGATAAGCTGCTGACGGTAATCATCTGGCATCCAATCTTCGGCCTCAATCCGATCGCCTCGATTAATGCGTTCCATGAACTGTTGATACTGCAAAGAATCCGTGGGCTCCATCGATTAGCACCTCCAAAGCAAGCATTTGCTTGCTTTAATTATATGATCTCCAAGACACCCTGACAATCCGGCGAACAACATTTAGCGTGATTTCAACGCTCGTCGCAACCATCGTGAAAAGTGTGCCGCAATCTCGTCTGCCGACAACCTGCCATCGGGCCGATACCAACGATAGAGGCTATTCACACTGGACAACACCCAAAGCCGTGCCAAGTGCTTATCTTCGATGACAAATTCGCCCTCCTGGACCCCCTGTTCCAAAAGGCGCCCCCACAAATCTTCGTACGCGTGATGAAGCCGCTGGACCTCGTCGCGGCCTTCGTCACTAAATGCGGCGGTCGTCTCTAAATAAATACTGGCCCGATCGAGGCTGGTCGCAATCACCCGGACGTGTGCGTGCACCGCCCGATCTAACTTTTCCGACGCCGGCCCCGGACCGTTTATGATGGGTGCTAGCGCTTCTGTAAACGATTGGGCGGCTTGCCGCACAATCTCCCGCCATAAATCCTCTTTGTTGCTAATATGCGCGTATAGGCTACCCGAGAGCACACCCGCCCGGTGAGCGATGTCTCGCACTGTCGTAGCATGATAGCCTTTCGTGCTAAATAAATAGGCCGCTGCTTCGATGATGTCGGATTTCTTGCTGGGCCGCGCCATTTAAAGAGTACCCTCTGCGCTGAGGTCGCGCGTAAACCTCACCAGGTCTCGCATAACAATGCCGTTTTCGATCAGGGTAGTGGGGTAACCATGCGATGCCGTAAAAAAATCGCGCTGGATGGAGTCCATGCGAAATCCTGCGGTTTGATAAAAAGCGAGATTACGCAGGCTGGAGTTAGCCGTTTTCACCACCATGATTCGATATCCCCGGACGCGATAGTATTCGACTAAATCACTGATCACCCGATGCCCGATGCCATGCCCCTGCCACAACGGGGCCACCGCAATATTCTTAATCTCCACCATCAACTCCGTCCCGTGCTCAGAAGACAGCATCAATGCCGCGGCGACCATCTCTTCTCCTACGCCGAAGGCCCATAAGACTCCTTGACCCCAGTAGGCAGTCACCGCATCGGGCTCATCCGCCAACCAAAGCCAGCGGCGATAGTCGTCTCGATGATCGCGATCCGTTTCCCGCATCCAAAGCTCTTTGTGGTCCATCACACACGGCCCAAATAATCCAAGCCATCTCGTTCCGCAACATTCAGGTCTACCCCATGACGTGCTTTTAGAGCCCGTTCCACTGCCCTTTCGGGAGACTCGGCCACCACCGTAATATGCCCCATCTTGCGTCCGACCCGTGGCTTTTTTTTGCCATAAAGATAGACGTGACTGCCAGTAACCGCGAGCGCCCGTTCTAGCGGCAAGGCACCCTCCGTATTGGCCCAGAGCTGACCCAGGAGATTAACCATCGCCGCTGGATGCAACAGGGTTGGATACGCCAAGGGTAATTCCGTCACGGCACGGATCTGCTGTTCGAATTGCGAGACGGACGTGGCCTCCAAGGTATAATGGCCCGAATTATGAGGACGTGGTGCCATTTCATTGACCAAGAGCTTGCCGTCGGAGTCAACAAAAAACTCGACCGCCAGAATACCCACCAGCTCCAGGGCCTCGGCTAGCCTTCCCGCATACTCTTCCGCCGTGCGTCGCACGTCGTCCGTTACCGGAGCGGGAGCTACAGTCAGATCCAAGATGCCCTGGTCATGAACATTTTTAACCACCGGGAAATACGTCACATCGCCATCCACCGATCGGGACACGATGATGGCGACTTCCATCGTAAAAGCGATCCAGCCCTCGGCAATCAAGGGGATGCGCCCCGCACCGAGATCGGCCCAGACCGAATCACTGTCCCTCAAATCCCGCAGTAGACGTTGACCTTTGCCGTCATATCCCCCCGATGCCGTTTTGAATAGAATGGGACAGCCCAAATCTTCAATGGCTTTCAAAAAGTCCTCATGATTCGCCACAGGATAAAAAGGCGCCGTCGGAATTCCTAAATTACGGCACCAGGTCTTCTCTTGCACCCGATTCTGGGCCACTTCAAGCGCCTTCAAACCAGGTCTTACGGGAATCCCCGCCGCGACCAGTTGCTTGATTGCGCTGGTTGGTACATTTTCAAACTCATAAGTGACAACCACGCAGTGCTCGGCCATTTGCTGGATGAGGCTCGGATCATCATAGGCCCCAACCAATAATTGTGCCCCCACTTGGCCCGCTGGACAGCCCGGATCAGGGTCGAGCACCATCACTCGATAGCCTAGATGTTGAGCCGCGATCACCAGATACCGGCCCAATTGTCCTCCCCCCAAGATTCCAATGGTCGATCCGCTAGGAATCGGTTTCACCAGGGCACCTCCCCATCTTCGACTTCTCGCCGCATGGCTTCTCGGTACGCCACCAGTCGGTGTGTGAGACTGTCATCATGAAGCGCCAAAATCTCGGCAGCTAAAAGCCCCGCGTTGCGAGCTCCTGCGACCCCAATGGCCACGGTCGCCACCGGAACACCGCCAGGCATTTGTACGATCGACAACAACGAGTCGAGACCCTTTAAGTACTGACTGGGAACCGGCACCCCAATCACTGGCAACACGGTTTTAGCCGCCGTCATGCCCGGCAAGTGAGCCGCGCCTCCAGCACCCGCGATAATCACGCCATACCCCGAGTTTGCGGCAGATTCCGCAAACGTAAACATTTTGTCCGGCGTCCGATGCGCCGACACAATGTGGGTGTCATATGTTACGTCGAGTTGCGCTAACACCCCCGCTGCGTGTTGCATGACCTCCCAATCCGAACGACTCCCCATAATCACGGCAACTTTTAACACCGTTTCCCGCCTCCACTCACGCCAGGGCAAAATTTAGGCGATAGCCTGGCCTATATCATAGCCTGTTGAGCTCGTGAATGCTACTTGACCAAGAGCGTCGAGTCGATCCTGATCCAGTGAATTTTCGAATGAAATCCGGCGCCCAATATGTTGGAGAGCGTTGAGCCGCTGGCCACGGCGGCAAATCGCAGAGATGGCCAGTGCTGGATGATAAGATGGCGGGGCGCGTTAGGGGCTCGAGACACAAACAGGATCACCATAGGAGTTCCGCGTCGACTGCTACCCTGAATCCCATAAAGCAGCCCTTGATTTGCCATGCTATCTAAGTTAGGTCGTCCAATCGTGGGCAAATTAGACGCTCGTGGTAGCGCGGTTCCTGTATGATGGACAAGAGGTTTGGTCTTGGGTTTAGGTTGTGTGCTGGCGGCCGACGTGGTGGGATGGATCACAGGGTGGATTAACATGTGCATAGCACTCAAGCCCACGACGGCTAACGATAGAATTAGGGAAATGATAGCTTTCATTGGTGGTCACCTCTGGGACTCTCTTACCTAAGGAAACGCCGCTCATATGAAGGAGGTTACAGTTCCTGATAAAAGTCTTGCTATACTATAAGAATAGCGGGAATCACCGTCCACATGCAATTATTGGAAGGGGTTTTGAGCTAGCGGAGGTGAATTAATTTTTATGTCGACTATACCAACCCAGCCCACGCCGGTTGTGCAAGACCGACGGCGACGCGCTCTTTCGGATCTACGGATCTCGGTCACCGACCGCTGTAACTTCCGATGCGTATATTGCATGCCCAAAGAGGTCTTCGGGAGCCAATTTCAATTTTTACCACGCTCAGAGCTTTTGACCTTCGATGAAATTACGCGATTGGCCCGAATTTTTGTGTCACTCGGGGTCCGGAAAATTCGTCTGACGGGAGGCGAGCCCTTAGTAAGAAAAAACCTTGACACGCTAATCCAAGACCTGGCTCACCTGGAGGGCCTAGAGGACCTTGCCATGACCACCAATGGTTCACTTTTAACCCCGGATCGGGCAAAAGCCTTAAAAGCGGCCGGGTTACAACGGGTCACGATCAGCCTCGATGCCATCGACGACGCCTTGTTTCAACGGATGAACGACGTCGATTTTCCGGTTCAGAAGGTTCTTCTGGCCGTGGATGCAGCGCTCGATGCGGGACTTGGTCCCGTAAAGATTAATATGGTGGTCAAAAAGGGTCTCAACGACACAGCGATCCTGCCAATGGCCGCATACTTCCGCGACCGTCGAGTCATCCTCCGGTTTATTGAGTTCATGGATGTCGGCAACACCAACGGGTGGCGCCTCGAAGATGTGGTGCCCGGTGAGGAAATCGTCCGTCTCATTCATCAAGAGTGGCCTCTCGAACCGGTACCACCCAAGCATCTAGGCGATGTGGCCTCACGCTATCGATATCTAGACGGACAAGGGGAAATTGGCATCATCACGTCTGTGACCCGTCCTTTTTGCCAGCATTGTACTCGGGCCCGTTTATCGCCCGAAGGACAATTAGTCACCTGCCTCTTTGGTACGCACGGCGACGACCTGCGTTCTTTAGTCCGCGGATCCGCCAGCGATGACGAAATCCAAGAACACCTACGTTATCTCTGGGCCGGTCGCGACGATCATTATTCAGAGCTCCGCCGCTCATTGACGCCGGGATTGCCCAAAATCGAGATGTCTCACATCGGGGGATAACTCCATGCAACACGAAACCACAGAGAGGTAGTGTGCCATGCAAGTCATCCAAGTATCCAAACGTACGTTTATGCCGGTGTCATTACCGGGTATGGGTCGCAGCGTCGAGGTCAACGACATCACCCGCGAAGAAATCATGCGCATTCAGCACCTCTATGCCAACAACGATCTTGCCATCGAATTCCTTGAAGAGCCCGGAGTGCAATATCCGGTGATAAAGATCTGGGTTAACCCGCATGGGGCTCAAGTCACGCTCTTCGTGTAGGAGACTTCCTGATATTACCGCCCACAATACCGCACACACTCGGCCCCTCCCGACATAGGGTATGGGTACTGGACCCCACAGTCGGTCTGGCACTATGTCAGGAGGGATTTATGTATGTGTGGTATCGCTGGATGGATCGATTTTGACGCCAATCTCACGACTCGCCAGTCTGCATTGGATGCAATGGTGTCCCCGTTAACCTGCCGCGGACCTGATGGGAGTGGCACCTGGGTCTCCACGCACGCTGGCTTGGGCCATCGCCGTCTCGTGGTGATAGACCCCGAGGGCGGGATGCAGCCCATGTCAAGTCGGCTTGGTAACCATGTCTACACCATTGTCTACAACGGAGAACTGTATAACTTTCAAGAACTCCGCCACGACCTGGAAACGGCTGGGTACCGGTTTCGATCCCGATCTGACACCGAGGTCCTCCTCATGTCGTATGTGGCCTGGGGAGTGGACTGCGTCTCCCGATTCAATGGCATTTTCGCGTTCGCGATATGGGACAGTGCCGACCAGTCCCTCTTTATGGCACGAGACCGACTCGGCGTCAAACCCCTGTTTTATGCAAAACAGGGTGACAGCATATTGTTTGCATCGGAAATTAAAGGCATTTTGGCGCATCCCGCCATGCATGCCGAAGTCGATGCCGAAGGTCTCGCCGAAGTGTTCGCCATCGGCCCCGCCAAAACGCCAGGACACGGGGTCTTTCGGGGGATTCATGAACTCCGTGCCGGTTACTATTTTATGGCAGCGCCGCGCCAATTAAAAATTGCCCCCTATTGGACCTTGACCTCGGATCCTCATCCGGACTCCTGGGAGACCACCCAAGAGACCGTGCGCGATTTAGTCAAAGATGCTGTGACTCGCCAACTCGTGGCCGATGTCCCGGTCGTTACCCTGCTTTCAGGGGGTCTCGATTCCAGTATCGTCAGTGCCATTGCAGCCGATGCCTTTCAGGTTATGGGTCGTGAGCCACTTCACACATACTCGATCGATTTTGTAGACATGGAGCGTTACTTTAAGGCCACTAAGTTCCAAACCAACTTAGATGCCCCCTGGGTGGAAAAAGTATCGGAGACCCTGGGCACCCAGCATCATCGAGTTGTAGTCGACACCCCTGAGCTCTACGAGTATCTTTTGCCCGCCATGCGAGCCCGTGATTTACCAGGGATGGCCGATGTCGACACCTCGCTATTGCTCTTTAGTCGCGAGATCAAAAAGTCGGCAACGGTCGGGTTGTCAGGAGAAGCCGCCGACGAGATATTCGGAGGGTATCCCTGGTTCCATCATCCCGACGCCATCGCCGCCAACACATTTCCGTGGGCACGACGGCTGAAGGATCGCGTCGCCACCCTGGCCCCGGATCTGATCCACCAGATTCGCCCCGAATCCTATGTTGCGCGTCGTTATCAAGAAGCTCTTGACGAAGTTCCACGACTGCCTGGAGAATCTCATTTCGCAGCGCGCATTCGCGAGATCTCCTATCTCAGCATCACGCGTTTCTTACCCACCTTGCTCGACCGCAAGGATCGCATGACCATGGCCACCGGGCTTGAGGTGCGGGTGCCATTCTGTGACCATCGACTCGTCGAGTACGTGTGGAACATTCCTTGGGAATGGAAAAATTATCAAAATACGGCCAAAGGCGTGTTGCGTCAAGCGATGCGCGGGCTCTTACCGGACGACGTCATCATGCGGCAAAAAAGCCCCTATCCTTCGACGCCCAATCCTTCTTATTTCCAAGCCATGCGCCACGGCCTCGAGGAGATCCTACACGACACGACAAGCCCCCTGTTGCCCCTTGTTAATGTCCAGCATTTGCAAAAGGTCATCGCGCGGGGGCCGGAGGGAGACCAGATTCCGTGGTTTGGTCAATTGATGGGTAATGCACAACTCTTCGCCTTCTTTATTCAAGCCAACGCGTGGCTCAAAGAGTACCACATTCGATTAGTGTAAGCAGGAGGGTCGTAAATGCACACGGCAAAACGGGTAAACCAACTCCCCCCCTACCTATTTTTGGCATTGGATCAGTTGGTTCAAAAAAAACGTGCCGAGGGCCATGACATCATCAATTTAGGCATTGGGGATCCCGATATGCCGAGCGCCCCGGCCGCTGTTGGGGCGCTCAAGCGTACGGTTGAGGATGCGATCACCCATCGATATCCCGAGTCTCTGGGTAGCCGGAGATTCCGTCAAGCCGTTGCCGACCGCTATCGCGATCGCTTTAATGTGCACCTCGACCGAGATTCTCAGGTCGTCGCGCTCATTGGATCCAAAGAAGGCCTGGCCCATCTGACGTGGGCATACGCCGAACCCGGAGACCTGGTTTTGGTTCCAGACCCCGCCTATCCAGTGTATGCAGCGCAAGCCGAATTCGCGGGTGCCACAGTTTATCGTTTGCCCTTAACCCAGGAAAATCACTTCTTACCGAACTTGGCGGCACTCGACCCCGCCATTTTAAGTCAGGCTAAACTCCTCTGGGTCAACTATCCCAACAACCCGACCGGTGCCGTCGCCCCCCGCGCATTTTATGAAGAGGCGGTCTCCATCTGTCGGCAGTACGACATTTTGTTATGTAGTGATCTGGCATACGCGGATATTGGTTTTGAGGGGTATCGGCCTGAGTCGGTGCTCAGTATACCCGGGGCCGATGAAGTCGCGATCGAATTCTACTCACTCTCCAAGTCGTTTAACATGACGGGCTGGCGGGTAGCCGCAGCTGTCGGTAGACGTTCGGCAGTCCATGCACTCGGACAGGTAAAAAGCCACCTCGATTCAGGGCCATTTACCGTGGTCCAAGAGGCCGCCGTGGCGGTTCTCCAAGAGGATCCGGATTCCTTCATCCGTGGTCTTAACACCATCTACGAAAAACGCCGGAATCTTGCGGTCCGAGAAATCCGAGCCATGGGACTCCTCGGCGAAATTCCCCAATCCACGTTTTATCTATGGTTCCGGACTCCGTCGGGTATGTCCTCCGGCCAAGCCGCCAGTTTCTTCATCGAAAAGGCCGACGTCGCACTGACTCCAGGATCGGCTTATGGCGCTCAGGGCGAGGGGTGGTTGCGATTGTCACTCACGGTACCTTTTGTCACCTTAGATGACGCCCTGGCCCGTATGCGCCAAGCCTTATTACGTCACGACTGATCCTCAGTCGTGTTGTAACGTGGTTCAGCCTGGTGTCCAAGCCGGATTGCCGTCTCCCTCAGGTGCTACCACAATCGCCGGTACCGATCCAAATTCTGCGATACGGCCGGACAGTTCATTGAGATCCGCTTTAACACACGCCTGATATCGCGCGACAATCCGCTTGCGGTCATTATCGATGAAATACATCGTGGGGGTCACGGTGGGATCATAGGCGCGCGAGATCGGAAACGGGTGTCGGTCCGATATAATGGGAAAGTGTGCACCCCACTCGTTGGCCAGTGCTGCTCCCGCCTCAGCACTGGCGTCTTGTACCACACCAATAACTGTGACCAGCTTAGGATAGCCCTCGGCTATCCGTGCCAAGTAGGGAAATGTCGTTTGGCAGGCACTACAAGAGGTCTTCCAAAAGGTTAAGAGTGTGAACGGATTGCCGCTGGAATCGAGCGTCCAGACGACATCAGCCTGGTCCCTGGCCGCGAAGTCCGGTGCAGAATCCCCGATATGTAAGCCCATGCTAAATCCCCCAATCTTCCAATTCGCGAACCATTCGTTCTAGATACCGCACCGACTTGTAGGTTTCGTTCCGAAGCCATCTCACCCCACGGGCCCCGAGATCGACGGCGACCACGCGGTCCAGTTCGGGATCCGATCGTTCTGGCCAGGTTTGGTCAATGGCCGCGAGCAGTTCTCGCGTCGAGAGTCGTGACAAGTAGCCTACCCCAATCGCGACAGAACCATTGTGGTCCACCGTACAACCGAGGATTTCCGGTTCCTTTGCAAGGGACAGCTCTTCAACCGCGATTCCGGTTTCCTCGCGAAATTCTTTCGCAGCCGATTGTGCTGGGTGCAACCATCCGTCCTCCACATCGTCCCACGTAGCAGCCCCCCCGATCGACTGAAGCCAATGGGGCCGTGCCGTATTTGCACCCATCACCCCCGCCAGTAGTTGGCGATCGCTCGACACCACTAACGCTGCAGCAAAGACCACGCGTACCCGATAGGGATCTGCCAATCCCAGATGTTCCCGGCTATAGAGATAATGCGCGAAATCTGTAAATTGTGTCGTCAGGAACCAGCCTTCTTGACATCGTTGGACCGAATTCAACGAGAGCACCGGCCCACGAAAAAAATGAGGATGGTGCCGCCTCATTTCATCCCAATGCGCTTCAACTCTGCGTTGTAAATCGCCCGGTAAAGCCAGTGGCTCGGAAGCCACCTTGACCAACAGTCCTGGGTCGGCAATCCATGATACGGGCTTCATCTCCAACTGTCCAGCAGCACGCCGACAATGAGGAAAACCCCAACCAGACCGTCAGCCGTCACAGATTCCTGATGCAGTCGATGAAAGACGGCAGACGTCGGACTCAGTTGATGCATTAAGCCTAAGACATGATCGGCCCAGAGTACGAGAACCCATGCCGCGAGGGTCAGCACCATCACGAGCCATCCACGCGGCATTTTGCCCCGCACAAGCGCCCAGACCACTCCAAGCAGTGCGGCGCCTCCCGCCCAGATTTCAAACGTATAGTATACGGGGAAAATCGCTGTCAGAAATTTTGTGGTCGCCGCCGTCGGCAGCGCCCGAAACGCCACTTGGGTGACCACCAAAGAAAAGAACACCAAACTACCGAGCCAAATCCCGGCGGCCAGTCTCCATAACAGGCGACCCAAGCGCCCGGCGCTTGTCATGACGAGTGGACGAGGCTACATTGGTGACAAACCCCTCGAAACACCACGTCGATCGTCGTAATAGACGCGACTGAATCTATGTCCGGATGTGCAATCTCGGGATGAAAGCTCGCGGGTAAATCATCAACCCGTCCACACGAGAGACACACGAAGTGATGATGCGGGGTTAACCGTAGCCCATAAAGATCCCCACCCGAGAGTGTGGGGATTTGCTCCAGAACATGCGCATTAATGAGGTCGTGCAGTGCCTTATACACCGTGCCTCGCGCAATCTCCGGAGACACCTCCTGGATTGCGGTCCAAATTCCATCAGCAGTCTGGTGTTCTCCCTGGTGAATCAGAAAATATTGCAGTACCGCACGGCGTTGCGGGGTAACCCGAAGACCTCGTTCCCGCAAAACGCTCTCCGACGTCATTCCCACCGCCCCCTAGCCCTCATGGAAAAATTGTATCACAAACCTTTACCCGGTATCACCTCTAGCGGGCTTGACGGCCCGCTCAGCGTTTGACGAGACATTTGGCGCTCCCGCGATGTCGCCCAATGGACTCACGATCTCTATGGTCCCCCACTCAAGGAATAGACGATGAAGCTCCCATTGGCCTTTTTGAGGAATAACAGCGTAGGGGATACATGCTGGCGCTTTTGGAAGCTTAAGTCGCTCGCCGTGGCATACACGGGGAGCCCAATCACGGTAGCTCCCGTAGGGATAAATTTCTCTCCATCCCCATAAGTTTTTTCTAATTGGGTGAAGCTCATAGGTTTGCTGGGCGATACATAGGTACGATTGCGATACCATACCCGATCATAGCCATAGACGATCCAGTGAAGTTTTTGATGCAGAGTCCCTCCGTCATAGACAACGACGGGGTAGAGTCTAACACTCAAAAGGACCACCAACATCACACCCACAATGGATACCAGAACCTTATCTCGCCGTGTCCACATGGTGATTCCTCCAGCGCTCTATCCATGATGGTTCCAAGTAATGAGAGTCTACACTATTTTAGGTAAGCGGGTACCCAATATGTCATGTCCGGGTAGCGTCGATGTTATCACGGAGTACTGTGGTCGATACCGATTGCGAATCCACCACAGCGCAGATACGTTACACCGGCCTCAAGAGGCCCCCAATCCAGTGTCCGAGGAGCTCCATCTCTCAAAAATGCCTCCCATCGCTTTCCTTTTTGCTAAGAGTGGTCTACCATAGAACACCGTATGAACCACTTTGAAGCTTGGGGGCTTGCTGTCGTGGGAAAATCAGTAAGGTTGGTAGAATTCAATGACCAGCAGGCACTAGCGCTATCCCCGGTGTTGCCCGAAGTGGTATCGAAAACCGCCGCCGAACGTGACGAGTGGGTGGTCATCGTCCGCCGTCAAAGTCCCTATGTCTTATTGGGCCCGAAGGATCAGCGGCTTCGCCACCTGTCCGACGCGGTCGCGTGGCTACAATCACTGGGATATCCGGTGTTCGTCCGGATCGGTGGCGGATCCGCCGTGCTTCTCGATGCGACCTGCCTAAGTTTTGGAGTGGCCCGTCCGTGCCGCGACTTGACGGTTTGGGAGAAAAACTTTCGTGAGCTCTCGGCAGGAACCATACGGGGTCTTCAGGGCCTCGGGATCCCGGCCGAATTCGGCCGGGCCGTAGGGTCCTATTGCGAAGGGCCATTCGATTTGGTCGCCAACGGCAAAAAGATTGCGGGCATTGCGCAAGCCATTCGCCAAGGATTTTCCTTAGTTTCCGGCATGGTCTTAGTGCACCAAGATCCAATCCATACAACAGAGGTACTCCAAGAATTTTATGAGCGGGCTGGTTCTGATTTACGGCTCGATCCTCGGGCCGTGACCGCTATTAACCAGTTACCTGGCCAATCTGCGGTTACCCTGGATAGGGTTCAAAGGGCTTTGGTGTCCGGTCATCAAGAACTCTATGACTTACGTCCAGAGCCCTTAACCGCATCCGAATGGGCATTGGCTAAAAACTTATATCACGAGCGCCAACTTGGTGCTAAACAACTAGAGGAGGTACACGATGCAAGCCATTATTGAGACTGAACAAGGCACGATGGTCGTAGAGTTATATCCCAACGAAGCCCCAGGTACCGTGGCCAACTTCGCCAAACTAGCCAACTCCGGATTTTACGATGGCCTCACTTTTCACCGAGTCATTCCCAATTTTGTTATTCAAGGTGGGGATCCTAAGGGCAATGGAACCGGAGGTCCCGGATACACCATCAAGTGTGAAACGGAGGGTAACCCACACAAGCACGAGCGCGGATCGTTATCCATGGCCCATGCCGGAAAGGATACGGGGGGAAGCCAATTCTTCATATGCCACAGTCCCCAAAAACACCTGGACGGTGTCCATACCGTGTTTGGTCGAGTCGTCGAAGGCCTTGAAGTGGTAGACGCCATTAAGCAAGGCAACCACATGACCAAAGTCACCATCCAAGAATAGGCCGGCGTCATCGAATAGGCAGGGCAGCCCGAGGTGGGGCTGCCTTTCTCGCTCCTGTCTACGGGCGCGGCTAGACTTCTTGAAAATCCCCAAATATGGCGTGGTATACTGACCCTGACCGGCGGTGTTCCACGCCAAATTCTGGCGGACCGATTGGTGGCAGCGATAGGGTCGCTCCCCATGCCTCATTCAGGGACTTACGGCCCGTTTGATAACAAATTCGGAGGATACCAATATGGTAGCTGATCGCCCGGGCGTTATGGCTCCCCCACCCTTAATCTTTGCTCTGAGTATTGGGTTGGGGTTTCTCATGAACTGGGTATTCCCGATCCCGTTCGTTCCTATTAACCCGGTGGTGCGTAACGCCATTGGCTTTGGCTTCGTCTTGCTCGCGGTCTTCGTCGCTGGCTGGGGTCTAAGTGCCCTACATCGCGCAGGCACGCCTGTCGATCCGAATCGCCCGACCATGGCCATCGTCGAAACCGGACCGTACCGGTACACCCGAAACCCGTTGTACCTCTCGATGGTTATGGTGCAAATCGGTCTCGGCTTAATCTTCTCCACCTCATGGTTATGGATCATGCTGGTTCCCGTCATCATTGTTATGACGAAAGGAGTCATCATGCGGGAAGAACGGTACCTTCAATCAAAATTCGGTGACCCCTATCGAGACTATAAACACCGGGTGCGTCGTTGGCTATGAAGCGCAATCGGGCGTTTAAAGACCCATCACGGCGGCAATCGCCACCACGAGAGTGATACCGGCGATCACGTAAGTCACAGTTGATGTTCTGAGTTTTTTGGCTAGGTTAAGTACCACATTGATAGCCAGAAAAGATACTACGGCAGCTACGGCTACCATTAAGATCGTCGTACCAAGCCCAAATTGAGCTACAGCCGATTGACCACCGCTGCCAATCACCAGAGGAACCACCCCAGCGCCCACTAACGCTAAGACATCCAACATAAAGGATAAACGAATAGATTCTTCCCCATTAAATCCCATCCACAGTAAAGGGGTAATGGTCATGCCACTGCGGCTAATGCCGGGCAACGCGGCGAGGCCTTGCATCGCGCCCGTTAAGACCGCTGCTCCTAGCGTCGGATCCTTAGGTGGGGCATCGAGAACCTGTGCTTGACTCATCATTTTTTCCTTACGACGCATCAGCGTCCCGGTAAATAACAACAAGATCCCAATCACGATCATGGCGACCGACCCACCGATTGAGCTAAAAGTATGCCGCACCGCGATGTAAATCGGGATCCCAATCACCCCGGTGGCCAAGGTGCCGACAAACAAAAATCGGAGCAGTTTGGCATAGGGTTCACTACTAAAGGGATGTCCTAAAGCCTTTAAGGTCTCCCAAACCTCACGACGGAAATAGGACACAGCAGCAAAAAATGACCCAAAGTTCGCGATTAGCCCCAGATCATAGGCATTTTGCACCTTGATTCCGAGGATGGTGAAGTAGATCGTAATCATCGTTTTACTGCTAACCGGCAGCCATTCCACTATGCCTTGGATCAACCCCGCGAATAACGCCGGGACTAGATACGGATGTGACACGTTTTTAAAATCCCCCTTGTGCTTGAATCATCGAGCTTATCTTCATGAGTCTTTGCCCATTTTATCTTAAATAGTCCACCACCGTCGACCGATCGTTAAACCGTTCCGGAGCCCACCTCATCCACCCGATGACTCCATGTTGTGCCCTAGCGATGGCGGTTTTGGTCCCCGCGGTAATCGCCATCGCAATCTTACCGACAAGAACCGTAACAAGAATACCGCAAGAATAACCCCATAGACTTGCCACGCCCGATGGGGATTCACCAATCCTAGACCTACCGCCAATCCAGCTAAGAGAGCCCATGCGGCATAAATTTCATCACGTAATACCATTGGCTTTCTTTGCGCGAGGACGTCTCGCACAATCCCGCCTCCAATTCCGGTGATAGTCGCCGCCGCAACTATCGCGCCGAGCGGCGCATGTACATCCACCGCATAAAGAGCCCCTTCTACCGCGAACGTTGCCAACCCTACCGCGTCGAACACGAGGATCGGTGTCTTGCCATAGTGACTCCAAGTAATGGGCAGCACCATAGCCAGAATCATGGCAACCAGCGCCGCAACAAACGGTGCCCCCTGATGCCAAATCTCCGCTACTGGAATCCCTACGATGAGGTTACGGATAATGCCTCCGCCAAACGCTGTAACCAAGCCTAGGACTAGCACTCCAAATACATCATACTCCTGCTCCAGTCCAACCAAGGCCCCGCTTAAAGCGAATCCGACACTCCCTACCACGCTGAGAACCATTAAGATCACTGAAGACACCTCGACGTTCTCTTATCCGTTGTCAACCGACAAGTATTTCCTCCACCACGCGGCATGGGTCTGCAGTCGATGAATCCTATTCAGGGGCTTTCCGCTACGACTCATCCCGTGGGATTCACCGGGATAGATAACCATGCGTACCTCTTGTCCCATGTATTTCAAGGCACTATAGAGCTGCTCTCCTTGCTCCACAGGGAGTCGCTGGTCGTCGGCTTGATGTTCAATTAAGAGCGGCGTACGGATCGCACTGGCATATTTCAGTGGCGACTGGTTCCAATACGGTTCTGGCTCTTCCCACCAGGGCTTGGTACCATACTGGGGCACACGCAGCCATCCCATATCACTTGAGCCCATGGCGCTAAACCGGTTGACCACCGATCGCATCGTAATCGCAGCCCGGAAACGGTCGGTATGCCCCAGCATCCAGTTCACCATGAATCCCCCGTAGCTGCCGCCTGCAACCCCTAAGCGCGTCGCATCCAGCTCCGGGAAACGTTCGAGAGCCTGATCCAGGACGGCGCTTAGATCCGCATAATCGCGGTCGCCCCAATTCCCGATTATGCATCCACAAAAGTCTTTCCCGTAGCCCACCGAACCCCTCGGGTTGGAATACACAACGGCGTAGCCTTGGCAGAGGAGCCAATGAAACTCCATCACATAACGCCATCCATACATCATCATCGGGCCACCATGAATCTCCAAAATCGTAGGCCAGGGCCCTTGGCCTTGGGGCCTTAGCACCCACGCCTGCACGCGAGTCCCATCATCGCTGGTCGCCCAAAATTCTTGCGCCGCGGGGATCTCACTGAAGCCCCACGGTACCGGCGTCCACTCGACCTGTATGTCAGCTGTGGGCTCGAATTTTTCGAATCCGCCGATTCCTGACGGGTGCACCGCATCCGCGATGCCTACCATCCAATGTTGGCTGGACATGGCAAAACCATAGAGCATCAAGTCGCCCCGCGTCAGTGCACAAGGTGACTTGGCCTGGTTTAGGGGAAAAGCCCACAAATGCACCGTGCCTTCTGACGAAACCAATCCGTAGATCGTCTGTTGATCGGGCGAAAAGATCGGCCGGGTAGGCCCAGAAACCGGAATATCAGTGACCGCACTATCGCCTAGGGGACGATCCAATGAATGTGACAAGGGGATGCGAGTGGCCCCATCCCAATACCAAAGTTCGGTATTCCCATACCCCCAGTCATCGGGCTTACTGATCACGACCGCACAGCCCGAGTCGTTGCCGTTCCACCGATAGTCTTGCAGAATCCAATGCCAATCAGTGAGCCTTTGGTGCCGTCTGCCCTTCAGTTCGTATTGCCACAGATCCCGTTCTCCTGGATTGGTCAACGGGTCTTCAGGATTCGACCGCAGATAGTAGAGACGGCTGCCGTCTGAAGAAAACTGGGGATTAGCATAGGATAGGGTGCCTCCGGATAACAATTCAACCTGTTCCGACGCAATATGTAGGAGCACTAATTGATCCGTATTCGGTCCGAAAAATCCCGCTCCATCTAATTTGTAAAACTGCCGATCGATGACCCTCACATCGGGCATTGGGGCTCGCCCCCGCTTTTTTTCGCCGGATTCCAAAGAAAATTCTAGGAGCCCATGATCGACTGGGGCCACCAATGCGAGGACTAGGCTATTGGGATGCCACGTAAAGTCTTTCACCCCTCCCTTCAGATGCGTTACCTGACGTGCTTCTCCTCCGTCACTGGGCATCACCCAAACTTGGTGCGGGCCCTCGGCCCGGGCTGCGAGAAATCCCAACCATCGTCCGTCTGGGGATACCGCCGGATGGGCATCGCGAGGGCCTCTGGTGAAAGGACGACCTGCTTGCCACATCCCCTCATTCCAGTGCCATTGCACAATGGTTGCTGTCGCCCGGTTTTCTTCCGCATCGATCCCTGATTCGACCACAAAGGCCCGAGTTCCATCGGGATGAAGCGTAAAATCTCCCCAGGTCCGCATTCGTAAAAGGTCCTCTGGTTTCATAGGCCACCCCCTGTTTTCTGATTATAACAACTTGACCACCGGATGGAACACATCCAATAAGAGGGGCTCGTTCGGCTCTCACGCCGACCGAACCCCTCTTCACCCAACCACTAAGCCATCGCCGCTCTGCTTTACGCGTTAACCCAGTCTAGCACATCGTTCGGTAGCACGGGTAGTTGACGTACCATCGCACCAAATGGTGCCAAGGCATCCGAGACCGCATTGACCAAAGCCGCTGGTGCCCCGATCAAGGAACCTTCCCCCATCCCCTTGATCCCCCCTTCTCCTTCAGATGGGGTCACTAGGTGTCGCGTTGTTATCCGCGGGACTTCGGTGGCTTCTGGCAATAGATAGTCCATTAAGGACGTCGTGACCAGCTGACCGTGTTCATCGTAGCGCAGGGACTCCAAAAAGGCGCTACCAATCCCTTGCGCCACTCCACCTTGGATCTGGCCTTCGACAATCATCGGATTGATAAGGCGTCCGCAATCGTTAACCACCACATAGTTGAGGACCCGAATCAATCCCGATAGAACGTCTACCTCCACCTCGGCTATATGGGTCCCGTTCGAGAAGCTGACGGCACGCTTCGGTTGATACCGAGCCACCAGTTCGAGCCCAATAGGCAACCCTTCTGGAATCCTTTTGACGTGTGTATAGGCAACTTCCGCCAGCTCTTTGATGGTCATCGCACGATCCGGCACCCCAGCCACCCACGCCTTGCCCGCTCCGAGTTCGATATCTTCTTCGCCGGCTTCAAGAAGATGCGCCGCCAATTTAACCAAACGGGCACGCATTTCCCGGCCAGCTACCAAAGCTGCTCCGCCGCCAATGGGGCCGGATCGACTGCCCCCAGTGCCTCCACCAAACGGCGCACTGTCGGTATCTCCGTGCAAAATCACGACATCCTCAAAGTTCACCCCGACCTGGTCCGCAATTAATTGGGCCATGGTGGTCTCGTGCCCTTGCCCAGTGGGTCCTAGTCCAAATGCCGCAGTAACCTTCCCGGTGGGCTCAATACGGATAAAGACTGACTCATACCCCACAGATCCGGCTTCAGACGAGGCCATCGCGGTAGGTTCCACAAAGACAGAGATCCCGATCCCCACATACCGGCCCTCGTGCCGCAGTGTGTCTTGGCGCCGTCGAAATTCCTTGTAGTCGACAAGCTTCAATGCCTCTTCCATGGACTCCCCATACGACCCTTGGTCATAGACCATGCCGGCCGAGTTGCGATACGGAAACTGATCGGGTCGAATCATGTTAATCCGTCGAATATCCGCGGGGTCTTTCCCTAATGCTCGAGCCACCCGGTCGATCAGACCCTCTTGCACAAACGACGCAATCGGCCCCCAAACTCCCCGATAGGCCCCGAGCGGTGTCTTGTTGGAATACGTACAATCGATGGTGGTCGCAATATAGGGAATGTCATAGGGTCCTGTTAATACCCGCGAAGCCAGCGACGTCTCGCCGACGGCACCGGAGAATGGATAGGCGGGATATGCGCCTCCATCGGCCATTAAATGATCTCGAAAACCAACAATTTTCCCGTCGGAATTAAAAGCTACCTCCGCTTCGTGAATGTCGTCGCGCGCGTGCACGTCGGACAGCAAGGATTCGGTCCGGTCCGAGACCCACTTAACCGGCTTACGTAACTTTTGGGCCGCCGACACTACGATGATGTCCTCGGGATAGGTGTTAGCCTTCATGCCGAATCCTCCACCCACTTCGGGCACGATAACGCGTATCTGATTCTCGTCCCAGCCCAAGAGCTCGCACATGTCACTACGGACCCGATGCGGCGATTGGGTTGAAGCGTAAATAGTCATCCGTCCCGACGCCGGATCCAACATTGCTGCGGTGCACCGCGGCTCTAACGTCACGGCAGTTTGACGTGTGGTCCGAAACGTCTCCGAAAGATGATGTTCGGCTGCATTGAATGCCTCGTCAAATCCCTTCGAGGCATAGACCTTGTGAAAAAAGACGTTTTGGGCTTCAGGATGCACGCGGCGCGGTGATTCGGCAATCGCATCCACCATATCCAGGACTGGCGTTTTAGTCTCGTAGCGAATCGTTACCAGTTCTGCCGCATCTTCGGCAAGATATCGATTCTCCGCAATGATCGCCACGATTGGTTCACCCACATATCGCACTTCATCATGAGCCAATACAGGTTGACCGACCTCATACGTATCTCTTTGCCACAGCATCACCGGGCAATCCTCAAATGTCCAGACCGCACGCACGCCAGGCGCGTGACGCGCCGCCTCCAAGTCCATGCTGAGGATTTTCGCGGCCGCGTGGGGCGAACGGACAAACGCCACCTCAAGCATCCCCGGTACTTCAATGTCGTCGACGTAACGTGCTTGCCCCGTCAATAACCGAGGATCTTCCACCCGCTTGACCCGAGCGCCCATAAATTGAGGTCGCATGGCTTGTTCGGTCATTCTTGCACCTCCTTGGATCCATTTGCTACTGCTAAGATGGCATCCACAATAAACTGATATCCCGTACACCGACACACGTTACCGGATAGCGCTTCCCGAATGGCGTCCTCGGTGGGATGAGGTTCTTTTTTGAGCAGCGCTGTCGCCGTCAGCAGCATACCCGAGGTACAATATCCACACTGCAGGGCATGATGATCGCGAAACGATTCTTGGAGCGCTGTGAGATGCTGGGGATCGGTGCTTAATCCTTCCACCGTAGTGATATCGGCGCCTTCCGCCTGCACCGCGAAGACCAGACAACTGCGCTCGGGTTTACCGTCCACCAAAATGGTGCAGGCCCCACAGACCCCTTGTTCACATCCGACGTGAGTCCCAATTAAGCCGAGTTGATGGCGGATAACATCGGAAAGCAGCCAACGCGGCTCTACCTCTACGTCGTAGGATTCATGATTGATGGTCAAACGAATCGGTGTTTTAGTCGCCATCCTAGACTTGTCCTCCCTCGAATGTTAAATATTCATGACCCGTAAGGCGGCTATGTTGAAAGGCACGTTCCGCCACTGTCACGGCTAGTTGCTGACGATGGCGATCATCATCCAATTGGCTCAGTTTACCAAGCGCGCTCTGAAAACTTCGAGCCCGGGCCGATTCCTCTTCCGGCAGGGCCAACACCACACGTTCTGGCTTACCCGCTACCCCGAACCATGTCACAGACCCTTGGCCGTCACCAAAGTCCTCGACAATAGAGCCTGCTAAAGCAAAATCTCCTGGCCGGCGTGCCACTTCGGCAAATCCCAAACGATGGCGTGTCCGTGAGATAGTGACGGCCGTCACTATCTCATCGGCGGCGAGTTCTGTGGTGTAGTATCCCAAATAGAACTCCGATGCCGGTATGGTACGGGCTCCATCGGGACCTTCCACTTGAATCTGAGCCTCCAAGGCTACCATGACCGCTGGCCATTCCGACGCGGGATCGGCATGGGCAAGACTGCCCCCTAACGTCCCCCGATTACGGATGGCCCAATGTCCAATGTGACGAGCCGTCACGGCCAACAACGGCAAGCGGTCTCGCACCTCTGTGCTCTCTGCCATCTCCTGATGTCGCACCAAGGCTCCCAACGTGACGGTATCGGCATTAAACGTGATTTGGTGCAGCGCCGCAATCTCGTTGATATCTACTAACAAGCTGGGATGCGCCAGACGAAAATTCATCACCGGCACCAAACTTTGTCCCCCAGCTAGAATCTTACTGTTTAAATCACTGTGAAGCCAGGCCACTGCGTCCTTCACGGTCGTGGCCTTCCGATATTCAAATGCTCCGGGTTTCATAAAATTCTCCTTTCCAAACTTTCGCGACGTGTTAAGGCTATCGCAGTCTTAGGGGAAGCTCAAGTAGTGCATTAGGCGTTCCCCCTGGCACCATGAGGTCAATAAAACGCACGGCCACTTTCAAAGCACGTGTCTTTGGTTCAAACCCCGGCGTCGCCATCAAGGGATGAATCCACGCCATGCGCCGAGCCCGGGACCGCAATGCGGACAAAGAGGTCGCCAAGAGATCGGGTGCCCCGACGTCCCAGCCGTCTGAAACAATCAGGACCGAGGTACTGGAAGAGAGCCAGCGTTGACCCCAGGTATGCTGCCAAATTCCGATCGCGTCACCGATGGCAGTTCCGGCTCCAAACACGTCGACTGAAGACAACGCTTCAGCCACATCGGCAAAGGGCCGATGCTGAAAACGAGCCGTCACGTCGACCACCCGAGTGCCAAAGGCAAAGATCCCCACTTCCGGAGTTTTTGCCCATTGGTATAGCCACGGTAAGTAGAGGGGTACGTAATGCGACATGGACCCCGAGACATCCCACAACACGACCGTTCGACCCGGTCGCCGGAAGTAAGGGCGCCAATAGACCGGCCAGCCGGACTCCCCGTGTCGTGCCCATGCTCTAAGCGTTTTAGACCAATCGAGGGTATGGCTCCCCTCGGCTAGAACTGGAATCCGACTCCGTCGCAACGTTCCCGCGGGTGACCTTATGCTGTGGGCCCAACTCGGCAAGGCATGCGGCCACCCTTTAACCTCAGGATGACCAATCCGGGACTGGGAGGCCCGACGTCCAACCCTGTCTGACACGTCGGAGCCCTCGTCCTGGTCGTCGACCTCAGAACGAGCCCCGGTGCGCGACGCGTCTTTAGGGGGCGGAGAGTCCCTCTCCGCTGTCATGTCTCGCGGTCATCCAAGCACCAATTCGTCGAGCCGACCCCGCACGGTATCCAAGTCGATGGCATCTTTAATTACACATCCTAAGGTCTGACTCACCCAATCGCGAGTGAATCCCGGCGCTCCCATGACCGATTGGGTTCTTCCCCAATCAATGGTCTCTGCCAATCCCGGAGGTTTTACGAGTTGCCAAGACCGCAAGCAGGCCACCGCGTCCACCAGCTTGTGAAGAATATCCCGCTCAAGATTTGGAGCATAAAGCTCAACAATCTCGGTTTCTCGCTCCGGACTGGGCCAATCCAAATAAGCATACAAACAACGTCGGCGCAAGGCGTCGCTGAGCGGTCTCGTACGATTTGAGGTCAAGACTGTGACGAGGGGTGCGGTGGCCTTAACCGTGCCCCACTCGGGAATGCTAATCTGTTGATCGGCCAGGTACTCCAGAAGTAATGCCTCGAAACCCTCGTCGCTGCGATCCACTTCGTCGATTAACAGGATAGCCCCCTGACTACGTAACGCACGTAACAATGGACGTTCCACTAAGAATTCTACGCTAAACGGATTGACCTCAGCATTCTGACGCAGTGCCAACAACTGGCGCTGATAATTCCAATCATAGAGGGCTTGAGATGCATCGAGCCCTTCATAACAGGATAACCGAATGAGCTCTCGGTTCATCGCGCTAGCAAGGGCATACGCCAACTGGGTCTTGCCACTGCCAGCGGGGCCTTCCACTAAAAGCGGCCGATTCAGTTCGACGGCTAAACCGACCATCACGGCTAGATCCTCATCGATGAGATAATTCTGGCTTTGTAAGGTCTTAGTCCACTCTGTTGTGCTCAAAATTAGCCTCCGTAGATTTGGTCGGGACCGAGGGCACCACGACAACCGTCATGCTCGCCCGTCGCTACCCCATCTCTCTCAGTGTACCAGACATCGCTGTCCGACACATCCAGCCCGACCCCTCCAAGACCTCTCGGTGGTCCTAAGGAAAAACCCCCACAAAGGGGGGTGACCGTTAAACGCGGGCCATTTGGTGCCGGCGCAATTTTTTCCTCATCGTCAAGCGCTCTCGGCGAGCCGGGGTCAAATGGCGTACCCCGGGGGGATAAAGCCGCACCAATACCGCCTGCGGAATCGTCACCTGCAGATTCCCACAGAGGGTGCATTGACGCCCGTCCAATACCGTGACCATGGCCCTAGTCCCTTCAATGTTCAAGGGCCCCGTGATTACTACATCCTCGGATCCACAAAAATTACAGCGTTCGTCCATCACCGTCATCCCCCATTCGCAGGTATGTCATCTAGCATGGTCTTTTACATGGGTTAGACTTTCGCGTTTTATCGGGGCCGTTCCTGCCACTATTCACAGGAAACCCACAGTTTTTTAACACCCTTATCCCCAACATATCCACAAATGACGACAACAATTTGTCGAATTTACCGGCCCTGCCACCAAACTTGTCGACCTTGCACGACCGTCCCTACGACACGTAACGCATCCCAGTTACCCTCAATCAAGGCACGCTCCGGATTGGTAGCCCAAAATGTGAAGTCGGCTGGGTATCCCCGGTCCAAGACCCCACTATGACGCCCGTCCGCTCTTGCCGGCACACGTGTGTAAGCGTCTATAGCTTGCCGGGGTGTCAAAGCTTCTTTGAGGTTCCAAATCTCTCTTGGCCGATCGAATGGAGCACGGTGGACCGCCATCCAAAGACCCCACCGAGGATCCGGCGTAGCGACCGGTGCATCCGAACCCAAAAGGACCATAGTCCCCTGTTGCCAAAGAGATTGAAACCGATAGGCATTGATACTCCGTTCACCCCAATGCTGGCGCGCAATTCCATAGTCGTCGACCATGTGCACCGGTTGCACGGACACCGCAAACCGAGAGTTCAACCACAAGAGTTCCGTGTCATCTATTAGCTGGGCATGTTCGATGCGATGAGCCAGTGCACGGGGGCGATCGAAATCACGTAACACCTTGACCGCGGTTTGAACCGCTCGGTCCCCAATTGCGTGCATAGCCACCGCAAGACCCGAATGGTCGGCATCGTGGACCATAGACCGCACTTGGTCAGGATCCAAGGCAGATACTCCACGATAATCGGTCTCCCCTGCGTAAGGCTCCTTCATCCATGCCGTACGCGATCCCAGAGCCCCGTCTAAAAACAATTTCACACCCTTTATCCGCAATGAGGGATGACCAAACCCAGCCACAATGCCGAGTGATGCCAACGCGGGCAGCTGATCCTTCGGGAGCATGACATCGACTCGCAACGGCGTCTCACGAGCGTCAGCCATAACCTTTTGCAAAGCGACAAACCCCTCCCGTGACTCCATACTAGTCACACCCACAATGCCCTGCCGTGCCATCTCTTGCATGCCCCGTCGCAGATCCCGGATGTCGTCGTCCGCCGATGGCGGTGTTAACCGCGCATTGACCCAACCGACCTGATTTTCTCGCACGACTCCCGTAGGTACCCCATGAGAATCGCGTTCTATGACGCCCCCAGCAACTGGTTCGGTATGCTCGGAGAGTCCTACCAATATCAACGCTTCTTGGTTCATCCAGAGGGAATGGTGGTCATGACTGGCCAGGATAACTGGATGGGCATCCGAGACCCGGCTTAAATCTGCTGCCCGTGGCGGCCGTGCCCATTGACTCTCACTCCATCCTGCCCCAAGGACAAGACTCTTTGAGGTCTGCAAATTGCTGACCCATTGCTGGACCTTGGCCAGCACTTCTTCATAGTCTAAATCAGCATCCAATTGAAGATGTTGGAAACTTTGACCATAAGCCAAGAGATGCACATGACTGTCCCATAAACCCGGGGTCAAGAAAGCCCCTTCACAATCTATCAACACGTCTCGTATTCCTCGTTGCGCCAACAGGGATGTGGATCCAATGTCCACAATATTGTCCTGTTCGGTGACCAACACGCTGTCCTCGGGTCCATGCCAAGCAAAATGAGTCCAATATGTGTATCCCAAACTATGGGGCCTCCTCATCGGCTGGTTTAGGCTAAACCTCGATGGACACCCCCATCAATGTCAACGCTGGTGCCTGTAATCAAGGAGGCCTGGTCCGATAATAAGAAACCTACCACATTTGCCACATCTTCGGCGCTAGGAAGGCGACCGAGTGGAGCCTTTTGCCGCATTTCCGCCATCATGGCTTCAATCGAGCTGTTGCGTTTCGCGGCATATCCCCCGGCCATCTGGCGCAGGAGGTCCGTCTCCGTAGCGCCCGGATTAACATTGACAAACCGAATCCGAAATGCCGCCAAATCGTCGGCCAGGTTTTTGGTAACCGCCCTCAAGGCGCCATTCACGGCGCTCGCAATCGCCAAATTAGGGTTGGGGTCCTTCCCAGCCACCCCGACTAAATTCACCACTACCCCGCCTCCGCTTTTTTTCAAGAGCGGTACCGCTGCTCGAATGAGCGCCAAATACCCCCAAAACTTAACGTTAAAGTCGTCATGCCATTGTTGCCACGAACCGTCCAAGACGGACGTCACGCGGGCGCCTCCTGCTGCATTGACAACATAGTCGAGTCGGCCAAATTGGGTATTAACTTGGGTAACAATTTGTTCCGCGGTGGTCTCGCTCCCATCAATACTAATCACACTGGCCACCGCCCTCCCCGTTCCCATGGTGTTGAGTTGATCTACAGTCGTCGTTAGGGTCGTGTGTTGAGCAACGGCTAAGACATGAACTCCTTGCCGAATCAAGAGCTCCGCTACGGCTCGACCGATACCGCGACTCGCCCCCGTGACGATCGCAACCCGACCTACCTGGGTCCCCCCAATTGTTGTCATCATAGTCCTCCCTTTTCAATTCTCTCCATGGCCTCATCACAGCCACGTCTACCTATCGCAAAATCCCACATACCCACGATATGCAGATCAGACGATTTCATGAAGCCATCCAACGGAGTCAATCGCATGGCAGACCAGGCTCATTCTGAGCTGCCTCGGGCGTGATGGCGGGAAAGAGGGGGGAGTAGCGCCCGAATAAGGGGGCAGTTCTGTCGAAAATATCGCCCCAAAATAATAGGGTTACAAACGAAGATTGACGCGTAGTGAATGGTATCGTGTAGACACCGAAGTTGAATCACGGATACTGGCCATTTAACCCTCTGTCATCTAAAACCCGCGAAGAAACTTATATTGCGCGGTGGCCTTGCGTTTGGCTCCACTCATCGGAGCACAACCTGTCCCCAATCACAAGCAGGGTGTATTCCGTTCCGACACCGATAAGTTTGGGGTCTGCGGCCTAACGGCTGCCCGGTCGCCCATCGGGCGCCCGCATCGTATTACCGAATGTC
>DAHWKJ010000055.1 GCA_027343695.1 Sulfobacillus sp. | reverse complement strand
TGGCAATAATTTGGTGCACGAATGATCTGCATTCGGGGGCGTTCCTACATTAGTACTCGTCCTTGATCCACCGATTTTGGTCGAATATCCCGGTCCCGATACATGGCGCCGATCAACACGCAACGTCCCGGTTTTGTTCAGCCTCAGAAGCCCTGGATCCATCACAAAATCCTGATACCGGTTTTTTCCGAGTACAACCGAACTGTAGGGAGCATGAACGCGATGGCCGACGCCAACACTTGCAGCACGCCGGCACCCTGCAGGACATGCCACAGACCTAGGTGGGCAATGCTCCATCCCGAGGCAGCGCGTGCCAGTGGAATCGCCCCATCCATCAACACGATGGTTAAGCTGATCACCCTCCCAAACATTGCAGGGGGGATGATTTGTTGATTGACGCTGGGCGCGATAGTATTGACCGCGACTTCGAGCATACCGACGCCGCACAAGACCGTAAACAATAGAGAAAAATGATGGGTCATGCCGAGAGCCAAGAACAGCACTCCTTCCAGGCCGGTGGCGGCGAGCGTCATCCGGGGAGTGGGGTGCCGCAGGCGTATAATCGAAAAGGCGATCGCGCCAATCGCCCCGCCGATGCCAAGGGCAGCGGTCATGAAACCGAAGCCTTGAGAACCCAGACGTAACTGGTGTGCCATCAACGGCATCGCCAGCATCACCGCTGCCAGGCAAGCATTTACTATAAACGCCGCCAGCGAGGTTACGAGGAGAAGCGGGGTCTTCAGCATATAGTGGATCCCCTGTGCAATATCTCGACGCAGTGATGCCGGTTCGTCTGTCATTGGGGGGGCGCTCGTTGTGTGAGATGTTGTAACACGCGCCAGGCATCCAATGGAGACGCCGTACGTGGCCGCGTTTAGCACCAGGATGACGCCAAAATTCCCGGTCGCCATGAGCAGACCGGCCACCGCTGGGCCAACAATTTGCGTCGTCTGCGAGGCGACCATCACGAACCCATTGGCTTGCACGTACTGCTCGGGCGCAACTAGAGATTGTTGGAAAGCCAACGCGGCAGGCCAAAATCCCGCATCGACGGTTCCAAACACGACGGCGACAACAAACAGCGCCCAGATCGGAGGCATGCCGTGGGACGAGAAAAATACGAGAAATACCATCGCCACGAGTCGGATCGCATCTGACGCGATCATGAACCGTTTCGGGTCCATACGGTCGACGAGCGCTCCGCCAATGACAGAGAACAGAATCTGGGGCAGACTCATAGCTCCCATGAGTAGTCCCAAGACCGTTGCCGAGCCGGTAATGCGGACTACCATCCAGCTCATGGCGAGCAAAAACATAGAATCTCCCATCCCCGATACGAAGCTACCAGTCCAAAACGTTAAATAATTCGAGTTCTTGAAGACCGATTGACCGGCCATGTGTAAGGCCTCCCCTCAAGATTGACTGGGCATACAAAAAGAGCACCTGCTTCCGCGTCAGGTGCCGTTAGGGCCGGTTCTCTCGGAGGAGCTATCCCGGACCGGTCGAACCCCTGATCGTTGAAGCGACGTCAACACGCAAAAAGGGCATAAAAATGCCCGAAAGAGACATCGTAACAAAAATCGAGGGATTCATCGGGTGACCTCCTGTCACCCCGAGTATAGCACAGGGAGAACCCCGAGGGTCTGGGATAGGTGCGGGAATGGGTGGCGGACCACTTGAACGCCATGCCCGCGCATTCCCCTTCCTAGGCCGTAGGCCAGGAGGGGGTCAAGCGGTTGGGGGCCTTCTGGCCGCCTTTCGGGGTTTTTCTTTCGTGCCTTGGGCTTCGACGTAGCGTTTCACCGTCTCTAGCGAGGCTCCGCCGACACTCCCGACGTAATAGGCGCGGTGCCAAAAGGACGGTTTCCCGTAAAACTTCGCGAGATGATCGAGTGCAAGGTCCAGGCGATCGCTGGATTAAGGCCACGCGACAAGCCCCTCTTAAAAACAGCGCTGCGTCTCTTCACCAACGATCGGAAGGGGAATATGCGTTCATTCATGAACACCGCTCCGCCTTCCGTGTCTGCGGCCAGACGGAGCGGATACTATGCTTGGCGCGACCGGCCACTGGACTGGACTTGTGTCCAGTCCAGTCCCGCGGTGCTTCGCCACGGCGAACCGGACGTGGAGTGGTTGCGGAGCGCCTCGCCTATTTATGGGAGCGACAAATTCCCTACATCTCGATTCGAATAGGGAGTTTGTCATACATTTGGATTACTCACGGACCTCTATGGTTTGCCCATCAGCGACCAGGCGCCGCACGATATCCGCAGACTGCGGATGTAGACGGATTCAGCCACCACTCGCTGGCTTGCCGAGCGTGTCCAACGCATGCGTTTCCCGGAGGCAGATCATCCGGGGCGTCGACAGAATGGCCACGCGATCCGGATCGTCCGGCGGGGTAGAAACCTGCAAGGACCAACGACCCAACGGTGTAGCGGTCTCCGATGTGCCGATCCCGACGCGAAAACTGGCAATGATGATAGACCCATCATAGCAATCCAAACGCGCATCCGCACGATGAAGAATCCAATCCATAATAACCCCCCTGTTTAAGACAATATGCCACCGTGCCGAGAAAGGTCCCATGGTCCCGACAAGGCTGACCCCCATCGGGACGTAAGACGTCTAGGACCTTGGCACCATCTTGGGGAAGAATGAGCCGAAGGAAGAACGATAATGGGGATGCAGCAGACGCGATTGATCTAGGGGTTGACCAAATGGTATGGGAAAACCCATGGTGGGAATCAGTGAGGCTCTGTGGCTAACCATATCCCTGGGACCTCACCAATGCGTCTTCAGAGAGATATCTGCGAACAAATGGGGGGATAACCCGCATGTGTCTTTTCCTGAGACCCGATATCGGGCGTACCAGCAGCTCGGCGCGGATCATCCCAACAATTACTGGGCCATCGGGGGATGGTCAACCGGTGCCACATGTCCGCACCCTGCACTACCAGTCGCTCCCCCGCACAACCCCAGGGACACCTAACGTTCAGCGACTGGGTACAGATAACGGTTTTCGGCGTTCCGGGCATTCGTTGATGCGCGGGCCCTATGGATAATCCCGGAAATTGGGCCCAGGGCCGCTGCCAAATCCTATTCTCCTCCTGATAAGCCCCATCTGCCCACTAGGATGCTTCTCGCTCCTTTGCGATAAAGCAGAGCACACCGGCAAGCTACGGACGCCAGGCCTCTAACAGGAGAGGACGTCAAGGTCGTGCCGGCGTGGTGAGATCCGGGAACAGGTGTGTCACCCGTATGGTTGAGAGCCCTCCATTCTTTAAATCGGCCGCATTGCCTTCGGTGTTTGGCGCCACTGGCTCGTTGCGGGGATCTTGGATAGATCCGCCCGGTGGGCATAACGCTGCGCAACCGCTGTGACCTCTAACATCAATCCTTCGCTTAATAGCGTGGGATTGAGTCCTCGGGACAAGAACAATTCATTTTTTACATGGAGCTCATTTTCGTCCGCTTCGTTACGTGGATTGGGGAAATATGCGATCTCCGCTCCGGTTAGACGACTAACTAGACCGGCCAAATCGCGCACCCGGTGGGTCTCTGTCATCTGGTTAAAAATTTGTACTCGATCGCCCGGTGCTGGGGGATTCTCAATTGCTAACTGTACGCATCGAACTGTGTCCTGGATGTGAATGAAGGCTCTAGTTTGACCGCCCGTGCCATGCACTGTCAGGGGATAGTGCACGGCAGCTTGCATCAAGAATCGGTTCAGTACGGTACCGTAGTCTCCGTCGTAGTCAAACCGGTTGATGAGCCGTTCGTCCAACATTGTCTCTCGGGTGTTGGTCCCCCAGACAATCCCTTGGTGCAAGTCGGTAATTCGAACCCCATCATTCTTGTTGTAAAAATGAAAAAATAATTGATCTTGGTTTTTGGTCATGTGATAGACCGAGCCCGGATCGGCAGGATAGAGGATCTCCCGCGAGATCCGTTCACCGGTTTCAGTGGGAATCTCTATTTCCAGATACCCCTCCGGGATCTCGATTCCCGCAGTCCCATAACCG
Organism: Sulfobacillus sp.; assembly: GCA_027343695.1. GTDB lineage: Bacteria > Bacillota > Sulfobacillia > Sulfobacillales > Sulfobacillaceae > JAKADJ01. Next base: position 9,288 of record DAHWKJ010000055.1, on the reverse strand, counting down.
TAAACGCCGGTCGTGCCAAGATGTACCAAGTGAATGTCCCGTCCTGACTGGACGATTGCCGTGAGTACGTTATGCGTGGCATTCAGGTTGTTGTTCACCGTGTAGCGCTTGTGATACGGGGACTTCATGGAATACGGTGCGGAGCGCTGTTCGGCAAAGTGCACAATGGCGTCCGGACGTTCCTTCTCGATGATATCCAACAGATGTTCGTAGTTCTTTGCCACATCACAATTGTAAAATCGGATATTGCGGTCGGCAACCTCAGTCCAGGCCTTTAACCGTGTCCCCATTGGGTGAATGGGGGTTAGAGATTCGGCCTCGAGCTCGTTGTCGATATTCCGTCGAGAGAGGTTGTCAACGATGACAACGTCATGACCTAGATTTGACAGGTGTAGGCTGGTCGGCCACCCGCAAAACCCGTCACCACCGAGAACAATAACTTTTTCCTTGAAAGAACTATTCAATTTCATCTCAACCCTTTCGCTCTATAATGGGAGGACCGTATGGGTCCGCCGGATACTTAAAAGTAGCGATCCACCAAGGAACTATCCGAACAACGCGAGTCTCCAATATTTAAGATACTTTACGCTAGTGGACCACCGTTACACGACTCTAACATTATCCGTCAACATCGCCATTTGTTAAACCATGCATTTCTCCCAGAATCTCCGCCCTAAAGCGCAGAGATTCTGGGGGAACCCCAGTCGCTGCGTCGTGGGTCGAGACACCCTCGGAGTGAACCTCCTGACTTCGCCACTACTTATCCCGCCAGCAACATGCCGGGCGGCAGCCTCTGGTCCCCCAGTTATTTTGCCGGGTCGACCGGAGGAGGCATGACATATATCCACGATCCACCCTCAAAAAGGATAAGCGCACGAGACTGCACACGAGCTAGGCAACCATTGGGCACTCGCCGGTGGGCATCGGCATGAATCGCTGACAGAGCATCTATGTCGGATCCCTCGAGGACTGGGATGGTGTGATATGCTAGGGGTAAGCGATTGAGGACGGAATGAAGGTGGCAGAGTCGTACTCTGCTTACTAAGGGGTTACCGGAAGCCGAGGTAAACGTGATGCATGTATTAGTTGCGCCTGGAAAATTTAAGACCACAGTAAAAGCTTCAGCGTTGGCTGACGCGATAGCCCGTGGCCTAAAACGAGCAATGCCTTCGCTGGAAACGACCCTGATGCCGTTGCCCAGCAGTGGCTTGGGTTCCATGGATATCATGGTGCGAGCACTCGGCGGACGGGTCCGCCGAGAACAGGTCTTAGGTCCCTTTGGGCGAGCCGCAGAGGCCCGGTGGGCCATGCTGCCCGGGCACATCGCATGGATTGATGCCGCAGAAGTGGTGGGACTGGGGTTGAAAACCCCACACCGCGATGCCACCCGCGCTAGTAGTCGTGCGCTGGGGGAATTGTTTCAAAAGGTTCTGCGATATCAGCCCGAATGCTGTTATATGACCTTGGGAGACACGATTGTGAATGATGGCGGAATAGGATTTTTAGAAACGTTTCAGGTGCATTTTTATGATGATCAAGAAAATCTAATCGCCCCCGGTACAGCGGGTCTCGAGCGGCTCGCCCATATCGACTTTTCGGACCTTGTCCCTCCTCCCATTCCCGTGTTTGGATTATATCCCTATCCTTATCCGGCATCCGGAGAGTCTGGCGCGACCTTGCAATTCGGCATCGAAAAGGGGGTTCCGGAGTTTCGTATACCGCTCGTAGACGCAGCGATGCAGCGCTATGGGGAAATGCTTGAAGCGCATGTTTCAATGCCCCTGACGTCTATGCCTGGAGCGGGGGCGGGTGGGGCGTTGGGATTGGCGCTAGGCTTCTTAGGGGCCCAGTTGACCCCAGCGGTGGCGACCGTAGCACAACTGCTGCATCTTGAACAACGCATTGCGTCTTGCGATTGGGTGGTTACCTTGGATGAACATGTCGATAAGCTGACAGCGCATGGGGTCGCAGGAGAAGTGGCCCGGTGTGCGCAAAGCGTTGACCGTCCGGTGGTCGTGTTAACCGAGGGCATTGGCAGCGGGTACGAATTCTTATACGATTTTAGTGTCTTAGGAATATACCCGTGGATTGATCGACCGCGTACTCCAAAAGAAGCAGGACGTTCCACCACGACCTTAGTGGAACAGGCAAGTTTTCGGGCGGGAATGTGGATGCGTGGGATGAACCTATAGAGCGCCGGCTAGGAATGTGGACCGACTCATGGGGGCTTTCTAAGAGGGTGATATCACGGCCATAAAAAGGAGCGATGCGTGACGATGACCTATGAAGCGCTGAAGGTTACGATGGCTGATCGGGTAATGACCATTGCGATTAATCGACCGGATAAATTGAACGCTTTAAATAATCAGGCCTTAACCGAATTAATGGGAGCCCTGAAAAGCGCTGAACAAGACGAAGAGTGCCGAGTGGTGGTGCTCACTGGGGTGGGTCGAGGTTTTTGTGCAGGACAGGATCTTAAGGAGCATCAACAGGATGGGGGGGCCGGCCACATTGGGGAGCACGTGGCGCGGTATTATAATCCTTTAGCGTTGAAGCTTTATCACTTTCCAAAACCCACCATCGCGATGGTCAATGGGGTGGCTGCTGGGGCGGGCATGTCGTTGGCCTTGGCCGCAGATTTTCGTATTGCTTCGACGACGGCGCGGTTTAGTCAAGCGTTCGTTAAGATCGGTTTGGTTCCTGACTCCGGCTCTAGCTATCTTCTGCCTCGCCTCATCGGGCAGGCTCGAGCCTTGGAAATGGCTATGCTTGGAGATGTCTTAGATGCCGAAACTGCCTATCAATGGGGACTTTTGCACCGACTGGTGGATCCCACCGAACTACAAGCGGTCACCGATGCACTGGCGCGCCGGCTAGCGGATGGCCCCCCCATTGCGTTGGCCATGATTAAGCGCAGTCTGCACCGCGGCATCGAACACTCCTTTGAGGAGAGCCTCGAATCCGAACGAGGGTTTCAGTCCGCAGCGGCCCGTACCGAGGACCATCATGAAGGAATTGAGGCCTTCATCAGTAAACGAGCCCCGGAATTTCGCGGCCGATGACCGCTTCATCACGTCAACTCATGGTGATCGGGGCCGGCACCATGGGCCGTGGGATTTCTGAGGTCGCGTTGCGTCATGGGTGGCGGGTCCACCTGGTGGATCCCGATGCGGCACAACGTCAATCCGCACAGGCGAGCATTGAAAAAGGATTGACCCGGGCGGCATCACCAGAGATGCTCGATCCAGAATGGCGGCGTCGGCTTACGGTGAGCGCCGACTGGGATGGGATTGAGCCATCCTGGGTCATTGAGGCGGTGCCGGAAACTATGGCCTTAAAGGGGCCTTTGTTTACTCGATTGGACCAAGAATTTGGTCCTGAGGTATGGTTAGCATCCAACACTTCTTCGATTGCGGTAACCGAGATTCAAGGAGTTGCCCGCAATTTTCCGGAGCGCATTGGTGGGCTGCATTTCTTTAACCCGGTGCCACGCATGGCATTGGTGGAAGTGATTGCCGGGATGGCCACCAAGGCACCCTATGTCGCAGCGGCGGTGGAACTGATTCGCGAATGGGATAAAGAACCTGTGGTGGCGCCCGACCGACCGGGGTTTTTAGTGAATCGGGTGGCACGTCCTTACTATCTTGAAGCCCTGCGGATGGTGGACGACGGGATCGTGTCTTTGGAGACCTGTGACACCATCTTTGAGGGAGTGGGGTTTCCTATGGGCCCCTTTCGTCTGATGGATCTAGTCGGAATCGACGTGAATTTCGCGGTAACCGAGTCGGTGTTTACACAAACCTTTTACGATGCGCGCTATCGGCCGCATCGCCTGCAACAGCAAAAGATTCGTTTGGGACAGTTGGGTCGTAAGAGTGGACGGGGGTTCTATCGCTATGACTAATGCCATTTGGGTGATGGGGAAGCCATCACTCCAAGAGGTGGTGCAACGCCACACGGACCTTCCGGTAACGGTGTCGCCTGAAGACACCGAAGGCGATGTGGGCTTAATTATCGAACCATCTTTGGGACCCCCCGACACCAAGCGTAAACGCCTCGAACAGGTGGCGACGCTCTATCCTGGTCGTTGGGTGCTCACCGCGTCTACAACGATTCTGCTCGCCAAGCAGCAATGTTGGGTCGCAGACCAGATCCATCTCATTGGGTTTGATCCGTGGTTGATGCGCATCGATGCGAACCGCTTGACTATTGTGACGGATGAGAAGATCCCAGCCACGCCCCTGGCCCATTTTCACGATTGGGAGTGGGACCCGATTCGGGATAGCGTGGGAGGCGTGTTTGCACGAGTGATTGCTCCCCTCGTCAATGAGGCGATTGCTTATCGTGAGCTTGGGCTTTCGGACTCCGAGATTGATCGGGCGATTCGGCGGGGGCTAAATCATCCCCGAGGGCCGTTAGAATGGGCACAAATTTTTGGTCTTAGTGAAATCGGACTGCTGTTAGAGGCGATGCGGCAAGCATTCGGAGAAAGCTACCTGCCTCACCCCGAAATTTTACGGCACATGGCCCGAGGAGGAGTGGATTGGAATGCGTGATGTGGCGATTGTAGCAGCGCGCCGGACTCCCATTGGGCGCCATAATGGCGCCTTGCAGTCCGTACGACCCGACGACTTGGCGGCTTTGGTTTTACGGGCCGTGATCGACGATATTCATCTGGACCCTCTGGAAGTGGATGATGTGCTCCTAGGGGCAGCCAACCAAGCAGGAGAGGACAATCGGAACGTGGCGCGAATGGCGCTCTTGCTGGCCGGATTTCCGGTCACGGTACCCGGTGCCACCTATAATCGGCTTTGTGGGAGTTCCCTCGAGGCGATCAACCGGGGCTTTCAAGCGATTCGATCGGAAGAGGCAGATGTGGTGATCGCCGGAGGAGTGGAATCCATGACTCGGGCACCCTTTGTACTCCCGAAATCTCCAAAGGGATTTCCGACTGGTAATGCCGAGCTTTTTGATACCACGATTGGGTGGCGGATGACTAACCCCAAGTTGGCCGAGCTCTACTATCCCTATTCCATGGGTGAGACGGCGGAAAACTTGGCAGAGCGGTTTCAGATTAGCCGGGAAGCACAAGATGCGTTTGCCTATCGGTCTCAAGAAAGGGCTCTTGCTGCCCAGGCTCAAGGCTGGTTTGACCGAGAGATTGTCCCGGTTCCGGTGAAAGATCGAAAAGGTGAGGTCACGTTCGTGACCCAAGACGAGCACCCGCGGCCCGATACCACGATGGAGAAGCTGGCATCCCTTCGACCGGCCTTTAGAAAAGGCGGGACGGTGACAGCGGGGAATTCATCCGGCATTAACGACGGAGCCGCTGCCGTGATTTTGATGGACTGGGATCGGGCCATTCATAAAGGACTAGAGCCTCTGGCGGTAATCCGGGGTACTGGGGTGGCTGGAGTTGATCCGGCCGTGATGGGCTATGGACCGGTGCCAGCTTCCACCAAGGCTCTGAACCGTATTGGGTGGCGGATCGAGGACCTAGACCGTGTCGAATTGAACGAAGCCTTTGCGGCTCAAGCCTTGGCGGTTTTACGGGACCTACCCCTCGATCCGGATCGCGTCAACCCCACGGGCGGCGCTATTGCGTTGGGCCATCCCTTAGGTGCCTCCGGCGCCAGAATTTTGACTACGTTACTTTACGGCATGCAACGAGATGGTCAACGGAGGGGCCTGGCCACGATGTGCATTGGGGTGGGCCAAGGTATTGCGACCCTGGTGGAACGAGTCTAGCCTGTCAGCGGCGCTGATACCGGATCGGAGTGCCGTCGAGTCGGTCGAGTTCGCCTTCGAGCCTGAGGTATTCTAAATGGGCCAGCGTTTCGCTGACTGCAAAGCGCATCTGATAAGCGTTAAGAGGCCTCTTAAAGAGTTCCTTGGCGACCTCATACCCACTCTTCGGCGAGGAGACAATCTCTATCACGTCTTGGGTTCTTTCGGCATGGTGGGCGATGATGTCGTCGATGCGCTGGTTTAGATTATCGATGAGATGTTCGTGAGCCGGCAACGCCAATCGGACGGGCAAGGCTTTGAGTTCTCTTAATGAAGTGAGATAGGACGCTAACGGATTGGGATCCGAATTGGGCCAAAAACTAATATTGGGAGTAATCCGCGACAGAACCTGGTCGCCGCAAAACAAGAGGTGTTCGCGCTCCTCGTAGATTACCGCTTGGTGATCGGTGTGTCCTCGTTGGTGGATAATCTGGAGTACGTGGTCTTGAAGCACAATTTTCTGACCGGCCTTTAGTGGATGCATCACCGGCGGCAAATGAACGATGGTACGCCGTAACGACTGCTCTTGTTCGAGTAACACGACCTCATCGGGAGGAGTTCCGTTCTGAATCATGAAGGCGGTGAGGTCAGGACCCGGCGGGGTATCTTCAAAAATGCTCCGGGCGAGAGTGATCTCGTCACCAAGGAGGTAAATGGGAGCCTGCCACTTATCGGCCGCATATTGGGCTAGCCCAATATGATCCGGATGATAATGGGTCACAATGATGCCCGCCACGGTGTGTTGGCTTAGACCCAGGTCGCGGTCAGCCTGGTCCCAAGCGGCGCGAGCTTCTTCCACGTCCATGCCGAGATCAATTAACCAGACCCCTTGGGGGTCGGTGATGGCGTAAGCATAGACATACTGTAAAGGTAATGGGACGGGAATCGGAATCCGAAAGATGCCTGGTTGAATCTCTCTGATGGTGCTATCGTAAGGTGTCATGAAGTCCTCCTCATCGTAACCCTACACAAAAAGGTTGTTGTGATCAAGTAATTTTAGGTCCTAATCCCCCCTGGGACAACATATGTTGTCCCAGGGGGGATTACTGTGGCGCGATGGGGACGCTGGCAAAGCTTTTGGTTTGGCATTTTCGGAATGTTGTTAGGCGGGATTATGGTCTACCAAGTCATTACTCGAACCCCGCACCCCGTGACATGGCCCGTTACTGCAGTGGTAAAAAAGCTTGATCCGTCCGTGGTGGTGGTGCTCAATAACCAACTGAGTGGGTCCCGTGAAAAAACCCGGGGAATGGGGTCAGGTGTTGTGGTTGACCGACAAGGCGATATTGTCACCAATTATCATGTGGTGGCGGGAGCCCATAGCGTGTGGGTGGTGCTGTCCAATGGCATGCGCTATAAGGCACGGATTATCGGGGAAGATCCCGCGACAGACCTCGCCGTGATTCGGATTAAGGCGCCCCACTTGATTCCCGTGAGCTTTGCCTCATCCAACAAAATTGAACCCGGCCAATTGGTGGTCGCGATTGGGAATTCATTAGGATTGACCCATACGGTAACTGCAGGAATCATCTCCGCCAAGGACCGGGTGATGTATCGTGATGGCTGGGAATATCATCTCATACAGACCGATGCTGCGATTAATCCTGGTAATAGCGGGGGACCGCTCGTCAACACGTCAGGACAGTTAATAGGCATCAATTCGAGCAAGATATCGCAGGCGGGCATCGAGGGGATTGGGTTTGCCATTCCCAGTACTACGGTGCGCTATGTGGTTAATCAGATACTGCGCTATGGGCATGTGCGTCGCCCGTGGATCGGGGCGTTATTACAACCGGGCGGTCCATCCGCTCCGGGATTGCTGGTGGTGGCGGTGACGCCCAATGGGCCCGCGGCTCGCGCGGGAATTCATCCGGGCGATTGGCTCACCCAGATTGGGGGGGTGAAAGTTAGACAGGTTCACGAGGTGACCCGCGTGTTAGAAACCACGGAACCTGGACGTGTGGTGAAGGTAGCTCTACTGCGCGGACCCCAACCGATGACGCTCCTCTTGAAACTCGGAGAATTACCGGCAACTCCTCAAAATCAGGCTTCATAGTGAAAAGCCCCCGTGGGATACAGATCATTGCCCCACGGGGGAGATCTGCTCTGGAATCAACATCCCCCACTAATTCACCGGGTGGATCTGACCTGTTTTGGCATACAGATTCAGGATGACTGGTGCAGGTGCCAGAGAGAGTGAATCATAAAACACGCTCCTTTGGAAATATCACAAAAAGACGCCATGTTTAGTGTCAGCGGGCTTGGTTTCTTGGGATGTTGATTAGAACATCCTGAAACCCGTAGGTCAGGTAAGTATCGCCATTGGGGGGTGCCGAAGGCGGTACGAAGCAGGGGTGTGCTAGCCGACGACGTCTCCTTCTACCCGTTCCCAGAACGTTTGGACCATGAGACTATAGAGTGCCGGTTGCTGTAGCCCGGCGGTGTGCCCAGCTCCCGGAATGAGGCCTGCCTCAATCCGATCGTTGAGACGGGCCATTTCGCAGGCGGCCTCCCGCTCATACAGTTCCTTAGATCCATTCAACACCAGCGTTGGGACCCCAAGGCTTTGAATTTGCTCGCGGCTGACCGTCGGGTAGTGAAATGTCATGTCGTCAAGGACCGCCTTCAGCGTCTTATACCATTTATCCCCGTGCAAGGTTTCAAATTCCGCGGCCACTTCAGGCGCTGTCTCTCGAATGTTGGAGAATGCGTTGTATTGTTGCTCCATAAGCGGCGCCATTTCCGCCGGGATCGCGGGAGCATATCCGGTCAGCGTAATACTTTCACAAAGTTCCGGATGGAGGATCGCGAGATGAATGGCCACGGATGCCCCTAAAGATAGCCCAACAAGGTGTCCGCGTCCGTGGTCTTTCACCTGCTCAATAACCCATTCCAGAGCACTCCGGAAGAAGGGCACGGGGGCTTCGCCCGGCTGCGTCCCATGGCCGGGTAAGTCCAGCGGTATAACATCGTCGGCGGTTTCCCATTCCTGAATTTGCGGGCCAAAGTGCTGACGCGCTGTTCCCATGAGACCATGAATGAGGTAAATCTTTCGCATTGTGTTCGCACCATATTCCAACGTCATTGCGATAGCGTTCTAGCTGGTAATCTCTCAACATTCTAGCAAAGACTTGAATGTCTTGGGTCCTCGGCCCATCCCATAATCTTCCGACTGAGCACGGCGGGACTTGGTGGTGGCTTTATGCTTTTGGACGACGCGCGATCGTAGACCAGCCAAGCGCATCAAGCATGCTCCAGTCTTTTGCGCCATACGCTCTCCGGGGGCCTGGCGCAAGGCCGTTCGCGACACGACAGGGGCTCGGTAATCCTCAACGAAGCGAGATTTCACCCCCGGTCGTTCTGGGCGAAGATGCGTATCGCTTTTTTAAGAAGGCGTTCTTTCTAAATTACGGGGGCGCCTTGGGAGTTCCCACGCAGCCTCGTCCTTCGGTAGGGACTGGTTTCGGTCAGTGGCTAATCGCTCCACTTGCACGGTGACGA
>DAHWKJ010000019.1 GCA_027343695.1 Sulfobacillus sp. | reverse complement strand
CTAAGACCCCCTAAGACACGTGGACAACCGTAAGGTTTAGAGAACCACGACTAGATGCGGAGCGCTGGGCATGATAGGCTGAAACGCCCAGGCCACAACCCTCTGGCCATGGCCCTTGATATCGTGCCCAGAGAGGCCCCGTGTCTAGTCGTGCGCGTATTGTCTAGAATTAGGGTGTTGAACCGTTGCAAGCGCTTCTCGGTCGAGACGTGACGGTCTGTCCCCTCTGCGGGGTCGGCCATCTGCAACGCCTGCGGGCATCTCCAGCAGAGGGCTTAAGCGCATAGGGTCCGACGGCATCGCCTCTTCAGTGGGGAGGGGGAAGCTGTCGCTTGCGCAGGCGCTGACCTCGAATCGCGGCCGCCGGAGAGCCGGCTCACGAGGGCAAACCGCTCTGCAGTCGCGATCCAAGGAGCGGATCCGGAGGATTGATTACCCATAGCTACGCTCTTAATAACCGCGATTTAGTCCAACAGAGTTATCGGAAGTCCCTGGGAGTACCTCTCAAGGGGCCTTTTTTATGCTTAGGGACTTCCGATAACTCTCTACTTATTATGCATCGCTTCCCATAAGAAGGGAAAATTAGAGAGGTGGCACCGGACGATCCGGGAGGCGATGGGCGACCAAATTCACGGAGCGCCTACGCCCACCGAGGCTCAGCGCATAATCAACGCGGAGTGTCCATAGTTTTTTAGGGAAATTCGCATTCTGGCGCCGTCCCAATACGCGAGTGCCAGACCGAATCCTGGGTTGTTCGGTAGGGGGAATTGGACCCGCTGGGTCGGCCGCTTTTCTAACGCCCCGGCAATGAACAGCTCAAATATTGCACCCTGCCGGTTTAATGCGTCATCAGACTTGATTTTGGTGATTATATCATTCCTTCATCATGCGGAGCGCTCGCTCCGTGGCGTTGTTGTCAAAGGTAATGGTGATATCGTCGAAAAAGGCCAGGATTTCACTCCGGTGGGTTTCCAGTCGGGTGAGCAGGTTCTGCGCCAAATCTCGTTTTGCGCGCCCACGGCGCCCGGAGGGTTCGGGTTCGGGATGGCGCTGACGTCCGTGGTGCACCAAGGTATCATAGAGGGCGTGGTAGCTGGTATAGCGGTCGGGCGCCACGTGCTCGTGTCCGCGGTCTCGCGCCGCGCTCGCGGCGCGATGCATGTCCACGAGCAGGTCCCCTAACTGAGCCACCCAAGACTCGCCGGTGACTTCGTAGAGCCCGGTCAGATCCCGAAGAAGATGCGCATTGCACAGGGCATGATGCCCTCCGCAGCGGTAATACGGCTTCCAAAAGTCATGGACGGCCACGCCCTGGCGATCGGCCATCACGCCGAGGGCGTCCATGCCTTCGTGTCCTCGCTTCCGGTGCAACCCATACAAGGTCCAGCCGTCTGCGCGGTGTGCATCCACCATAGTGTTCCCTCGACCCGAAACCCTGTTTCATCCACGTGCACGACCGGGGCCCGGTGGAGGGCATCCCGGATCGTCGTCAGGACGGGGCCGACTACCTCCGAGACCTGCCGGGCCGCATCCACGATGGTCCGTCCACTCGGCGTATGCCCCCACAGGGCCGCGAAAAACTCCCGAATGCGCTCAACGGGCAACATCTGAAAAGTTTGCCGGTACGTAGCCAGCCCGAGGAGATGGGGACCATATGGCGTCGAGGCGACGATGCCCTCCGGAAAGGTGCCCACGGTCTTCGCATCGCACCGGGGACAGGTTTTCACGTCGGCGCGATGCTCGGTCACCATCATGTTCAGCGGGGGTATATCGAAGACTTGACGTCGCCGGACCTCATCGACCGCCACGTCGGCCAACATCTCCCCGCAGCTCTCACACACACTGACCGGACGGCGGATCACGGTCTCGGGGGTATCCGCCATCTTCAGGGTCTCCCCGGGATGACCCGGCTGGCCCCCACGCGGGCGCCCGGACGGGCGCCGTTGACTACGCGGCGGTGGTTTCTTCAGCCCATCGGCCGATGGTGGTTGGGAGCTGTTCCGGCTGTTCCGATTGACTTGGCGTTCAAGCTCCACGACCCGCACCTGCAGCCCTTGGACTTGGGCCTCCAGCCGCTCAATCACATCAAATAGTTGCGTCACCAGGTCGACCACCGCATCCGGTCCCCGGGCGTATACTTGGCGAATTTGGTCGGGACTCAGTCGCTTCATGGCGTTCACCTCTTGAAGAGGGATTCGCCATGGATCAAGCCAATTCCTTTGAGGACGACTCTGTATTCGTAAATTTATCCGTGGGGTCGCGTGGTCGCGCAACAGCGCGCCTGAGGCGGTTCTCTCGCGCTAAATCAAAGGGGATACGTAAATAGTTACGAATTATTTACCATTACGGGTTCGTTGCTAGAATTATTAAAAAGATATACGGAAAAGGCGGGAACTCTTTATCGAATTTCCATCAGCCAGCAAATAGTCCATCTTTTGCGTTGCTTCCGCTTGCATGATAACATGCGCTCCCCTGGGGACACGGTTTGCCGGATGTCCCATGGCAACATCTGATTGAGAACGGGGACGAGGGCGATCTCATCCGCAAACTGGCGAAATAAGGGAGCCGCTCCCACCGTATACCATAGAAATGTTCATAACAATCTCTTCGCGATTGGGGACGCAAACTCAGTTGCGAACTATTCTGGTAATTTAATGGAGATATTTAGATGTGGAAACGTGTACGGCGAAATCCACGCCATATTCTTCCCGGTCGTGAACGACCGGTTAACTGCTGTTTGCGCACCAGTTCAACGTTCTTGGCCCAACCTCCTTGGGGTCTCGACAAAAGGCCCGACTTCCGAAAATCGCCATGGCTTACGCCGCGACTTTGACGTTAGGCGGTGCGCAATAATAACTTTCATGATTTGGGTTGCGGCCGAATCACATAGTTCCACTCCCCATGAAAGGCAAAACGGGTGAGATTGAGCGAGTTTAAGGTCGCGTCATCGACCTTGCGGCCCGGCTCGTAAACATATTCACCCAGTACGGCTTGAACGGATCCGCTCCGGCGGGTGCGCGTATGGCCGATGCATTGGACGACGATTTCAAACGTCTCGAGAGGCCTCACACGCGTTGTAACTGTTTAGGTACCCCAATGCATGCCGAATAGGCACCCGACTAGCGGGTGCCGTAGGGCGTAACGGGCTAGCTCGGAATCCAAGCTTCGCCGGCCAACACGGACCATAATGTCGTTAATGGAGCCTGACCTTGTTGAATGGCTGTCATGACATAGCTCCGGATCGTGGCAAAGGTTTTCCCGCCGGCTGCGGTGCGAAAGGCACCGGATACTTTTTGCTTCACCTTCATCATGCGGAGCGCTCGCTCCGCCGCATTGTTATCGAAGGGAATCGTCAAATCCTCCAAGAACGCTAAAATTTCGGGCCGATGGGTTTCGAGTCGGCGTAACAGGTTTTGGGCCAAATTCCGCTTGACCGGTCCGCGCTGGCCATCCGACCGGGATCGACCTGGGAGTGGTCGGCGGCGCGCGCTTGATTCGTCGCGTCGAGCATGGCGGCCAGCAAGCTCTGAAGTTTATCGACCCAGGCTTCCCCAGTGACTTCATACAAGTCGGTGAGATGCCGGAGGAGATGCGCATTGCATAAGGCATGGCGACCGTCAAAGCGATAGTAAGGCTTCCAGAAATCATGAACGGCCACCCCTTCGCGGTGGTCCATGACCCCCAAGTCAGCAATTCCTTCTTCGCCCCGGCGAGGATGGAGTCCGTAGAGGGTATAGCCGGGGGCGGTGGCCGTATGCATTCACCACAAGCGCCCTTCGACCCGAAATCCGGTTTCATCCACAGGGATGACCGGGGCTTGGCGTAAGGCCTCGCGAATGGGGATCCGTAACGGCTGCACCCGGTTACCGATGCGGGTCGCGGCGTCGACGAGCGTCCGTCCACTGGGGGCCTGGCCCAATAACTCGAAAAACAGCTGACGAATGCGATCGATCGGGATCATTGGGAAGACTTGAAGGTACGTGGCTAATCCCACGATCCGAGCTCCATATTGAGCCGGGGCCACCACATCGGCGGGAAAGATCCCCATGGTTTGGTGGTGGCACATGGGACACGCGTTGATCTCGGCCTGATGCTCCGTCACCGTCAGAGACAGCGGCGGGATGTCGAAGACTTGCCGCCGAATTATCCGTTCTGGCGCCACCGCATCCAGCGATCCGCCACAGTCCTCACACAACGCGACCGGATGGCGTTCGACGACATCCGGTGCATCCACCATCTTTAACGTCTCCCCGAGATGACCGGGTTGTCCACCCCGAGGGCGACCGGACGGTCGCCGTTGGCTCTTCGGCGGTGGCTTCTTGAGCCCGTCGGCCGAAGGTGGTTGCGAACTATTGTGGCTATTGCGGTGGATCTGTCGCTCCAACTCGGTCACTCGCGATTTTAGCGCGTGCACTTCAGATTCGAGACGATCAATGACATCGAACAGATGTGTCACCAAATCGACCACGGCGTCAGGCCCCTGATCGTATACGTGGCGAATCTGCGTGGGTGTTAATCGTTTCATGGCGCCCCTCCTCTAAGAAGGGTACGCCATGGGAGTTCGTGATTCCTTTGAGGGGGAGCTGATCCGCGAAAAATTTACTGTGGCGCTACGTACTACCGTGTGGTGTTGTTCCCGGAGATTTTTTGGCGAAAGGGCGTCGGGGTACCTAAACAGTTACCACGCGTTTTTGAATACCTCCGCCGTATACGTGACGCCATGGTCGGCTACAGCTGTAATCCTTCCCGGTCAGCGGCCGGCACGGCCGCCAGGGCCGTATCCAACATGCGAATCCCATCGGCCGCCCTGTAGGTCCAATAGAGGAGACTCGTGATAATATAGCGACTGTGGTCATCCAGGATCGTATGCAGGTAGTAATAGCCCCATCCCTCGATGTACCAGTACGACACGTCGGTTTTCCATAATTCATGAGGATTGGCCCGCTCAAAATGGACCCACGGTCGACGCGAGGAGGGCGGAGTGGCCTGCGTACGGGGGCCCAAAAGCCCCTGGCGATTGAGCACCCGATAGACGGAAATGGGGACACCGACACGGTGGGATTTTCCCATAGCCAAATCGCTCAGGCCGCCACGCCGAAAGCGGCCCAACGGATCATCGACACCCATGTCGCGCACTATAACCACGCGCGCCCCCACAGTGCCTGCGGAGGATATCCCCCATATGGCGCCATAACCGAGCGAAAGCCCGGGAAATGTTGGGAATGCCGATTCCCAATGAATCCCAACTTGCGTAAGCAGGAATACGGTGGGCTACGGCGAATATATGAATACGCTATCACAACAAAAGAAGCATTACACCTCCGGTTTTTGGTGTAACGCGTCACGGAGGCTATTTTTCCCGATGCCATTGGTGTGGGGAGAATGTCTGGGGATGGTATACATCACGTAATGGTCGGGCTCCGCCCTTTGGGCGGTGTAGCAATAAGGAGTTTTTTGCGGCCGCTGGATAAACGAATAATGGAGTGATGGACATGAAGCGCATTGATTTGTCGGGTGTCTATGCGGTCGTTACGGGGGCTTCGAGCGGCCTCGGTCTTGCTATGGCAGAGGGGCTACTCAAGTCTGGGGCAACGGTGGCATTGGCATCACGGCCGGGAGTGAAGTTGGACAACCAAGTAGAGCGATTGAAATCGGACGGCTTATCGGCCACAGGCTTGCCGATCGATGTCCGATCCGACTCCTCGGTAGCGTCGGCCGTACAGTGGGTGCAACAGGCGTGGGGGAGACTCGACGTTTTGGTGAACAATGCAGGTATCGGAATGCGAACGGTGAACCCACGATTTATGGAAGAACCCCTACCGTTTTATAACGTGACCGCAGGGGGGTTTCGGGATGTAATTGACACGAATTTAACCGGCTACTTTCTTGTAGCCCGTGGATTTGCATCGATGATGGTCTCGCAAGGCCACGGGAAAATCATCAATGTGTCGATGAACCACGAAACTATGCGCCGAAAGGGATTCATTCCGTATGGACCCTCACGAGCAGGGGCTGAATCGCTATCCTACATTATGGCCGAAGATTTACGATCGTTGGGGATCTCTGTTAATATGTTGCTCCCGGGTGGCGCAACAGAGACGGGGATGATTCCCGAGGAACTCAAAGCGCACCTTCCGTTTCCTCTACTGTCTCCAGAGGTGATGGTGGATCCTATCGTGTTTCTCGCCTCGAGTGCATCCGATGGGATTACCGGTGAACGGATTACGGCTACAAAATTTCAGGAATGGCTTAAGCAGAATAATTAGGGTCGGTTACGGCAGTTCTTTTCCTCAAAGCCAAAGCTCTGACACTTTCGTTCAGCACAAGAGGGAAAGTCCCAGTGGGCCGTCACGAAAATGGTCTCCAATGACCGCTCAAAGATATCGTGACCAACCGCATCGGGCGATGCGTCATCTCGCACAAATATCAACTTCTGGGGTTTGGCGCCGAACGGGTCCTATCGGCCGGGGAAGCCAAGCAGGTGGAAGTGGTGATTCTCAACAAGAGCGACGTTCCGACATTCGAGAAAGAGGTGGCTCCAGATCTCATGGAAATTTTGCCAATCTTTTGCGCGCGGTTTGACGGGAGTCTGCTACTCTGATAGATACAAGATATGGATCCGTTTAGAAGATGGGTAAACTTACCCAAAGGTCGTAAACCAATTACCACCTCTTGGATCGGCTATCGCGGTCGCCAGCGCGTCCACCGCCCTCCCACAAGTGAGATCCCGGAATACGCCGACCCACCCGAGATCGTCTAAGATCTCGAATCGGCTCTACGTGCTCTCCGAAGAGGCGACAATCTGTGCTTCCCGAAGGCGTCCGGGTCAAACTGCCCTGCAGGCTCGCAGCGCTACAGAGATATTCGACCTCGAAAGAATGAAGGCGCCATCAATATAGCAGGGTTTTTCATGCTCCGTGGTGCCGCCGTGGCATAGGAAACTATCCCGAAAAAGCCATGCGTATTTCGCTAAGGTTTGACCACCCATTTCGGAATTTCACGACCACCGTGATGTCATCGCAGGACTCGTAGGAAACGGTTGCCGAATGATGCGTTGGGAGTTCCCCCCCCACATTCGACAATAAGGAGCGATGAATACGTGAAATGGGTGTACCTAACTTTTGTGAGCACGTTTATCCCTAAATTGGGATTTATTGGTACGCAAAGATTTTGGTCAATGGTTGACGAAGGAACTCCTCATCACACGCGGTCACGGCGACCGATGAGGAAGAGTTTTTAGGATGATGGTAGCGAACAAGGTGGGCAAATGTAAGGCCGATGCAGTCATTGAAGAGTGGGTACACGAGGAAGGACCAACAATTGTGGCCGACATTCTCGCACGGATGCCGCCTGCCGTCCGGCAGAATATCACAACCCTCGATGTGATGGAGGGGGGACGCAAACCCAGATGATGGCCATAGGCCGAACGATCACTGAAACGTTCATGGCGCTGCCCGAGCCAATAGCGGTCGGTGCTCAAGCAACGGGAGTGGCAGCGGAATGCGGTGGACGGAATCCGGTGCACAATCCATTGCAACCCTCCGGGCTATTCATCGGTCGGGGGGATGGCCACGCTTCTGGAATCAGGACCCCGGTCCCAATTGGTGCCGCTGTCTCGACGCATTGCGGCCCGATCACAATTTTAAGGTGGACCCCGAAAAAACCCAGTGTTGTCGGGGTGCGAAACTCCAGGTAACATTTAGTATACTCTCTTTGAGGAGGTGTAAGAGATGAATCTCAATAACACGTGGATTACTGGCTCTCTCGACGGTCAAACGATGCGGGCATATCTCACACAACCGGCAGCCAGTGGCGACACGCCACTACCGACCGTCCTGGTCATTCAGGAGGTATGGGGTGTCGACGAACATATTCAAGATATGGCCAATCGCTTTGCGATGGCGGGCTACCAAGCCATCGCTCCGGATTTGTATTCCCTGGGGGAAACTCCCGAAGCCCTATCCCTCCCCCGCATCGGGGCCGTGAAGCGCTTTTTGGACACGGTGCCACCCCAAGCTTGGGTCGATCCGAAAGTCCGCGATCAGCATATCGATAAATTGCCCCCAGACGAGGCCAAGACCGTGCGAGAAACCCTGGGTATTCTATTTTCTCCCCGCGACAATCAGCGCCTGGTAGATCAACTTAAGGTCTGGTGCGACTACGCCCTGCAGCACGGTCGTGATGTCGTCAGTATTGGCTACTGCATGGGGGGACAACTCTCGTTTCTGTTAGCCACTCAAGAGCCTCGGCTAAAGGCCGCCGTGTGTAATTACGGGACAGCGCCCCAAGAATCTAACATGGCCAACATTCAGGCGCCGGTCTACGGATTTTATGGGGGAACCGATCACCGCATCACCGATGAGGTCCCCAAGGTCGCCGAATCCATGAAGAAGCAAGGCAAGACCTATCATTACAAGATTTACGACGAAGCGGGTCATGCATTTTTTAATGACTCGCGTGCGTCATACGACGTCAACGCTGCACGAGATGCCTGGGCCCGCACGTTAGCGTTTTTCAACGACGTGCTCCAAGGATAGTCCCAGGCATCACAAAAGGCCGGGATTCCGGCCTTTTGTGATCGAGTGGCACGCCCGGCATGGGAGGTTTCTATACGGTGAAAGTCCGGAACGGGGGTTGGTGACACACTTACCGTTAGCCAACAGCAAGGGTGTCCGCCGTGATTGTGCCACGAGGCTATGTAGAAGATGGGGGGAGGCCCCTCGACGGCGCTCTGCAGGGGAATCCGTCAAACCGCCCCAAGCGGCCGGGGTTCAATGGTCGTGGTCGTGAACGTTGGGGGAAAAGGTGTCCTTGAAGACGTCAGGGGGTCTTCCTATGATGCCAATACCGCAATGTGTTGGTATTCCCGGAGGATTTTGGTCCTCTTCCCTGAGGAGGACGTCACGTCCGTGACCCTTTGTCCATGGCCCGCGTACCGTCATCCGGACGGACCGACACCCAACTTTTTTCGGGACGATTCCCGCACAGTCCATTCCCCGGGTAAGCGACCTCCCTGTCGGGACGGCCTGGTGTCTGGAATGGTCCCCTGTCTCCGGTTCGGCTATAATAAATCCATCAGCACTGGAGAGGGGATTTTGATGGCACCGTCTACGACGCGAGACGTATTGTGGTCCGCGTTGCGTGACCTCCCCGACGATTTGGTGGAGGAGGTGGCGGATTTCGTGCAATTTCTCCGTTTGCGGCATCAGGTGCCGGACACAGCCGTGCTCTCGGAAGCGTCTCTGGCCGTGGCCTGGTTAACACCCGAAGAGGATGAGGCATGGAAAAACTTGTAGTGGGCGATGTCGTCGTCGTACCATTTCCGTTCACGGATTTGGAACGCGCGAAACGTCGCCCGGCCTTGGTGTTGGCGGTGTTGGGGGACGGGGACTATATTTTCTGCCAGATCACGAGCCGTGCATGGCCCGACTCGGTTTCTTTGTGTCCGACGGACTTTACGGAGGGATCGTTACCGCACGACTCGTATGTTCGACCCGAAAAGCTGTATACCGGGAACCAAACGGTGGTCCTTTCGCGTGCGGGACACGCGACTGATGAGGTTCAGGAGAAGATTCATCGCCGGTTACTCGCGTTATTTCAGGCACTGGACCACCGGTCTCACGAGATGAACGGAGATACCTGAGCCGCGGCCAACCCGACGAAACGGCCGAAAAGGCTTGGGGTATCGTTGCCTACGACCTCGGGATATTGTTTGGTCGCGTGAGCGACGCATGGCATCCGTCACCACGGCGTCACCACGAAGCCATGGAATGGGTGTTTTGGGAGCGACAGCGTAGATGCTCCGAAACCCCGTAATGGCCGATATTATAAGGATTGCAGCGCATCTGGAAGACCCCTG
Source organism: Sulfobacillus sp. (assembly GCA_027343695.1). GTDB lineage: Bacteria > Bacillota > Sulfobacillia > Sulfobacillales > Sulfobacillaceae > JAKADJ01. The sequence continues at coordinate 1,405 of DAHWKJ010000019.1, read as the reverse complement.
AGACCCCGAAGTGCGGTTCTTCTAATCCCGGCGTCGTAGGTTCAAATCCTGCCGGCGACACCATCCTCAAACTTTTTCACCGCAAGCGATTGCGTTTTTTGTTGGTTGGGTGTCCGGGCTGCCCAGCGACCACGCCGTCACCCAGAGCCGATGGATGCGGTCAGGCCCGAGGGACGCGATAAACGGTCGGTCGAGAGAACACCGGGAGGCCGACCGACGTCAGGGCATTGGGGTGACGTGATGGCGTGATCTTTTGTCTCAAATCCCCTACATGCCCGATCTCGTGGAGGACACGCATGAGCAAGTCCCTCATATAATCGGTGACGAATCATATACATACGGGCTGGATCGCGGCTAACCTCATCTTCTGATAATGACCAAAATCTCGTTATTTGCCGTTCGCCCCAGTAGCGTAAAGAGACAGTCGATTGCACGGTATTCTCGGGTTGTGGTACCTTCGCGAAGGGCTCCATCACCGTATTCGGAGCGCAAATAAGGAGGCACAACGTGAAACAGCCGATCAAATATCTTGAAGGAACCATGGTCTATCTCAGACCTTGGGAGGCAGAGGACGCCGACTGGTTGTATCAGAGCGTCAATAACGACGTGGAAGGCCGCCAGCTGACCGGGACACCAACCGCCTTTAGCCGAGTGCAGATTGCCGGGTATATTGAACGCCAGGCAGGCGATCCGTCGCGCGCTAGCTTTGCCGTGGCCCGGCAGGAAGATGATGCGTTGGTCGGGGAAGTCGTGCTGAACGCGATCGATGGACGGAATCGCAACGCGAATTTCCGGATCTTTATCGACGGTCTATACACCGGGCAGGGTTACGGGACCGAAGCGACCCGTCTGATTTTAGATTACGGGTTCGGCATGCTCAACCTGCACCGGATCGAACTCGATGTCTATACCATCAATCCGCGGGCTCTACACGTGTACGAGAAAGTGGGATTTGTACAGGAAGGCGTGAAGCGCCAGAACTGGTACTACGACCATCAGTACTACGACTCGATGGTGATGAGCATGTTGGAGGATGACTATCGCGCCCGCTACCAATGACAGGACGTCCCTGGTAAACCAGGACGATTAGCATGCACCCGGTCGAGTGGCTTATAATGCGGCTCGAACGATCACCAGCAGGAGGGTTTGCTATGTAACGCCAAGGCCAGTAAAAGTCAGGGATTCCCGTGGATAAAATGGAAATGGCGGAAAGTAGAAGGCAAAAAAGGGTTATATCGCGACCGACGGTTTGCACCATCAATCATCAGATCTTGGGGGCGAAAGAGATGAATTTGGCCATCTATGCGATGAAGATGCTCCAACAGGACCTGGTTGGCGCCCCGATCCGCGCGCACCGCCGAGACGAGCACATTGGTATCCATGACGACCCGGATCAGGCGGGAGG
>DAHWKJ010000014.1 GCA_027343695.1 Sulfobacillus sp. | reverse complement strand
TGACAAGCCTGTGGAGCGCCCTCTGGTGGACGACCGGTCCTGGAGACCCTAAGAAGCCATGACGCCATGAAGCAGGAAGGTGGCGAAAAGTTTGATCATTGACTTAACGATGATCAGTCTTGGATAAGTCCATCAGAACGGTAAAAGAGATGGGAGAGCTTGATTGCCGATCGTAGATTGGTCCAGAACTCGGCTCGCACCGCCGCCTCATAGCCGACGATTGGGGCATCCCGCAGCGCTGCGTGTGCGATACTACGGGCTGCTAGATGACCCGTCATGAGCGCGGAATAGATTCCTTCGGCGGAAAACGCGTCCATGAGGCCCGCCGCATCCCCCACTAAGACGGCCCGATCCCGAGCCAATGGCGCAAACCGGGTTCGATAGGGCAGCGGATGGGCTAAGATCCTCGGCATTGTGTCGAGGTCGAAGAATGGCAATTTTTCCCGGAGATACTCCTGTAGCAGGACCTTTAAGCCAAGCTTTTGGGGTCGGAACGACCCCACTCCAATATTTAAGATGGGGTACCGGGGAATGACCCAGGCGTATCCCCAAGGGTATCGGGCAATGTCGACTTCAACGCGATCGGCCCAGTGCTGAAAGATCTCATCGGAGACGGGGACTTCCACTTCGACCGCTGCCCCGTTTTTAGCGCGCGGCAATCTTAAGAGTCGCGCCGATACGCCATGGCCGCCGTCGGCACCGATAAGGTATCGCGCGCTAAAGACCTTGCCCGTCGTGGTGATCACCTGGTAGCCGTCAGGGAGGGCTTGGATGTCCTGGACCGGGCTGTTGTCCATGAGGGAGGCCCCTTGTTGCACCGCTTGAGATGCGAGCCATTGGTCAAAAAACTGTCGTTCCACCGTATGGCAATAGGGGGTCGGGGAGTCCACCGTCACGGCTTTGTCGCCATTGCTAAAGGTCCATTGGGTGGGATGAGTTTTGCAATAGGCCTCATACCCTGGGGGGAGTAAATCCAAAGCCCGCGTGGTCAAAGCTCCGCCGCACGGTTTGATCCGTGGGAGCGTCTCGGCTTCTAGGATTCGCACAGTTAATCCTTGGCCCGCCAGAAGGCGAGCGGCCGTGCTGCCTGATGGACCGGATCCGATTACGATCACGTCCTCCATATCGGTCACCTCTTACCGAGTAGTCTACCAGAGTCGTCAGATTTGCCTAGACCCCGTCGATCCCGGGCGTCGTGGGAATGACCCATTGGGCATGGGCATCTTATGGGATATCATGGGGCTACATCAAAAGTCAGAGCGACGCGGGAGTTCTCTTGGGGATTGGATCGGTCAATACAGCGTGCAAGGGACTATGCCATGGCTCACGATTTAGATCAAGATGACATGAGCATGATGGCGAAATCGATGCTCCCGCCTGAAACGGACGTGGCGTCCGTCGGAAAATGGGGCATGGAACGACAATGGGACGGGGTTAAAGGAGATAACCGTCTCTAAACAGAGGGGGTAAGCGATGCGTAACGCGGTGCCTGATGGGGTGGCGAAGGTTTGGACGCTGTTAAACCGGGAGGCGCCCACCTATCTGGTAGGGGGAGCCTTAAGGGACCTAATCCGGGGCGTTTCTCCCCATGATTGGGATTTGGCCACCCAGTTACCGCCCGATGTGGTGGAGGCGATCGGGAAGGAGAGAGGCTACCGGGTGGTCCCGACCGGCAAGGCCTATGGGACGGTGACGTGGTGGACCGATCTCGGCCCGCTTGAGGTGACCACGTTTCGACGCGAGGGACGCTACCGAGATGGTCGGCATCCCGAGCTGGTGTGGTTTGCCGACACCATCGAAGAGGACCTAAGTCGGCGCGACTTCACCATGAATGCCATGGCGCTTAGTGTGGATGGAACCCTGCACGATCCTTTTAATGGGAGAGAGGACTTGAACCAGGGACGTATTATGACCGTGGGAGCACCCCAAGCGCGATTCAACGAAGATCCCTTACGGATGTTACGGGCGGTACGATTTGTCGGTCTCGCGATCAAGGATCAGGCGCTGACCCTAGATCCGGGGGTATTTGCCGCGGTTCAGCGACTCAAAGGGAGAATCCTCAATGTGAGCCCCGAACGGCAACGGGATGAACTCGTAAAATTGCTTGCTGCCCCGCATTATGCCCGCGCGCTCGTCGCACTCGATGAGACCGGGATGCTTGGGGTGATCTGGCCAGAATGGGTTGCGACGCGGAATTTTTGGCAGCAAAACCCGTATCATACCAGACCGGTGCACCACCATCTCTTGGAGACGGCTAGATTAGGCCCTACGCCCCTATTGCGGCTGGTAGGCCTGTTGCACGACATTGCTAAACCCAGCTGTTTTTGGCTGGATGGGGACGGAGTGGGTCACTTTTATGAACACGAGCAGGTGGGCGGCGTGTACGCGCGGCGAATGCTCGAGCGATTGGCATGGGACCGGGCCACGATCGATCGCGTGGTCCTATTAATTAGCCTGCATATGTTTCCCTGGGATGATGCGGGAGACCGGGCGATTCGACGTCTTCTTCGAAAATACGGAGAGGAAGTGGTCCAGCAACTCCTCGAACTCCGCACTATGGATATTCGGGGGGCTGGTCGTACGTGGGACAATGAGTCTCGGGTCCGGCAGCGAGTGGCCCACCTTCAAAGGGAGTACCCGATCGCCAAGCGAACCCTTCAGATTTCGGGGAATCACATCATGCAGTGGGCACACGTCAAGCCCGGTCCCGAAGTCGGGATATGGCTCGAACGTCTACGGGACTGGGTGGATGAAGATCCAAGCCGCAACACCGAACCAAGACTTAAAGAGAAGCTCCTCCAATCACTGAGCGAAGATGTCGACGGAGACCGGGATTAAAACGGGGCGTCCCAATGTGACAGGGTTGGGATGCCGGTCCGTAAAAAGATTTTTCGTCGAACAAATTTCGACCTACGAGGCTAAAATATCATGCGATATCATCCGCTGATGATATGATAGATTCAAATACTTTTACGGACGATGATCGTTGTAAAATGTATTAAATCTTAGGTGAAATTTTTAAGGGAGTGTCAAACACTTTTGAAACCTTTAAGATATGTCGTGCCAGCGGTGGCGATAGCATCGTTGCTTTCGGCTTGTGGTCAAACCGCTGCAAAATCCTCCAGTCCCGCTCCCATTAACCAGCCGAACCATACGGCGAAGGCTACCACGACCGGGATCATTACCTCGCCTCCATCCCGCTTGGACCCTTTAACGGGGTTAAAGACTACCCATCATGGACCCTTAGTATCCTTGATGATTGAGAACTCCGAATACGGTCGACCCCAATATGGGCTATCGTCGGCAGACATTGTGTATGAAGCGTATACCGAGCACTTTTACTATTCGCGATTTATGTTGCTGTATTGGGGTCACGCACCCAAACAAGTGGGTCCGGTCCGGTCCGCCCGACCTTATTTTGTGAGTTTAGTGCATGAGTGGCCGGCGGCTTATGCCCATGCCGGAGCCTCCAATCCGGGGTATACCAGCATTGCGCAAGACCACATTCATAACTTGGATTTGGATGCCGGAGCCTATAATCTTGGGTACCGCGTCTCTTTTCGCCCGGCACCGCATAATCTCTTTAGCAATATGGCGAGCATTATGCAGTCGGCACAAAGGATTTGGGGAAACCCGACGGTCACTGGGCATTGGCCGTTTGTGACCCAGGTGACTTCCGGAACGCCTCGTTATCAGACGATCACCATGGAGTGGAATCCGATTAATACCATCGAGCAGTGGCGCTGGGACAGCGCTGTCAATGGATGGACCAGGTGGGTGAACGATCCGAAGGCTGGCAACGGCTATGTTCAAGTCATGGGGATGAATTCAGGCAAACCGGTGGTGGCGTCCAATGTGGTGATCCAATACACGACGGAAAACAATATGTATGACCCAGCCGGCACGGGATGGATTAGCGTGCAAACACGGGGACAAGGCAAGGCCCTCTTGTTCCTAGGAAGCCGGATGTATCACGCTACGTGGAAAAACAACGGGTCAGGAACACCCACCCACTTTTATCTGGCCAACGGGAAAGAAGTGGCCTTTGATCCGGGGCAGACGTGGATTGAAATCGTGCCCAATGGGCAATCGGCATCCAATCCGTTTCATCTAACCCTTGGCCAATAATGGGTGAAATTCCGGGTGAAAGGATGTCAATGAAGAGATCCCGGATTTTGTGTCTCTTTCAATGGCATTCGCAACTGCTATAATAGTGAGGATTTATTTCACTATTCTCTATGCTGTGCGAGTGACAAGGAGGGCCTATGTTTAAGAGACGCACCAATCGTTGGGATGAGTTGGCGGTCTTGGTCGACACCGGGGCCGCCTATTTGGCCTATTTGGTGGTCATCCATGTCTATATGACATGGATTAATCCGGACGTGGCAACGGTGCAGCTAGCGACCTTCTATTACTCGTTTTCGGCCGTGGTGTTGGGTCTCTCCTGGCTGGTATTAAAGCTTAATTTTCGTGGCTATTCGAGACGCTGGAATCAGCTGCCAGCCGAAATGGGCATCCTCCTGCTCTCAAACTTAGAAATCAATTTAGGCTTAGCCATGATTATCTTTATTGTGAAAGCGACATGGTTTTCCCGCATTATTTTTGTGGTGTTACCACTAGGGTCCCTGGTGCTTCAAACCCTGGTCCACGGATTTATTAAGATTAGTTTAGGGAAATTTCGCCTGTCTGGCCGGGACCTCAGGCACGTCGTGGTGCTTGGGTTTCCGCGCCGGGTCGGAATTTTTTCTGAAACAGTGGCGGCGGTACCCGAATCGGGGTTAGCTGTGCGCGCGAGCTACGAGATCCCTTTGGGGGATGCCAAGGCGGGGCGCGATGCCGTGAATAACTTATATCGAATGGTACATGATACGGTTGTTGATACTGTGGTGTTGGCGCTACCCATGGCGGATGATGTGATGATGGAGGCTGTGCAACTCGCCCGCCGGGAAGGAAAAGAAGTGCGCATGGTGCTTGACGAAGTCGGCGCCTTAGCCCATCGATCCCGGCTTTACGACTTTTACGGGAATTCGGTACTAGTGGTGGACTCCTCTCGAGCCCACCAGACCTCAAGGCGCCTCGTCAAGCGCGCCGTAGATATTGTTGGTGCAGTTGTCGGGATCATTGTGAGCGCACCGGTCATGTTGGGGATTATCATCGCGATGAAATGGAATGAGCCGAACGCACCGATTTTATTTGCTCAACGGCGGGTGGGACTGAATGGTCGTGAGTTTTTGTGTCTCAAGTTTCGGACCATGGTGCCCGAGGCAGAAATGATGAAAGAGCAGTTGGCCCATCTCAACATGATGTCGGGGCCGGTGTTTAAAATTGCGGACGATCCTCGAGTGACGCGGGTTGGTAAATTGCTCCGTCGCAGCAGCTTGGACGAGTTGCCCCAGCTCTTCAATGTGTTTTGGGGCCAGATGAGCTTAGTCGGCCCGCGACCAGCACTGCCTTCGGAAGTCCGGCAATATGGGGAAGACTATCGTAAGCGACTCTCAGTGCGACCCGGACTGACCTGTCTTTGGCAAATATCCGGTCGCAATGACGTGGATTTCCAAGAATGGATGCGACTCGATATGGAATACATCGAATCGTGGTCGATCCTGCTCGACTTCAAGATTATGGCTAAAACACTACCGGCGGTGTTGCAACAACGTGGAGCGCATTAGTCATAGCGATGATTGTCGCAAAAGGCCTTCCATTGGTCTAAGCTGGGAGATTCTAAGACAGGATCCCACAAAGCGACCACATCGCGCCCTTCCGCTCCCTGGTAGACGGTAATGTCGGGGAGCGTACTAAGGATCCGCATCGTGCCCTGAAAGATTGCACCGTTCGGGAGTTTCCATTCCACCGCGACCCTGGTATCTGGTTTCAGGCGATGCCGTGAGTAAAATCGGATGGCCGAGTACGAGATATTTCGTGAAATGGTGACGTATTGCCGGGATGCGCTCGGGGGCTCTTCACGGGATTCGTCGGGTTCGGACTCTTCGTCCACAATAATGGTGAATTTTCCGGTGAGCTTGGTGTTGCTCCGCCATTCATGGCGCCGGTTGTGCCGGCGGGCAGGGCCCAAGTAGGTGACGCGTAGGGCTGGGAGCGGATCCAGGACTTCGTCCACTAGAACCTTAAACCGAAATAGGTAGCTGTCCTTACCCCAGAGTAGGTTGATTTCGCTACCGACCAAGGTCCAACCCATGACAATGTCGCCGGAGGAAGCACGTAGGGCGTCCAAATAGTCAAAGGATTCATCGCGCATGACGATGCGCGATGAATACCGCTCCATATGTCCATCCTCACTAGGGGGGCGGTGCTCAATCTCTATCGACGCCTTTACTGGAGGTAAATCCTCCAAAGGCACTACCCTTTTTGGAGTGTTGGATCCCCGCGCCACAATCATCCATCCTATCCCTTACTACTCGATACTAAGCTATTTCGACATCAATGAAGAATTTCCTTCCCTCGGCTCCTGATGCCTAAGATTCTATATCTGGCGGGTCAGCACCCAAGGGACTCACGCATGCGATAAAAGAAGCCCTAAAGCACAAGGACTTTAAGGGCTTCCAACCATACATAATGCGTCCGATACGGTCGTTACCTAAGACAGGGGGATTGTATAGTGACCGGCTCCTAGGTAGGTCCCATCAGCCATCGACCCAATGTGGGACGAGAGTGTCGAAGAATAGGGCTGTGAGTAGACCGATATCAGTTGGCCGTTGGCGCTATACTTGGCAATCGCCACCATTCCGGCTTTGCCAGGCCAAACCCCAGCATAGAAGTACGCCACGTGGTGCCCGGTGTTGACTTGCATTGGGAGTAAGGGGAAGATAGTTTGCGGCGTGCTGGGTGTAATGGGGATCTGGACGGTACTGGCAAACTGGTTGCCGGTTAGACCTAACACACCGGGGCTATTGGCTAAATAGATCCCATAGGTTTCGTTACTAATCATGTTGCCAGCGATGAGTGTGTGTGTCACCGGATCGACGGCTCCAATCGCAATGATGCCGGTGGGGCCTGCATCGGCTTTAACCTCGGGGTCCGCCTTGTTTCCAGAGAGCGTATTTCCGATGATGCTGTTATTGGTAACGACATCACCCGGCGTGTTGCTGTGAAGAATAATTCCGGGGAGAAAGTTATTGGACGAGGTATTGTCAATCACGGAGTTTCCTTGCGCCGTAGTGCCAGGCACATCGGCCGCCACCACAATCCCGGCTGGGCTGAGGCTGACATTATTACCTACCACGGTATTGTCGATAACGCCTTCGCCCGGGTTATATGCCGCCACCACGATTCCGCACGCATGCTTGTTGATGCTAATGGTGTTGTTGCGAAGGACGTTGGCAAACGAGGGGGCTGCGGTTCCCGCCGGTGCCGGTGCTCCTGGGTTAATGGCTCCGTTGTCTGCGAGCCCAATTCCACCGCCATTGTCCGTCAGCGTATTGTTGGCCACCAAGCCATGAGCGGTACCAATCAGTTCAATCCCTTTATCCTCGTTAATTTTGCTATTCGGGGTGAGCCCGGTTTTGGTCACAATATTATTGAGGATGCTTACGTTATTACTGTTTTGGACGAAAATTCCCTCGTTATTCGAATTCTCTATGGTGAGACCCTTGATAACCGTCCCACTCGCATTTGCGCCCATAATGGCAATGCCATTAGAATAACCGGCCGCGTTTAAAATGGTATTGGCTGCAGATCCGCTTAAAGCAGGATCTGATTCTAACGTCACCTGCTCGGTTACGTTAAGCGTTTCATTATAGGTTCCCGGCTCTACCATAATGGTGGTTCCGGGGCTGGCCATTTTTAAGGCTTGGCTAATCGTGGCGTACGGGGCGTTGGCTGTGCCCGTGCCAGAGGTATTGCTGCCGGTAGTACTCACGTACATAGTGGCCGGGGTAGAGGCGGCCATTGCCGACAACGTGGGCAGGGTTGCTAACGCGAATAGAGTGGCGGCTGATCCGATGCCGAACAGCGCCGTGCGTCTTGTGAAATCACTTCGCAAATTCAATCATCTCACTTTCCTATTAATGGGTTTATCTTTACTAAGGATAAAAGACGAAGGAATTTCTGGGTAGGGTGCTAACACCCTAACGAGGTCAGTGGTGCCTAAATTAGTGAGCGCTCTACTCGGGCGATCTCGCGTGACTGGTCGAAGACCGGCGTCTTTTGCTTTTAATCGGCTGCACTAACCCGGGGGATTTATCGGGGCGCGATGAAATTAGGACGTTTGGTGCTGACACCATACCGCCACTACGTCCCATGCGGTGTTGTTTTGCTGCTCACACCTCAGTACGCGTGCCCAGTGGGTCCACGACAAGGATTTCCAATGGATTTGCAACGATACCACGGTACCCGGGGTGAGTGCCGTTTCGGTCTCTAGACGCGTCCCGACCCGAGAGATGTCTTGGGTTAAGATCGGTATACCGCCTTGGTCCGAAGCAAGGATGCCAGAGAGTCGTGCCCGATGACGCACGGCGGTACGGCGATTCAAGGGATAAGCGGCGCCCTCGGGCCTCAACAGAATTTCTCCCGTGGCGTCATGGTGAGACAGGACGGTTACGGCAATTTCAAACCGCCTTCGGTCTGACACGAACTGAACCCAGGAGTGGGCATCCAGCGAGCGAAGTCGGGAGTCTAGAGATACCCCATGGATCTCTCCGTTGGTTTGAAATTGCGTAATGGCAACCTCGCGATTCTGATCCCGTAAGATGTCGGGGTCTTTGGGTGGCGGTGCGGAAGAGAAGAGGAGCTGGCCATCCGCCATGCTGGGGATCCATGACAAAAGTCCCGTCAGTAAGATGACGTGCCAAGTCCACCCAGCGGCCGACCATGTCGCGAAAGGAACCAGCGCCCCGGATATTGCCAAGGCTATTTGTCGAGGACGGGTTAATCGGGCCCAGCCAAAAAGCATGGTGACTCCCAATGGGAGCCAGGAAATGCGGACCTTGGTGTCTCCGATGGCTAGAAGATGTCGACTGAGTCTCGGAGGTCCGACCATGATCGTCTGGATCGGTATGTCCAAAAGACTCGCCGCGATCCCGTGCGATAGTTCATGCAATCCGGTGTACACCACGAGTTGGCACGCCACCAGGATCCCGATCGGTGGAGAGGACCACGACATTCGGACTAAGATCTCGGTTAGCGTCAGAGATGACGCCATCAAGCCCAGCAGTAACAAGACGGATTGTCGGCGAGTCGTAGGGTCCATAGATTCATTATACCAAATTATGGATGAAACGGGGTGGCTCTTGGCACCCGAGTTTGCTAGCATAGACCAGGAGGAGGGATCCTGTGATTGATGTGACGGTCGCGATGCATCGAAACATGGTGGTCTGGCCTGGGGATCCGCCATTTTCCGAAGAATTCATTAGCGACTTGGCCGAGGGTGCCCACGCCGCGGTACGGCGGCTGTCGTTTTCAACCCATACCGGAACCCATCTGGATGCGCCTTCTCATTTTATCCACGAGGGCGGTGGAGTCGACTCGGTGCCCCTTTCCTCCCTGATGGGGCCGGTTACCGTTATCGACACGGGTAATGTGGAGTCGATTACGGGAAAAGATTTGGAAAGATGGATGCCGCAGGCGGTCCCGTCTCGCATTCTTTTCAAGACACGGAATAGCGATCGGCAAATCATTGATCAACCCATCTTTATCGAAGATTTTGTCGCGCTCGAGGAATCCGCGGCTCACTGGTTGATCGAACATCATGTCACGACGGTCGGGATCGACTATTTTTCGATCGAGCCGTTTCATAATCCCGGATATCCGGTACACCACATCTTACTGAAAAACGCGACGGCGGTAATCGAAGGACTCCGTTTAATCGGCGTGGAGCCCGGGGTCTATCGATTGGTGGCTTTGCCGCTGCGGGTACAGGGCCTGGATGGGAGCCCCATGCGGGTGATTCTAGAAAATTTTGTGAAGGAATGATTAGCATTGCGAATTGATCTGTTGCATATGTTGGGGGATGCGCCAGAAGGGCCGTGGGCGGTTTTTTCGTTACCTGTGGGGGATGGAACCGCTATGGTGTCGGTGTTGGTCCCGCGGTCCTTATGGATGCGACTGACCCGAGACGATCCCTTTTCGAGTGAAATTGGAATGATGGAGGCCGTGGGAACGCGAGCCATCCAACGGCGCCTGGAAGCGGGCGAGATTCATGGTCCCATCCTCATTGACGCTCTCGACGCAGGACTCACAGAGGCTCCTAACCCTTGGTATCGAGTACTCCGGGTGTGTGGGAAATGTGGCCAAGAGGTGCCGCCTGGTGAGGTTTTAGAAGGACTGGGCAACGCGTTACCGCCTAACTCGCGGGGAGAAATTGAACTCAAGGTCCTTTGCCCCGTCTGTCAGGTTCAGACACCGCATCGGATGTCGCCGTGGGAACTTTTCGAGTAACACCAATGTTTTCCCGGAATACCATAACATGGAATCCAATAGGAGGTGCGTACACATGGTGAAATTGGTCGGGCACACGTTGCCGGAAAGTCTGAAAGAGGGATTTTTGCCGATGCAGGATCGGACGGGCGACTTGACCGTGGCCGTCGTGTTTCATCCGTGGAACCTAGGGGCGGCGGAAGCCCGCACGGAACCGATGTCCCACGAGGAGTTTCTTGCGGATCACGGGGTTCCGGAGGATGTCTGGCAACTGTTTCGCGATTGGGTCATTCGTGAGGGGTTGGTCATCGAACGGGAAACGGCGTTCGTGTTCTGGCTCCGCGGGAGTTTTGAGAATGTGGCTCGGACTTTCAAACTCGAATTTTTGGAGAGCGATGCCCATGGGAAACAATTTGCCCCGGCTAACGAGCCGGTGGTTCCGGGGTTCGTCGCGCCATGGATTGCGGGGGTGGTAGGACTTGACAATGTCGCGAGTCTGTACCCGAGTGTGCGACATCCGAAGCGAACCGAACTGCTAGCCAATCAAGGCCAAGGATTTTTCCCCTCTGACCTAAAAACCGCATACCGGTTTCCGGCAGGTTTGGATGGAACCGGAGTGACTCTCGGCATCTTGGAATTTTCCAATGGCTATAGCGTCTCCGATGTTGAGGGGTTTTGGCAAACCTTTAACATTCCAGCACCACGGCTGAGTTTCGTCTCGGTCGACGGCACCCCGAACGATGGGGGCACCTCGCCTTATGATATGGAAGCTACATTAGACGTAGAATGGGCCGGAGCCATGGCCCCCGGAGCACATTTGGTCGTATACGAAGCGAGTGCTGGGACCTCGGATCGATCCTTTGGCACCTCGGTGTTAAGAGCCCTGGAGTATGCGGTCTATGACAAGGTACATCAGCCTTCCGTCCTTTCGGTGAGCTACGGCATTGCTGAATTTCGGATTCTTCCCGCGACCTTAAGGGCATGGGACAGTATTATTGCTCAGGGTGCCATGGTGGGCATTACTACCGTGATCGCGTCGGGGGATCAGGGTGCCTATGGCAGACGTTCACCGGGAGGCATTCATTTACATGTTGATGGTCCGGCTTCGAGTCCCCATGCGGTCGCGGTGGGCGGAACGCATTTGATCCTGGATGGTCAAGGGGCCATTCAGGAAGAAACCGGATGGACAGATGTCAATAACAACGGAGCATCCGGTGGCGGGATTAGTCAGGTGTTTTCGGTACCCAGCTATCAGAACCATATTACACTCCCCGTCAAACCCGGATACCGAACGGGACGTGGTGTCCCCGACGTGTCAGCGAACGCGGATCCCGACACGGGGTATGCGGTCATGTTCCAAGGGGCGTCGACCGTGGTCGGAGGGACCTCCGCGGCGGCTCCAGTGTGGGCCGCAATCTTCACACTGATTAACCAGGCTCGGATCCAAAAAGGCCTCAAGACCGTGGGATACGCGAATCCTATGGTATACGACATGGGTGGTACCCCGGTCTTTCACGACATTGTGGTTGGTAACAATAGCTACGGCGGTCTTGAAGGGTATCAGTGTACGCCGGGTTGGGATCCGGTGACCGGGTTTGGTACCCCCGATGTGACCCGTTTGGTTGGAGAATGGAGTTAGGCGTTTACTGTAAGGTCATTCAGCACCGTCCTATCTGGGACGGTGCTGAAATTTTTAGTAAGAGTTCGTTGGCGCGTCATGAACGAACCAGGTCGCCAAATTTTTCACACCCGTGATGTGGTGACGATTCTTCATGCTTTTCTGATGTCCCGCTTTTCGTTATGATAGCCGGTAGGGTGTTCACCACAGACAAAAGGGGTGCCGCATGCGTGTTTTAATGATTTCGAAGGCCTGCGTGACGGCATCTTATCGATCCAAGTTGGCCTATTTAAACCGGTATGATGGGTTGGACGTGGGTTTGGTGGTGCCCGACCATTGGGGTCGACTTCCATTTGAACCCGATCCAGGAGACGCCGAGTACCCCATTTTTAAGCAAAACGTTGTCTGGAATGGACATAATCACTTTCACTGGTATCCACGGCTTCGCGATGCGATAACAGCCTTTCGTCCGGACCTGATTCATATCGATGAAGAGCATTATAGTGTAGTGACCGTCAAGGCCATGAAATTGGCTAGACGTTTCAATATTCCAAGCCTCTTCTTTACCTGGCAGAACCTTGATAAAAAATATCCGTGGCCTTTTTCTAGTTTTGAGCAACGGGTGTTTCGTGGCTGTGTCGCGGGTATTGCCGGAAATCAAGAAGCGGCAGACATTGTGCGTCGCAAGGGATTTACGAAGCCCATCGCCATCATTCCCCAATTTGGGACAGACTTGACGTTCTTTGGCCCCCGTGACCGGGACGCGACGCGCAGTCGTTATAAGATTCAGCACCGATTCGTGGTGGGCTATGTGGGGCGTCTTATCGAAGATAAAGGGATTGGGGATCTCTTGGCGGCGGTGGAAGGTCTATTGCGGGCCGACCCTGACATGGCTTTATTGATCGTCGGGAACGGTCCATTTGGAGACAAAATTCGTGAATGGGTGGAACGCACCGGCCTCGATGCACAAACCATCCTATTGCCGTGGGTGCCCTCCGATACGATGAATGATGTGATGAATCTTATGGATGTGGTGGTGCTACCATCGCGGACGACGAGCCGCTGGAAAGAACAATTTGGTCGTGTTTTAACGGAAGCGATGGCGTGCCGGACGGTGGTCATTGGGTCGAACAGCGGAGAAATTCCTCACGTTATTGGTGATGCCGGCATGGTCTTCAGGGAAGGAGACATCGAGGCGCTTCAGGAGGCGATCCGGTATATCCGAGATAACCCGAAAAACCGTGAAGAATACCAACAGCGGGGGGTGGATCGGGTTTCGACTCATTTTTCACAAGCGGCGATAGCACAAAAGACCGCAGCGTTCTACCGTACACTACAGGGAGGCACAGCGGAATGAACGTCTCAGTATTCGGAGCGGGTTATGTCGGGTTGGTGACGGGGGTTGTGCTGGCAGAATTGGGCCATCAGGTGACATTGATCGAACCCGTAAAAGAAAAACTTCAGGTCATTAATAACGGACGCTCACCAATTTTTGAAGCGGGATTGGAAGCACTGCTCCAGCGTGTCATGGACCAGGGGCGCTTACATGCCAAGGCTACCGCAGAGAGGGATTTAGCAGACGCCGATATCATCTTTATCGCGGTAGGGACTCCGCCATTGCCAGATGGTGAAGCCGATTTACGGTATGTGCGTCAGGCGGCTTTATCGATTGGTGGGGGCATGACCGGAAAGAAACGGCAAGTGATTGTGAATAAAGCCACCGTACCGATTGGATCCGCTAATTTGGTCGAAGTCTGGATTCAAGACGGATTTCGGGATCTGCATGGACGCGTTCCGCCCACTGAATGGTACGCGGTGGCCTCCAATCCAGAGTTTTTACGTGAAGGGACGGCCATTTATGACACTTTATATCCCGATCGGATTGTACTGGGAGCTGATGAGGCGTGGGCCATCGACCGATTGAAAGAACTTTATGCCCCCATTATTCAACAATCGTTTGCGCCGCCATTTAAGGACGAGGAGGTGCCTCTTGTTACCGGCGTACCGGTTGATGTGACGGACCGAATTTCCTCGGAGATGATTAAATACGCCGCGAACGCATTCTTAGCGATGAAGATTTCGTTTGCCAACGAAATGGCTAATATCTCCGAGCGGGTCGGAGCGAATGTGGTCGATGTCATGCATGGGATAGGTCTCGATAGGCGCATTGGCGCCAAGTTTTTAAATGCTGGGGTGGGATGGGGCGGCAGTTGTTTCGGCAAAGACCTGTCGGCTCTCACACTCACCGCGCAAGAGTATGGATACCATCCGCGACTGCTGCAGGCGACGATGGCGGTGAATCGCGATCAAAGGCTTTTAGTGGTCAAGAAACTTCAAGAAGAATTGAAGCCCGTGAAGGGTCGTCGGGTCGCAGTATGGGGGATAGCCTTCAAACCCGGCACCGATGACTTAAGAGACGCACCCGCGATTTCCGTCATTGAAGAGTTACTGAGGCTAGGGGTACGGGTTACGGCCTATGATCCGATTGCTATGGATAATTTGCAACGGGAGCGTCCGGATCTGGAGATTCAGTATGCGAATTCGGCGGAAGAGGCCCTCATCGATGCCGACGCCTTAATTTTAATCACGGAGTGGGACAGCTTTCGAGAGATTCCGCTTGAGACCATCGCGGCGCGGCTATCCCGCGGTATCGTTATTGATGGCCGGAATTTATGGGATCCCAATGAAGCCGATCGTGTGGGAATTAATTACCGGAGCATCGGAAGATAGGAGGAAACCTTCACGTGAAAACAGCATTGGTAACCGGGGGGGCCGGATTCATCGGAAGCCACTTGGTAGACCGTTTGGTATCGGAGGGGATTCGGGTTGTCGTGCTGGATAACCTAGCCACAGGAAACTGGGACAACCTAGCCCACCATGATGAACAGCACGTCACCCGGGTATTATGGGATGTGAGCGAACCTTGGCCTGACGATATCTTACCGAGAGCGGTGGATTGGGTATTTCACCTAGCTTCTCCAGCGTCTCCGGTTCATTATCGGCGGTTGGCGGTCCAAACTCTGATGGTCAACTCGGTGGGCACAAAGCACGCCTTAGACTTTGCGCTGCGTTCTCACGCACGGTTTATTCTCGCCTCTACGTCAGAGTCTTACGGGGACCCCGAAGTGTCTCCCCAGCCTGAAACCTATTGGGGGCGGGTCAATCCAGTCGGACCTCGGTCTTGTTATGATGAAAGCAAGCGCTTTGGTGAAGCGCTAACCAGTGAATACGTCCGAACATACGACCTCGATGCCAGGATTTTACGGTTTTTTAACTGCTATGGTCCCCGGATGCAAGCCGAAGATGGTCGTGTCGTACCCAATTTCGTGCGGCAAGCTCTTCAGGGAGAAGCTCTTACCGTCTATGGAACCGGACAACAGACCCGCAGTTTTTGTTACGTGTCCGACGAGGTCGATGGCATCTGGAGGGCAGCCGTGGCTGATGGGATCGCCGGTGAAATCATCAACATCGGGAATCCTGAAGAACGAACCATACTGAATTTCGCCGAGATGGTGGCCGATATCGCGGGAATTACTTTACAAATTGAACCGCGTCCCCTGCCTCCGGACGATCCCACGAATCGGTGTCCAGACATCAGTAAGGCAAGGAGGATTCTAGGGTGGGAACCCCGGACCGACCTGAGGGTAGGATTGGAAGAGACCTTTAGATTCTTTCGGAGCCAAGGTTCTCCATAAGTGGGGGGCAAGGATTCCAAAATAGAACAGGGCTTTGAGTCCTTGTTATGGACTCAAAGCCCTGTTGCTTTGGTTATTTTTGATCGGGAACGGGAAATGGTGCTTTCATCCAGGATTCGAAAAATGCTCGTTGGTCTGGAGTTGGGTCTGTTACCGGCTTCACTTCGACTTTATTGAATGGGGCTTCGGCTAATACGATGGGAATGGCCTGGAGTTGACCCCGACGGAATAAGGAGACCGTCACGGTATCGCCGACCTGGTAATTGCGGCGAAGACGGTCATTTAACTCCTCGACTTTTTGAACTTGATATCCATCTAAGGCAATCACTTGGTCCTTGGCTTGCAACAGAGAGGCCGCCGGTCCGGTGGTGTAGGCGGTGCTCACTTCGATCTTTTGCTCCACGACACGCGTATCAATGCCGAGCCAGGGCCACGGCGCTTTTGGTGTGGACGCAGTCGGTGCATCGATATCGTCTTCCTTGTCGGCATCTTTGTAGCTGCGCGATATTGTGAGACCTGCATAGCCGAGTACGGTGTCAATGGGAATGGGTGCCGTGCCATAGATATAGTGGTCGAAGAATTCTTGGAAGGAGCTGTTTGCCACCTCTTCGACCGTCTCCTGATACACCGATTCGGGGAAGCCGATGCCTTGTGCGGCATACCGGGTATAGAGGCGGCGGAGGACGTCATCCAAGGCGTATTGGCTCCCGGTTCGGTGTCGGATCTCCAAGTCGAGACAGGTGCCTACGAGGTCCCCCTTAAGGTAATAGGAGATGGTCCGATTCTTGGAATCCTCATCCGGTTTATAGAGTTTGATCCAGGTATCGAAGCTGGATTCGGCCAGACTTTGTACAAACCGTCCCGGCTCCTTTTCATAAGCTTCCAGGTTCTCTCCCAACCCTTTGAGATATTCTGGTACCGAAAAGAGCCCCGAGCGCCGTAGCGCGATGCCTGCGTAATAGTCGGTGAATCCTTCCATCGCCCACAGCAAGCGGGTGTAGACCTCTTGGTTATAGTCAAAGGGTCCCAACATATCCGGATGGATGCGTTTGACATTCCAGAGGTGAAAAAACTCGTGAGACACGAGACCGAGAACTCTTCGGTAAGACTTCCGGGGCTTAAAGGCGAAACGAGAAACCCCACATGTGGTCGAATTCAGGTGTTCGAGACCTCCGGTTCCGCGGTCCGACAAGTGCACGATAAAGGTATAGTGGTCGTAGGGCAAGGATCCGAAGATGTCCCGTTGGGCTTGCACGATCCGTTGGATATCTTCGGTAAACTGCACGGCATCTTCGTTGCCGTGACCCCAAAGGACAACCGAATGTGGTTTGTTGTCGACCGTGAAGGTGAGGGTTTGATGCGTGCCGCATTCGACGGGAGAGTCAATGAGTACGTCGTAATTGCGAGCCACATATTGGTTAGGGGTGTGGGGATCGGATTCAAGTCCGGTGGCCACCTTCCAGCCGGCCGGGGCTTCGATTTTTACTGTATAGGGTTCGCTTTGGTAGTCGTCGAGCCACATGAAGAGGCCGGCCCCGTTCCAATAGGCGTGGCTGGCATCGAGATGGCTGGTGTCGACCCCCAATTCAAAGGCGTAAACCTGGTAATCAAGGGTGACCGTTGAGCTGTCCCCAAAGGTCTCAAATCCCCACCGATTTTTAGCCTCGTGGTTGAGCGGGATGGCTTTGAAATTGGATTCGAGACGAAGGCCAAAGACGTGTCGTGAAAAGTCTTGCACCTCGTACGCGCCGGGCGTCCAAACAGGCAGGCTCAGGATGTGGCGCCCTTCTGGGACGTCTGTCATATGTAAACGAACCTGATACACGTGATCGCCGGGTTCCAAAAAGCTCACCGTGTAGTGAAAAGTTGGAGTCACTGGGATACCTCCTACTATGTTGTACGACTTCTCTTAGAATAGCCGAAAACGGGGAGGCATACCATGGAGGTTGAGGGTTTTTCATAACTTGACGAAGCATAGCCGTGGATATGTAGGTCCCCCATGGTGATGCCTTTCCCAACGGTCTTACGCTGGTTCGGACGGGATGATTCATGCGCCACCGCAACACGATGCCCGGCGAACGCTATCTTAAAAAAGCGATGCGCATCTTCGCCCACAACGACCGGAAGTGAAATATCGCTTCATTGAGGATTACCGCTCCACCTTTCGCGGCGCGAAGATGTGCCACGTCTTGCAGGTATTGCGGAGCGGATATTATGCTTGGCGAGACCGTCCCCCGAGCGGGCCGGTTAGCGATTTAGCATAATTGTTTGACAGTTATTGTTTCTTGGGTAGGGATGACCGGTCCATCCGCTATAATATGGTCAAGAAGGGATGGCCGTGGCGACTCGCGAAGAGTTGAAGCAGCTCATTGTCCGATGAAGCGTTGCCTTTTATTCAGGAGACCCTAAAGCGTTGGACGCCGCAGCGTTCGGCGGCGGCTTGTTTAATCGCACGCTTGGCCAAGGGCTACGACTTCGGACTGCGAGGCGAACGGTCCTATGTTATCGTCTAACTAGTGGTTTCCATGGCAATCCTCGCATAAGATAGTTCTAGGCAAGGACAAGCCCCGTTTCGGGATGGTCGGCCATCCGTTAATTTGTTTGGTTGACGTGACGGTTGCCTCCCAAGTTTAAGGACGAGATTCTACGCAGTGACTACCCCCTTTCGGAAAGTCGAGGTGAGTGAACGTTGGCGATTTGGTACATCACCATAGGGACCTTTGTCTTGATCGTTAGCGTGTTGCCGTTTCAAATTCGCCTCTTAAGGGCCATGGATCTTGTGCAGCCGATTCGGGTCGAATTACCGCCGGATCAACAACTCAAGAAGGGCACTCCGCTCATGGGAGGCACGGTGTTTCTCCTGGGGATGCTGGTGAGTGTGTTATTAATGGCAACTCACACTTCCTATTTTCTTGCGATCGTTTTTGCCGCGTATAGTGTCATCGGCTTTCTCGATGACGCGAAGAAAGCCCTACTCAAAGACCCTGCCGGAATCTCCAGCCGCACCAAGCTCGGGTTACAATTTGTTGTGGCTATGGTGAGCCTCTATTACCTCTATAGCCGGGCTTGGATCAATTTTTCGATCCCCTTATTCAAACCCTATAGCGTTCATCTGGGCCTAATTTCTTTTAGTATCGTGGCGTTACTGCTCATCGTTGGTTGCACCAACGCGATCAATTTTACGGACGGATTAGACGGCCTTCTATCGGCCGTCGCGATTCCCAACTACGTGTTCTTCTTTCTGATTGCCCAGAACTTCAGTGTACAGCTGTTTTGCCTCATTATGGTCGCGTGCTTAGTCGGGTTTTTGATCTTTAATGCGTACCCCGCCAAGCTTATCATGGGTGACACTGGCTCCATGGCCATCGGCGGTTCCTTGGTAACCCTCGCAATCATGGAACACGTTGAAATTCTGGTGCCCATCCTTTTTGTCATTTACTTTACCGAAATTATCTCGGTGATGATTCAAGTCGCCTACTACAAACGAACGAGAAAGCGCATTTTTCGGATGGCTCCTATCCATTATCATTTTGGTCTAAAGTATGGGTGGACCGAAAAGCGTATCGTCGCAGTTTTTTCCCTAATATCGTGGGCATCTATGATCGTCAGCCTGGGCTATTATCATTTTTTCTTGTAATAATCGCTGATGATGGACCGTACCACTTTCCGCCAGCGAGTGCACAAAGAGCCTCCAGGCTACAAGCCATCCGATGGAGGAGGTAAGCCCGTCTCCCTCATTCCGTCGCGATCCATGATCCGAAATGTAACGATAAAAACTGGGAAGATTCTTCCGGTACCCGCATCGTCATGGCTATACTAGACATATCATGATGCGTCATCGAAGCATTGGCGATGATGCGACGCGGGCAATTGTCGTGGTGGGACGTCTTAATTGTGATAGCCGCATAGGTTGCCGGGGCATCGGTTTTGTGGATCGAGGATCTGAATCATGGACAGAAGTTCGGGTCTGTCACCATTCAGAAGCCGTTTCACGATTGAGCCGACGGGAGAAACCACGCCGTAAGGAATGTTCGGGGGCGAGAGTCCCACAATTCAGGCGGAGATTTTGTCCTGCCCTCGCGGCCGGCACTTAGTGAATTCGCCGACCTCCGTTCGTACTCCCATGAAAACGGGATCAAAATTAGTGATAAGCCAAAATGCGGACGCTATCCGGGAGTGGTGAGGTGACGACATGATTACATGTATCATCTTGAATGGTGGATCCAGTTCGGGCAAGACGAGCATCGCAATAGCCTTGCAGAACCTATTGCCCGAGCCTTGGCTCCGATTTTCCATCGACGACTTAGTCGACGCCATGCCGTCGTCTCTGGTGGAGTCGAGTGACGGGGTGGGGATTGGGTCGGACGGCACGGTACGGCCCGGTGGGGCATTCCGCAGGCTGGAATCGGTATGGATGCAAGGGATTGCGGCGATGATCCATGGCGGGGCGGCTGTCATTATCGATGACGTATTTCTTACGGGGATCGAGGGACGCCAACGCTGGGAGGCGGTATTGGTCAACCTCCCAGTTCTCTGGGTGGGGGTCCATTGTGATGCGGAGGTGGCGGCTCAACGTGAGCAGCGGCGGCCGGATCGCATACGTGGAATGGCCGAACACCAAGCCGCGGCGGTACATGTCGGCATGACCTATGATGTCGCGGTGGACACGACCCACCGGTCGGCCGAAGACTGCGCGCGCTCCATCGCCCAGCGCATCCAGATACCATAAGGCCTCACGTCTGAGGATGCTTTGCTAGTGCGCATATGGGGGCAAGTGTGCATCAAGGACATTCGGTTTGTACCCGATTAAATTACATACTTGGGGTGTAGACCGTCAACAGCGGGGTCTTCTAAGACTTCCGTGCCTTCAACGGGATGTATTTTGGCTATCCGGATTTTATCATGGATCGGCCCAGGGTGACGGTGTTCATCATGGTGGTGCCAATGCGGATTTTGTGATGGATCGAATCGGACCGTCACGTGCAGGCAAAACCGGATTATGTGATTGATCGGAACGATCGTGTGAGGAGGTTCTCCTTCCGGTCAGCCCGCAAAGACGAGTATTGATGTATTCTGGAACCGGAACTCTTAAGGCGCTAAAGGGCCGGTTAACGATTTAGCCAAATAGTCTGAGAAAAGCCGAAAAACCTTGATTTG
>DAHWKJ010000107.1 GCA_027343695.1 Sulfobacillus sp. | reverse complement strand
TCCCTGTAGTTTCGCTAACGTTGTCGTACTTGCGCATTAATGTTGAAATCACGCAGATTGCGCAACATCGGGTTGTAATCGGTGTCGAAATCCAGGTTCCGTTTTGGATAGGAAAGCGGGTTCGAATTGGGGGTACTATGCTGATACGGCAATCGCCTATGGGCAATTACGCCGAATCGGAGGGAAATTACGATGCCTTCAGCTCAATTGCTCGTCGTATTGACCCGGCTTACCAGTATCTTGGTCGATGTCGCAGGCGGAGTCTTCACGCTGGTTATGGTGTATGGAGGGATCCGGCTTATGGTGGCCCATAGTCCTCGGGCAGTCCAAGGCTCCAAAGAATTGATGGGTCGCGCGGCAGTTGGACTTGCGCTGATCCTCTTGGTCGATGTGATTCGACAGTTGTTGCAATATGTTGTCTCTTAATCCCTTAGTGTGGTCATTAGATAAAGTATCACAATGGGTGGACCAAGGACTCGCGCAAATCTCGCGTCATCTGTTTCAGCAAATGGTTTTTATGCCCATTCAATGGAACAGGGTGGCCACCCACTTGTACCGCAGCAACCTCGGTTTAAGCCTTGGGGCCCTCACTTTGGTCTTCACTTGGACTGTGTTGCGGACGATGTGGCCTGCCGGCGGCATGTTAGCGCATCACCAGCCATCGGCAGCGCTACAACGGACGGTGACCGCGGCCATCATTGCCCTGGCCGCGTCACCAGGGGTTCATGGATTACTGCGCATCAATGACGCCTTGGTCCGGGTATTTCTTCGCCCGATCACGTTCGCCTCTGTGACTGGCTCGACGCGATTTGAGCTCTCCGTAAACCCCTTGCTAGCTCTGGTACTGGGGGCCTTGGTTTTAACCCTATTGATTTATCTGGGTCTCTTTTATGCGCTACGCACTGTAGAAATTTACGTCTTGACGGGGCTTGTACCGTGGTTTGCGGTGCTATGGAGCGGGGGGTCCGATGACAGCTGGTTGACCAACATCGGTAAGGAACTGGTGGTGGCCATTTTTGTTCAAAGTGTGCATGCGATGGTGTTTTGGATTTTCTTGCACTTAGTCACCCATACCACGACCGTGGCGGAGGAATTTCTCGAGGCGGGAGTTTTGTGGTACATGACCAAGGTTCCGGGTCAATTGCGTCGATTGCTGGGGGCTCAGAGCAATCCGATGAGGCTCTTGTCATGGATTTAACTCGGGTTGTCCCGGTCCCTCTACCGAAGGAGCCCGTCGTCTTATGGGGACTCGGTCTCAAAGATCTCATTTGGCTGGCTTTGGGGGCGATAGGTGATCTCGTGCTGTGGCCCCATTCAGGAAAGCCGATAGCGGTTCACCTGGTCGGGATCATCAGTCTCAGTGGGCTCTCGATTTCCATGGCCATGGTGCGATATCAAGGTCTATCGATTCCGGCCTGGGGTCTTCTTGCCTCCCGATTTTTCGTATCACCCAAATGCTACATCCCGAAATAACGATGGGATACCTAATCTCTGATAAAACCTATGAGGAAGTGTTTACGATGGCTGTATCCATTAATCGACTCTTACCGATTCGTGCTATTGGCCCCGGACTCTGTCTTATCGATAAAGACCGTTTTTCCTCCATCGCTGAAGCGGTGCCGGTGAGTTTTTCCCTCCGGTCGCAGGGAGATCAACAACGCCTGATTCGCGGCTACACGGAATTTCTCAACGGGCTGGAATTTCCCGTAGAACTCTTAGTACGTTCAGATATGCTGAGGCTCGATGAGTATCTTGGTGACTTAAAGGCACGGGAAGACGAAATTGAACCGCACTTACGGCCCTCGTTAGGCGACTATATCGATTTTATTCAAGAATCCGTATCGGTAAACCACTTGTTACGGCGACGCTTCTTTGTTGTCTTGTCATGGCAGGGACTAGACTCCAGACGGCGACCCAAACAACGGGGGGAAGTGCTTTGGGATGAGGCCACAGCGGCTCTGGACCGCCGCCGCGATATAGTGGCACAGGGACTTCGGCCGCTTGGCATCCGCCTTCGCTCGTTTACGACCGAAGAGACCTTTCGGTTCTTTTATGCGAGCTTGGGTGGCGGCCAATCGCTGCCCAAGGGGGTCAATTGGGCATGGGATTAAAGATCACCAGTGACAGGGGGGCTCGTGATGTGCTGGACGCCATTATGCCAAGTGATATCCAGCTCTATCCGGGAGAATGGCAGATGCACAGTCAATGGTATCGGAGTTTTGTGGTCATTGCGTATCCCCGTGAAGTCAAACCCGGGTGGTTTGAGCCCCTCCTACGATTCCCCCGACCGATTACGTTATCGGTGTACTCGGGACCGATTCCTAACGACGCCGTCATGGGGACCATGCAACGGTCGCTGTTATGGCATCTCGGGACGATTGAGGCAAATCAGGCGTCGGGCCGTCTAATTGACCCGCTGCAACGTACGGCGGTGGAGGATACCGAGCGCATGCGCGAAGGGATTGCGCGTGGCGAGACCCGTCTCATTGACACGGCATTAACTCTCACCGTGTCAGCCTCGACCAAACCAGAATTAGACGAGTCTTCGAACCTTTTGTTGAGTTTGGCTTCCGGGATGTTGCTGGTTATCCGACGCTTATACTTTCAGCCGGAGGTGGGACTAAAGCGCCTGTTGCCGGTATTTGGCGAACCAGCTCATCCGCGAGAAATGGACACTGGGGCGTGGGCTACCCTCTTTCCCTATGCAGCCCAGGAGCTCATTCACCCCGAGGGACAAGTGTTTGGCACGAATGGGGCTAGTCATTCTTTGGTGATTGTGGATCGGTATACGCTACCTTCGCCTCACTCCATCACCGTGGCCTGGTCCGGTGCCGGGAAAAGTTTTCAGGCTAAACTGGAAATCTTACGCTCGCGGTACCGGGGAATTCCGGTCAAAGTATTGGACCCCGAAGGCGAGTACCGGGTATTAGAGGCGGCGGGGGCCAAGGTATGGGCAGTAGGGGACCCTTCAGGCGCGGGATTTCCATGGGATCCGTTTGCCATAGAGTCCGACGCTAATCCGGAGGAGGTCGAACGTCAAACGGATTTCCTCGTGCAGTTTATTCGGCGCTTGGACCCCGAGGTACCGGATCTGATCCATGCCGTGGAGCAGGCATTGTGGAGACTGGTTAAGCTCCGTGGGACCCCGTCGTTGATATTCCATCGTGAGCCGAATCGGTTATGTGATGACACGATGTTGATCGCGATGGTGAACCGCATCAACAAAACCCTCGGCGAGCGCCTGGAGTCCATCGTACAACGTTGGCGGCTCATGGCGCCTCAGACCACGGCACCAGGCCAAGATTTCGAAGTCTATGATATTAGCCGTTTGACCCAACGTATGAAGGCGGCGGCCTACCTGGCATTGACCGAACATATCGCTCGAACGGTTGATAGGGCGCGCCGTCAGTTGGTGGTGTTTGACGAAGCCTGGCAACTTTTAACCGATGAAACCACCGCTCGATACTTGGAATCGTTGTTTCGTCGGGCGCGCAAGTGGGGCACCGCGTTGTCGCTGATCACCCAAGATATTGGTGACTTTACTCGCAGTCGATCGGCGGAAGTGTGCTTACGTAATGCCCCATTGATCCTGTTATTGCGACAACATCCAGAGAGTTTAGAAGAGGTAACTAGGCTCTTGCGGCTCCATCAGGGCGAGGTGGATCTCCTTATGACGGCGCAACGCGGCGAAGGGCTCTTGATCGTAGGCGATGACCACGTGCCTTTGCGGGTGGGGGCGTCGCCTTACGAGGCGAAACTGATTGCGGGACAACCCCTGCAAAATTCTGTGTGAGGTGATGGACATGGCGTTTTCGATGAAGGTACCGAGATCGGGGGCGATTGCGATGCTCGTTACGGGAGTAGTGTATACCGCATTGAGTCTTCCTCATTTATTGTCGGCAACAGTCAGCGTGCCTGTTGCCAAGACATATTTACCGCGAGGAACCACAGTGTCGGCTGCTGATATAGGATACAGCAGAATGGGTAGCATAGAGTTCACGCCGGCTCCCGGCATGATTTTAAAAACCTCGCTGGTCCCCGGTGAAGTGGTAAGTCCTTCGGTCGTCGGGAAGGCTTCGGCTAATCCCCTATCGGGCGGGGTCATGGTTGCAGTGATTCCGTCGCAGGCGGCCGATTTGGCGGTAGCCAGGCCCGGTAGTAATATCCGGGTGGTGTTGATTCGGCACCATGGTCGCTTATGGAGTTCTCCCGTCGAGCGCGTGGTGGCGCTGTCGGGAGGGGGCGGGGTATTAGGTGGGAGCCCGTCGTCCATCATGATTCGACTTCCTTTATCCCTGGCGGAGCAATATCTGTCGCTAGCGGGCCAAGCTGGAATATTTGTGGTGGGTGCCCCATGATCCTTGCTGCGACCGGGCATGAAGCCGTGGACCGTTTTCTAGAGACGAAGGATCCCCAGATCAAGCGGATCGCTCACTGGGACCAGATGAGCGAGTGGATATCTCAGGCGACTCACGTTGTATTAAGTGATAGGATACCCGGGTTTCCCGAGTGGGATGAGGTCCGTCACATGGTTGTCGAGAATCCCCAGCCGCATTGGATGATTTGGCTGCCTGAACGAATGCGAGAAACGACAGAACCCCCCCTCGGTGCGGAACTAGTCTTTGGTGATTTGGCCGCGGATTGGCTGGTCGGATGGTTGGAAAAGGAATGGCCTCGAGAATCTGCCAATCTTGTCTTGTCCAAACGTTGGGTGGTTTGGAGACCGCAATTAGATTTTAATCCTGAGATCCTTTCCTGGATTGGATCGGAGGCGAATCGTCAACTAGGAGTGGGGTGTTGGGTCGATCTCGACTGGCATAATGCGCATCTCACGGCGCGTTGGAATCCTGAGGCGTGGAAAAATTCCAATATGACGTATGCGAAGTTTAAGGCACGAAAGACTTCTGAGGGCTGGCTTGTTCCGGCACCACCGCCGTGGCAAATAGTGTGCGAATCACCTCAATTGACGGACATTCAGGGGCTGATGCGTAGAGACTATGCGTGGCTCGGTTTGGATCTAGGATCCGATTTGAGGCTACCCCTCACCATGCAGGCTATAGAGGCGGTCCAACAAGTAGTGATCTTGATTGATGAGCCATGGGATAGAGTTCTGCAGGAAGGATTAAAGGTGCTGCAAACGATTAATCCCAGTTTGGGTGTATTGGGCATTGGGGGATCGGCAACCGTTGCCCGAACGATCGGCCATGTGGGTACTTGGATCCCCTGGGAATCGGCCGCCATGGGATCCAGGGCTCATCGCATCTTTGGTCGGTGGTCTTTGATAAAAACGCATCGATCTTAGCGCCTGCGCAGTCACGCCTGGGGAGATGATGCAAGACGCCCAGGGCCAGAAACCTGGAGTGCAGCGATGAAGGAGCCAGGACCTTTCGGGATCGATCCCGAAACCCCCGTCTCAACCCGTCAGGACCAGGCGGCGGGAGAGTTCATGGCCCTATCCCTCACACTTTTTTAGCCCACCCAGCGGGTTCCAAATAACGGGTGCGAATCGGCTGTCTCGGGTCCTAACTCGACAGGATTTCTGTCATGAGTCGTTGCTATGCTGAGGATCCAGAGCTTGGGAACATGAATCATTTTCTTTTGAACCCGGCGGCAATTTATTACCCCAGAGACAAAATTCTCGGTAGGCGTAGGTATTCCTGAGGAGGCAAGACGATTATGGCAAAACCTTATGTATGGCATTTGGAAGATTCAGAAACCTCGCGTGCCCAGGAGACGCCCAACGAGCGGGGCCAACTCATTCAACAATGGCAAACCGAAGTGGAAACCCGGTATCCGGACCTAGTGGGCCACCTGGTGTGGGACCGTGACCGACTAATGGCTTTAGAACACGCTGTCGACCAGGTTATGGGGACCGTCCACGATGTACCCGGTCTCGGACTCTTGCGTCGCTCGGTACTCAATCGGCTTACCGGACTCGGTCCACTCGACGAACTTCTTACCGACGATCGTAATAGTGAAATTATGGTCAACGGTCCGGATTCCGTATTCTGTGAGCAAAATGGGCGCATCATTTCCGTGGAATTGCAATTCACGGACAACGATGAAGTCGCATTGCTGGCTCAGCGCTTGGCCCATCGAGCCGGGCGTGAATTGACTACGGAGCACCCATGGTGCGA
The DNA here is from genome assembly GCA_027343695.1 of Sulfobacillus sp. Taxonomy (GTDB): domain Bacteria; phylum Bacillota; class Sulfobacillia; order Sulfobacillales; family Sulfobacillaceae; genus JAKADJ01. The sequence goes on along the minus strand of DAHWKJ010000107.1, from coordinate 41,944 downwards.
TGCCAGACTGGCGGACGGATCTCGCATCCACTGTGTTTTACCTCCGGTTGCAGAACGTCCTACGATAACCATACGAAGAGCGCGCAGACAGCCGATGGCACTCCCAGACTTCCTTCAGGCCGGATTTTTGTCTTCCGCACTCTGGGACGACTTGTTTCGATGGGTTAGCGAACGGAGAAACGTAATCGTGGCCGGAGGCGCTGGTTCCGGGAAAACCAGTTTTTTGCGGGTGTTGGCGGAGCATATACGGCCAGAGGAAAGACTGATCACGATCGAAGACGTGCGTGAGCTGAACCTTCGTCATGGTCACGTGGTGAGTCTTGAAACCCATCGGCATCATACCTTACATGCGCTACTCGTCAATGCGTTACGGATGCGGCCGGATCGCATTATTGTCGGAGAAGTGCGAGGCGATGAAGCCATGGATCTGATCGAAGCTATGCAAACCGGACATCCGGGAAGCCTATCCACCGTGCATAGCCAGGCGGGGGATATGAGCACCATCTATCGGCTGGCCCGAATGTGTGTGCGGGGCTCTTCGGGGATCCCTTTTGAGGCCCTGGTCGATCAAATTCTTTCGACCATCGGAATCATCGTGTATGTGAGGCGGTTTCCGGATGGGTCGCGGCGTATCGATACCGTAAGCCGTGTCTCGACCGAAGGGCTCCATGTACTCTGGCAATTTGATGGTAGCCAGTGGCGCAAAGTCGAGGACGACATCAATGGATAAGATCCTATTGGCCTTGATGTGTGGGGTTATGGTTTTCTATTGGCTCACGGAGTCCTCGGATTGGGTACTTCCGGTTGGACTAGGCGTTGCAACCTTGACGAGGTCAGGTTGGGTCATTCTGTCCTTTGGATTGATGCTTGGAGGGTTAGAAATGTACCTGGCCGCAACGCGCTTCGAGAACAAGCGGGATCGCCAGGAACAGGAGGCCGAGGTGTTTTTGCAGCGTCTGGCGCAATTGTTACAGACGCATGGCACTCTCAGCTTGGCGCTGCAAGATCTGGGATACCGGGACCATGCAACGGGGCGTGAACCAAATCCCGAGCACATATTAAGCGGACTCTTTCACCGTTGGAACGTGGCGGTGGTAGGGATGGTGGCATCGGCATCGCTGGCCGTGGCCAAGCACGGCGGAGGCCTCGGGCCTGTGGTAGAGCAGGCTGCCAAAAAGATTAGTCGAGATCGTGAGCGACGATTTCAGCGGCAGTTGGATGAAGCGGCGAAACGCACGACGATGGTGGTCTTGGCATTGGCACCATACGGAGTCATGGGTGCGTTACGGGAAATGGTGCCATCCATGTATGCGGTCCTCACTACCCGGATTATCGGGGAAGTGGCGGTCCTCCTAGTGGGCTTAGTCAGCGGCGGTGTGCTAGTCATCTTAGCCCTCTACGTGAGAAAGGATGGGGTGTCTCGATGACTATGATGGCGGCGCTTTGTTTTGGGTTCGGAATCTATTTCTGGAGGGATGGGGCAACTGGAGGCGCGGGATGGATTGGACTCGGCCTACTTCCGGGATTTCTTATCCACCCTTCGTGGATTGGAGCAGCGGGAATCGCGGTGGGACCGTTACTGGTTTATGCACTCAAAAGTCGTCAACATTCGCCGCGAGAAATCCGTCGTCGTCGGGAAGAAATTGTCCGATGGTGGCGTGCGCTCAGCGTATACCTGTCAGCCGGTTTAACATTCTGGCAGTCGACCGAAGAAGCGTTACAGCAGGTCCCGAGTTTGACCGAGGATGTCCGGACTCTCGCCACCACCCTTTCGCACAAAGGATCGAGTCAGGACGCATTACAGAATTTCTTTGACCGTCATCCAGGGCCGGAAGCCCTCATTGTCGGTGGAATGATGGTGCATGGCTATCGCCACGGCGTGCAAGGGTTATTAGTGTCTCAGCAGGCTGAGCAGATGGAAGATCGACTGGGGTTTGAACGTGAACTCGAAAAACGCCGCGACCCGATTTGGATGACTATTCTCCCGGCTCTGCTGCTTTTGAATGTCATCGCTATTTTGTTTGTGCCGATGATGAGTATGATGGCGAAGAGTTGGAAAGGATTGTAGCGGCTTAGGCGGTCGATATTTCCACTCCTGGGATCACTTTCCTTTAGCCAAAGGTAGACAGTGATTAGCGGTTCCTGTCATGATTTATGTTGGGACATTTTCTAACCGATCCTCACGTGACCTTCCGAGTCTCGGTGACGTTGTCTTTCTAGAGAGCGACTAGGGAGGGATTTTTCTGTTTGGGGGTATACGCGCATCGGTGGTGGCAAGCGTGATTGCCATTGTGATTGTGGGGTGTGGAATCGTCCAGTGGGTACGACCACTCCCGAGGCCAGTGGCGCACGTAAGTGTGGGATCGACGGCAGTTATTTCAGGGACTCCACCGTCTTTGCCGTGGCCGAATGGGGTTCAGGCCACGTTAGACATTCCGGGGATTGGAAGCTTCGGTGAGAAAGGCCCCATCACTGCGGCGCCGATTGGCAGTGTGGCTAAAATGATGACCGCGTACTTGGTATTAAAAGCCCATCCCTTGGGACTTTATACCCAAGGGCCGAGCGTTACGGTGACACCCCAAGATGTAACTCTGTATCAAAATGATGTGGCGTCCCAACAATCCGTGATGCCGGTGGTCGCCGGCGAAAAGTTAACGGAGCGTAAAATGTTGGAAGGACTTTTGATTGCTTCCGGAAACAACATGGCTACCATGTTAGCTGATTGGATTGGAGGCAATACGGCACGCTTTGTGGCGACAATGAATCAAACGGCACGAAATCTTGGATTAAGTAATACGCACTATGTGGGCCCGAGTGGGTTGAACCCCGGGACGGTTAGCACCGCACCAGACCAAGTTCGACTGGCAGAATTGCTGATGAAAATGCCGGTGTTTGCAGAATTGGTCGCGATGCCGCAGATGACCGTACCCGGGCAATCTCAGTTGGACTACAACTATAATTACCTAGTCGGTCATGACGGAATCATTGGCATTAAGACCGGATCTACCTTGGAATCCGGAGGCGTATTTATCTTTGCTGGCAATCGAATATTAGGCAATCAACGGCTGACCGTGTATGGCGGTGTGGTAGGCCAGCCTGGGACTCGGACCGCGAGCCAACTGGTGGCTAGTCTGACTGACGGTAAGAACTTACTCGACGCGGTGAGCGGTGTAGTAAGTAGCCACACCGTGATGGCAGCCCGGACAACAGTTGGTACAATCACCGCGCCCTGGCAGCACACGGTGGCGCTAATCACCACCAAGCCGATCGCGTTATTGGGCTGGGCGGGTCTCACTTACCATGTTGTACTGCACCTCAAACCGGTTCGATCGCATGTCGTAGCGGCCAACACGGTAGTGGGAACGTTGACCGTGAGTACTGGGTCGCAGACGGTCACGGTTCCAGTCGCGACTGGAAGTGGGTTAAAAGGACCCTCATTGAAATGGCGGTTTACGAGGCTTTAACGATGGGGACTATGTCCTGAGATGGGAGGCAAGGTTGTGCGGGGCGTAGCTCCGGGCAACCTTGCCTCCCTCTTAGCCGGTTCTGTCGACTGAAGAGGCCACACCCTAAGTCTTACTCTTCGAAAGGCATGAGATATCTTGTGTTACCATAGGAGATATGGATGCTCTAAAGTGCTCTGGCGCCGTCTTCTGACCTGAACGCGGTCCCGCGTCTTTTTCACAATCCGCAATGGCCGACCGGGTGGCGTTCCAAAAGATTTGACCTGGGGTATCGTGAGTGGCACTGCTCCGAGCAAGAATGAAGGGGGGGTGCGATTGGCTAAGGCGATCGGGCTTGGAGTGCTGGCCTCTTTATTCTTTGCATCGACTTTTGTCTTAAATCGGGTTATGCGGCTCGATGGGTCGAGCCTCTGGTGGATTAGCGCTCTGCGCTACTTCTTTACCGTACCGTTCTTAAGTCTCATAGTATGGCGACGAGGTGGGCTGAAGACCCTATGGAACGAAGTAGTAGGCCATCCGGGCCCATGGGTTTTATGGGGGAGCATTGGGTTTGGTCTATTTTATCTGCCGTTGACGTGGGTGGCGGGATGGGCACCCGCATGGTTAGTGGCTAGTAGTTGGCAACTAACGATTGTGGCTGGGAGTCTTTGGGTACCCATAATCGGGGGCGTGGATGCTACCGAAAGACGGATACCAATGACCTCTCTGACTCCATCGATCGTGATTCTCATTGGTGTCGGTGTAGCCGAATGGTCGGCATCTCATGGGTCGTGCCTGTGCGTATGGTGGGCTTTGGTGCCCATTCTGGTGGCAGCCTTTGCCTATCCACTGGGGAACCGACAGATGATGCGTTATTGTCGGCAACACGGCGGTTTCGATGTCTATCAACGCACACTCGGAATGACCTTCGGGAGCCTACCCTTTTGGCTGGTGATAGCGGCAGTTGGGGCTTGGCGATCTGGGATACCGACCGGATCGGAGACCCTCGATACCTTATTAGTGGCCGTGTTGTCCGGGGTGGTTGCGACCTTGTTGTTTTTTGCTGCCACGGATTCTGCCCAGGGGCGGGCTGAGTGGCTGGCTCGCATTGAAGCCACCCAGTCCATGGAAATTGTCTTTACGGTGCTGTTGGCGAGTCTTCTCTTCGGCGCTGTGTGGCCAACTCCGCTGGGATTTGTCGGACTAGGCCTCATAGTGATCGGGATGGTGTGGCATAGTGGACTATATCGGCAGAACAATACCGTCGTCGGAATCAATAGCTCCCTATAAAGCGTCATCAAACCGTTTCCATCGGGGCACTGCATTGGTGAGGAGGACTGCGTGTTTTGTTTACGTGGGAAATCGATACCGAAATTCGGTTAGGACTGCTCGAGCCGCGGCACGCCGGTGAACTGGCGGCGGTGGTTCGGCGCAACGCGCATTTTCTGGGGCGTTGGTTACCGTTTGCCACGGAAGAGTATGGTGAGGCTGAGGCGAAGGAATATATCCAGCGCTCTTTGCGTCAGTTTGCTGCCAACATGGGGCTACAGGCAGGAATTCTGCGAGACGGTCGCGTAGTTGGCATGGTAGGTCTGCATTTAGTGGACTGGAACAATCGGTCGTCGAGCCTTGGCTATTGGTTGGCACAAAGTGAAAACGGGCAGGGCATTATGACCCGCGCTGCTGGGGTGTTGATCGATTATGCATTTGGTTCCCTCCACCTCCATCGGCTTGAGATCCGTGCCGCCGAAGACAATCTCGCTAGCCAGCGGGTTGCTGAACGTCTAGATTTTGCCCGTGAAGGCGTCTTGAATGGGGTGGCGCGTCATGAAGATCAGTATCTCAATGACGTCATATTTGGTAGGATTAATGACGAAGCATCACAGTAGAAGCTCGTAGTGGGAGGGTGTTTATGAACGAAGTAAGCCGAAACCCCGAGATTGCGTTGAAAGTGGATGCCTCGGGATTGAAGTGCCCGATGCCTGTGATTCGAGCTAAAAAGGGGATGAGCAGTGTGGCAGTGGGTCAGGCCATTGAACTACTGGCTACAGATCCTGGAGCTATGGCGGACTTCAAAGCCTGGACGCGCTCCACGGGTAACGAGCTCGTAATTGCAGAGCAACATGGTGAAGTGTTGCGATTTGTGATTCGCCGGCTTAAGTAAATTCCGTGTTCCCGAGAGCCACGGCCACTCTCTTCGAGATGTGGCTTATATTGGGTTTTTGGTCACATGAATCCCACCCTTGACAATGATTGCAGGACAAGTCGTAACATTTTCGTAATGGAAATGGTGTATAGTATTTTTTTGGACAGGACATACCAGAGCGAATGACGACGAAAGGAACGGTGCGACGAGATGAAACGAAAGAATATGGGGATGGCGATTGGCGCCGTGGGCCTGATGACTGTCATTGCGGGATGTGGTACGGGAACCAAGGCGGCCAGCGGCACACCTGTGGCCACCGTTCAAAATGTACCGATTACCCAGGCGCAACTAGCAAACTTTGTGGCTATGACTGAGTTTTTCCAAGGCACGACGCTACCTAATACCGCCAAGGAAAAATCCTTGGAGGTCAAGGCCCTGGTTCAGCAAACCGCCGTCAATCAATGGGCGTTAGCGCATCATCTGATTACGCAAAAGAAGGCCACGAGCCAGGCTAAATCGATTATTTCGAGTCAAATCGAGGCGCAAGTGGGTGGCGCTAAGGGACTTACCAGTCTGTTGAAATCCAAAAAATTAGCCATGGGTACTTTGGACACCTATGTAAGTGATCAAATGATCACGCAGAGTGCGTTTACCTACGCCACGAAATCAGTGAAGTCACCGACCACGGCAGAAGAACAGAGTTATTACAATCAGAACAAGTCATCGTTCGCGAATCCGCCTCAGGACGAAATTAATGACATTGTTGTGAAGACTCAGGCCCAGGCAAAATCAATTTTGAACCAACTGTTACATGGCGGAAACTTTGCCCAGTTAGCCAAAAAGGACTCCACGTCCTCTACCGCTAAGAGTGGTGGTAGTCTCGGCTACCTTCCGGTGAGTGCGTCGGGAGGGATGTCGCAAGGGATGTACGGCGCGGTCCAATCGATGAAACCGGGCCAGTACAATACCTACCAAGGATCGCAAGGCTATCACGTGATTCAATTGGTAGCCACCAAACCTGCGACAACGCAGTCGTTCTCCAAGGTGCAGAGCCAGATTCAGCAGACTTTGCTGACGCAGGCGCAAGATACGGCATACCAGGCTTTTGCTAGCAAGATTCAAAAGTCGATGAAAGTAACCATTGGCAAATAGGATTGGATTGCAAGGACCCTCTTTTGGGTTTCCCCGCTAGCGTCTATACTAAGGGGAAATGTTTGGACAAAGGATGGGAGATCTATGCCGGAAGAATGGAATCAACGTAGTCGACGGATCACGCAGGGACCCGAACGCTCTCCAAATCGCGCGATGTTGAGGGCTATCGGGTTTCAGGATCAAGATTTTGTTAAGCCGATTATCGGAATTGCCAATGGGTACAGTACCATTACTCCGTGCAATATGAGTTTGGGGGCATTGGCCTCGGAAGCCGAACGAACGGTTCGCGCTTTTGGCGCCATGCCCCAAACTTTTGGAACCATAACCGTGAGCGACGGCATTTCGATGGGCACCATCGGGATGCGCTACTCCCTAGTGTCCCGTGAAGTGATTGCTGATTCTATCGAGACTGTGGCCGAGGCTGCTGCCGTCGATGGCGTGATGGCTATCGGCGGGTGTGACAAAAACATGCCCGGGGCCATGATTGCCCTAGCACGACTGAACATCCCTGCTATTTTTGTTTACGGGGGTACGATTAAACCGGGACATTATGAAGGCCAAGATTTAACCATTGTGAGTAGTTTTGAAGCGGTCGGAGCCCACGCTGCTGGGACCATCTCGGACGAGCAATTGTATCAAGTAGAGCGGCACGCGTGCCCGGGAGCGGGCTCTTGCGGCGGCATGTACACGGCTAATACCATGTCCTCGGTGATCGAAGCCATGGGGATGAGTCTCCCGTATTCGTCAACAATGGCCGCAGAAGATCGCGAAAAGCTTGACAGCACACGAGAGTCGGCTCGGGTCCTCGTTCAGGCCGTGAAGACGGGACTGCGGCCTCGAGATATTATGACCAAGGAAGCGTTCGAAAATGCGATGGCGGTCGTGATGGCGCTCGGCGGCTCCACCAACGCGGTGCTTCATCTGTTGGCTATGGCGCATGCGGCTGAGGTCCGGTTGACCATTGACGAATTCGAGGCGGTTCGTGCGAAGGTCCCGGTTCTCTGCGACTTAAAGCCGTCCGGTCAATTCGTGGCCACGGATTTGCATCGTGTCGGCGGGGTGCCTTTGGTTATGAAAATGCTATTGCAGCAAGGGATTCTCCATGGAGAATGTCTCACCATCAACGGGCGCACGGTGGCGGAAAATCTTCAAGACGTTCCAGACCATCCGAGTCCTGACCAGGATGTCGTGCGACCATGGAACCATCCGGTTCATGCGACGGGTCATTTAGCTATACTAAAAGGCAACTTGGCGGAGGAGGGCGCGGTGGCCAAGATCACCGGGATTAAGACCGCAGCCATTACCGGCCCTGCCCGGGTGTTTGACTCCGAAGAGAAAGCCATGGCGGCCATTTTGGCGAGGAAAATCCGACCCGGGGACGTGATTGTGATTCGCTATGAGGGTCCCAAGGGGGCTCCTGGAATGCCTGAAATGTTGGCCCCAACGTCGGCCTTAATCGGATTAGGCTTAGGCGACAGTGTAGGGTTGATTACAGATGGGCGCTTCTCGGGCGGCACGTATGGCATGGTCGTGGGTCACGTGGCCCCAGAGGCCTTCGTGGGGGGAACCATCGCCTTCGTGCGAGAAGGGGATTCCGTGACCATTGACGCAGAGGCCAGACTTTTGCAGTTGAACGTTCCCGATACGGAGATTGCCGAGCGGCGGGCAGCATGGCAAGCCCCCGAGCCACGGGCAACTCGGGGGGTCTTGGCCAAATACGCAAAACTAGTATCCAGCAGTAGTCTTGGGGCAGTGACCGACTAATCCCAAGCCTTATGCATCTCTTTGAGGGCCAGGTCATCTAACGGTGCCTGACGATCTCGCAGAAATTGGCTCAGGACCTCCTTTTGTTCCGGGGTACGGTTCTGAGCCAATTTAAATTTAGCTTCCCAAGAAACGATCTCGAGACGCGCGACGCCTAACATGGAGAGATCGCCAGCATAAAAGGCTTGATCGGTGACGGGGTGAAACGAGGCGTCTGGCTCATAGTGGTGGACTAAGCTATCCAGGATCCGGGCCACATCGGCGGGATCCGTGGAAACCGTGGCCAGACACTGAAAACGCACGGCCCGAAAATGCAAAGTAGCCATCCCGGCATACACCGGATCCACCACGTAATGTGGAGTGAAGGCTAAGGGTTGGTCGATCAGGAACCCACACCGGGGATTGGATGTTAAGGCTTCAAAGGTGTGGTCGGCCTGTACTAGATGGAGGTCAAACCATCCTTTAGGGGAATCTGGGGTGGGCTCGTGGTACTCGAACGGCAGGAGGCTGACTTCCGGGAATCCATCGGCATTGATGGCAATGCATTTACCATGAAAATTTTCCCGGATAAAAGCTTTGAGAGATTCTTCACTAACCTGGGGATATGACCTACTTTGATACATGATATGCCCCTCCGATTTGATTGGATCAATTTCAGTATACCGGATTTGTCTTGTGAACGGTAACGATTGTCATGGTGCCTGTTATAGTAGTGACGGGAGGACTGGCCCAAGGTGATAGAACCGGAAAGCAAGACTGAGCAATATAATCAACGCATCAATACCTGGAATGGCATTTTTAAGGCCATGGCTTTGCGTTTGGTCAACCCGTTTTTGGGGATTAACCTGATTCGTCTCGGTGCCCCGAACTTATATCTAGGAATCCTTGACGCCGTTCCTTCCATTGCCGGCGGATTGGTTGCCTTGTTGGGCACACCATGGCTCTCGCGACGTAAAAGCCCAAACCAGACGACGATGTACCTTTTTGTGGTTGCCCGAGCTTTCTATCTCGTGTTTGCTGCCATCGACGTTGCCGCTAAGGGTCCGGGCATCGCCGCTACTTGGTTGTTGTTGGCCATTGTGGCGATGGATATGCCTGCGGCATTGGCCACGCTCTCTTGGCAAAGTTTGACCACGCAAATGTTTTCCGCGCGAAACCGGGTGACGGCAGTGATGTGGCGTCAATGGGGAATGAATTTGGTCGGACTCGTGACCGTCATCATTGGGGGTATTGCAATTTCCACGGACCCCAGTGTGCATGGGTACATCATTCTGTACACGGTCGCGGCGGTCTTTGGGTTTGTAGAAGTGGCGATATACCGCCGATTTAGAATCTCGGGAGTCCCTCCGGTGGTTGCAGGCAATTGGGCCGAGGCCGTACCACGGCTCATGAAACTGACCCAGTTTCGACGCTTTGTGTTCTCAGGTATTCTGTTCTATTTTGGTTGGCTCATGCTGTGGCCGGTTTCCCTGCGATACCAGGTGTCTGATGTCCATGCGACAAATGGCTGGATGGCTATTTTTTCGGCAACTAACGCGATTTGTACCATGATCGCTCTGCCCCTATGGCGTAAGGTTAGTCAAAAGGTACCGCCGGGACAACTATTGGCCTTAGCGGCTCTTTTAATGGCTGTGACGCCGTTGATCTACGCCTTTTCTCCGTCGCTTACCGGGATTGTGTGGGCCAACGTTACGGGTGGCATGGCGGGAGCTGGGTTGAACCTCCTGCTCTTCGTACGTCTGATGGAAGTGGTTCCCGAAAATGACCGGCTTCTAGCCGTGGGCGCTAACACTGCGATGACAGGATTGGCCGGTGCGGCCGGAGCACTGAGCGGTGTGGGTCTCTTGGCTTTTGGACCGGTGGCGCTCCCTGCCATGCTTTCGACGATTCTGAGGATTGGCGGGGCAGGTCTTTTCTTGTGGAGTTTTAGGGTGCCCGGTCGACGTTGGTTAGGCAGGCAGATGTCTAGTTAGTTCCGTACGTTCGAACTCGCGTCCCCCCTAGTTTCGGGAACGGTCAGCACCGTCCCGGGTAATTTCCAAACCCACTGAGGGCCTCGCGCCATAGCGGGTAATAAGGCCCGGTGTTGCATGGCTTGGCCGAGATTCACTTTGGTGTGGAGATCAGATACTGGGATTCTACATCAATTCCCTCTACAGGTTTGCCTTTCCGGTGATGCCTATTGTTTGATTAACGTATCACTTGGGAAGGGAGTGAGTTTTATGAGAAATCGTTTCGATGATTGGATGCGGAATGTCTATGTGGCAGGCCGTGTTCGATGGACATCACTACGGCAACGGGCTCAGGATGACAAAGGACAAGCTCTGGTTGAGTATGCCCTGATTATCGCACTGATTGCGGTCGTGGCGATAGCAGCCCTGACATTTTTAGGTGGTACTGCCAAAAACAAGTTAAACCAAATTGGCCAGAACATCAGTAACGCCTAGCTGATGGCAGACCTCACGAGAGAGACCCGTTTACGCCAAGTTATTACGGTCAATCGCTGGCTTTTTCTGGCCGTCATACTGGGCATGGTCGCGGTCTACCTGAGTCTCCAATACGTTGCCCAGGCAGCCCATAGGACGGAAGCTGGCCACGTTACCGTGGCCACCGTTCCTGTGGTAGTCGCCGCGGGCCCGATTGGAGCCTTTACTCCCCTCGTTCCGCAAGACGTGGTGGTCAAAGCGTTTCCCCAGAATTTAGCTCCACCCCATGCGTTGTCTTCGTTGTCCGGTATCTCGGGAGCGTGGACCACCACGGCGGTGGCGCCGGGCATTCCGATTAGCCAAAGCAACCTGTTCTTTCCCAAGACGAGTGATGTGTTGGCATCCAGAATTGCGCCACAGGACTTGGCGGTGGATGTTCCTTTGAGTAGCGCCAATGCCATCGATGGTTTGGTGGCCCCAGGCGATCACATTACGCTCTTTACCACGATTCCGGGGTCGGGGACCACGAGTGTGGTGGAAGACTTCATGAATAATATTCCGGTGCTGGGTGTCAACGGGTTGTTGACGCCGTCGACCACGTCGACAATCGGGCAAGGCGTGACCTTAATCTTGGCGTTGCCGGCGTCGCGGATTCCCGCGCTACTCTACGCCGAACAGCAAGGGAAACTGGTGGCGGCACTCGATCCGCCGCACTCTAGTGCGTCAGTCCCTGCCCCTTATACCACACAGATGTATCTTAGACCGGTTCCTTAAAAGAGGTGATGGACTCGTATGTATACCGTCTATGTCGCGGCAGGTGAGCCGGAGCGTGAGGCGCTGGCCACCTGGATTAAGAACTTACCGGGTGCGGTCCTCACTGGGACTAGTGTCAATCTTCGGGAAGCCCTCGATGAGTGTGCGACCGAGGCGCCAGGCTGTCTGGTGGTGCAGGATGGGCTTTTGGTCGAGAACGTGGGGTTGTTGGATCAATTGGGTCAGGCGCCCTATCCGATTGTTTTGATTGGTCCCGAGACGCCTGCTACGGCGCGACGCGCCTTGACGATTCGGGCTCGGGACTTGCTGCCTCAAATCTCGTGGCGAGATCAGTTAGAAGCTTGCCTGACTCGCTATGCCATACCCCTTAAAGGGCCGGCACCCACGCCGGGTAAGGTGATAGTGGTATTTTCGCCTAAGGGAGGGGTCGGCAAAACCACGATTGCGGTCAACTTGGCGTTTGCTTTGGACCGCGCCAGCAAAGAACCGGTGGCTCTACTGGATTTGGACCTCCAATTCGGCGATGTGGCTCCGATGGTCGGGGAAATTCCTAATGCCACCATTCACGACTTAGTGACCGATCCATCCAACCTTATAGATAGCCATCGGATGGAACGGGTTATGACGCGAGTCGGTAATACCGGGGTAGAAGTGCTTGCAGCACCCGCCAAGCCAGAAGACGCGGAGGATGTGCGAGCGGATCATGTGGTCCGGGTATTGCAAATTCTTAGACACACGCATGCCTTTGTGGTTGTGGATTCGGCCCCGGGCTACAGTGAGGTGAACGTGGCGGCACTAGACTTTGCTGACGAGGTGTTGGTCATTTGCACCCCGGATGTGATGACCGTAAGGAAAATTGGCCAGGCACTCCGGCTCTTCTACGAGGGATTCCGATATCCGCTGCAAAAGGTCAAGATTGTGCTGAATCGGGCGGGATCACGCACCGGAGTAGAAGTGGTGGACATTGTCCGTACACTGTCTCATGACGTGGCTTATCAATTGGCTTCAGATGGGTCGTGGCCCGTCAAGGCGGCGAACCAGGGGAGACCGTTGCAATTACTGCAGCCAGAGTCTTTGTTGTCTCGCGGCCTGCGGGATATTGCTCGACAACTGGTGGAGGAGATTCAAGGTCCTAGCCGGAGTGTGCGTCACGTTGAACCCCGGCACCGGTGGTTTCCACGGCTTGGAACTCCTCATTCCAGTGAAAGGAAGGGACGCTCATGACGCTCAAGAGTCGATTGGGGCCGTTACCCAAGACCGAGACGCGCGCACCGGAACCGATGGTCATGGAGCCAGAGAAAGCTCCCAACGGGCCTCCGGTCGACTATCTCCGTCCTCGCTTTTTAGCGATAAAATCCCGGGTTCAAGAAGTCCTGTTGACCGAATTAGATCAACTAGAGACATTATCTCGCGACGAACTGTCCGGGATTGTAGCATCGGTCGTGGATCGGGAAAAAGAGCTATCGATGTCAGAACGTGACGCGGTGGTCAGAGGTTTGGTGGATGAAATCACGGGGTATGGGCCATTGCAACCCCTACTCGATGATCCGCTGGTCTCTGAAATCATGGTCAATGGACCGTCTCGGGTTTATATCGAGCGCGGTGGTCGGTTAGAAGCCACCCAAGTTAGATTTCGAGATCGCGCGCACTTGAAGGCCACGTTGGAGAAAATGCTTGCCTTCACTGGGCGTCGAGTGGACGACGCCAGCCCCATGGTCGATGCGCGATTGCCCGATGGGTCGCGGATCAATGCCGTAATTCACCCAATTGCGGTGAGTGGTGATTCGCTCACGATTCGTAAGTTTTCGCGAGATCCCTTGACCATTGCTCAATTGGTGGAAGCTGGCACCGTGACCGAGGCCTTAGCAGAATTCTTATCGGCAGCCGTGCGGGGACGACTCAACATCATTGTCTCGGGCGGGACTGGATCGGGCAAAACTACCACCCTTAACGCTTTGTCGGCCTTTATTCCGTCCTATGACCGTATTGTGACGATTGAGGATGCGGCCGAATTACAATTACAGCAAGATCACCGGGTGAGTCTCGAAGCACGGCCGGCTAACGTGGAAGGACGTGGCGAGGTACCGATTCGAGCACTAGTCCGCAATGCGTTACGGATGCGGCCAGACCGCATCATCGTGGGCGAGGTCCGCGGTGGGGAAGCGCTGGACATGTTGCAAGCGATGAACACGGGGCACGAAGGTAGTCTCACCACTGCCCACGCGAATACCCCCCGCGATTGTCTGTCGCGGTTGGAAACGATGGTGTTGATGGCCGGAGCTGACCTGCCGTTGGCGGCGATCCGACAACAAGTCGCCTCAGCGCTCGATCTCATTGTACAGCAGGCACGATTACCGGATGGGACACGACGCATCGTGGAAGTCACCGAGGTGGTGGGAATGGAACAAGGTACCATTACTACCCAAGATTTGTTCAAATTCGAACAACAGGGCATCGGACCCGATGGGATCATCAAAGGACAACTGGTAGGCAGTGGACTCCGGCCCCGGTGCTACGAAAAACTTCAACGCAACGGGGTAGAGGTCTCCATGAGGTGGTTCGATGGGTAGTGGCGTGAATGTCCTAGGACTGACCGTGCTCTGGGGGTTGACCCTCATCGTGGTGATCTTGGGGTTGAGAGATCTTCAAAGTCGACGCAATACTCGAAGGCAATTGGCGACGTATGCTAAGTTCATGCCGGATTCTCCCCGGGGGCAGAAAGCAGGAACTGGGCGGACCACCCAAGAGTCGGGACAAATGCGGCGCCAGCAATTGGCGGCCGCGTTGAGGCTTAGGGGATCGGAATATGGGATCTTGCGGATTCTAAGTGTCGTGGTGCCGATCGGTGTGGGATATTGGATCCGCGGAGCGGTGGGTGCGGCATTACTGGGTATGACCGGATACTTCGTGGTCTTGGGCCTCATTCGCATGAAAGAACGCCGATGGCTGGCCGATGCCGAAGCCGCTTTGCCAGAGTTCTTGTCGGGAGTGGCCAGTGCGATGCGGGCGGGATCGTCGTTTTCGCAATCGATGCTGGCCGTGGCCGAAGAGACCCCTGATCCACTGGGATATGAAGTCAAGCGTGTGATGCGACGCGAATCGCTCGGGTTGACCATGGATGAAGCACTCGCAGAACTCGCGGTACGAATCCCCTCGAGGGATCTCGGCATTGCCGTCACCGCGATTGCCATTCAACGGGAAGTCGGCGGGGCATTGGCATCCATTTTGGATAATATCTCAGCGACTATTGCAGATCGGCAACGCTTAAAAAAAGAGGTGAGGACCCTAACCGCGCAAGGCCGTGCCAGTGGGAACATATTAGCCGTACTACCCATGGGCATTGGGCTTATGATCTGGTTTGTTAATCCTGGGTACATTGCGCTCCTCTACACGACGAAAACGGGTTGGATTATGTTGGCCTATGCGGGAGTGTCTTTGATTGTCGGCTATGTGGTCATTCAACGGATGGTACGGGGACCCAAGATCTAAAGGAGGTCGAACTCTGATGGCTATCATGCTCGCGCTGGTGGTGGGATGCATCATCCTCTCTGTGGGCCTTTGGACTCGGGATCTCAGTACGCTGCGAAGGCAGAGAAGCTTGGCGCGGCGTATTGGTCCCACAGCGAGCTACTCCCCAACGACGATCGGTGACGATCTTGAACTCAATTTGGTCGCCAGAATCGTAGCACCTATCGCGCGAAATCTGATTAATCGTCTTGGCGACCGACTGTTGCCGAGTCGACTGAACCAAGAATTGGGACGACGCTTGAAAATGGCGGGAATTGAATGGTCACCGGCGAGCTTTGTGGTGCTACGGATCTTAGTCACGGTCGTTGCACTCGCCATGGGTGGCGTACTTGTCGGCCTAGCCCGTGGACTGACGCCCCCGGAACGGGTTGGTCTACCCATCATATTAGGGCTTGTGGGCTATCTGTTTTTCGGGGTTCGAGTCAATACCAAATACCAGCAAAGGATGGCAGCCTTGGACGATGCCTTACCCGAGATCTTCGATATCCTGAGCGTCAGCGTCGAGGCAGGGTTGGCATTTGATGGCGCGTTACGGCGCGTGGTCAGCAAGACCTCCGGCGTGGTGCAACAGGAATTCGGTCGCGTCTTATCGGATATTCAAGTGGGCATGACGCGCGATGAAGCTTTGCGTGCGTTAGGGAATCGAACCAAGTCTAAAGAGCTGCAACGATTTGCTGCTTTGGTCGCCCAATCCGACCGGTCTGGGTCTGGTATCGGCATTGCCTTAAAGGTACAAGGTCAGCGTCTGAAAGAAACGCGAATATTTCAAGCGCGGGAGAAGGCCGCAAGCTTGCCAGTCAAGATGCTCTTTCCCGTGGTGCTCTTTATTTTTCCCACCTTATTCATTATGGTACTGGGTCCTGGTGTGATCTCTCTGATTCAGAATTTAACGGGACATTCATGATGTCGCTTTGGGTTGGCGAATTGGTAATTGTCGAGGAAGTTTTCGTGGCCCGAACCTTTTGGTCCCGGTTTAAGGGCCTCATGGGACGCACCTCGTTAGACGGTAAAGGGTATCTCTTTCCTCACACCAACAGCATCCATACCCTCTTTATGAGGACTCCGATTACGGTGGTCTATTTGTCGCGTCAGGGCTTGGTGCTGAAAGTGACTCGGGAAATGAAGCCGTGGCGCGTTGGACCCTGGGTGCGGGGGGCGTGGTGGACGTTAGAACTATCCACAGGCGGTATTACGCCGTCCGTGGGCGATAGGGTAGATGGTTTACCGGAAAGCGGGGCGTAAGAGAGGATCATCAACGGTGTAAAAGATTTATGGCGGCAGCCGAATGCGCCTAGATGCTATCGTACGCGTTAATTGTTACGATATTTGGGGAGCGACGACTCCTGGCACGATGTAGGCTGTGACAGCTTTTGCCACGTGTCCGGCGGATAGAAGGAGCGAGCAACGATTATGGAGTGCGTGGTATTGGAAGACGACCAATTGCGGTTGGAACCCCTGAACCTTTCGCATCACGGCCTATTATTTATGGCGGCCCAAGAGATTCACGACTGGCGGTGGATGTTTTGGGATTTGCGTGAAAAGAGTCAGTTCGATCAATTCATGAGCTCCGCCCTGTCCCGGGCTGAGCATGGGGTGGATCGGGTCTTTGTCATTTTCGAGCAGAATAGTCATCGTGTGCTGGGCAGCACTCGATTCATTGATGTGGATGAGGCGAATCGGGGCGTCGAAGTGGGATGGACTTGGTTGGTTGAAGAGGTGTGGGGGGGCTGGGTGAACCCTCATTGCAAGCGGCTTATGCTGGGATACGGGTTTGACACCTGGGGTGCGGAACGCATCATGTTGAAAACGGACCATAACAATCTACACTCTCAAGCGGCGATTCGAAAACTCGGGGCAAGCTATGAGGGGACGTTACGGCATCATCGCCTACGCCGTGACGGGACTTGGCGTGACACCGTGGTGTTTAGTATCTTACGTGACGAGTGGCCTCGGGTGCGAAATGCCCTGGATCAGCGAATTAAAAGATTTCAGGGACAGACACCGGGTTGAATCACTTGGTTGGTTCCGGGACTCGCGCTTGGCATCAGCGCGGTAGCGGGTTCGGGGGTTTGCACCATCATGGTATAAGATTGGTGCAACAGGAGATGGGCCGGGAGGAGGCCTGGAAGCGGAACCACCGGACTATAAGGATAGGTCACCGTTACGGTGACGTACTCTTGGGCCGGATCTTTGGGATCCGTCGATTCTGTGACAGCACTGGACGGCGGGGTGGTGCCGGGTGTCGTCAACACCGGATATGCGGATCCATTGTGCATAATGGACATATTCAACCCGAGATTAATCTGATCATCGACTAGACCATAGATAGTAAGCGGCTGGCCCTGTTGTTGTTGGCGGGATGCCAAGTCCCCAGGGCATCCCAACGGGTTTCCCAGCGCCGCGCTGCGTGCCCCGATCCGGGCCGCCTGCTGGACGGTAACATCGGCATTAATAAAAAGACCGTAACTAATAATGGCGAGCAGTACCAGGAGTAAAAGGGGTAATATCAGGGCAAATTCGACCAGGGCTTGACCACGTCTATCGTTCACTGGACGAGGATGGCTTGGTGGACCGGGATGTCGATGAGCGCCGATGGGTTGTAGTCCACTTCGCAGTTGCCATTTATAAGGTCACGATATGCCACCAACTGGCCCGTGACTTTTACGTTGCCATTCATCGTAATTTGCCCGTCTGGTGCATAAAGCGTGCCTGAAACTCGGTCATTTCCGTTCACGGTGATGGAATCCACCGATGGGTCGATCAGGCCATGGGAATTCAACGTGGCGAGCGCGATGCCGGTAGCGGAGGCGGTGGTACTGTCCGACACGTCTCCATTGAGTATAATCGAGCCATTATACGCGGTGATGGAACCCCCTGAAGCCACAACGTTACCGGAAAACGTGACATTCCCATACACCAGGTAGTTGCCGCTGATACTCGTGCCGCCGCTGACCGTAAGATTGCCATAGACGACGGCGTTGCCGATGTTGTCATTCTGGCTAGTCAACGTGAGTCCCGTGGGATTTGAAGGGGTTCCATAGGTGGTGGCGTTGGTCGGCGTGGCTTCGGCGGGGGTCCACTGGGGCATCGGGATTTGGGGAGCATTCTGAATGACTCCCCCGGTGCAGGCCCCATTTCCTGTGCTGGTGACGGTGGGGCTCGCCTCGCAAGATCCGGAGATGTTAAGATTGCCGGTGAGGTTGAGGTCATTATTCGAGTGTACGCTGCCCGTGACGGTATCACTTCCCGTAATAGAAAGGCTCGGATCCGACGCATGCGGATCACCTTGAAAGATTGCATAGTTAAACGCGGGACCGGGGCCATACGCCGCAACGGCCTTGGAGTGCACCGTAAAATGGCTAATTCCAATCAAGGAGGCAAAGGTTCCCGGAACCGTGATGCTGCCAGTGGCGGTAACCAGGCGTTGCTCAGATTCGATAGCAAGATGGCCTTGGGCGCCCGGCACTTCTTGGGTAATTAATTGGGCTTCTCCAGGTGCCAGCGCGGATTGCCCTGGTGACCCGGCTACTTGGGCACCAGCTAGGGCTGCGGCATCGACAGCATTTTGGAGTCGGGATTTGGCCACATATACCGTGCCCACGGTGAGGCTGGCGGCGGCCATTGTGATGATGACACTAAGACCCGCTAACATCAAGATCAAGGCTTGGCCGTGCTGCTGTCGCCACCGTATATGAAACATTGCCATCGCCCCTTCATCTGTATCCTCTTACAGATCGGGATTCGCTGGGTGATCCGAAAATCCTCTTTATTAAGGCGACATTTTTCGTCAAAAAAGGGACAGACCCGAATGGTCTGTCCTAAAATGGTCGGACTGGCGGGATTCGAACCCACGACCTCTACCACCCCAAGGTAGCGCGCTACCAAGCTGCGCCACAGCCCGATGACTTGAGTAGTATAGCATTAGTCATCGCGAACTTCAATGAAAAAAACCACCGCCGCGACGGGGAATTGTCTCGTCAGGGCGGCGGTTTTAGCATGCAGGCTTAGCTATACGTAATCCGCGGATCTACCAAGCCATAAAGCAGGTCTGCGAGCAAGTTCCCCGCGACCGTCAGCACTCCCACCATCATGACCGTACCTAAAATAATGGGATAATCTCGTTGAAATGCCGCGTTCCAGGTCAGAAGGCCAATCCCGGGGTAGTTGAAAATCAACTCCACGACTAAGGCTCCACCAAAGAGCGAGGGAATAGAGAGCCCGAGCAAGGTGATAATAGGGAGAAGTGAGTTGCGCAATGCGTGTTTAAAGAGCACCATAAATTCACTAAGTCCCTTAGAACGGGCGGTGCGGACATAATCCTGCACCATGGCGTCCATAATGGATGACCGCATAAACCGTGCCCAGGAGGCAACCGTTGACAACATCAAAACCACAATCGGTAGCGTGGCGTGCGAGATATAACTGGCAAATCCACCAGGGAATTCTGGATTGGTGATTCCGCCAGACGGAAACCAACCGAGATCAATGGAAAATATGATCACGATTAGAATCCCGAGCCAGAACACCGGCATCGACCACAGGAAGAAAGTGACCGTAGTGATGACATGATCAAACCATCGACCTTGAAAATATCCTTGCACGGTGCCCATTAGAACCGACAAAATATGGGCCAGAATGACCGCCACGGTGACAATTTCCAGGGTGTGCGGAAGGTAGACCAAAATAACGTGCATGACCGGTTGGTCGTAGCTATACGAATACCCAAAATTACCGTGCAAGAGATGCCAAAACCAGATCCCAAATTGCACGTAGAGCGGTTTATTCAGCCCTAGTGAACGATTAATCGCGGCGATGCGGGCCGGGGTAGAATGTTGACCCAGAAGCGACTGAGCGGGTCCCCCGGGCACGATATGCAGCAAGGTAAAGCTGATGATCGCCACGAAAATTAAAGAGGGGATAGCTTGCAAGATTCGTCTCAACGTGAAGACTAACATAACACACAGCGCTCCTTTCGTTACATTCGACTGTCCACGGCCCCACGCAGGGCTTCCGAAATAAAGTTAATCGATAAGACGGTCCACAGTAATGCGAGTCCTGGAGGATATATCAACCACCAGCTGTTGTCGTACATGTAGGACATCGAGTTGGAGAGCATGGTGCCCCAATTCGGTTCCGGTGGAGGTAGACCCAAGCCCAGAAAACTGAGCGTGGCAATGGTGAGAATGGCCCCGGCAATCTGAAACGTGGTAGCAACCATCACCGTACCCAAGACGTTGGGTAAGAGTTCTTTCATCATAATATGCAAACTTCTGGCGCCGAACGCCCGCGACGCCTCGACGTAGTCTCGTTGTTTAATCGAAAGCACCTCGGAGCGCACCAGACGCGGCACCCCAATCCATGAGGTCGAGGCCAGAATGATGACCAGCACTAAAGGGCTAGGCCGAAACGCTACATCTAAAAACAGTAGCAAAAAGAGGGTGGGAATCGACAAAAATACATCGATGGTCCGCATCATGAGGACGTCGATCCAACCGCCGAGTAGTCCACTAATGAGACCGTAAGCGACCCCAATAACCATTGAGGCAATGGCTGCGGAAAATCCCACAATTAAAGATAATTGTCCGCCCCACATCATGCGGCTTAGGTAGTCTCGCCCCAGATCGTCGGTGCCCAAAGGATGTTGCGCTGTCGGAGGGGACATTAGGTTATTCACATTAGTGGTTAATGGATTGACATGGTAAAACAGGGGACCTAAGAACGAAAACGCGATGATTAGCAGAAGACCCCCTAGGCCAATCCAGGCCATTGGGTTGCGGAAAAATAGGCGTACGCCACGGGATGGCCCTGTAGGTATCGCCGAGGTTTCTTCGGCAACAATGATCGCACTCGGTTGCACCGCCATAACATCACCCTTTAGTAGATAAGGTAGGCCCAACCCTTTCGGCTTGGGCCTCCTTAAACGGAATTTTAGAGGTTACTTCGATTCCCACCAGTATTGTGGCGAGATCCCTTGGGTAAAGGGGTTCGAGTACTTCATGACGTTATGCACGTTATCGGCGTTCAAAGCGTAGCCTGCGCCGTAAGGAACGAACAAAATGGGAAGGTCCTTACTGACATACGTCTGGAAGTTGTAAAGAGCTTGTAGTGATTGCGCCTGGGTAGCATACGGCTGGTGAGTCGCCGCGATCAGCTTGGTCATTGTCTTAGAGCTGTAGCCTTGGCTGTCGAGGCCGACGCCGGGAGTGCCAAAGAGTCCACCACCAGTTGGGTAGGAACCGCCCCAGCTAATCCCACCGTAATCCTCCATCTGCCATTGGTTATTCGTAAGACCGACGATCGTGCTAAACGGTTGCGGAATCAGCGTTACCTTGATCCCTTCCTTAGCCCACCCTTCTTGCATCAAGGTGACCTCTTGCACGGTAGACTTAGAGCCCGAAGAGTAGTCCAACGTGAAGCTCATCTTCTGGCCGTTCTTTTGCATCACACCGCCCACTTCATGCCAACCGTGGGATTGCAATAGAGCCTTGCCTTTGGCGGGGTCATATGGGTAATACATTTTCAAGTTGGGGTTATAGAAGATGGTTCGCGGCTTGGATAACACAATGCCGTTTTCTACAATCCCATTGCCCTGATAGGCGGCTTTGTTGATGGCGTTCTGGTCAATCCCCATCTGCAAGGCTTGACGTACGTACAAGTGACTAAAGATGGATCCCACACCATTCGGCGCGTTAAGGCTGGATTTGCTGTTGCCGGTGTTCATGTTAACGATGGTGTCGTCGTAACCGAGCGCATAACTTACAGCGAATTTGTAGCCCTTGACTGAATTACGTTGTTTATACAGAGAGGTTGGCAGGTAGCCGGCTTGTACCGTACCGGTCTTGAGGGCCGCAAATTCGGCCTGACTGGTGGTTTCAAACTGGAAGATTAACTTCGAAAGGTAGGGCTTATGTCCCGCATAGGTCGGGTTCGGCTTAAAGACCCAGTTTTGACTGGGGGTGGCGCTGACCAATTTGAATGGCCCATCGACGACTTGATATGCGGGGTTGGTGGGCTGGGTCGCAATCTTGCCGAGCCATACCAACTCGTTCTTCATGCCGGCCGCGGTTCCGAGCTGCCCTTGATAGTGGTCAAACACCGATTTCGGCAAGGGAATAAAGTCGGTCAATCCGTTATAGGTGAACCATTCTTGGTTGGCGGGTTGCTTTAAGGTGACCGTGAACGAATGCTGACCGTTCGCCACGACGCTCTGCACGCCGGTCGGAATGTCTCCGGTACCGGCTCCGACGAATGGCCACGGAGACGGCGCGGTTGAGGCTGAGGCACCTTGAATGATCTTCCAAGTGAACAGGACATCCTGCGCGGTGACTGGATGACCATTGGACCACTTGTATTTGGGGTTCATGGTCACGGTAAATTTGGTCCCGGCCGCATTGGGAGTAATCTTTGACGCAATCGATCGGGCGTAGTTAATCGATCCGTTGCCGTTCAAAGTAATGAGGGGCTTATACATCATGTTTTGTACCCATGCATTGTAAAGACTGTCATCAAGTCCGTTCATGAGCGGGAAATACCAGTTAATGTTTGTGGCGGGCGGCAATGCCATCACCAATGTACCACCGTATTGGGGCTTACCCACGGATCCGGTGGTGGTCGGGTTGGTTGAACTGCCGCAACCTGCTAATGCGAGGCTTGAGGCTATGAGTAAACCGGAAGCCAAAGCCACTTTGTTGCGTTTCAAGAAATCTCCTCCTTAGATAGGAACCTAATCAACATCTTAAAGGTCTTTAACCTCGGTTTATAATTCGACATTGCGTAAAGATTTCCTGCAAGAAATATTGCGGTACCGAAGAAGTGTCAACATAAATTTTCCTGAAGTTTTTGCCAGTCTAGTTTTTAGCTTGGTGGATATCGGCGATGAGCCCGGAGGTCATCCGGGCGAGGTCGTCGGCAGAGCATGGAAATACCGCGTGGGGGTGACCGGCAGCAGCCCACAATTGGGAGAAGTGCAGGAGGTGCTCATCGATGAGGGTGGGGATTGGTGTGTCGTGGGCGATGGGTGGGATGCCGCCGACCGTGAACCCGGTTAGGGATTTAACCCAATCAGGGTTGGCTGGTCTAACGGGTTCCCCTACTAATAATTCGACCTTCGCTAAGTCCACGCGATGCGCGCCGCTGACGAGTAAAAGATACGGGGACTGAGTCTTAGTGCCTTGAAATACTAGGGACTTCACGATTTGGGCAATATCCGCGTGCAGAGCGGAAGCTGCCTCGTGGGCAGTATGAGCACTGTCTTTCAGTTCTCGCACCGGACCGTGGTGGTCCCATCTCTTGAGTGCGTCCTGGACTCGCTGGGCACTGTCTTTAAGCATCGCGATGTAAAACCTCCATAATAATACGATCGCTATCCTAATCCACGGCGGTCTGGTACGCAAGTAGCGAATGCACTATTTTGCGCCGGATGTAGGCGCGAAGCAAGTGCGAGGGAAGCTTTACCAGGTCTGATAGACTGAGAGAGAGCGTAGGTTCTGATTACTATGCCTAGACATCGACTGAAAGGATTAGACAGGATGTATATTCGAGATGTGACGAAGGTGGATATCGAGACCGTTGCAAGGATTTCGGTAGAGGGTTGGCGTCATGCTTATCGGGGTATTATAGACGACGCGGTACTCGACGGCAGGTCGGTAGGAGAGGCCGCTCGACAGTGGCAAGAATGGCTAGAAGATCTTGTTCGGCGCGGCGATCGGTTGGCAGTGGCAGACGATGCCGGACAGGTGGTGGGGTTTGCCAGCTATGGTGCCAACCGCGATCAGGATAATGGGTTTGACGCCGAACTTTATGCCATTTATGTAGACCCCGATCGGCTGGGCCGGGGTATCGGCACGGCATTGGTGCGGGACATGGGCCGTTGGCTCGAGGCCCATGGCTATGAAGACGTGGTGGTGTGGTGCTTGAAGGCGAATCCATGGTGTCGGTTTTACGGGCGCTCTGGCGCGCGTCCGGTGGCCCAACGCATCATAGAGATTGGGTCGCGGAAGTTGGAGGAGATCGGCTACGGATGGCATACCATGGCGACGTTAAGGGAGGAATGACACGACCCATGGGATATGCCGAGGAAATGCGACGCGTGCGTCAAGAACTCTTTGAGCGCCATTGGCCCCAATTTAGGCCGGAGGTTGCCCGCATCATTCAAAAACAGGGTCGGCCTCTATCATCGATACAGGTCGATGCCATCGCTCTCTATATGGCTGAAGAACTGCACTTAGGTCAAGTCGACAGGGTACAACTCGCGCTGGCCTGTGAACGTTTAGCTCTCGAACTTTTGAACTCAGGCGGCGGCGACGCCAGGGCTTGGATTTCCGTGGACGACTGTCGCACCTTAAGTCCTCGTGCTTTCGAGCGTGTCGTGACTCAGGTGTTTATGCTTTCGGGATATCGACCGACAACCGTGCATCCCAGTTCCCTGGCGGGATTGCGAGTCTGGTGGTTTTCGCGGCCAGAGGCGGCTGCAATCGGCCTGGTGGCGCGTCTTTTGGTTCCAGATCGGTCTATCCTGGATCGACTGATGGCTGAGACCCATTCGTTTGTGGTGGTGACTCCGAGTCTTATCGATAAAGACTTGCGCCACCGGGTACGCGGTAGTCGGGTGGAAATTATCGATGCGCCGGGCTTGGCCAAACTCCTCCAAAAGTATCCGGTGAGTCCAGACCTGATTTCATAATAAGGAGAGATTAATCGTGGGAGAAGACACCTTAAACGCTATTCGCATTGCTGAAATCTTAGAGGGCTTAGCCACGGATGGGCTACACTGGGCAAGCAACGAGTATGACATGAAGCGTTACCAACGCATACAGGAATTGGCTCGTAGTTTAGGCGCGGTACCCATCGAGTCGCCGGGTAGAATTCCGGCGTCTCCGGTGACACCGAAGATCGGGGTGGATGGGGCTTTGATCAACCAGAACTCCGAGATTCTTCTGGTGCGCCGGCGTGATACGGGTTTATGGGCGATGCCGGGTGGGGCCGTAGAAATTGGAGAACGCCCAAGCGTTGCGGTGGCCCGGGAGGTACAAGAAGAAACGGGCCTTATCATGAACCCGACCCGAGTGGTAGGAGTCTACGACAACTGGATGGATCGGCGTGAACTAGCCCATCATCTCTATCACATTGTGATTGGCGGGGAAGCTGTGGGAGGGATATTGAAACCACAAGAGTCGGAAATTATCGAGGTACAGTGGTTCGGGACGGATCGGATCCCAGGGCCGGATCGATTCCATCCGGGACATTGGTCCAGGGTATTGCACGCTTTAGAAGGCTTGGTGGGTTACTTAGACTGAACGCGGGACGAGGGCGCTGGGTTCGGTAGCAAGTGTAAACGTTGCATCCAGCGAAGGCCCGGACGGGGGATGAATCGGGCTAATCTCTGTTCGTCGCCCGGGGAATAAAAACGGGCCACCCGTAACATCACCAGGAATCCCCCGCTATAGACCAGCGACATGAGAACCAAGGTTTCGAATGCCCAGAGGCGAGTCGGCGCCACGGTGAGGCTCCAATGCGTCAACCAATGCACCAAAACCACCGGCGGCAAGGTTGCGAGCAACAGAGGAATCAGCCAACGGATCAAACCGTGCCACCAGTTCAGCGCTACCAGCCGGAAAAATAACCAGAGAAAGTACAAGGAGCCGAGTACGGTTCCGATTGTGGTACCGATGAGGATCCCCATGAGCCCAAAGTGGGGGGCCAGAGCCAGCGACAATCCTAATTTGAGGCTGCTACCGACCATGGCATAATACGATTCCAAGCGAGGTTTTCCTATCCCCCGTAAAAACGTGGTGCCGATCCCGGTCAGGTTATTGATGCTATAGGTTATCAGTAACAGCACCACGATAAGGAAAAATTGCGGGTAACGATGATGCAGCCAAAACACTAGGATAGCAGCACTAGTGGCCGTAATCAGGCCGGACAGAAAGAAGGTGGCTAACGCTAAGTAACGGCTGGCGTCGATGTAATGCACACGGATTTGTTCTTGGGACTGCTGTTCGGCCTCCCACACAGAAAATACCGGTAATAATGCGCCGGCAAAGTTTAGGGGAAAGCGCCGTGACAACTGGGCCAATTTGTTCCCTAACTGATAGACTCCGGCGACGGCGGTGTTGACATAGAGACCGATCAAAATGCGATCGGTTTCGTTATTAATTTGATTAGACAACCGGTTAATTTGAATCCATCCGCCAAACGACAGCATGGTCTTGATAAGCGGGGTAGAGATCCGGAATGGGTTACTGAAGGGGATCGCTTTGACCCAGATGCTAGTCAAGATCATGTAAAAGAGTGTGGCCGCACCCCACGAGACGTAGTTGGCGAGGACAAAGCTATAAAGGCCCCAATGCCCGGCGAGGGCTACCAGGAGCACTGTATAGTTAATGATTTGGGTGATGACGCTGACCACCGATACCAGACGCATGCGTTGCAACCCGATTAGGAGCGAGGCGAATACGTTAAAGGCTTGAGATAAAAAGAGGTAGGCATACACCCACCAAAACAATCCCTGGACGAGTTTCTGGTCGCTTGGTCCTAGGTGGAACCAGGTTCCCAGATGCGGAGCTACGTAGGCGGCCGCAGGGCTCAAAATGGTAGCCATTATGGCATATAAGACAAGACTCACCGTAACGATTTGGCGCACCGTCAGACGATCGTGCCGGCTGGCCGCCATGGCGAGCTGGGTGACGAATGTACCCCCAACGCCGAGGTCGAATAAGGAAAAATAACTCAGTACGCCGGATAAAATCACCCATACCCCATACAGCACCAGCCCGACTCGGCCTATCGCGATGGGAATCACGACGAATCCCATCAACAAGGTGAGTGCGGTGGCCAGTGTCATCGCCATCGAGTTTCTCAACACTTTTTGGGTGCGTGTGGATTCCGCCATCGGGGTCTCCTTGTCTTGGGGTCCGGTCTCGCTGTATGATAACCAAATCAAACCTTTCCGTAAAGGCGGGCGTGAGCGGGTGAGTGACGTAGACTGGGAAGAAGCCAACCTGGAAGGTGTGGTCTGGCACCAAAAGACATTCGACCAGGCCAACTTTCGTCATGTCCGTTGGGAGGGGGCAGAGATTCGGGGATGCCGGTTTCTTCATTGTGACTTTACCGGAGCCTCCTTCAATCATGCGATCCTCAAAGACAGTTTTTTCGCGGCGTGTGAGTGGCGTTGGGCCCGATTTATTGGGGCTCAGCTAATCGATCTTAAAATGGTAGGCAATAGTCTGGAGCAGGCGGACTTGGCTGGAATCGTGATTCGGGGCGGCGACTGGTCATCGACCCGTATGCGTTATCAAGTACTATCCGGCCAAGATTTTTCGGGGATGCAGTGGCGGGAAGCCGATTTCTACGGAGCGGATTTGCGGCAAGTACAGTTCCATTCGGCGGACCTCACTCGGGTCGTGCTGGACAAGGCAAATTTGACGGATGCCGATCTCCGGGGGGCCGAGATCGAGGGCATTAATTGGGTCCCCGTGGCATTGCACCAAGTGATCCTCGATCAGGCTCAAGCCATTCAGGTGGTCCGGTCGTTGGGCGCCACGGTTAGAGATTAGGGCCCGGGCTCTAATGGTAGCCGGTCCAATGGACCACCATCGCTGCCGCATCAATCGGGTTGGTCGACATTGGTTGGCGGGTGGCGACGTATAGGAGTTGGTCGCCTTGGATCCAATCAATCCGGGTCACCGCATTGGTGGGGCTGGTCATTTGCACCATGATTAGGCCCGGATACGGGGGAAGGTAGTGGGTGTGCAGATAGTCGACAATCGAGTTGGCGATGGGTTGCTCGTTCGCTGCGGTGGAACCCACCACGGCGATCGTCCAATTTCCTTCGGTCCACATGATTTTAGCGGTCGAGCCTGTATTGTTGTAGGTGTACACTGTCGCTCCCAACGTAGCCCCGTTGTTGCCCACGCTCACCTTCGAGGATCCCGTAGCCTTAATCGCGGCTTCGGAAGCAGACCATAAAGGATTTTGACTTCGTAAGACACCAGCCCGTTCGGGGGTTGTGGTGACGGGCAGAGCAGTCCCTAACAGGGTAAGACCCCAGGATCCAACATAAGGCGCTGGGGGTGCAAGATGACTCGCAATTGTGGGGTTGTTGACGCCGAGTGGCGTACTGGTGTCGAGTAGCTGGACAAACCAGGATGTGGTGTTTGCGTGGGTGGTGGCCGTCAAATAGCCAAAGCCAGGCCCTGGAGGCGGCGGTAAGACGCTGGGATAAGCCAACGGAAGTCCCGTGTTATCCTTCGATAGGTCTTGCATAGCTTGCATGGTGACGGACGCGTTTGACACACTGGGACTCCCAGTGGTCGTCGTGATTGTCGACGCTGATGACGACGGGGCCACGGAACTGGTGGGCGTCGTGCTCGACGAGGGGGTCGAACTATTCGTTGTGGGGATAGTCTGGCTAGATACCGGAGCCGATCCCGATGAGTGGGCGGTTGGGACGACTGTGCCGGACCCGGAAAAACCGCAACCGGCCATCAAAAATAAAGCCGTTGGAGCCAGTGTCAATAGGGTTACCTTACGCATGGGGCTTACCTCCCTTAATGCACCAATAACGCCGGAGGGATACCGAAGGTTACGGTAGACACTTCGTAGATCCAGATGTGGTACGCTCCTGGGGGAGGGGATTTGACGTGGAAACTGAGGAAATTTTAGAGGTGTTTGACGCGGACGGAACGCCTTTAGGGTACGCTACACGCCATGACGTTCACCGCAAGGGATTATGGCATCAAACCTTTCAAATCTGGTTTGTAGAGATTAACGAGGGCGTTCCGTGGGTATGGTTTCAACGCCGCTCGCCTGAAAAAGCGCAATATAGGGACCTTTGGGACATTACGGTGGCGGGCCACCTGATGGTAGGAGAAGGGCCTCGCGATGGATTTCGGGAAATTCGAGAAGAGTTGGGCATCGACATCCACCCGGATAGTGCATACTACTTCGGGGTGGTGCCGGACGAAATTCTCGGGAGAGAAGGAGCGGACCGTGAGCTGTGCCACGTATTCTTCGCCACTGCACCGTGTGAGATTACTCAATTGGAGTGGGCGTCGTCTGAAGTGGCGGATGTAGGTCGGGTGCGGCTGAATGAGGCCGCCGCGCTGGTTCAAGGTCTTCGTGACAGTATGACGGTTATCACGCGAGATATCACTCAAGTCGTGGACGCGGGGATGTTGGTTCCCCACTCAAAGGACTATTACAAGACCGTTTTTTCAGCCCTTGTCGAGCATTTTAGATCCCGCGAGGTCCGTCATCAATGACACCCCCATATTCCAGGTCCAGTCCTTCGAATTCTGTCATATCAAACGGCAGACAAGAGGGGGCAGTGAAATGTCTCAATCCATGCGTAGTACCGAGAATCCTGAACCCGCGACGACCATACGGTCATCGAAACCACGTCGCCACCGCCGGCATGGCTGGGCTCGCGCCTTAGGGACTTTGGTGGTCCTCTTACTTATCTTGGTCGTGATCGCGGTGTGGGGACTGCATCGACTCGGCTTGACGAATAGCACACTATCGGGAATTTCGCGCCAACTACAGGGTCAGTCATCCAAGTTATCGTCGGTCAATGCTCGGTTGCAAGAACTCCTGGTCACGGTACAAAATGGGCTCCAAAAGCTGAGTCAAGAGCTGACCACTCTTATCCGTCTAGCTCGCCAGCATCTATAACGGATGCCTGGCCATAAGATGTGGCGGCCGGTGGTCGCACCCGCCACCACCAGAAGAGTCCGAATAGGGCTGCCATCATCATTATGATGCCCGCCGTCGCTAACAGCGTGCCGGGCGTGGTGACCTCGAGTCCCCACGAAACCAACCCCAAGCCCATCACGTTTAACACGGACATGATAAATTGCTGTAGGGCAAAAAGACGCCCTTGGAGATCTTTATCGATGTGCCGCCCAATATGGGTGTCCAACGCTACGTGCACCAGGGGACTTCCTAAGGCCCCGATTACACTAGCGGCAAGCGCCCATGCGTACAAGGGGCTTACGGCAATGGCGAAGAATCCAATTCCTGATACTAACCAGGAGAGAAAGTACACGCTTTGGAGGCGGTTGACGAAGAGCGGAACCACCACGAGAGTACCGAGAATGGTACTAAGACCCCAAACCGAGCGCAGGACGCCGAAGCCCCCAGCACCGGCATGCCAGACTTCAAGACTTAAAAGTGGAATGGCCAGGGTAAATGCTGGCCAGAGCAGATTATTCATGCCGCGGATGACTAACGCGGTCCCGAGGAAGCGGTCGCGTGCTACTACCGTTACAGCTTGGTGAAAGCCGCTCCAGGTGGTCTTCTCTTGAGCTCCGGGAGCTCGGGTGACGAGGTCTTGAGGAATGCCGCGCCAGGTCCACCATACAGCGGCCCAGAGTACGGCAATAACGGTTAGAATCCATCCCACCGGTAACACCACCAGACTGGCGCCGCCGACTACAGGACCTAACAAAACACCCACTCTTGACCCGAGTTCATAGCGTGCGGAAGCACGGCTTAGATGAGGGTCGGACGTGGTGCGCATCAGATAGGCTTGGGCCGAGGGGATCACCCGGGCATAGAGCCATCCGTTTAGTGCCGCCAACACAATTAACCCAATGGCTTGGCCTGGGGCTAGCCAGCCACCGGAGCCCATCGCTAGGACCTGGGCTCCAACCAGATAGGACAACGTTTTGCCACCACCTCGATGGGCACCCCAGATACCGACGACCACCATGGGAATGGTTTGTGCAGCGACGCCCCACGCCATCCATACGGGCGAGTGGGTCAATTTTAACACGCGCCATAAGAGGACGATGGTCCACATGTTTTCTGCCATGTAATAGAGCGGCAGGCCGATAAAGAATCGTTGAGCGCCTAGATGACGCCACCATGCGTGACTGGGCACTCGAATCCCGTCCTATCCTAAGTTTTTCAGATAATCCAAAGCGGCGTAAGACTTCCTCGTGGACGGCATCGCTAACTGGCGTGCGATCGTTCGCCTTCGGCCGGGACGTCGCGAAAAGCATAATAATAGGTGACCAAATTGAGGCTCATAAAAATGACAGCACCCAAGATCGGAACTTCCAGAAAACTATCCATTAAAGCCCCACCCACCGCTGGACTAATCATCGACGTGACCTGAGAGGGTAGGGATCCAAATGCCGAAACTCGACTTCGGAAGCGTGGATCGCTGACGCCCATCACATAGGACTGACGTGCAGGCATACCGAGCGAGTTAAAAGCCATGCGTAGGGTGTATAAGAGTCCCGCTACCCAAAAACTCGGGGCCCAGATCATCAGTAACAGAGCCACTAGACTGATGCCGCGCGTGACGACGACCGTTTTCACCGCGCCGAGAATCTTGGTGAGAGGGGCGGACCATAAATACGGGAATGCGGAGGCGAGATTGACGATCGTATAGACAACACCAATTTCCGCCGGACCTACCCCATAGCGGCGGTAGAACCAATAGGTTAAGAGCGGACCCAAAAAGCCAAACCCGAGTCCGTTGAGCGCATTGGTCACACCTAATCGGCCTACGAGGCGCCGCACCGAGATAGGGGACGCACCGGGGTCGACAATGGCCGTCGACGGGGGTGACTCCCGGATCGGTACGGTAGCGAACACCATGCCCAAAGAAATCAGGGCACTAGCCCCAAAGAGCCAGCGATAACTTTCTAGCCAGCTCATCCCTTGCCCATGTAGGAGGCTTGGGACCACTGCCACCAAAGATCCTGCGGCGCCCGCCATCACTCCCACAAACGAGAGTTGCCCAAACGCACGCGTTCGGTCTGCCACGCCAATCGAATCCGCAACGAGGGGTTGTTCGGCTGGAAAAACCGGGCCCCAGGACCCTCCACTACCAGCTCCGCCGCCTCGCCCGACGCCACCCAACCCACTGGCTAGGATGACGATCCAAAACGCTGGGGAGAGTGCCATCCCGAGTCCGCCCAGCACCGCGAGCATCGCTAGCCCCATGATGACCCGCTTGCGACCATACTTGTCTGCGGCAAGACCGACACCGGCCACCAGCAGTACGGTCACTCCGCCTGAAATCGCTAAGACCAGACCAATTCTGGCTGCCGAATACCCGGCGCGCGCTAAATACAGGGGAAATATTACCGTAAGAAATGCGGTTGAAAAGCTGCGTAAAATACGTCCAGTAATTAACCACCTTAAGTTGTTGGTCACCGAATACCCATCTCCTCCACTTGGACATTATACGGCTTTTGTTCATCGGTTACGGATTCCTTGGACTCGATTGATGGAATACTATGAAGGTGATACCCTATCCTCATGATGCCAAAAGCGTTCAATGAGGCAGACCTGGTCGACTGGATTCGGACCCAAGTAGCCGATGTGATTTCGGTTCAAGCCGTTATCCTATGCGGATCTCGGGCACGGGGTACGCACGATCTGGTGAGTGACATCGATCTTTTGGTGGTGATTGAGGGTTCCATAAAATACCTGCAATGGGGCACCTGGCAGGGCATTCCGATCGAGGTGATGTATGTTCCGGGGGATCTGGTGCATCATACGCGACCGGGACTTTTGGAGGGCCGTCGTATCTTATGGCAGCGTGAGGATTTCGATTCCCGTCGGGTGCCGGAGTCTGGACCCGTAGCGGCTCGTGTTACGAGCCGGATTGGCTATACGGGATGGGACTTGCGCCAAGCCTTAAAGATTCTCGAAGCGCTGCTACGAGAGGGTGACACGGCAGCGTTTTGGTACGGTGTGGGGGCGTGGATGAGTACTGCGGTACAGTATGTCCTCGAGAGCAAAAAAATAGCCCTTCCAACCCACCGTAGGCAGTGGCCCTTGCTCGAGGCGGTGGCACCGGAGACCGCAACGATATTGGATGGCCTCTTTGCCATCAGAGATCCGCAACGATTGTACCCTGCAATGGTCCATGTGATGGACAACCACTTAAAGGTACCGCCGTGGCGCCCGCTCCAAGAGTCCCCAATGGTCCCCTTAGATTCGACGGAGCCAGAAATCCAGCCGATCCACATCCGAAAACTCGACGCCAATGAAAATGCCCTGATTGGTTGTTTTTGGGAGACGCATTGGGGATCGGCGGCAGTCGTCTCGCTAGGCGTATTGCATGATCCGGATCACGTGCTCGGATGGATTGCAGAGGACGAATCGGGTGTCCCCCGAGGGTTGGTGACGGTTGCTAGCAACACGGCGTGGGAAGTCGTGAGTCTGGATAGCGACCATCCGGGCCGCGGAATCGGTAGCCGCTTGCTCGGAGCGGTGGAGCTAGCGGCACGCCACAATGGGGTCAAACGGCTTTGGCTCATTACGTCTAACGATAACCTCGAGGCGGTTCGATTTTATCAAAAGCGGGGATGGGATTTGGTACAGATTCATCGGGGTGCCATCGATCGGGCACGCATGCTCAAACCCGAGATCCCCATTGCGGGACGACACGGGATAGCCATTCACCACGAAATCGAGTTAGAGAAGGTCCTTAATTAGGGCACTGTCTATTCAAGCACATGATTTGGGTTTGTGCGGTGGGACCCCAGGTTGGGGAGGGCGGCACCCCGCGATGCGGTACCGTCCCCAATGGGCCAGGGCTCTAATGGTGAAACGGTGCAGCGGCTCGAATTACGTGTGGGAAAGGACCATCCAAGTTCTCGAGATACTGCACCGACCGCTGAAAATCCTCGAGAAAGAGATGGGCTAGGTCCATCGAAAAGCTATTGCGCACCACTACACGCATAATCGTGATTGCGTCCATTAGAGCGGGTAAGGGGTAGGCAGGGACCTGCCAGCCGCGTTCTCGCATCAGATGGGACAAGTCATGGAGATCCCAGTGATCGGAGGCGTCGGCTTTAAGACGCCAAGCAAAGACCGGAAGATCCGATCCGTCCGTCAACAACTCAAACATCCCCATTGAGGCAATCTGGTGGGACAGAAAGTGGGCGACGTCCTGGCAAGTTTTTTGCACTTGATAGTATCCTTGCCACCCCAACCGGAGGAAATTGTAGTACTGGAGGAGGACTTGCGCACCCGGCCGCGAAAAATTGAGACCAAAGGTTGGCATATGCCCGCCTAAATACGATACGTCGAACACTAATTCTTCGGGCACAGCCGCTTTATCGCGCCAAATAACCCACCCGAGACCCGGATAGACGAGGCCATATTTGTGCCCGGAGGTGTTGATTGACTGGACACGGGGGAGTCGGAAATCCCAGACTAAATCGGGCTGCAAAAATGGTGCCACAAAAGCTCCGGAGGCCCCGTCGACATGAATTGGGATGTCCAATCCCGAGCGCGCTTGCAGATCATCCAGAGCCGCTGCGATTTCTGCAACAGGCTCGTAGACACCGGTGTAGGTTACTCCGAGTACCGCCACCACACCGATGGTGTTCTCGTCCACGGCGTCCAGAACGCCCTCGGCGGTCAAAAATGGACGATCTGGAGTCACGTTAACATAGCGGGGTTCCACCTCGAAGTAGTTAGCGAACTTTTCCCAGACCACTTGCACTGCCGAACTAAACACGATATTGGGGCGATCCGTGTTGAGGCCTTGTTTCCTTCGCGCCTGTTGCCAGCGCCGTTTCATGACCAGCCCGCCGAGCATACAGGCTTCGGATGATCCAGTGGTAGAGACACCGATGCTTTCGTGGTTATCTGGGGCATTCCAGAGATCGGCAATGATGTGGATACAACGGTCTTCAATCGCGGCTGTTTGGGGGTATTCATCTTTGTCAATCATGTTCTTATCCGCCGCTTCGGCATATAAGGTACGGGCTTGAGGTTCCATCCAGGTGCCCACAAAGGTCGCTAAGTTAAGTCGGGCATTGCCGTCGAGGGAGAGTTCATCGTGGACGATTTGATACGCCGTTTCCGGGAGGAGCCCCCTTTTTGACAATTTAAAGCGGGGAACGGTGTCTTCGCCGTGTCGTGAAAAGAGCGGATTGATGGTGATTTCGTCACGCATAATGGCTTTTTGGGGATGCTTACGCCACTTGGCCATTGAGTCAACTCCTTTTGGTTTGGGTTATTTTTCCGGTGCGGTAACCCTCCTTTGGTATTTTGTACCTATCCTAAGGGTAACACATTGAAAGATTTTAGACAGGATGTTAGACATCTCCAGAATTGGATCTCCGACCGAGTTAAGCCGGGGGCGTTGGTGTCGGGGGGAATTCACCGCCCCAGGCAACATGGCGCGCAGCACGAAAGCGTTCTCGCTCCTTGCGGGTGACCGTCTCCTGGATGAGACCAGTCGGGGTACAGAGCGAAAGGTTGACGTGGCCCTTACCAATCTCAGGATGTCGTATAACCCGTCCTGTAATGGGGTGTCCCGGAGTGCGGGATACCGCCAGATAAGAAAATTTCTCGTCTTCATACGCCAGTGTGGCACCCTTGGCTTGGCGATGAACACGGGAGCGGGCCACCCGCTCCGAAAAATGGCACCAATCACTGGGGCACTTGGCCTGATGCGGGCACGGCGCCACCAGGGATGCGCCGAGGTCGATCAAGACTTGGCGCGCCATCACAATGCGCCTAAAACCTTCTGGCGTGCCCGGCTCCACCACGATTAAAGAACCTACCGTGTGTTTCCAAAGAGTGCTAACTAGTGGGGCCCGGCGAGATTCCGGGAGTTCTCCTAATACATAACTCGCCACCACGAGATCCCGAGGACTTTCTTGCCAGGGACTTGCAATGTCGATGGGGCGCCAGCGCGCCTTAGACAGTACGGACTCAGGATAGTACGAGGTGAGTAGCTGCCCCCATGACGCCATATGGGGATCGCGTTCTAACAGCGTGATTTCCTCGATTTGTGGCCACGTCTGGATGGCTGCCCACATTGTGGTGCCTGGACCAGCTCCTACATCTAAGAGACTTCGTGGTACAAATCCGGTAAGTCGTGTGGAAACTTCTTCGAAGACTGCCGCGATGGCCGCATAGGTCGCGGGGAGGCGATATGCCGCATACGCTGCAACATCGAGAGTCGACTCCGTAAATCCGCCAGTGCGAGGAGCCTCTCCGGCTCGATATCGCGCCGAGAGTGTGGATACAGCTCTGGCCAGCGACTTAGTGGGCCAGGCGGTCAATGACCTATCAAGCGCGCTCAGTAATTGTGGTGACAGTTCCATCCGATGCTCCTGCGAAGACAGATTTCACAATCCAGTTGGGGTTCATTTAACCTTAGTTATGGCCGAGAAGCAAGTTGTTGTGGCGACAGGGGATCCTAGCAAACCGAGGGTTCTCTCAGCACGGCTGCGTGGTACTATCAGGTTGGACGGGATTGCCAATGGACATTGAGCGCGCGATTCCTCACGCCTTAGGCCTAGTGAGGGCCGATGCATGCATTCAAACAGAATCGCATGGCAAGACCGGTGCCAGCTAAAAGAAGACATTGGATGCAAGGCCTTTTGAGATTGATAATTTAATCGAGATCAACCAAGAAGCCGCCATTCGAGTAGACCCCGAAGGAAAACCCGGTCTACGAAATAACACCGACCAAGCCATCCAATATCTGGTGGTACGACGCCTACCATGATGAGATTTTGGCAGATGAACCGGTGAACTGGGCGACTTCAATCCAAGATTGGGAAGGGTCCTGCAAGGTTAGCTGCCGGACGCTCACGGTCCGAGTCGATGAACTACCTTTACCAAATGCACCGCAATGCTCCTGTCTTCAGATGGATTTAGCCGTGGGTCAGAACATTGTCCATAACGAGGGGCCCGAGTCATAGCTAAAGCCGTCCGCAAAAACTCTAGGGGCATCCCCGCAATCGTACGGTTGCTTGATGCTTCATAGGGATCCAGGTCGGAAAGGGAGTCCATAAATGATGGCCACGTTAGCATCACTTCACCGTAGGATTGCGGAAATCATGCCGGATATCGCAGGATTGGCGACCGAGATTAGTCTTGCGATTCATTCCCATCCGGAATTGTCCTTACACGAATTTAGAGCTGCCGAACTCTTAAAAGACACTTTAGAGAATGAAGGACTGCAGGTAGAGTCGCCACTTGCGGGTCTGGCTACGGGATTTCGCGCGGTGTCGGGAGACGGGTCCCACCCTATTGTCGCTTATTTGCTGGAGTACGATGCCCTTCCAGAAATCGGGCATGCCTGTGGACATAATCTCATTGCCGCTGGTGGGTTAGCCGCGGCGATTGCACTCCATCGGTTGGGGCCGGATCGGCCCGGCACGGTTTGGGTGGTCGGAACTCCTGGCGAAGAAGCTGATGGGGGCAAGATCACGGAGTTGGAGGCCGGTGTGTTTG
Organism: Sulfobacillus sp.; assembly: GCA_027343695.1. Taxonomy (GTDB): domain Bacteria; phylum Bacillota; class Sulfobacillia; order Sulfobacillales; family Sulfobacillaceae; genus JAKADJ01. Next base: position 4,487 of record DAHWKJ010000107.1, on the reverse strand, counting down.
ATACAGTGGACGCCGCCCTGATGTTTCATCCCGGGGACCGCACAGTTCCCTTTCGCCACGCGACAGCGCTTATAGACCTGTTTGTGCAATTTCATGGGGTGTCGGCACATGCTGCTGGAAGCCCGCAACAGGGTCGTAACGCGTTGGCGGCCATGATTCAATTTTTTGTAGCGATTGATGGTCTGCGCCAGCATATTCCCGAGACCGCCCGAATTCATGGGATTATTCGGCATGGCGGGGCGGCACCCAATGTGGTGCCAGACTTCACCGAAGCCCACTTTTTGGTGCGAGCCTTGACGGCAGAGGCCGTGAAAGCGCTCCTAATCCGTGTCAAACAATGCGCCGAAGGCGCAGCGATGGCTAGCGGGACCACGGTGAGCTTTGAGGATCGTCCACTTTATGCGGAAAGAAAGAACAATCATGCGTTGGCTAACCGGGTGGCGGACTATCTTCGAGAAGCCGGTGAAGTCGTGCAGGAACCACTATTACGGGGCGGTACCGGCTCAAGTGATATTGGTAACGTGAGTTTGCGCATTCCGACGATTCATCCCTATTTAGGCATTGTGCCCGAAGGAACCCCCGGTCATTCCCATGCGATGCGCGATGCTGCCGGGAGTCCTGGTGCGCAGCATAAAATGCTGCGGATGGCGAGTGCCCTAGCCCATGCGGGGGTCGACTTTCTTGGAGATCCAGGGTTTCGGGATGAGGTGGTCGAAGAGTTTAGGATATCCGGAGCGGATTTACCCGTATAATCAATGCCACGAATTAAAAGAGAAGGAGGAGGGCTAATGGCCCTCCTCCTTCTCTTCCCAATGCGATCCTTACTTGGAGATCCACCAGTAGTTGGGAGCGATGACGTCCCCGACCGGGTTGTACGACGAGACCGTGCCATGAATGTTGTTTTCGTGAACTAAGAGTTGCGGTTCCCACGGTAAGAAGATGGCACCGGGGAGATGCTTGGCCGCGTAAGATTCATAGGCATAGAGTCGTTGCAGTTGTTGTTGCTGGGTACCTGGTAGATACGTGGCCTGGATTAAAGCGTTCATGGTCGGGCTGTTGTAGCCGCCGGAGTTTTCGGCTCCGCCTTGGCCAAAGAGTCCGCCGCCGCTGGGATACGGATTTCCGTAGGACCAGCCGCCGAGGTTACCCTGGCCCCAGTTAATAGCGGCCCACTTGGTGGCATTGGCTTGACTGTAGCTGACCACGGTATTGAAGGGTTGCGACACTAAGTGCACAATGATGCCCTCTTGAGCCCAGTCGCTCTTCATGAGTTCAACGGCGTTGGTTCCACTTTGACTGCCAGAGGCATAGTCCAAAGTGAATTCGAGTTTGATGTTGTTCTTGGTCATGACGCCATTGACCATGTGCCATCCGGCTTTTTGCAAGATAGCCTTGCCCCGCTTGGGGTTAAACGCGTAAGGCTGCGTGTAAAGCGCGGGGTCAAAGAATGAGGTTTTGGGTTTGGGCGCTATCGTCGTGTCATCTACGACTCCATACCCATTAAAGATATGCTGAATCATGCCCTTTTGATCGATACCCAACTGGAGCGCTTGTCGGACTGCTAACTCTTGGAATGCCTTACCGATGCCGTTCGGAGCATTCGAGTTCATGTTGAGGTTGAAATAGTTAAAGCCCAACGTATACGGTGTCGTGAGCGTATCATGGGTCAACTGACTCTTAGAGCCTAGCAGTGAGATTCCAAGATACCCAACATTGAGGGTGCCGGTTTTAAGGGAGGTGAATTCGTTGGACGGCGAGGTCTCATATTGAAAAATCACTTTGTTCAAGTATGACTTATGGCCATCGTACCCAGGATTGGGCACAAACACCCATTGGCTATTTGGGGTCATACTTTGAAGCTTATAGGGACCATCCACCACGTTATACACGGAGTTGGTTGGAGAATTGGCGACGGAATTGATAAACGACAGTTCTTTCGCCATGGTGTGGGGGTGAACATTCCACACCGATTTTGGTACCGGGATGATCTCCGTTAAGCCGTTACGGATAAACCATGCCGAGTTTCGAGGTTTTGTCAACGTCACGACAACCTTATGGGTTCCCACAGCGGTCACACTTTGCCAGATCGTTGGCATACCGCCAAATCCTTGCGATGCGGAGGTCCACGCATAGTTGGTGTTAGGCAATGAGGCTGCCCGTAAAATGTTGTAAGTGAATACGACATCTTGCGCGGTGACCGGAGATCCGTTAGACCAATGCCATTTCGGGTTGAGCGTAATGGTATAGACGGACCCTGAGGAGTTCCACGTAACAGATGAAGCGAGGGATCGCTTGTAGTCAATCTGGTCGTGCTTGTTAAAATACACCAAAGGCTTATACATCATATAGTCGGTCTGATAGTTGAGCACGGTGTCCGCTGAAAACGAGACGAGCGGGAAAAACCAGTTGGGAGACGATTGCGGTTGCAAGGCATAGACCGCTGTCCCCCCTTGCTGCGGAGTCTTGGAATTAGTGGCAACCGGGTTCGATGTCGCGGCACCGCAACCCGCGAGAGCCGCGGTTAGGACTCCTACGGCGATGATAGCAGGGAGTTTAGGCTTCATTGGATGGGACCTCCTTAGTGGCTAATTGATATCAGTCCAGCATCCGCGCTAGGTGTAAGCCCCAGGGATACGGGGAGTCCTAAAGGGATTTAGTTATTTTCGACGCTAAAGTCCTAAACTCCTCTAAATTGTCCAAAAAATATTGCGAAGGTCGGGTGTGAAATTGAGCGACACTCGGCCTGAGGACATACGCCCGTAGTCCACAGCGATCCAGTAATGCCTAACCATTGTTGGAGAATACCAGGAGGGGCTATGGACTCGGAGAAAGTTTCGAGTATAGAGTCCTCCGCGCGGCGTGGAAAAGATGGGCGTGCGGTGAGAGCCCCGAAGTTATTTCATTAGATTCTGGGAAGGCACCCTCTATCAGTGCCAGAATGGTGACCTCGCATACACGACTTGGGCACTCTTAAACCCCAAGAGAAGAAATAAAAGCATTACAGTGATTCCTGGTGCATTCTATTGTCGAGCGCACCACCCCAATGATCGGAGGCCGTTAGAGAAGTTTGTGGGGAGGCTTCGATCGAGATGACCTGGGGCCTCCTCGGTAGGCCCGCCCGATGCTATCCTCCAACCCGAGATACCATAGACCGGATTGTAACACGGTATGAAGTTGACATCATGGATCGGCCTTCCCACACTAGAACACATCAAGACGTCGGAATGATGGTGAGTTCTACTATGATAACGATTATCCCTTATAGTAAAGAGGATCAAGAGGAATCTCTAAGTTTCCTCGCGGAAACCTTTCGGGATGATGTCCAGTCCCAGCAATATTTCGTTCTCACGAAAGCCCAAATGTCCTATGTGGCACGTACTACGGAAGGGATCGTGGGGTTGGCCGCCCTATGGGACAACCCGGTTCACCCGGATGCTTCGCGGTGTGCCGTCGCGGTACACCCGAACTATCGAAAGATGGGTGTAGGGTCCCGGCTCTTTGGGGCTATTACTGATGGCTATAAGGGTCGGCCGCTTGTTACCTCGTTATGGGATACACAAATTGTGGGGAAAAAGTTCGCCACTTCCCATGGATTTTGTGAATTTCGGCGAACGTATACAGTTTCGCTCCGACTACCTGATTGGGATCGGTCAGGCATTCGGTGCCAACCGATACCCCCTGATACCGATTACAAGATTTGCGCACTCAGTGACGTGATGACTCGGCGGGAGAAGGAGGCCGTCGCGGTGCTCTGTAAAGAAATTTATACCTACACCCATCGAGACAATCCACCTGCCGATGAGTCGGTGGGTCGATGGATGGGCCGTGTTTTTACCGATGACCTCATCGAAGAAGCAAGCTTTGTCGTCAGCCACAAGGGGCGCCCGATAGCGATGGCCCTACTCTATCAGGGACAAGATCCCCACATGTTGGAAATGGGATGGCGTGGCACGTCCGGCGATCGGAACATAGGGAAAGCCTACGTGGAGGCCCTATCGACGATGCAGGTAGAATACGCGGTAGCGATGGGTGCCGAGTCCCTGATCTTAGAGAGCGACTCGACCGATCCGTGGAGCGAAAGGATTCGTCAGTGGTTTCCCTTTGCGCCCGCCACCGCGTGGATTACGATGAAGCGGGGATAAATCGTCTAAGGAATGGAGAGGCAACCATATGATTGCTTATTCGGATTCCGTAGCCATGATAACCGCCGACCAGATCGGCCCCGGATTCTTTAGAGGCTGGCCACATCCACCCTCGCAAGCAACGCATCTAAGGATCCTTCGTCAAAGTCAACATGTTGTGGTCGCAGGAAATGGAGTCGAGGGCCCCGTCGTCGGTTTTATTACGGCCATTAGTGACGGCGTGCTTTCGGCTTATATTCCGTTGCTGGAAGTCCTCCCGGCGTATCAACATCAAGGCATTGGGAGCGAGTTGACCCGTCGTATGCTAGATATGCTGTCCACCTTTTACATGGTGGACTTGGTTTG
>DAHWKJ010000095.1 GCA_027343695.1 Sulfobacillus sp. | reverse complement strand
GGCCAGTGCATTCGAAACTTAATGGTACGCATTTAAACGCCGTGGTGGCCTCCATGGTGTCGGAGGCCACGCGGCATTTTTATTCCGGTCCACTACCCAAAACCTTGCCTTCCGTCCAGGCTTGTTCCCAAAATAGGCGCTCGCACACCATGGAGTGATGAAAGGCTTCCGTTATCGCGTCTAGATTGGGGTAATCTTCGGAGATATTCTCGGCGATCGCCACCACTTCTGCCACCGCCGTTGCATACGCGTCACCTTGATAGGTGTCGATCCACTGTCGGAGCAACGGATGCTGAGGAGGATTTGTAGCCCACTGCTGTCCGATGGCCTGATACGTCCAATAGCACGGCAGCAACGCGGCTAATAGCACGGGAACGCTCTCAGTGTACGCGGTTCTGACTAAATGATCCCCATAGAGCTTAGTGACCAACCCTTTGGGCGTGCGCACGATGTCTTCACGACGAAGCCCAAACGTCTCGGCAATGGTTTCATGGAGACTTGTTTCCACCACAAACACGGTCTCGGCATGATGAATCATCGTGCGTGCCGCCTGACTGCCGTCCAAACGGCCCCCGGCCATGGCCAGAACCCGGTAAAAATCTCGAAGATATAGTGCGTCTTGCGTGATGAAGTATTGCAACTGCGCATCGGTCAACGTTCCCCGACCAATGCCTTCGACAAATGGATGCGATGCGATGCGATGCCACTCAGGATCGCAGTTTTCCTTCAACTCCGCTAATTTCATGCCTCACCTTCCCTGATTCCGTCATAATCCTGCCGCCATTTTTGACGCTCGGGCGTCAAGGATCGCGGCAATAACCGCCATCCTGTCCTACGCGCGTATGATCCGCAATAGCCCATCGCCGAATGCCCCACCCCAAGTGTTCTTGACTGGATCACGCAGGGAGATGATCCCATAGTCTCCTTCGAGCATCGCCCGGCAGCACCTGATCCATGGGGAACAGGGGGTCTTTGCGCATCAAACGAAAAGAGCGACCCGCCCATATTAAGTTGCCCCGTGCCACAAAGGGCCATGGCCATGTCCAAGGCCTGGGGCGGACAGAATGGCCCGGGTCACATAGGCTTTGGCTTCGATCACCGCATCCTCCATGTCCTTACCCAAAGCCAGTCCCGCCGCGATTGCGCTACTTAAAGTGCAGCCGGTTCCATGCGTGTGTAGCGTAGCAATCCTGCGCTGGCGCAACCAGACTTCTTGGTCCTGATGCCAAAGCAAATCACAGGCGTCCCCACGGAGGAGATGCCCACCCTTAATCAGCACGGTTGGCACACCTCTTTGCTGTAAGATTTTTGCGGCCCGGAGCATATCGGCTCGATCCGCCACAGGAAATCCCACGAATGTTTCTGCCTCGGGCAGATTCGGCGTCAAAACCGTCGCCAGTGGCAGAATTTCGTCGCAAAACGCCGCTTCTGCCTCGTGATCCAGTAACCGATCGCCACTTTTCGCACGCATCACCGGGTCCACCACGATAGGAACCCCGAGATTAAGGCGAAGCAATTCTAGAGAGATCTCATGAATTATGTCCTTTTGCCCTACCATCCCGATTTTAACGGCATCCACCCCAATGTCCTCTACCACCGCACGGATTTGGTCCCGGACGAGTGGGGCCGGGGTCATCACCACAGAGGTCACACCTTGGGTGTTTTGCACCGTTAGTGCAGTAATCGCGGTCATCCCATAGACCCCAAACGCGGCATAGGTTTTCAAATCGGCTTGAATTCCCGCACCACCCGATGGATCCGAGCCCGCTATAGTCAACACGCGTGCGGTCATTCTAGCGTGCTCCGGACGACGGCATCACAAAATTCGGGTCCGTGGTAGCCGCCATCACGTCCCCTGGTGCCACGCGCCCTATCCCGACATCTCTTCCAGATGGCGCGCCAAATAACACTTCCGAGCGGACCGTTCCACGATGCGCATATATGTACTCCGAACAAACTTCCGGTGAGATTTTCCCAATCGCCCGTAACTCCGTAGACATCCTCTAACCTCCATACTGAACGTATTGGATAGAATGTCTAGGGGGTGACTTTCCTTCGCTGGCATTACCCAGATCAGGTTCGGAGGGTTGGCTTTGCCTCTCAGCCCAAGGGCTCCCCTAGCACCACTATCGTGATCCTATCATACACCTCTGCCGTTTTCCTGCGAACACTTTCCGCCAAGATGTTCCGGAACCCAGGACAAAGATGGCCCCCGAAGACGAGGACCATCTAGCAGACAATTCGTCTCTGCTTAAAATCCGAGTTGCCCTAAGAGATTAACGTTAGCCTGAAGGCCCGTGTTGCTCTTCCCTTGTAGATTTGATGCGGTTGGGCTGAAATTGTCATAACTTCCTACCTGTGCCCCGGCTTTAGCCGAGAGCCCAAGGTTGGCTTGCAATCCATGATGAGGCTGCACCTGCATTTGTTGGGTGGATGCCGTCGCCGTCGAAGGGGATGACGATGGGGAGGCCGTAGCACCTCTCACGACGGCTCGATTGCTCACCGGTCGATGAACTTGGTCGGTGGTTCGGGGCAGACTCGTCTGCGTCACAATAGTCGCATGCGAGCGCCCTTGAACAGAGCTTTGTGTGTAGGTCGTAGCACTCGTGCCCGTCGCAGTCGTGGTCGTCAGTAAGGCAGACCCTTTGACCCATGCCGCCGTCATATCGCGCGCTAGTCGCGACTGACTGTTCCACCACCCATCTGCCGCCAATTTGGTCTTCACGCTAGCCAAAGTCTGCAACGAGGTCTTAAGACCGGTCGCGTCACTAGAAGACGCACTAAGATGATCGCGTTGCCACCAAGCTTCGGCCACTAGCATTGCTTTGGCCATAGCGGATGCCTCCTGATAGGCCATGCCCCGCTGGTGATGCCCAATCGCGGTCAACGCACTCATGCCATCCTGATTTGCCGCCTTTAGCATGACATTGATGCGAGCACTAGTAGACAGCGAAACATCCATCGACACCTGGCGCATCCATAGTTGCAACCGTCCTTGGGCTCCCGCCGTCACGGCCGTGGATCCCGATACACCAGACAAGGGAATCCCCATGGTCAGGGCTCCCGCACTCGCTAGCACCAAAATACTTTTCATCATGTTCTATCCCTCCCATGTCTCAGTGAATCTTTCGTGGACAGTATTCGCACCCGATTGCGCATTTTGGGGGGGCTTGATCGGAATGAACCAGAAATCTTTCATCCAATGCACCTATAGGAACCGAACACCGAAGCTAGAACCACAGGGCATCATTCAAGACGGAGGGGGCAGGGTGGACCATGTGGCCCTATAAGACTCGGTTCCCGGATCAACCCTCGGGTCGGGAACCGCCCATGCCACGAGTACCTGGTGGGCTAACGCAACCAAGATTTACCTGGCCGGGTGGGCTATCATCACTCCATGGCTGCGAAAATCGTCCAGACTGCTACGATACCAACAAAGAGCGGCAACCCCGCGAAGAGGTGCACCGGACTCGGAGCCCCCAAAATCGCGGATACCTTTTTCGCCATCCCCACGGATACCAGTACCGACAGACCAACCGCTAGGGTCGCCGCTCCAAGTAACTGCCAGAGGCGAACAATGTAATAGGTCATCCCTAAACGAGGCCATCCACTGACCACCATGACCATTAGATCCACGCTAAGCCAGGCCCAGGCCCATGGGCTCACGTGATACACGGTCCATAAGGACAGACGGGAACCGAGTCCCACCCGGACCCATGGAACAAATGATGCCGCCGCGGAGAGCAAAGGCAGTCCGATATGATAAATTCGCCGCCAATTACTGGTGGTCCACTGGGCTCCACATGCAGGGCAGAAACGTACCGGTTCTTCCTTCAAGACGGTGTAGTGGCACTGCGCACAGGTCATCGCAAGACCCTCCATTTATCATCCTCCCCTCCCCATAAATCCGTGTTCCAACAAATCATTAAAAACACACTGGCACCCCCTTATCGGGTGTGCCAGTGTGGGTCGATGGGTTCGCCACCCACTCTACACCCGATCGACGGTGCAACGACCGGGATAGTCATTAGATTTTAGCGGGCTAAGAATTTTGCACAACGCGTGATAACATCCCCCAACACTTGAATCGATTGGGGTATCGAGCCGGAGATCTCTAAAGCGTGATCTGCCCCCGGCACCAGTAATAGCTCTAGACTCGCGAGGTTGCGGATTTGTTCTACATCATCGGCCCGAAATAACGGATCCTGATCTCCTACCGCAACCAGCATGCGTGGCGTACGCTGCATTGCTTTGATGGCCCGCGGGAGCGGCGTTAAGTAAATCGCATCGAAGTCCGTACCGGCCCAGTCCCCATCGAGTTGGCTCGCGATCACGGTACCAAGGCTCTTGGCTACTAAGGACACATGACGGTACGAATGCTCGGCAAAAAATGCCGTAAGCCGTTCCCCTACTTCACTAACCAAAGCGTCGATACTTTCAAGTGTATGATGCATCCGTTGGAATCCATATTCCAGGCCCAGTACGTCGTATCCTTCAAGGACCGCTAGTTCGCTTATATACCAGAACAACGGTGCATAGACCGGATAAGATTGGCCGGGAAACATAATAGCCAGTTTATTAACCTGGGGATCGTGACGTCGATACACATATCGAATCCCGTCATCACCGGAGTCCCGCAACGAAAAAAATGATTGGTAAACAGCCAATGTGGGGCTCCTCCTAACGGATGGCATAGTAAAATCCTCTTTAATTGTACCGTGACGCGTCAAGTGTCATCCCAAAATCGGCTCGCACCCACGGGTGCGAATCGAAAGGAATTTGACATGTCACTGGAGACCTATAGGACATGCCTTACCCTCGCGCAAAAGAGAGGACACGGCCAATGCGAATTTGACCAAACATTCCCGACTCGCATGACCCACGAGGGGCCCGGATTGGATACCACCGAGTGACCGAATGACAGCTCGCACTTTTGATACGCCCTCTATCGGTCGTCTGGTAGGAGTCGGGAGCGCTTTGGCATTACCCCACAGGGCTCACTCTTCCTCGTCAAGAATATGGGAAGGAATATGATCGTGTCGTTCAATATGCGTACTAAGCTTCTGATAGAATCCAACGGCTACCATCAATAACCCCGCAACGACGATTAATCCAGCCGGGTAGAGAACGGATTGCACGGCGGTTTGCCCGGTGATAAAAATGAACGTGAGACCTTGCAAACTGAGGGCGATGATGATAATGACCATGAACTTGGTTAAACTCTTGCGCGCTTCACGCGCTCGCCCTAGTTCACGACTCCCTACGACCTCTTCTTCGAACAGGTACTTGGCCACATCAAAAACCGCCATAGCGACCACAATAAGGCCAACCGCTCGTAGCAAATGGGTTTCCACCGAATGCTGCCGAAAGGCCCACACCAGATCCCAGATGCCTCTCGCAACCAAGCTAACGGCAGCGATCAATAACGACCCCCCGGCCACACTGTAAATGACGTTGGTGAAATACCGAAAGCCCTTGATGGCGATCCCTCCTTATCTGGTGATTCCACAATAAGGCGTCACGATCTCAATTATCGACGGTAGTAATTCCATACAGTACCACGGATTGAGCTAAGGTGTACAGAACTAAAAAGGGCCTAACGGCAGCGCTTGACCTCCCCAAATGGTCATGTCGATCGAACGCAGAGATCCCTAAAATTTACGTAGATCACAAACATTTACGCAAAGAATGCGGCTGGCCGGCGCCACTCCAACGCTCATTCCGAAAACGTATTCCAGGTGTAATAGGGAAGTGAAAAAATTGGCATCAACCCTTAATCTCGCATCACCGATCGCCACACGACGACACTGGACTCCCACGATGGTAATCCAGTCCATACACGATCGACAGGGTCGCGGCCTCGCATTAAATGCTCATGCGGTTGAGATCGATGATTCGCGGTTAATCGCGGCAGCGCGAAGACTTTTCGGAGGCTGGGATAATGCGCTTCGGGCTACCAACATCGATCCGCACTCCGTCCGTCCCAAATCAGCACGGCGCCCCTCTGGTTCCTGGTCCCGTCCGGCAATCGTGGCCGAAATTCTTCGATATGCAGAGTGTTCGGAGCGTCTTGACGCACACCATATGCACCTGGTGGATAATCCATTAGTATCCGCTGCGACCTATTATTTCGGATCCTGGTCGAGCGCTTTGAAGGCCTCAGGCATCGATCCGCTTACCGTCCGGCAAAACACGGTGAGGAATCCTCGCCAAATTCTCGATGCCATTCGGGGCATGGCAGAGTCGAGTCAGACACTACGCGATTATGCCGTCCGAACTCGCGACCGCGCATTATATGGGGCTGCCCAGAAATATTTTGGGTCTTGGCGCAACGCGGTCCGAGAAGCCGGATATGAAGAGGCTGCACGATCTTCGAATTCTCGATGGTCGCGCACGGATATTCAGGCGCTGGTGATCCGATACACGCAGTGTGGTGTATCCCTCCAAGAGGCCTTAACCCGGCACACGCACCTGAAATCTGCAATTCTCCGAGAATGGGGATCGTGGGATGCATTTGAGCAAGAATACCAAGAAACCTCTATGGCTAGGGGATAATCCCCTAGCCATAGAGGGAGCCCCATGGCACCGACGGCATTCCTAAACAGGGCCTCCCCATTCCCGCAGGGTTGGTTAAGTCACGCGTATTTGATATGGTCCAAGGCATAGGAGAGTGATCTGGAATGATTTTTATGATTCATCTAATTTTATGGGTACATGTCAGCGCCGCCATTGGAGGATTCATTCTGTCTGGGATCATCGCGTTCTGGCTTCTGCGGCAACCCGATGTCACGAACCTCCCGCACCATTTTTGGCAGTGGCAGCGCACCGTTCAGTGGATTACCGTGGTTTTGGGTGCAGCCGGGACTGCCCTCTATCTGCTTGGCAAGCGCCCCTTGGATCCTCTTCACCTGCTATACGGAGGCCTCGCCCTATTGGCAACCCTCCTCTTAGCCGGCTTCGGTCCAGGTCGCGACCCTCGAGAAGTTCTCCAAGGATGGCAAATCAATCCCAAATGGATTCTATTCGGACTCAATGTGTTCTTATGGGCCATGTATGGCCGAGGTCTCACCACAGGATTTTTTGGGTTTTAAGCTGCCCCTCAATCTAACGCGCGGCTAGAATTGCCAACTGCCGAGGATTTGTAGTCCTAAATCTGCTTCACTTGTCGGCACCTTAATGCAAATCTCCTCCAAAGATCCCTGATAGGTCACGACCCCATATAAGCGGACCGCACCCGGCGTCGGCACTTTCCATTCAACCATCCCCGGTTGTGCAGACACTAAGAACTCTGCGTCGCGCCCCGGCTTAAACGGTCGAGTCTTCGGCGGATAAAACCATAACCCGGCCGACGATAGTGGCGCGGCCTTATAGAACACGACGCCGTGCGCTAACCTTTGGCGGTGCCAAGATTGAGGTACCGTCACCGCCTCGTTCCCAACGTGAACCGTATCCCATAAACCGCCTTGCGTGCCCCAGATGACCACACCGATAAGCATACTGCCTACAACCGCCCCAAGCAGTACCCTAATGGACCGTCTCATCGAAACCCACCCGATTTCATCACTCGACACATGATTTGAAACATCTCCGCCCCTCCGATTCCACAAAACACGGATGCATCTCTTGCCATCTTAGTGCATCGGAGTGAACCGTACAGGCAAACCGCTGCAATAGGAGCCAAAGGCCCGTGCGATACGGGCCGTTTGGGCCTCATTAGCGGTTCAAATGACCCTGTAAAAACAGGATGCAACGCGTTACCATTTTAAGAAACGGCAAAGGGGCACTGACTATGCGAAACCGCTCGCAAGACTGGTGGCCGGTGATACGCGATATTTTAGTCAACGAATGGGGGTTTGATGGTCAGTATCTAAAACCCACGACGCCGCTTTTCACCGGCACGGTGGCTGCGTGGATGGATTGGGTCGAATTGCTGCAAACCATTGCAGACCAGGCGGACATCGAATGGCTTCCGATGGTCGCCCCTGAATCCTTGACCTGTGGTCAGGATCTCGTGCATCTCTTGGAACACGTCTAAGCCAATGAATGCCGGTATGAAGCCACCTGACACCTATCAAGGACTAGAATTTCATCTCAACCCCCTCCGTATGGCGTATCAAAAATTATTGCCCGCGACCGCGCTCGCTGTGGCGTCAACCTCACTACGTTTACGGAATCGGTCGAATCCGAGGTTGATTCAAGAACCTAACTGGATCGCGATAAAGCCCATATTATCGGGTATTTGCGGTTCGGATCTGAGCATTTTACGAGCCCGCAGTTCCCCTTACTTAGCGCCGTTGGTTTCCTTCCCGGCGGTACTCGGCCACGAAGTGGTAGGGGAAGTGGACACTGAAAACGCCCCCTGGCCTCGGGGAACCCGGGTCGTCATTGACCCGAGCATACCGTGCCAGGCGCGGGCGCTCACACCATGTCCTGCATGCGAACGCGGAGAACCCGATGAATGTTCTAACCGCCATCATCCGGAATTGGGTGCGGGGATGCTGTTAGGATATCACCGAGACCTTCCGGGTGGCTGGTCCACCCGGATGTGGGCCCCAGTCACACAAGTCCACCCGATTCCCGTTGCGATGAAAACACGGCGGGCTGTGCTCGCAGAACCCTCTAGTATTGTGTGGCAAGCGTTATCCCGTCTTAAACTCGGTGATGCTAATCCCACCGTCCTCATAGTGGGTGCCGGAACCGTGGGATTGCTGACCCTATGGTTGTTCAAAATAAAATACCCCGCCGCGACTGTCGCGATACGGGCTCGCTATCCGTTGCAAGCCCTTTTGGCGACTCCATTTGGCGCTGACGTGGTCTATCATGATCGGGATGACCGCGCGTTTGTTACGAGTCCCAGGCTGAACGCCGTCGCCGGAGAACCCCTCCCCACTCAATGGGGCGGATGGCCCTTTCGGCCGAAAGGGTTCGACATCGTGGTCGATACGGTGGGGAGCTCGGTCTCTTTTTACCAAGCAGCCACCTTAGTACGGCCTGGTGGACAGATCCTCTTGCTCGGCGGCGCCGGCCCAATGCATGTCGATTTGACCCCGATTTGGTCGCGACGCGTCACCCTGATTGGCTCATTTGGATATGGCCACTCCTCCTCGATCCCTGCTTGCACCACCTTCGACACGGTCGTCAACCTCCTCCACGACACCGCGCGGCCCGTCGAACAGTTGGTGACCCACATTGTGCCTTTAGACCACTACCGCGAAGCGCTTCAGATTCTTGACCGCGGGGATGCCATTAAAGTGGCCTTTAGCCAGCCTAACCCTAAGGACGCCTCACCAGCCACCGGGTCTTCAGCTCCATAAAAGAAGGACCACTCGGCCCTATTTTATCGATCCGGAGGTTTATATAGTGAAATGACATACTCGTTATGCGAGAACGCCGTCAGCCCTCCGATCGTCCGAAATTGTAGTGAGCACCCGAGGCATCGAGGAGGGGAACTTCATGATAAAAAGGCTTGTGCGGTCATATTGGCGCCACCGACTAGACCGCGCCGTGATTCGTTATCAATACCTCACGCATCCGGAAGTATTACGACTCAGCCAAATCTTAGACGGTTGGATTCTCCAGGGCCAATACTCTTTAGCCCGCAGCGAACGTTGGCGGTCCAAACTGAGTCGCATAGGAAGCATTGCTCGGCCAGAGGCTGTCCGGTCCCAGAAAGGAGTAAACACTTCGATGACTCGTCTCAATCAGTCTCATGAAGCATTTATAGAACACATCGCTCGTGGAAACAAAATCGAGGCGACGGATTGGATGCCTGACGATTATCGCCAACTGCTCATTAAACAAATTCACATGCATGCTGTCAGTGAAATCATGGGGGCCTACCCGGAGAAAGAATGGGTGAAATACGCCCCCACCATTCGTCGCAAATTGGCGCTCAATGCTAAGATTCAAGATGAAATCGGCCATGGACAGATGCTCTTGCGACTCGCCGAGGATCTCAGCGCCCCCTATGGGCGCGGTCGCGAAGCGTTATTAGAAGACATCGTGGAAGGTCGCGTGAAGTTTCACAATGTGTTTCATATGCCCGCCCCCACCTGGGCTGACGCCGGCGTCATAGGCTTTCTGGTGGATGGGGGAGCCATCATCACGCAAGCTATGCTCCTAGCGAGCTCGTATGCCCCCTATGCACGGATGCTCAAGCGCATCGTGGCCGAAGAGAGTTTTCATATGCAATGTGGAGAATCTGTTGTCTTGGCGCTGGCGTCAGGTACCGCTGCACAACGCGACATGTTGCAACAGGCTATCAATCGTTGGTGGCCTGCCATGATGTTCTTTTTTGGTCCGAGAGAAATGGGAACCCAATCGCGCCGCATGTTGGAGTATCGCATTCGTACCATGACCAACGAGGAATTGCGGCAAAAGTTCCTCGCGCGCTACGTACCACGTATCCGAGCGCTCGGCATGACCCTGCCCGACCCTGATCTCCACCGGGACCTCGATCATCCCCATTACTGGCATTATACCGATCCCGATTGGGATGCCTTTAACGAAATGGTGCATCACAATACAGGGCCCATGTCTCAAACCCGGCTGGCCCTACGCCGCGGCGCTCAAGAAGGCTTAGCCTGGGCACGCCAAGCCACATTGACCGCGCATGCTACCCATTGCGACCTGAGCGCTACTCTCTAACCATCTAGGCAAAGGACGGTGCGATCCCATGGGATCTGTCATGGACAGCCCAGTTTATGAAGTCTTTGGTCAGCACGATGCCTTAAGTTTTCCCACTCATGTGGGGAGTGTACGAGCGGCGTCTGCCACACTGGCATTATTACTGGCCCGAGAAACATATTTTCGTCGGGACGCGGTATTCGATCTGTGGGTCGTGCCTCGTACCTCGATATTCTCCGCCCGGCAGCACGATCCCCTCATGTTGGGGGATCGAACGAATAAAGCGTATCGTCTCCCCAGCGGCTATGACAATGCCCCCATCTGGAAACAGTTTAAGGCCCAGGCGCAGACCATTGAAGAGGTGGCGCTAGACATGACGCCACCAAGGAGGTCGTAATCATGATATTGCTTAGCCCCACTCAGGCCCGGTCCATCCAATGGCTCTTGACGTCGGTCGCTGATGATGAGTGGATCATCGGACACCGAGGATCGGAATGGCTGGCAGAAACCCCAAATTTAGAGGATGATTTAGCGTTGAGTTCGATCAGTCAAGACGAAATGGGTCATGCCCAGTTGCTCTATCATCTCATTGAAGGGTTAGGCGGTCCCTCTCCGGATCACCAGGTCTATGATCGTCCGATCGATCGCTGGCATCCCGCAGGTCTCGTCACCCTCCCGCGCCAAGACTGGGCGGAATGGGTCACCCGTCAGTACTTTTATGAAGTGTTCGATGAGATTCGTCGCCAAGCCCTCGATACCATCCCCTTCCCCTCTTTGTCGTCGGCGCTCTTGTCGATTCAGCGGGAAGAATCCTACCATACCCGATACGTGCATACCCAGATCCAAAGCTTGGCCTTTGGAGGGGCCGTGGCCGAAGATCATCTGGCCCAAGCGATCGCGGTAGACTGGCCGTTCATCCCGAGCCTTTTCACCTGGGGTGGAGACGATAGCACCTGGCAAAGCTTGCAATCGCCGGTTCTGGATCCCGAGGCGATGAAGGCGGCCTTCGAGGCGACCGTCCATCAACAATTCGTAATGTGGAACATTCCTTGGCCTGGCGCTCTAGGTTCCATCGCTCCCCAGGGTCGTGACCAGTGCCACAATCCAGCAATGGCCCAAGTCTTGTCGGAAATGGCTACCGTCCGACACATAGCACCAGAATCTGGTTGGTAGGAAGGTGTCGCCCAATGACTCGTGACATGGTATTAGAACGCCTTAGCACTGTGAACGACCCAGAAATTCCTGATTTAAGTATTGTGGACTTAGGGATGGTGGAATCGATCATCGTCACGCACGAACGCGTGCATGTGACCCTTCGCCCCACGTTTGTCGCGTGTCCCGCACTCGACTGGATTCGCGACCGAGCCGAAGCCGCACTGCAGCCCATGAAGGCTCATGTATCCTATGACTTCGATCATCCCTGGTCGGGAAACGATATGACGGCACAGGGCCGCCGGCACCTCCAATCCTTCGGCATCGCTCCCCCACAAGACCCGTCTCATGCGGTCTCATGCCCGCTCTGCCAGAGCCAAGACACCTACCAATCCAGCATTTTTGGTGCCACGTTGTGTCGTTCGCTCTACTACTGCAAGAATTGTCAACAACCCTTCGAGGCCTGGAAACCTACCTAAAGGGCTCGCACGGACCCTCACTGGCATGAATTAGTGATAGCCATTGGGGGTCTTCTTTCAAGCCATGGTGGTGATAGGGCAACCAGGATCCGCCGCCATCAGGTCTTTTGTCATGGCATAGGCCCGAGCTCGCGATCCCCCACAAGACTCTCGATACCGGCAATGCCCGCAAGATCCTGTCAGCCTGTCGGGATCACGCAAGAGCTGAAACAACTCGGAGTGTTGATAAATCTCGGAAAATGATGATTGGCGCAGGTCCCCACCCACTACGGGCAGATACCCGCTCGGATACACTAAGCCACGGTGGTCGATAAAAGCGAACCCACGCGCCTCTCTTGCCACGACACGCGCTGGACGATCGCTTTGGCTTTGATGTAAGACTCTAGACCACTGGGGGGCCCCCACCGTGGTGACGCGAAACGATTGCCTGGGAGCCCATCGCGCAACCCATTGCAAAATGTCTTCAATCTGGTTGGGTAAGAGCGCATCGATAACCCGAGCACGCCCAGTGGGAATCACGAAAAAAAGCTCCCAGCTTGTGACCTTGAGCGACTGCACCATACTCGCCATGGGGAGGACTTGGTTCATCGTTTGTTGGCTAATGGCCGTATTGATTTGCAGAGCCAATCCTTCTTCCACAATTGTATGCGCCATGTCTAGGGTCCGCGCAAAGGTCCCCGCCACCCCCCGATACGCATCGTGAGTCTTGGCATCGATCCCATCGAGGCTCAAGGACACCGCGTGTACCCCTAAGCGTTTCCATCGCTGAATCACGGAACGGTCCAACTTGGGCGTGACGCTCGGTGCAATCGCCACCACCAAATGGCGTGAGCGGGCGGCGCGAATCATGTCATCTAAATCGGGGCGTTCCAGCGGATCGCCTCCGGTAAACACCAAAATCGGCGCATGGTTGAAGTGGGTCCGAAGATCATCGAAAACCGTAAGCATTTCCTGAAGCGACAACTCTTCTCTATCGCGTCGCGGGATGGCGCGAGCTCGACAGTGCCGACAATGCAGTTGACACGCTCGGGTCACCTCCCACGTCACCACATGTGGAGCCTCAGCGTACGAATCCACGGTAAACCCTCCCTTTGACTCGGCTTTCTTCTATGGTACCGTCCTCCACCGCGGCACGATACCCATGCGCCCTAAGTCGCGACCAATGACCCGCCCTAGGCGGACCACAGGGCCCTACCCCCACCAGTCCGAAAAACCGTATGGTAAATAAGGAGCGCTGTGAGCACTCCGAGGAGGAGGTCATCTCGGTGCAATTTAGTTTTGCTGGGCCCCCATTGGCGTCGCCCTGGTTCCATGACATGCAACAGGGCTTGACCGAAGCCATGATGAGGGCCGGACATGAAGCGGTGTCCGATCCCGATGCCGCCCAACTGGTTTTTCATCATGTCGACCCCAGCTATCCTCGGCCGTTTCGCAGGAAATCCCAAGCGGTCTTTGTGGTTGGGCTCGTCAATGGTCCCCCTCTAGGTCTCTCTCCGGTCGCAGAAATTTATCCCTTATTACTGCGTTCTCTGTCAAACCTCCTCATTTACGGGGCGGAATCTACGCCAACGGGCGTCACCCTCGTCACGCCAGAATTGGGCTGCTATCCAGTCGGTTACGAATCCTCGCGCGCGTCGTGGTTTGACCATCTCTATACGTATATCGCTCCCTTAGCATCCTCTCGATTGGTGATTACCAATCACTTCGATTGGAACCTCCCTCCAGAGTTGGCGCGCGGGACGCCTGTGACCGCCGCACTCAGAGAAGCGAGCCGGGTATTAGCCCGATGGCATTTATTCCCTACGCCCTATCCCCTGCATGCGATGTTGTCCCCCCAAGATTATCGTCACTTACGGCGGGTCTTTGGGATTGGGGGAATTAGTTATGGCAACCTTAGTGCACGGCATGATGCGACTCGCTTCTGGATGTCTGCCAGTGGGGTGGACAAAGGAACACTGGGCACCGTGAGTCGCGATATTCTCCTCGTAACCGACTACGATGCCACGATGGGAGCCATGCGATTGTCGGTATCGCCGGGATCAAAACCCTTGCGAGTCTCGGTCGATGCCGTGGAACATTGGGGGATTTATCGGTCCCATCCAGCCATTGGTGCCATGATTCACATTCACGCGTGGGTCGAGGGTGTCGCCACAACCGCCATTAACTATCCCTGCGGCACCGTCGAGATGGGAGACGCGATGGCAGACCTGCTACGCCAAGATCCCCATCCAGAACGCACCATCATTGGCCTCCGGAATCACGGCATTACCGCGACCGGGCCCAATTTCGCAGACATTCTCGCCAGACTCGAGGGGCGGGTCCAAACCCAGGTGCCCATGCAATGACATTACATCGGCATCTAAACCCGTTCGCGACACCATGGGGGATCGACGACACCAGGTGTGGACGCCCCTGGCATGTCGGGCGATGGCTCCAGACCCCGGGCTCCCTCGATGGATAACATCGTTGTGCATGCACATTACTTCCCGGCGGCACGCCAATCGCTCTATATTCGCACCATTGACGTGCCCCATCCCGTCGGCGAAATACTCTTTCTCCATGCCTCAGCGGTCCATTCGGATTTTTATGTGCCGTTAGCGATTAGGCTAGCCCAAGCCAAAATTCGCGTATGGTTACCGGACTTACGGGGCCACGGACGATCTTTCGGAGTGCGAGGACATATCCGATCGTTTGACGATTATGTTCACGACACCACGCGGGTGTGGCACCATTTTCGGGATACCGCACCGTATCCGGTGCCCACGTTAATCGGAGGCGAGAGTCTCGGCGGACTGATTGCCTGTATCGCCGCCCAACATGCCATTCAACCCGACGGAGTCTTTTTAACCTCCCCCGCCCTAGCCCTGCACTTTGATTGGCCGCCCATGGCCACTCGTTTGTTGTGGCGGTTTCAGCATCTGGTCGGCCGGGTCCACCCGTTGCTCCCGTTGCCTCTTCGCGGGGTAACCCACCATCCCCAAATTACCGACCTCATCACCCGCGATCCTCTCACCACACGATATTACACGCTGGCCTTTCTGATCCAGTTGCTACACACCCAACATCGACAACTCCGTCCCGAACAGATAAGCTGCCCAAGCCTCGCGATTTTCAGCAACGAGGACCCGATCATCGATGCGGTCAAATCATCCACACTCCTCGCAGAGACTCTTCTAAACGGCCAGATCCAATTCGAGCACGGCGCCCAACATAGTTTGGTTGCGGATGCACCGGACCGACTCGTTGCCGCCTTCCTTAACTGGTATCACCAACATATCCTGGTCCACCACGGTTGTCCCCCCAATCGAGCATGACACGATGCATGCGTGGGTCCGAGGCCTTCCCTGTCTATAACAGGCCATTACTTGCGGACGGCGCGGCGCGACTCGTCGGTGGTGCCCAACAATGCTCAAGGGATGAAAATATCCGGCAATTTGTGGTCGCCCTGCTATTATTTGTTAGGACCGTTACAAGGATTTCTGGTTGGCCGCGTAGAACTAGATTAGAACAATCGAATGATTGCCTTGTCCTTATCGTTTTAGGAACAGGAGTGACCTCTGAGGTTCCAGCGATATGAAGGCGTGGGTCACCATTCAATGCGAACATCTAACATAAGGTACGTACAGCAAGTAGAGGGATTAACCAGTCTCTCTGCGGTCAGGAGATGCGCATGACGAACACCTCGGATCAGGTATCGCGGTTAACCGAAAGCACGAAACTAGAGTTAAAGAGTTTTGGTCGATATTTTTCGAAAGAGTTCATTACCCAATTCTATTCCCATCTCAGTGAGGAACCGGATACCAGTACGTTCATAGACCGACTGAGCCCAAAAGAGTTTCTCCACCTCAAAGCCCGTCAATCGGACCATCTATTGCAACTGACGGATCCCAACATGACGGATGAAGAATTGGGTGAAGCAGCACACCATGTGGGCCGTATCCATGGCATGATTGGCCTGACGGTCACAATCCTGTCTCGGGCTTACCAGCTCCAAACGAAACTGATCATCGAAGGCGTCGCACGGTACTTTGAGAACCGGTCTGATCGCGATAAGGTCCGCATCTTTTTGTATCACCGGATTTTAGAAGATCTTTCGGGACAACTAATCGC
Source organism: Sulfobacillus sp. (assembly GCA_027343695.1). Lineage (GTDB taxonomy): Bacteria > Bacillota > Sulfobacillia > Sulfobacillales > Sulfobacillaceae > JAKADJ01. The sequence continues at coordinate 26,549 of DAHWKJ010000095.1, read as the reverse complement.
CATGCAGACCGTGGGGCAACAACAAACCGCCGTATTGACCCACATCGAACAGGCGTTACAGGAGAGGGAACCCGCTTCAGACATCATCGGAACGGCTCTCAGTGAACTTGCGGCATTGTACGAAATGCAGGCTGTGGTCATCCTCCGACCAGACCGTAGCGGTCGATTTCAGATCGAACGATATGAGGGCGACTTGGTAGCACACTTTCTTGACCATCAGAGTGGAGACCTGGTGCACGCGGTTCACTTAGAGGATTCGCCCACCGAGCACGCTATGGTACGGGCTTGGGCCACTGGCACAACGGTCGTCGTGGACAATTATTTGCTGTCCGATATTCCTACAGCCTGGCATCAGGTACTCGAACACCATGGCGTGCGGTCCGGGGTCACGCTGCCGCTTAAAGACCGTGACGGGGAAACCCATGCGTTGTGCCTCATGTGTCACCGCTTACCAGGGTACTTTTCGGGGACCGAACGTGAGGTCTTTTTATCTCGCGTTCAAGAGCTCCTCGGTGTCATTACATCGCAATCTCTCCAAAATCAACCGATTATTAGTCACCATCAAAGACAAGCCTACCGGAATCTGTTACAAGATCAAGGACTCGTGATGTATTATCAACCCGTCGTCAATCTCAAGACCCATACACTAGATAAGGTAGAGGCATTGGCAAGACTCCGAGAACCTAGCGGCCGAATCGTACCACCCAATGAATTTCTTCCTTCCTTCGGCCAAAAGGAATTGCTAACCCTTTTCACCAAAGGGTTGGGTCAGGCATTAAAAGCCCTACACACATGGCAATCTCCCTCAGTTCTGGGGATATCGGTAAACTTTCCTCCTGCTGGCATTGGTCAATTAGCCTATATCCGAGAGATCAAGCAATGGTTGGAGACCACACACACCGATCCGGCACGGTTAACATTGGAGCTCTTAGAAACCGACGACCGTAGTGTGGCGGATACGGCCCAAGGGATGGCCGATCTTAAACGATTAGGGATTCGGTTAGCACAAGACGATTTGGGATCGGGTTACAGCTCCCTCGTTCGGATGGGCCGAATCAAATTTGACGAAGTCAAGATTGACCAAGGATTGGTCAGACATCTCCAGGCAAATCCCCGAAAGGCCCTCGAATTCATTCACCATTTGACGAGTCTGGGTCACGACTTGGACTCGGTTGTCACGGTAGAAGGGGTTGAACATGCCGCATTGCTAGAAGCAGCCTCCATCCTCGGCGCGGATTATGCTCAAGGGTACTGGATATCGCGTCCCATGCCCCAAGAAGCTTTGATGCCATGGATGAAGCAATTTCGTATGGATATCGATGGCAGAGAGCCCAAGACGGCTCTAGGAGCTTTCGCCGCCAGCATTCTTTGGCACTCACAACTTAGAGCCTTGACCCCGTTACCCGAAGTACTGGTGCAGTTTGTTGAGGCAAAATGCCCCTTGTCCCAATACATTGAAACCAAAGGGTTGAAGGGTACTCACTTGGATCAACTCCACGATACCATGCATGTGATAGCCCGTAGCGGAATTAGCCACTCGCAATACTATGCGATACGCAGCGACATCGAACGCCTATTGGGAGAGCAGATATCCATCGAGGCGATAGGGGCCGGCGATCATTAGGCGCACAGTCAAAGCAACCGGGAGCCATTTAAAATCCTCACCACGGATCTCGCGCTGGGGGACCCTGTTCTTGCCCAGTCCTGAGTGTCCTTGACCCATCTTGTCATGGACCCTTCCCTCGTGGAACCGTCAATGGTTCCAGAAAAATACCATCCTACGCCCTTGGGATTTTTGGCGCAGTTTTGCATACTGAGTAAGATATCATCCCGACATATCACGGTCGGCGAAAGGAGTTCGCTCATGTTATTACAAGCCTGGATGACGACTCGCCGAGCCCTCTCTCACGGAGGAACCTGGACCGGGTTGGTCTGGACGATCGGCTTTGGGGTAGTCCTCGTCGCGTGTCTGGTGGCCGCTGGGGCCCACTCTTTATTGACTACCATGGTGCATCCGCAAATAGGAAGGGCAACCCCATACGCCGCGGCTGGTCATCCTTTCACGGGCCTCATCGTGATCTATTTGGTTCTCCTTGGCATCGGCCCATTTTTCATTGCGGGCCTTTATGGGCTCTATGGGGCTGCAGTCCAAGACCACCCGATTGTCTGGCGCACATTTTGGACCATGGGTAAAAAACTTTACGGTCGGGGGTGGGGTCTTTACCTTTACATCTTGATTTACGTTGCCGTGTTAGGGATTATCCTGGCGATCTTGGCCGGGCTCTTGCATGGAGTTGGTGCCGTATTAACTCTGCTTGCAGTCATTGCCTCGCTACCATGGATACTACGCATGACCGGTGGTCTATTTGTGGATCAATACACCTGGGGTCGTAGCTTTAAGTCGAGTTTTAGGAGATCGCACTACTGGTCTTTGCTCGCCAGCATGCTCCTTAGCGTGCTAGCCTACGGAATCATCTTAGCCTTGGCTCTTTTGGTGCTCCACCTGTTGGGCCTGATTGGCGTCGTATTGTATTTTGCCTTGGAGTTGGTTTTAGGAGTAGCCGGCCCCGTGTGGTTTTTCGCACTGTATGCTGCAACACGTGACGCGTAATGCGATAATGTCGACCAGGCTCACTTCTCGCATAGCCTGGTCCTCATTGTATCTCGAACCACAAGAAAGCCCTTCCGCCTAAGAGAAGTTACCTATGTGAGCGGAAGTCAAGTGAATCACCCCCCACGTACGCTCTCTTCACGGCCGCTCTTGGCTCCCCGCCCAAGATATCCCGTTGTCAGCCTCGATGGGGGTATTGAGCCTTTCCGGCACCCGAGAAACGTCCCGGTGATTAAGATAGCCCGCCATTAAAATTAATGCGACCACCGGAGCAATCTGGGGATCCGTCCCCAGACCACCCAAAACACCAAAATCTTGCCCTAACCACCACATCAGAAATAAGGCTCCGAGAGTTGCCATCCGCGTTAGTCTGCTGTAGGGTCGTACGATCCACACCAATCCTAGAAACGACATCAATAGACTCGTCATCCCATTGGCCACGAAGCTATGAAACGCAGTCCACCTGGCAACCTGATAAATGGGCAGCGATATCCATCCCGGTTGGGCAGTTTGTGCCGCTACCAGAAAGATCCCACTGAGTTGCTTCCAAAAAATGCTGGTCGGTAGAGTTTGGAAAATTGCTCCCACCAACCAATACGCAGCAAGGCCGAAACTCACCCAGCGCGACGCCTGGCCCGACCGCCAGCACCGGTTGGGGGTCAGCAAGAGGACGGCGGCCAGCATATATATTAAGGCCGATCCGGGGTCGCCCGCCAGCCATGACACATAACGCGTCATGATTAATCCCCATCCTTCACCCCAGGTCCAGACCACCGAGCCCCAGACAAGAGTAAGCCAGAGACCCCAACGTCCCCATGGTCGGTTTCGTCCCACCAGCAGAATTAATCCAATCCCGAGTTGAATCCACACAGCCATCAAATTAGCCACGATCGGCGCATTTGACCAAGTCTGAATTCCGGTTCCCAACACATGAATGAACCACGCCGGTTGGCCTGACAAGAGCGGCCCAATCACCATTTCCAAGAATGCACTGTTAGGCATGTCTGGTTGCAGTTGCAATAATCCGTCGAGAATCCACAACAATCCTAGCCCAATATAGAGGAGCCGATATCCCCGTCCCCGATCTATCAGCGGAGTCGTGACCATTGCGGAGGGCTTTCCATCATCCACCAGACGAGCCAACCACAATGCTCCCGCCACCATAATGATAGTGCCCACCACGATCAGAACACTCAGTCCTAAATCGTGATAAAATCTGGCCGTCACGCGGGCACTAACCATCGAATTTAAGGACATGTTCATAAGCCCATCGTAGCCCCCGTATACCGTAGAATTGCAGAACACCGTATCACTTGGATCATTGTTGTACCACAAATGGCGTAATAGCGCCTATATTCTATACGGCCATCTCCCGTTTACGAATGGGGGCCCCTTCCAGGGTCTCTGGTTGTCGGGGGTTCTAAAGAACCTGGGCGGAGTTCCTGCCCGATGCGGTTTAAATGATCCTGCATCAGGACGTGCGTCGCGACCAATTCATCGATTTGACCCTGCATCGACTGCATGATGTGATGCATACGGCGAAACTTAATCATGGCATAGATCCCCACACAGATCAGGATCCCTTCCACGCCCCATACTAATTCCATTAACCGATGGGTAGACACGCCCACGCCTCCTTATCTCATAAAAGCCCCTGCACTAATCATCAAGTGCCGGTCTCAAGAATTTTTATAGGAAATAGGCCATGCTGCGGTTCGGATCCGGCCCCCCCTATCCCTGGCTATCGGTTGGAGTGATCGCACTCTGCACATAAACACGTCGGATCCCTTGGTACCACACGGACACCGGGTGCGATGCGCCCGGATTCGGATAGACTTCTCCCGTGGGGAAAAATCCGCTCGGGGGTTTCTCATGAATTACCTCGAAGCGTTGCTTCCATCCGATGGTGACCACTTCGAAGACGATTCCGGCCCCCAACAAATATCCACCGATTTCTGGGAGTTTCAACACGAAAAAAATCAACGCTCCAAGGACACTAACGGCTCCTACCACCCGCAGTAAGGTTCGTCCGGGCAATCCACTCTTCTGTTGGTCGGCAAACACCTGGTCAGGATGGTTACTAAAAATCTCTGGCAATTGGCGAGCCGAAGCTCGCCATGTCCGTCGCATCATAAGTCCCGTAAAGATCAAAATAGGTGGGGTGAAGAGCTGCATCAGGGTTGTAAACCCAATGCCCCAATGGGCATTGACATAGTGCCAGACATAGAGGGGATTATCGCGCGTGGTTTCGCCAATAAAACCTCGCAAAATGGCGTAGTAAAACATCGCGGACCAGAATTGGTAACCGGGAGGTGGAGTTTTACGACGTTCAATCCAAAAATAGCGGACAATCAGGAAAACGCCAATGAACGAGCCCCAGAGTTGCTCCGGCCATCGACCAAACCCGAACTCCGTCATCCGTCCCAACACCTGATGGTCGAAAATATTGCCAATCCGGACCATGAAAATCCCCAATGCAATCCCCGGGACGATCCAGTCGACTGTATGGTTAAACAGGAGCGGCTTACGGCGTAGTTGGATCCAAAAAGCTAAGAGACCAAACCCGACCGCGCCGTCAAACGCCAATCCTCCCTGCCAAATTTTCAAGGTCTGTAAAGGATCGGTCCAAATCCATTGGGGATCGTTAGCCAACACGAAGACGACCCGCGCCCCAATCACGCCCCAGAGCACGGTCCAGAGCAGCACATTGGAGAGGCCATCGGGGTCGTATCCCGCTTGTTTCCCTCGCTCAATAAGGTAATAGGATCCTCCTAAAATTGCCATGACCATGAAAATTCCATACCAATGCACCCCTAAGGGCCCAATTTTAAATGCATACGGGTTAAGTCTGGGTATATACATGCCTATCCTCCTATGTTCGCTCCATCGGTAATCGTCGGCACATCACGATCCGTGTAACATTCTGGGTGACTCCGGGACAAACGCGCGCCTGATTAGCTAACGTCTAGGGACAGGCAAAGGTGACACCGACCCGGTCGGCGGTCATTCAATCCCATCAAATAGGGTCTTGGGAGCCGAGCCGTTATGCACCGCCGAAGGTCTCCACAGGTTGGCCTCTGGTAAAATTCATGCCCGCGCCATCTAAACCGTTCCCGTAGCGTCACCATGCATAGGGATCTCGATGCCGGGCCAAAGAGCATGAGCTTGGCCCCGCGACGCCGTATCGATCATACCATTTTACGGAAAAAATCATTAATAAAGCCCGGAGCGATAATCGCTTCGGGCTCCAAGCGTTTAAGTGTTGATATTATACCGTCGTAATATTGCTCCGCACGACAGGCCGTGCTACGAGCGTCAAAATAAACGATAAGGCACTGGTCACACCCAACGTGATGAGACCTGCTGTCTCAAACCCCGAAGGAATCAACGCCCCAAATATGGGTCCCCCAAATAGCGCCCCCACGTTGAACACTAAGTATATCCAACCGGTCACGCTGCCTGCGATAGCGTCGTCGGTCGAGTCCTGGGCCAACCCCACACACAGTCCGACGAAAATTCCCCAACCCGCTCCAAACAAAAACGTCAACACGAAGAGTGGCCCGACACTGGCGCCGACCAAAAACATGCCGAAGCTCCCAATAAGAATGAGAGCAGCGGCAAACGTGAGACCACGTTTGCGGCCGATCTTATCGGCTAGATACCCGATCGGGAAAGCACAAATGAGTCCACCCAAGCCCCCCATCGAGTAAATCCCCGCCGAGGCGCCTCCGGGCACGTGCAGTATATTAATCAGATAGTCCGAGTAGTAGCTAAGAAATCCGAACAGCGTAATACCAAACAAAAAGATTGCGGCCGACAGAATCATCACATTACGGTTGAACATGCCCCGCAATGGCAATTTCTGCTTTTCCAGTACCTTGTAGGTCTTGGGAATAAAGAGATAGAACAATCCCAGAGAGATCAGGGCGGCAATCCCTGACAGGACAAACGGTGTTTGATAATGGGGTAAAAATGGATTGATCAGATAAGGGCCTACGAAGAGTCCGAGGCCAAACAACACCGAAAAAATCGATAGCGCGCGTCCCCGCGTTTCGAAAAAGATATCTCCTAATAGGGCTGCACCGGCGGGTTGAAAGACCCCGACACCCAACCCAACACCCACCCGCGCAATAAACAATTCCGCCGGACTGGTCACGTATCCGGTTAAGACGGTGAACCCGGCAAACAACACAATCGAGGCCATTACCGTATATTTCACCGGTGTCCGATCGAAGAGATATCCACCCAGCATGCTAAATACCGCAATGCCTAACGCATACCCCGTGGCCACCGACCCCAAGAGTGCCGCCGTACCATGCACGTTATGCACGATATAGGGGGCCCCAAAGGTGAAGAGGTTATTATCAAATCCCTCCAAAAAGGCCGGGATAGACGCCACAATCAGAATTAACACAAATCGTCTGGTGCTCCGGCTCGATACCGAACGCACGGTCTCGGTTGCTAGAGACTCTGGTGGTTGGTGTCCTGACATGAATTTTTCTCCTCCTTTGGTGTTGAACAACGTTAGAGCCCTTGGCCCAAGCCAATAATGGTTTGGGCCATTATCCACACCCCTAACGGCATCACCGATTCATCGAACGTAAACAGGCTGTGGTGATGCGGATACGGATGCTCACCGAGTTGGGCCCCGAGATTCCAGAACACGCCAGGACGCTTTTGCAGGTAATAAGCAAAATCTTCGCCACCCATTCGTTCCTCTACGTCAAACCAGGCTCCATCTCCCGCATATTGTTCGACAACCTCACGAAAAATCTGATACTCATCCTCGGTATTGACTACACTAGGATACCCCCGCATGTAATTCACCTGGGCACTAGCCCCCGAGGCTTGGCAGATCGCATCGACCATGGTCTTCATCCGTGCTTCAATGGTATCCCGAACCGTTTGGTCAAAAGTTCGAACCGTCCCCCGAATTTCTGCCGAAGACGCGATCGCATTAAAGGCCGATCCAGCCTCTACGGCCCCGATACTTAATACAGCAGCATCGATCGGGTTAACCATCCGGGATACAATCGTTTGCAAAGACCCGATCAACTGCCCGAGTACCGGCACCGGATCTACGGTGTGATGCGGAGCCGAACCGTGTCCGCCACGTCCCTCAATGCGAATCAGAAAGCGATCCGAATTCGCCGACTGGACCCCGACGCGTGCGCCGATTCTCCCGCTTGGCATCTCCGCCTGCAGGTGTAAACCGGTAACCCGCGCGACTCCGTCGAGCACCCCATCCTCGATCATCTTATACGCACCGCCGGGATGTTTTTCTTCGGCTGGCTGGAAAATGAGGCGGGCCGAAACGCCGTGGTCATGCAGGAGATCCGGCAAGATTTTTGCTACCCCTAACAGCATGGCCACGTGTCCATCATGACCGCAGGCATGCATAGCGCCCGGATTTTCGGATCGATACGGCACGGCGGCCGTTTCAGTAATGGGAAGGGCATCCATGTCGGCTCTGGCTAAAATACGTGGCCCACGCTTCCCCAAGTCCACCACGACGCCGGTGCCTCCGGCTGGCCGGGGCTGATGCCCCATGTTTTCCAGTTGCTCCATAATAAATGCTTGGGTTGCGTGTTCTTCATAGCCAAGCTCGGGATGGCGGTGCAAATGGCGCCTCCAAGCCACCAGCTGTTCAGACATCTCTGTGATCTTGGTTGGTATCATTGAAGTTCCCCCTCGCACATCATCGATCATTCAGTGTTAAAAATTCTAGTGCCGTCGTGGCAAGCACCGAAACCCCAATCGGCAACGCTTCTTCATCCAAGGTAAATGCCGGATGGTGATGGGGGTACATGGCACCCACCGCTGGGTTGCGACAACCCAAGGACAAGAACACCCCGGGCCGCTTCTCAAGATAGTACGAGAAATCTTCTCCTGCCATGAGCGGATCAGGATGATCCACTGCATCCGGGCCTAAAATACGACCGATCACACGTTCCGCGGCATCGGCTTCTAACGGAGTATTTACCACGCGAGGATAGCCTTCCGAATATGTCAAAACTCCCTGGGCCCGATGGGCACTGGACAATTGTGTCACTAACTCTTGCATCCGCTGGCGAATCGTTTGCCGATCCTGCTCATCAAAAGTTCGAACGGTGCCGGTCATCTCGGCGCGCGGGGCAATGATGTTAAAGTTACTCCCGCTGGTCAAGGTACCCACAGTCAGGACGGCCGCATGACGCGGGCTCATGTTGCGACTCACAATGGTTTGAAGCGCTAACACGAGGTGAGCGGCCACCACAATGGGATCCACGGAAGATTCGGGTTGAGACCCATGCCCGCCAACCCCTTGGACCTCAATGTGAAACCGGTCGGCATTGGCCGTAGCAGGTCCCACCACAATCCCCACTCTCCCAGTAGGCAGATCCGACGCTAAATGCAGCCCGAGAACCCGATCCACATCGTCCAAAACCCCCTCTTCAATGAGAAGTTTGGCGCCACCTGGAAGCTTTTCCTCGGCTGGCTGAAACATTAATCGCACACGCCCTGGCAATGTGGCTTCCTGGGGAGCCAAAACCGCCGCCACACCCAACAAGATGGCGGTATGTCCATCATGACCACAGGCATGCATCACGCCGTCACAGCGAGACTTAAAGACCGATTCGGCCTCCTCTTGCAGTGGCAATGCATCGATGTCGGCCCGCACCGCGACCCCCCGCGGCCCCGTTCCAATGTCTACCACGACGCCGGTTGTGCCAATAACCCGGGGTTGTAGCCCCATCTCCGATAATTGTTCGATGAGATAGCGTTGCGTCTTTACCTCGTGGAAACTGAGCTCCGGATACTGGTGCAAATGCCGTCTCCACTGCACCAATCGAGGCATTAGGGCATAAGATTTTTCACGCAGCGACATGCCGCGTCCCTCCATTCTTTGTATCCTCTCTAGAATGGCGGGTAACCCAGACGATCGGCTATGGTCAAGATTCCAAAATTTCGCGATATTTTTAGAACCGTTTACAAATGAACGTCGACCGTCAAAAAAAATGCCAACCGTAGTTGCATCAGGAACCGGTCCTCGGTGAGGGAGTGTCCCAACAGCTGTGAAGCCTTCTCCAAGCGATAGCGAATGGTATTGGGATGGGTATGGAGCAAAGCAGCCGTGTCATCATACGACCGATTCGTCCGCATCCAGGTGGCGATAGTACGGATTAAAACCGAATCCTGGGCGACCGGTGCTAAGAGTTTGTCCACAAAATCTTGACGGGTGTCTCCCGGGACGGTATCCAACAGAAGCAGTTCAGGATAATGCTCCAAAAAGATTTCGCGGTCGTCTTCATGATGGAGATCGAGACCGGTGGGAGCTATTCGCCACAACGTAACGACCCCGCGAATTTCTTGACTGAGCCAGACTGCGCCCTGTCGGAAATTCCCCCGGTAAATATGGACGGATAGCGGTGCTAACCATTCCAATAAGGATGTGATGCGGTCTTTTACGACAACCAAAATGGCCGCGTCATCACTCCAGGTATACGGTACATTCTTTTCCCGCGTCCATTCATCCAGCGCCTTTATCCGCGGTCCATCGAGGTTGGCAATCACGAGGGCCTGCCAATCCGAGCGTTCCAGACCGTAGGTTTTCGCAAAATTTTCGGCAACCAGGGGATCGCGTTTCCACAAGCCGCGAAAAGCATCCCTTTCGACCCGATGGCGCTCGGCCTCCAAGGCACGGGTTTTCATCATCTCGATCGCGATCAAAGGCAACGCCTGTTCCACCACGGTTTGCTCGCGCCCACCGGCCGGACCACGCCCCATGATGAGCCGCCCTAAGACCTCCGTTCCGGTTTGGATGATAAATTCCTCTGGGTCTGGCACCCGATCCCCATAACCCATCAACAGCCGCTGATCGTCATCGTAAATTGCGAGAGGTTTTCGCAGGATAGCCCCTAGTGTTTCTCCTAATTTCTTTACGCTGGCGTCAGGAGATGACATACACGCCATGAGAAGCCTCTGCACACGAGCCATTTCTCGTAAATCGGACGACGCCCTTTTAGCCCGTTGATAGTCTTCTGCATTCAGGACGGCTACCGCAGCATGGTCAGCGAGGGATGTCGCCACCGCGAGGTCGACCTCATCAAAGTCGCGATCGGTATCATAGTTGTCGATCACCAAAACCCCAACCGTTCTCGGTCCCACCATGAGCGGCACTGCGAGCGAACTGCGCACAGGGTTCTCTGGTCGTCCAACCGCGCGGCGTACCAGGGCAGCATGTTCGGGTGTCAAATTGGATTGGGCTTGACGAATCGATTGGGGATTGGGCAACAATAACGGCATGCGTTCTACAAAAGCTTTTCCTGTCAAGGATTCCCCGGGTTTAATCCACACGTCCTTCATGTATCGCATATCAAACCCGATTCCACCCACCGGCACCAATGCGTTGTCTTCCGGTTGGTATAAAAACACACAGGCAAAATCGGCTCCGGGAATGAGTGTGGTACTGCCCTCCAAAATGTGATGCAATAGGACGTCTAACTCACGACCGGCCGTAAGATCGCGCGTGAGCGTAAGCAGTTGGGCCAAGAGTTCTGGTGGGACCTGCCGAAGTTCCATGATAGCCCCCGCAATAACCATGTTTATGCCATTTTAACATGGCCGGGGCTGGCGGATGCCATCCCATCCCCTCTGTCCTAGACGTAGGAGACGTTAGCGGTCTTGGGTGAGATCCACGAACGTATCCAAAGACACCTCTAACGCGACAGCAATCCGATGAGCTATGACGAGCGGTAACGGTATCCGCCCGCTCTCATAGGCATCTAACACGGGAAGCGGTATCCCAATGTTCTTGGCAAAATCTTGCGGTGCAATGCCACGACTCGCTAATATCCCTCTCAACTTTTTACCTATGGTGTCTGAGTCTGGTCGTGGATCCCAGTTTAGGTCTTGTTGGAACGCCTCTAAACTTCCCCATTCCCGAAGAATCGCCGCCTTAAGGTGGGAGTGTCGGCGAAATACACGGCTTAATGGATATCCTACGGCAACATACTCCAACACAATGGCCTGCATGTCCTCACGACTCCAACGGGAGTTTGGCCCGCGCCCCGATTCTTCCACACCACTGACTTTAAGTGCGTTACGCCAAGAGCCAAAATGCTTTTGAGCCGCTCCGTAGAGGGCCCGGTGATGACGTCGAATGGAAAAATCCCGCACACTGACCTGTGCCGTGGTCAAATCGCGAATCGCTCCGATAATTTGCTCGGAATCCCGAGGTATATTGCGCCGGATCGAGCCAGGATCTTCTCCCGCCGCCTCCAAGGCTTGCGCCCAGGAACCAAAGTAATACGTCGCGGCGGATACCAAACTATTATCGACGCCTCGCATATGGTGAGCATAGAGGGGCACTTCCCTGTCCGCATAACGACGAATCTGCTCAATGATCGTTTCGCGGCTCCATGAACCTCGCGGGCGACGGGTGCTTGGGGGCCGGACTGACGTCGGATCCACGCCCGCAGCCAGCAATGCATTATTCCAATTCCCATAGAGTCGTCGGGCGGCCGCAATGAGCCGAGAATTTTCCATCTCGACCGCCTTCGCATTCAGGCGTTCGGAACTGGCTGCCCGATCTTGGATGGCGCGCTTCACAGATTCCTGGTCCCAGCGTTGTCGTTGGGTTCTGGGGCTTATCGCAATTTTTGAGTCGTTGTCGGTCACCACACCATTACCCCCGATGCACTCTCTTCTATGTAACGAAAACAATGCGGTAATCGGATCACTATCCGTGCTGGTTGTTTATAATGGAGACAGAGAAGGGGTGTCGTCGTGAAACAACGAGAGGACCGACGGACCATCGCAGGTATTCAAGCGATACGAGATCGCAACCCCGATGGCTTGAAGACTTTATATGACCTCTATGGTCATGCCGTCTATTCCTTGGCCTTTTCACGACTTCACGATGTGGGTCTCGCCGAAGAGGTGACCCAAGACGTGTTTTTTAAAGTGTGGAAGGCTGTCCCGCGTTGGGATTCCACCAAAGGCAGCTTTCGATCCTGGCTTTTTACTATAGCTCGCCACGCGACGTATGACCGCATGCGAGCTATGCCGACTGGGGAATGGTTAGGGTTAGAAGGGATGGATGATGCGCTATTCCGCAAGGACGATGCCGCGTTAGAAACCATCACCGATCTAGACCATGTGGAATCCCTGATGCGGACCCTGCCGAGCGATCAACAAAACGTCCTGAAAATGATCGTGGTGGAAGGGCACTCGGTACGGGAAACGGCGTCACAATTGGGTGTCCCCCAAGGCACCGTAAAAAGTCGGTTGCGGTTGGCACTGAATCGGTTGCGCATCGTCGTAAACCAGGAGGAACACAGTGGAACATTGTGAACTGACCCGACGGCTGTCGGGTGACCTGACAGCCATCGAAAAAATAGAATACCAACATCATCTCGCGATATGTCCAGCGTGCCAAGATGCCCTCAGAGAGCAAGTGGCGATGGAGGATGCTTTAGTGTTCTTAGAGGCCCCAATGAAGCCTCCTAGAGCAACCTGGAAGGCCATTAGAAATCGGATAAGTCCTCAAAGGCCACGCTATCGCGTGATTTCTGCGGCCGTTGCCGGACTCGCCCTAGGCGCTATGGCCCTGGCATTTAACGTCTATCAAAAACCGACAACTCCCCATCCGATCTTTGCAGCGGATCAACTCGAAGCCCGACTCACGAGCACCAACTCAGCCGTGCATGGAACGGCGGTGCTAAACCTGGTCACCCATCACTTAACGGTACACATCCGAGGACTCACCACCTTGCCGTCTGGGCAGGTATACGAACTATGGAGCGTCAAAGGACATCACGAGCAAGCCTTAGGCCCGCTTCATCTAAAGACCAATCAAGCGAGTTTCAGCGGGCTAGCAGAAGCCGGATCCGGTTCCACGCTGGTCATCTGTCCGGCCGAAGCCGGGTGGACCGCGAGCACGACACTCGGCGACGTCGTGGCCAAAGGATCTCTAACTCCCAGCTAATCCAGTCCTAAAAGGGATCGACCCCGAGTGTTCGGTTCGATCCGCCGGCCACACTTCTTTTCCCCCTACAGGTTCCTGCTGATCAGCCCATGCGGCCGCGAATCGATGCTCCATGTCCCACTCCGGTCCCATCCCGTATGCTCCTGGGTCTCAAGCAGGAACATTGTGAATTAAGGCGAATAGAGGAGGGACAAGATAAATGGGAGGAAATCCTCATGTGGGTCATTGCGCATCGTGGTGGTGGGGAATTGTTTGCAGAAAATACGCTGACAGCATTTATCCAATCGGAGGCGCTCGGAGTCGATTTAGTCGAGTGCGACGTCCACCTGAGTCGAGATGGACAATTAATGGTCATTCATGACGAGACCTTGGAGCGCACTGGGGCCCGCCCCGTCCAGGTGGCGCAATTGACCGCAAAAGAACTGAGACAAATCGATGTCGGTGATGGTTTGGGCGTTCCTACCTTGCCTGCACTGTTAGAAGCCATCCACATTCCGGTGGTTGTCGAACTGAAGACGCCAAAGGTCGTAGCGGCCTTGTTAACTCTACTGCAGGACAATCCTCCCCTCATTGAGCGCATTGCGCCCATTTCTTTCTTTCACGATGCGATCAAAACCTTAAGCGACCACTTTCCCCGCCTACAAACCGGAATCTTGTTGGTGGGAGTCCCGGTCGATTTGCCGCATATGGCAAAGTCGGCACACACCCAGATGCTTGCTCTTCACCATCAATTAATTAATCGGACTCTCGTCGACGAAATCCACCGACAAAACCTCTTGGTGACAGTATGGACCCCCAATAGCGAGGCCGACATCCAACAATGCGTGGATATTGGGGTCGATGGCATTTCATCCGATCGTCCTGACCGAGTCCTAGCCAGCCTAGGACGTGCCTAACATGGATCCCGAGGACAAATATTCTCCATCAGAAATGACGCGTTTGGGAATGGCTGGGATGGCACGCAATATAGGCTTTGGCGTCAACAAGGTGTTTGCGGCCGACCTTTTAAGCCTAGTCACCCGATCTCAGCCCCTAATTGGTCTGATTCTGGGTATGGAGGGCCTCCTGGGATTAATTCTGAATCCCCTTACCGGATGGCTCAGTGATCGCTACACGACCCCCTGGGGTCGACGCCGTCCCTTCTTATTCATTGCCTTTCCTTTTGCTGCGGTGAGTTGGGTATTGTTCACCTATGAAAGGGCCCTCGGTTTCGCCATCGCGAGTCTTCTCACGTTTTACTTCTTCCAGCAACTGAGCCCGACCCCCTATCAAGCCTGGATGCCGGATATTACCCCACCTAAATTCTGGGGACGGGCATCGGGCATCTTGAACCTTTGGTGGTTAGTCGGAAACTTGATAGCCTTTTTGCCGATTCCCCTGCTCTGGCACTATCTACACCAGGGCGCGTTCTGGCTCACCGGTGCCCTCATTCTGGCTGGAGGATTCATTACCACATTCGGTGTCCGCGAAGCCCCCATCCCTAGAGAACCCGCTCCAATTCATGGTTCAAGTCTAGAATGGGTACGTGGAAATATCGCCAAGTACCTCGTGGCGCAGGTTCTCTGGTGGCTCGCGTTCGAATCCATGGCGTCATTTTTCACGTTATACATGATTCATACCCTACACGGAACCCTCATCGATTCCGCGCTCGGGATGTCGATATTTACGGTATCGGGGATCTTAACGGCAATGAGTTTTGGAAGGCTCTATCGTGCAAAGTCCCCTCGACATCTTCTCATCGTGTCTACCGCCGCATTTGGAATCATCGGAAGTACCGGCACCGTAATCCACTCCGTGGCACCAGCCTTCGGCATACTCTTTATCGGCGGAATCTTTTGGGGTGGGATTCAAGTCATATCGTATCCGTGGGGGACAGACTTACTGAGCCACGCTCTCCCTCCGTCTGAGAACCCACTCCAGTATCACGGGGTGCTCTACGGATTCGTGAACATGAGTCAAGCCCTGGGCCTCTTGGTAGCGGCCCCGTTGGCTGGGGTCAGCATCGCCTGGCAACACGGTTGGTATGGCGCCATGTTTTGGGTGAGTGTGCTGGCCTCCGGAGTCGCGCTCGCCGTAATTGTTAGCATCCACCCACCGACGCCTGATCGGCCAGCCTCGGAACTCAACGTCAACGCCCCCTGACGCTCCATAAATCGAAGACACCTAATCAGTCATAAGGCAGAACGTCCAGACCCCGAATGATCGAATCGGTTACCATTTGAGTGGTGGCCGTGCCCCCCAAATCAGGCGTCTTAATGCCTTCTGTCAAGGTCGCTTCCACCGCCTGTAACACCCGGTTGCCTAGTGGTGCCAGCCCGAGATGATCCAGCATCATTTTAGCAGCCCAAATCTGCCCAATGGGATTGGCAATGCCCCGACCCGCAATGTCCGGCGCGGATCCATGGATCGGTTCGAACATGGATGGATATTTCTTTTCGGGATTGATGTTAGCCGACGGCGCAATTCCCACACTACCTTGGATGGCCGCCCCCAAGTCCGTCAGGATATCGCCGAATAAATTGGAGGCTACTACCACGTCGAAACTATCCGGACGGGTAATAAAGTACGCGGTCAATGCATCAATGTGGTTGCTATCCTGCCGAATTCCCGGATATTCCTGACCAATCTCGTGAAATACATCATCCCAAAAGGGCATGGAGTAGTTAATCCCGTTGGACTTCGTGGCCGATGTGAGATGCTGGCGTGAGTGTCTCGCTAACTCAAAGGCATAGCGCATCACCCGTTCGGTCCCGTATCGCGTAAAGACCGCGTTTTGTACCACGACTTCTTCGGACGTACCAGCCCTCAGCCGGCCTCCCATATTAGAGTATTCACCTTCAGTATTCTCTCTCACCACCATGAAATCAATGTCGCCGGTTTGGTAATCTCTTAATGGGCTCCTGACTCCTGGTAATAGTTTCACCGGCCGAAGATTGACGTATTGGTCAAAGGTGCGCCGAATTGGCAACAGGAGTCCCCATAGCGATATATGGTCAGGAACCGTGGGATAGCCCACGGCCCCCATAATGATGGCATCAAAATCTCCGAGCCTAGCAAGCCCATCGGCCGGCATCATGGATCCCGTATCGAGATATCGCTGACAACTCCAGTCAAACATTTGATACCGAAACCGGACTTGGTTAAATAGAGAGGCTACTCGGTCCAAGACTCGGACCGCCTCCGGTACTGTTTCCATACCCACCCCATCCCCCGGAATGAGGGCAATATTAAATGACTGCATGGTTCACACTCCTCTTCAGGTGTGGTTCAGGCGAGCCAATGCCGCACACACACAGCGCGCACTTCAGATGATCCGTCCCCAATTCACTCTTGCCACCTGACCCTCGTGATCTCTTTGGATCGAATCCTAGCAAATTAGGTTCCGCAACACCAAGCATCAAGGTGTTGCGGCCAAGTTTCACCTTTCCAGTAATGCTGTCGCCACATTGGGCGGAAGGATTCAGTGCCTCCGTTAGGAAGTTCATCGACTCCACCTTATAATAGGCCAGAGTGACTAGTGACTATGGTGCGATTTTCTATGCGGCAATGAGCGGTGAACAATGGGCCGAGTTTTCCTCTTTGATCTTTGATCTTTGGCCATCGCAATTCAGAGATTCGTTGGAGTAGCTCCCATTGGGAACACCATTTTTTGCGTAAACTATGTCCGAGTCGACGGTATCCTAGTACCTAGATGGTCTCGCATCACAAAACCTAATCCCATACTTCCAATGTAATTCCTAGACGGGATAGGATGTCTCTTTTCTGTCCGTCGTGGATCTTCTGCTGGGGATTTTGATGGAATCCGCCATTGATTTCTACAACCTTTTCGATCGTTAAGGAGTCTCGCGACACGATCACGAAATCACAATGGGCGCGCCACGCAAACTGACGATCGTTTGCACTCAATTGGTCAAGATTCTGACGCCCAATAACATCGGCCAGTAACATGTGCGCCGAAATCAGATGACGGTCGGACGCAAATCGCTGTTCCAAGCGATGAAAGGCACGGACTTCTAACCCCGATGCCAACCAGGGATGGCCACGATGAACGATGGTCCCCAACCCCGTACTTCGCCACAGAGCTAAAATTCCTATGCAAAGACCCGGCGTCACCAAGGGCCAAAACATGCTGGCTGCATTCATCGCTTCATCCCCCTCTCTCACCGTTTTTCACAACGCTAACCCTAAAGGTCAGTAGGCCGCCCGAATGCTCCTGAGAGGCACCAAGACATTGATGGCGTCAATACTGGATCGATATAAAACAATTGTATCCTTAATAGCGCAGATTGGCAATCGGCGGAGGTCTCTATCCGAGCGTGTTGGCGCCTCAGTGGGTTGTAGGGAGTGCACCATTCGACAGGCAGGATTCGACACTCAGGTTGAGGAAACCGTCGTAAGAGGTTATATTGTGCTAGACGGTGACGGGACCGTAGCCCCTCATGCGTACTGGAGGACTTTGTGTGAAAAAACTCTCTCACGGAAATGAAAACCGTTCATTTGCTCAACGATCCCATCTATTGGCGACCCGGGTCGTTGGTTCAGATCCAATCTTTTTTGTGATCTCCATGCTATGGGGAGCGGTTTTGATTCGATTTGCGGTCATCCGCTATACCCACGGTTTTGCTACGGCGTTCGATTTGGGCAGCACTGCACAGAGCCTCTATTTAATTAGCCACGGTCACTGGCTCGCATTTAACACGTATTTGGGTAAACCGACGCTGCTGGATATCAATTCATATATTCTCTATATCCTGGCTTGGCCCTTTAGGTTCTTCGGTGGTATCTATTTTCTTTTGGCTCTTCAGATTGCCACCCTTGTGATCTTCGCACGCGCCGCCTACGATTACATCTTATATCGTGCCGAAAGCCGAAGCACGGCATGGCTATTTGGCGTCTTAGCCCTCCTTTCCCCAGCTTTGATAGGGGGCATCATGTTTGATTTTCACGTAGACTTCATTGTTCTCTTAGGCCTCTCTATCGCTCTTTTTTCGCTCTTGCATACTAATCGACTGGGATTTTTTATCGGGATAACCATAGCACTCCTGTCAAAAAACACGGCCGCACTCCCCATCGGAACCTGGGCCCTGGTCGAATTAATTCTTCCTCATACCATTTCTCGGCGCATGTGGTGGGTCACTGGCATCATGGCCGCCACGGTTTTTATATTTGATGAAAAGATTCTCCCGGCAATTTTCGGTTCGTCCGGCCCCTCGCACTTAGCCATTTTTTCTCAATATGGGAATTCGGCTACAGCGGTCGCTATAAACCTACTCCAACATCCCGCCATAGTGGCAGGAGTTATTATGGCTCACTCACATTATCTCGTAGAAATGGCTGGTTCATGGGGATTTCTGCCACTGGTGTCTGGGCTCTATGTATTGCCTTTTATGGTATTAATCGTTTTGAACGATCTCTCAAACAATCCTGCCCTGCGTTCCCTCGCCACGCAGTATTCTGTGATCATCGCGTTTTTCGGAGCCCTGGCCACGGGTCACGCATTATCTTTCAAATCTGCCGTAAAAAAGGCTAGCATATGGACCGGAGGACTAATCGGCCTGGCCATTAGTATGTTTTTGTTGAAGGGTTTATGGACCACGGAGATACTGCCACAGACCGGGTATAACCCACCGGCAGCCGCAGAATTTCAGATGGCCAGCCGCATAAATCACTTATCCAACGCCGCTGTTTGGACAACCAATCATCTCGGTGCCTTAGTCTACCCCCGTTCAGTGGTGGGCATTGATGCGTACGAAGGTATTGATACTTTGTTCCAGCAACGGAGACATTTGGCTCCCGGTAGTCCAATTATACTGTTCATGCCACGCGGTGACTCTAACCTAGATGTCAACGAAACCGTGTGGCAAGGTCTCACTCATCACTATCAGATTACGGGTCTCAATGCCGTGGCCATCAGCCTTAAGGGTACTAAGACATTTCCAGCTTACGGCCAATTCGCATACAATGCTGCGGCCGCTGAAAATTCATTTCACCCGCTTATTCCTGCGTATCTTCCTGCAGTACTGGCTAACGTCACGTCCTCGAAAGTGAGCAGTTCTGGATGGTTGACTGCCTCAAAACCGGGCATCATGGCGGTGGGTCTCCCCATCGCCCTACCAATCGGGACATATCGCGTCACTTTTGTGATTCACGCAGGAGCTCGGGTTCACGGATCTTTGGTGTCAATACTATCTCAGAGCAGTCACCGGGTACTGGCTCAGCACATGGTCACGGGTAAAAACACGGCGTCGATAACTCTATCCGTGCACAACAGCCACCCTCGCTGGATCATCACCGAAGTTCATTGGAATGGTTTCGGTACCCTCCGTTACTTTGGAATCATCGTTACGAAAGTTGGAACTCATTCATGAAGATCTCTATTGTAGTACCCGTGTATAATGAATCACTTGGGCTCGAGGAGTTTATGAAGTCCTTAAACTTTACAATGGACTCCCTCAAAATACACTGGGATGTGTTGTTTGTAGATGATGGAAGTGAAGATGCTTCTTGGCAAATTATCCAACGTCTGACCCGTCTTTACCCCATGGCACGAGGCATCCAACTCTCTCGCAATTTTGGTCATCAAATTGCTCTATCGGCGGGATTAGAGCATATCGATGGCGATGCGGTCATTACCATGGACGCTGACCTGCAGCATCCACCCCAGGTAATCCCCGCGCTTGTGGCCAAATGGCAAGAAGGTTGGGAAGTGGTTAATACCGTTCGGGCCGATACCCGTACCACTGGTTGGTTTAAGCGCCAAACGTCCACCCTTTTTTACCGTTTCATTAATAAAATTTCTGACGTTCCGATCACCGCGGGTGCTGCTGATTTTCGATTATTGGACCGGAAGGCCGTCGCTGCTCTATTGTCCATGCCAGAACGCAACCGGTTCTTGCGAGGCATGGTAAGTTGGATTGGATTTCGTCAGGCATTCGTATGCTATGAACCCGGGATGCGCAGGGCGGGCGAATCCAAGTATACGCTTAAAAAAATGTTACACTTGGGTATTGACGGACTCACCTCGTTTTCCTTGGGCCCGCTGCGTTTGGCGTTGCTCCTCGGTGCAATCAGTATCATTCTTGCACTCTTTTATGCCGTCTATGTGCTTTGGGTAAAGATAGCAACGCATACCGCCGAACCGGGATGGACTTCCATTATCGGTGTCGTCTTGTTTTTTGGAGGCGTCCAACTAGTAAGTTTGGGCATCTTCGGCGAGTATTTGGGCCAAATTTTTGGAGAAACCAAACGCCGACCTTTATACATTATTCGACAAACTACGGGACCGATCCCGCATCCCGAGCGAAAGGAGACCCCATGAGTCTCAGCCACTGGTTTTTGTTTGTCCTGTACGCCATGATGTCCACCATTGCATTGCTCCTCATGAAGTCGGGCTTGTCTAGTCCCTCTTTCCATGTCCAGTTGCACCCAATGATTTCGATTTCGTTCAGTTATCGTTTAGTTTTAGGCATGAGCCTTTATATCGCAAGCTTTGTAACTTGGCTTCTAATTATACGACACGCTTCCGTAGTCATCGCCTACCCTCTCAGCATTGGCCTTATTCAATTCTTTCTCATGGTGGGCTCGCATATTTTCTTACACAGTCGCTTAACCGTAATCACCATAATCGGATCCGTCTTAGTGTTAGCCGGAGTCGTCCTCTTGTCACTGGGTATGGTGTAATCACGTGGAGATAATGTCTCGCGATTCGGGCTACGGACAGCCGATACCCGTTTAAGAAACCACGTCGCGGATGTTGGGATAGCGCCGATATGAGTCGTCTTGCATAACTTGGTGGATGATTTCCACTGCGTGCCACACCTCTTCAAATGAGGTGTAAAGAGCCATCGGCGCCAGACGGATTCCGTCTGGGCCTCTAAAATCCGGAATCACCCCGCGATCCTTCAAGGCCTTTGTAATCCCAGCCGCGTGCTCATGGCGCAATAACACATGACCACCCCGCCGATCGTCTGCGACTGGCGATCCCATGGTAAACCCCATCCCGTCCAATCGTTCGGATACCAAAAACATCAGATACCGGGTTAAATCCAGAGATTTCCGCCGTAATCGATCAATCCCTGCATCCCGGAACATTTCTAACGCGCCCACGAGTGGCGCCATACTGAGCACATGCGGGGTCCCTAATTGAAATGCCGCGGCTCCAAGCGCTCGAGAGAAAATGTGCTCCATATCGAACTGTTTATCGGGATGGGAGCCAAACCACCCCCTTAAACCGGGCATTCGCTCACAATGATGCCGGTTAATGAAGAGTCCTGCGACCGACCCCGGTCCACCATTTAAGTACTTATAATTGCACCACACCGCGAAATCTACCCCCCACTCATCGAAGGCATGAGGCAGGGCTCCGACCGAATGGCAACAATCAAACCCAATGAGGATACCGCGGTCGTGGGCCGCCCGGGTTAGTCGTGGCATATCGAGAATTTGACCACTGCGATAGAGGACGCTCGGCAAAAAGACTAGCGCTACCTCATTGGTCATCGACAGGATGAGCTCCTCCTCGTCAAGCATTCCGTCATCCTGTCCAGCCACTCGAATGAGGCATTCATCGGGGTTATAGCCGTGAAGTTGAATCTGACTCTGTAGCGCATAGATGTCCGATGGAAAGGTCAGGGCATCCGCCAATATTTTGTTACGCGAGCCCTCTGGATGATAAAATGTGGCAATCGCTTGGTGAATATTCACTGTAGTGGAACTGGTGACTACCACTTCGTTTGGGGTTACGCCAAGCAGGGGCGCGATTAATTCCCCTACGCGCTCCGCTAAATAAAACCAGGGTGAAGGCCCCGTCGTCCATCCCTCAATGCCGAGCCGTTTCCATACCTCTAGGGTTTCGAGTATCGAACGCTCCGCGCGTTTGGAGAGCAAACCGAGCGAATTTCCATCCAGGTAGATACCCCCTTCGGGACGATAAAATTCTTCTCGGAATGGCGCTAAGCTGTCCTCACGATCCCGGTGTCGAGCAGATTCCAAAGACCCATCATCCATCAAATTACGGCCCACCTAGGCTGTCCCCCCATCGGCTCATTAACCGCACTATATCACGAAACGTTCGCGATCACTCCCAGGATGGAGAGTGTAAAAAATCAGAATTTATATTCGTGTCGGATTTGTTGCAAATACTAGCCACCCATGATAACATTACAATAACATTGTGAAACATATCACAAAAGGAGGGCTCTCTTATGCCACACAACCCCAAAGTCGTCACCATGTGCCCCCGCTGTCACTCGAATCCCGTGGAATATCGCGTGCTGCCGGTGACTGGCGATGTCTATGGCGTGTGCTCCAATTATCCTGACTGCAGCTACGTCACCCCGTTTTTAGAGAATCCACCGGCGCCTACCAGAACGCCTGCATAGGACCTCGTAGCTGAGGCGGCATCCCCGACCCCCACAGGTTTCCCTGGGCGTGGTCCCGGGATGCCTAGGGTATTGGTGCGGATTCGCTAATATCGGCGTGCAATTGACAAGAATTTCCCCTCCATGTCAGAATATCCCTAAGGCCACTCGAAAATTTCCCCATTACGGGAATCGTGACAGGAGAGGGTCCTGACTAGAGACCGCGAGGCAACCACGCCATGTTGGCCAAACCACGTTCCATAACCTATCGGATCATCATTACGTGTATTCTCGCCATGGGTCTGGTGGCGGGTTTTTTTGGGTTGCAACAACGAATTATTCAGGATCAAAACCGTTATACTTATCGGGCCGGGTCGTCTCAGTTAGTGTTAACGGCCTCGGGTCAATTATGGAATGCCCATTTCCAGCATCCCCTTCAAAAGGTCTTGTACCATTATAATGGCAGCGAAACCCCAAAACGGCGCTTTGTGACCTGGTCTCGGGGTCTACTCAGTATCGGTGTGAATCAGGTGGGGCTTCACGGGTTCAAGGGGCTCTTTGCCGTGACCGAACCTTCCTTCCCCGCAGGCAGCTTCGTAGAGACCTCTATGAAACCTCTGCGTGCGGCGCCGAAACCGGGCCAATATGCGGAGACTATCGTGGCTGTTCAAACGGCAACAACCCCTGAAAATGGCCAGATCAACTATGTTATCGCCTCGCTGACGCAAGCCCCCCGTGGCAATCTCCTGCAATTGGGGTATGCCAATGGGGTCGTACGTGACGCCAAGACCTACATTTTACGTGACTACCAGGCGCCCCATCTCTTTACCACCGTAGCCAACCAACCCGTGACGATTAGTACCAACGGGCTGCACGATCTAAAAATTTGGTTAGGCAGTCGCCTAATACTTAATGAAAGCCGGCTGGACTTAAACATCATTCCACCGTTTCAAGTCTATCTCGAGGTCCAATCACAAGGATTACGGTACGCGGCACGTTTTCATCGTCTCGTCATTTATCGCTCCAACCAGGTCACGATGGACGGGATTCCAAACGGCGCCATCGTGACGGTCTTGGGACCTCACGGGACCCCTTTAGCAGAGGGACCCGCGCGACACGGAACCTTTACGATGGCGCTGACGCCCCCTCGCCTTCAAGCATCGGTCACCGTTCGGGTCTCGCTCGGAACCCGGGTGACGACCTTTCACGGCGTCGTCGTCAAAGGAGGCGATGTCTATGCCTATCGCGCGTAGACCGTCTGGACGGTTCTCATGACGATTCATACGCTGTCCAACACGATTGCCTTACCCTTCTCTCTGCAACTCGTTGCGGTGCTGCGTACCGTCATGGCCCTCGGGATTCTCACGCTCCTTTGGCCGTATGATCGGTTTCGCCCCCGATTCCAAACCAGCACAACTAGCCCCTATCTCCTCGCGAGCTTCTCCCTGATGGTGAGCTACTGGGCATTGGCCGGCATCCTCCTGGTCGCACTCCATCTTCTTAATACATTTACCGTTCTCGCGATGGCGGCATTGCCGCGTTTATTGGGAAAGCGCCAAATCCATTCGCGATATCTTTTACGGTGGGATGTCAAATTCTTGGTGGCGAGCCTGGACACCATGGCGCATCCCGTCTTGATCCTTCAAAGACTGCAGGCCCGCACTGAAAAGCTCAGGAGGCTCAGCGGCAAGGCCCGTGGCTTCTGGCATTTAAGGTCTCTCCTATGGACCTTCACCTTTGGTAGCGCCTTAGCGGTCTCGCTTTGGCTACGGCTCGACACCGTATTCCGCAACGCCGCGCCCGCTTATCAGAATGCCCTACAAAATCTGGATTGGATTAATGCGTTGGCGCATAATCGCTGGATCGTGGGGGGACACCCGATCCCGTTAGGCTCTTTCATCGTGATCGCAGAGATTGCTCGGGTGGGGTTCGTTAACCCTTTAATGTTGGAAAAGTTAGCCGCAAGCCTGGTGTTCCTTGGCACACTGGCTGGATTGGTTGCCGTCACCTGGTCCATGACCCGTAATGTCGGATCCGTGCTAGCCGCCATCGTAGTCATGGGGATCTTCCCCCACTGGCTCCCGATTCCCCTGGTTCGAGAACTCGCCGTCGGGCCCGCGGCGCTGGGTATGATGGCGACGATTCCTGCCTTTTGGCTCATGTATCAGGGGATACAAACAGGACATCGCGTGTACGGTATTGCATCCTTGGGCTTGATCCTGGCCTCGGGCGTCACGAACTGGGACGCCGGCCTATTAACCGCGATCGCAGCGCTAATGGGATGGTTGGCGGTTTGGCTCAGCCACCGGATTCCGGTAGGGAGTGGGCTTAGCTGGCTCTCAACCATCGTGTTGACTTGGGGCCTCTCGTGGATCCCCATGCTGCTGGAACGACTGGCCTCCCATCAGTGGCCACTGACCACCACCATGTTCCCCCTGCCCTCGACCGTCCTCCATGCTCCCCAGATATCCAGCCTCGAAATCGGTCTCTTGGTGGGCACGCTGGCCTGGGTGGCCATTCGAATTTGGATCGAGGACTACGGGGCCGCCTTGGGAACGCTGTTGTTGCTGGTGCTGGCCCTCGGCTTGCAAGAGGCCCCGGTGCTGATTCCGTGGCATTTTGTGCTCTCCGGCACCCGACAATTGCTCACCCTAGCCGAGTCCCTCGCCGTGAGTGGGATTGTGGCACTGCTAGTTCAGGACCTCATTACTCTCCCCCGTGTCCTTGGCGCAAGCCTGGTTTATCTAGCCGCAGTGGGACTCACCATGCTGACAGGCATTCAACCGATAAGCACCTACACACTTCGATCGGATAGCTACTTCTTCGCCTATGCCGTGATTAGCCGGACCCATCTGCCTTATAGTTGGCTGGCGGTGTCCAACGGGGGAACATCCGTGGTAGCCGGAACTGGATACCATATGGACCCTTTACAGTGGGCTGATCACGTGATCCCCAAGAATACCCCGTTACTCTATAAGGGACAGCATGGCAGCTATCGAACAATTTCCCAGCATCAGATATTCTTTTTTGTTGAGCATCAGATTCATGCGACACCGCTGCCGAATAATCAATTCACGGTGCTTCGCGAGCAGATCCGCAACCATGACTTAAAGGTTTGGCTTTCCCAATGGCTGGGAGACCACCCACACGCCCAATCGATGACCGTGTTTTTCCAAAGTCCCCAAATGACTGTCTATAGACTCTCGCAAGGGTCTTCCCCGTAAATAAGATCACAGGTCATTCGGTGGAGACGGCGGGGTCCGCTTGCTCACCCTTGGCCACCAATTTGAGAAAGTGCATCCTGGGATCCTTCCATAATGGCATCCAGTCGGGACAACGGTGGCCCTGCTCGGATTCTTCTAGGGCGGTAAACATCGCGTCCAGCAATTGTCGAATCGGGTCCACATCCTCCCGGTCGAGGGCCGACAACTGCACCTGGGCGTTCTGGGCCATCCGACTCTGCAGGAATTCCCGCGTGAGGCCCCGATCGCTATCGTGGCGAAGGTAGACGGTTCCCCCAGTCATCCCGGATGCGAGCCATGGTCCGGGGTCTCCTAACACGAGTCCTAGGCCCGCGGTCATGTACTCAAATCCAAATCCTTTGATGACC
>DAHWKJ010000068.1 GCA_027343695.1 Sulfobacillus sp. | reverse complement strand
GGTAACCGCCGAGGGCTTTTCTCTAATCTGGTCCGGTTTAGTGTCGTCGGGGACGCAAGGCGTACGCCCCGGCGGCAACCATAAGCCCACCTCCGACCATGATGGGTAAGAGGGGCAATCCCGTTACCGGTGACGTAGCCCCGGGCATGGTAGACGATGCCGGTGGGGTCTTGGCCGGCGGCGTTGTTGACGCGGATCCCTGAGCAAATTTGCCCGGAAACTGTGCGACAATCCCTTGGGCCAAATATTGGCCTGCAGCGTACATCAGATTATAGGCTTGCACTGTTTCCGGATCGGCCGCACTGTAGTTTCCATGGGCATAGTCGTTAAATGCGGTCGTGATTTGGTTGATGTGGTCCTGCAGTACCGTAGAGAGTGTGCTCTCACTGAAATTCGGATTCGCTTGAGCCATGAACGCACTGAACTCATTTTTGTAGTGGGTGAGGGTCGCTTGTGCCTGCTGTGCTCCTGCAGTGTTGCCGGCTTTGACATCGTTGACATAAGTAAAGAAGTACTGGTGTTGGTTCCAGAGACTCTCAAATTCTTGAGCCGCTTTAGACCCGTAAACACTGCCAATGGCTGCCGTGAGTTGTGCCGTATTCTGGTTCATCAGGTTCATTAACGCCGCGGTTGATGCCGTGTTGCCACTGTATTGAGCCTGCATTCTGAGTTCCAGAACGAACGCGTGAAGGCCGAGAAGTTGATCCAACGTCGTCACCAGGCTGCCAGCCGGGGTATTCGGCGACGTGTTTTGGAATTTCTGAGGGAACTGCGCCTCAATACCGGTGGCGAGATAGTCCCCCGCTGTGAACATGAGATTATAGGCGTTCGCTAGTTCTTGATCCGATGCCTGATAGTTCCCGGCAGCATAGTCGTTGAAGGCCGTCGTAATCTGATTGATATGGTCTTGTAAGACACTGGATAGCGTCGCTTCGCTAAGGTGCGGATCCGCTGAAGCCATGAACTGCGAGAATTGGTTCTTGTAGGCGGTTAGGGTTGCCTGGTCCTTATTGGCAGCCAACACATCATTGACATAGGTAAAGAAGTACATGTGTTGTTCCCAGAGCGACTCGAACTGCTGCCCTGTCGACGAACCGTATACGCTCGTGATAGCGGAGGTGAGCGCCGTAGTATTTTGGTTCATCACGGTGGTCAGGGCATTATATAGACTCGTATTGCCGTTAAAAAGCGCCTGCATCCGAAGTTCCAAGATGAGTGCGTGTTCACCTAAGAGCTGATCTAGTCCAACCCTCAAGTTACCGGCAGGGGTTCCGGTCTGGGTATTACCGAACTTCGAAGGATACTGTGCCGCTATCCCATGCGCCAAATACGCACCAGCTGAATACATCAAATTGTATGCCGTGACAAGCTCTTGTTCAGAGGCCGTGTTATTACCGTGCACATAGTCTTGGAACGCGGTAGTAATTTGGTCAATGTGTTCTTGGAGGAGTGACGAAAGCGCACTCTCACTGAAGTTCGGATTAGCTTTCGCCATGAAGGCGCTGAATTGATTCTTATATTGCGTCAACGTGGCTTGGGCTTGGGCAGCTCCGGCAGTGTTACCCGCTTTAACATCCTGCACATAGGTAAAAAAGTATTTGTGCTGATTCCACAGTTGCTGAAATGTCTGACCGGCAGCCGTTCCGTAGACGCTCGTAATTGCCGCGGTAAGCGCCGTGGTATTGGCATTCATCTGGGCCATATAACCGTTAAACAGAGCGGTATTACCACTATAGAGGGCTTGCATCGCCAACTCCAAGATTACCGCATGCTCCCCAAGCAATTGGTCTAATCCGACCTGTAAGTTGACCGCAGGCGTGGATGTCGATCCATTAGCGAATTTTGATGGCATCTGGGTCACAATGCCATTAGCCAAATAGCCTCCTGCGGTATACATCAAGTTGTACGCACTCACCAGTTGAGATTCGGCGGCGCTGTAGTTCCCGGAAGCATAATCATTAAAGGCGGTGGTGATTTGGTTAATGTGATCTTGCAGCACGGTCGATAAAGTGGCGGTGCTGAGCGATGGATCCACCTTGTTCATAAAGACACTGAATTGATTCTTGTATTGAGTCAAGGTGGCTTGGGCCGAGTTTTCCCCCTTCACAGCATTCACGTAGTTAAAGAAGTACATGTGCTGATTCCAGAGAGATTCGAACTTCTGACCAGCAGCCGATCCGTAAATCCCGGTAATGGCTTGGGTCAAAGCTGCCGTGTTTTGGTTCATGGCCGTCGTTAACGCATTGTATTGCGCCGTATTGCCATCGTATAGGGCTTGCATACGGCCCTCTAACAAGAAAGCGTGTTCGCCGAGTAGTTGGTCGAGCCCAACCCGTAAGTTTACGCCCGGTGTCGTCACGGCCGATTGAGGCGTAGTAGCCGCGAAGCTTGGGGCAGATATTCCCAATACACTAATACTTAAAGCAGCTGCGCTTAACACTTTGGTCATCCGTTTCATGATAAGATTCCTCCTCGTGAGTGATTGTTCACTCCATATACGCCGGGAAATCACATAGGGATCTTTCGGTGTCGCAAAATTCTTCAGCAAATCTTGCACAATACCGCGTGGGGCCATACTGGTCGGGGTCCTTGCCACGACAACCCCCGTCGCAAGAGGATCGGCAAACCGGTTTCACATACGATGAGAACTGGTCGATTTGCAATGATGGATCAACGGGGAGCGGTTCTAAGCCGGATGGCTGCGACTCGAAGATGGACAGGGTCCGCCGCCCTACCCCGTTCGATGAGCGCACCCCGCCAATCCTCGAGAATCTCGGCGAAAGCCTCGCGCCAGGCATCGAGAATCTCCGGCGGGACTTGGTCCATTCATGAGGTGTCCGGGTCACAAGGTTATGCGACCTAAATCCTCTGGACTGATACAATGAAAAACGATTCGAGTACAATGGGGTCATGGCCATTGTCATGTCGTGGCCAAAGACATTAAGCCATTTACCAATACAATCAGAGATGCGAGGAACCTGTGTTGCTAAAAAAAGTCGCCGTCGGGTTTGGATTAATCTGGTGTTTTTATAGTGTTTTTGCCCATTTCGGGTGGATCCTTCCGGGGCCCCAAGCCTCTCCCCGATTGGTTCTTGAGTTCCTTCAATACAATCACAGCGCCACTGCCGTCATGAGTTTCTGGGGTGTTGTGACGACCCTCTTGTTTCTCATCTTTGGCAACACCCTAATCTCCATCGTAAGCCCCCAAAACTGCTTTCCCATTCTCCAACGAGTGGCTCAAGGCGGACTCTTAACTTATGTGGTGCTCACCATGGCAAGCCAGTCGGTGATGCTTAGCGTCAGTTACTTCTTTTTGGCAAGTTCCTCCCACGTGCTCACCTTAACCGGTTACCAAATGGCATGGGCCATCGATCCATCACTGGTGCTGTTTTTAACGATGGCCACCTTCGTCGGTGCCTCGTCATGGCTGGCGATACGAACCAGCACGTTACCCCCGTGGCTTTCGGTGTCCGGTTTAGTCATGGCGGGGTTGTTAGTCCTCTCCACCGGATTCGTCTTGGTCGGAATGCTTTCAGTCCTGGTGCCGATAATGCAAGGGATGGTCCCCTTGTGGTTTGCCATAGTAATTATTCGCCTGATGGCTGAGCGTGAACCGGTCGAACCCCTACTGGATAGAGACCCACTCCAGGACCCCAACGCGATGGAACATTAAGGGGAGCCCCGCGTGTTTCAGCAAACCGGTTTCGCGTACGCTTGGATTGGGGAATCCATGGCCTTCATCATTGAGGCCTCGAGGTGGATGCGTTGGTAATTGGGGACGCGCTGTCTTTTAGTACCATGAGGACGATGTCCGTCGTTTTACCAGTATCTCTCAGCGCCCTCCTCTGCTGACCGCTCAGAACTCCAGTTATCGCCGCTGCCCCGAGCGATGGAACTTTGACCTCACTCGCCAGAGGTGACACGCACGTCATCTACGCCGGTTCTTTAAGAAATGCCTAAGCCTTAGGTCGATGCCTTGTCGCGCACCCTATCGTAGTGGGCATTATCGCGGCGGGAGAACGTTGCCCAAATGGTTCACTAAGGCCTCTTGTGTAAGGATTTTTCGGAGTAAGAAAATCGTGCTCGGATGCATGCGTTTAAGGCCGTAACAGTAGCACCCTCCCCCCTAATAGTAGAGGCTTAATCCGGTCTCGGACTCACTCGTCACGGCCACGCCGATGACGTTCGATGAGCTTTAGCCCGTAACGATAGGACAGAGCAGCCCCCTACCCAAAACAGCCCGGGCTACTTCCCCGGTCTCTCGCGTAACATTTTCGATTGTGGTCAATTTAGAAGGATTTTCGCAACCTTTTAGCGAAATTTAGCAACATCAGGAAAAAAGGAGCACCGACGCGTGGCGAGAGCACTCTCTACTTCCATTACCCAAGGACGTATGCAAATGTTTGTCGGGCGATCCCATGAACTCCAGACGATGAGTCGCTGGCTTGGTGACGCCAATCCGTCGACCCGCGTGGTGGCGATTACCGGCATGGGTGGCATCGGCAAATCCACGCTCCTGATCCGCCTCTTACAGCTCGCATCCGATCACGGTGCCATTCCCGTGTGGATCGACGGACGGTCGTGTTACCGAACCCCTAAGGGATTTTGGGATGCACTACCGAGCGATTTCCGAGCCTGGCAAGCTATGGGTAATGAGGCCCCCAAACTCGTCATCGCAATCGACAACTTCGAGGACATTCAGGTACTAGAGGATTGGCTTCGAGAAGTCTTTATGGCCTCGTTGCCAGAAACGGGGGTTCTCCTCCTGGTAGCATCACGCCAAGATTTAATGCATACCTGGATTACCGATCCGGTCTGGCAGTACCATTGGGACAGTTGGCGGTTAGAGGCATTAACCCCTGAAGAAGTCGACGAGTTTTTGCGTCGACGCCAAATGCACCACACGGCCGCTGTAAAACATCTGGTGGGTACAGCTTCCGGGCATCCACTCACCTTAGCCCTCACGGTGGATGCCATTACACGAGGGCACGAACGAGATCCCCAACAAGTACGCCACTTGGTGGCTGAAACCGTGAGCGCGCGTCTCATCCACGAGCTCACCGACGCTGAACTGCAGCCCTTGGTCGATGTCCTCACGCTAGTTCGAGACGCTAACCAGGATCTGTTACAACGAATCTTACGACGGCGTATAAGCGCCCGACAGTATCATGCCTTAAGGAAATTGTCTTTTGTACGCCGAACCCAAAATGGCGTAGGACTGCATGATATGGCCGAACACGCATTGTATGAGGATTTACGTCAGCGCGACCCGGGGACCTTTTGGGCCATTCGTCGCCAGGCTCTTGATGTCTTGATCGGGGACTATGAACGCGTCCCCCCGGCCCAACAGGGCGCGATCGCACAGCAACTATTATGGGTATGCCGAGACGTCTATGCGCCTCTCAATGCTTACGCAGACCTTACGGCGCCCGAGTCTCAACTGGTCAACGATCACTATGACCCTCGAGATCGGGAGGCAGTGCGCCAGTTTGTAGCCGCTTGGGGGCGGCAAAGCTTTCCGGTTCAAGGTCCTCAACTCATGGATCTGGTCGATGACGTGATCGAACACTACCCAGGAACCATTCGCATGACCCGGGACCATTTGGGCGTGGCTCATGCCATGTTCTGTGTGCTCCCGCTGCATAAAGGCACTTTAGCCATGCTTCAACGCTATCAGCCGATTGTCATCGAACGCCTCCTAAAGAGCGACCTCGGAATTTCTTGGTGCGAGCCGGATGATTCGAATGTCAGCTATAACATTCTCGTCGGGATCAACACCCATCAATCACGCTATAGTCCCCAAGCCTTACTGGGGGCGATTGCACGAGACCAATTTACCATGCACGCCAGCCTCTTAGGTTTGCTGGTGATTACTAATCCCGATCTCAAAGCCTTTCTCCGCGGTGTCGGGTACCAGTCAGTGCCCTTCCCCATTCTGGAGGAACCTAATATTACCGAAGAACTGTTCATGTTGGATTTACGACACCAACATTTTACCGGGTGGATTCGGACCATTTCGGCTCAGTCGGGGCACGCCTCCCCGTTAAAGTACGGTTCGATTTCAAGCTTGGCCGATACCCTAGAAACACTAGGCACAACCCACCTCGTGGATCACTATCACCAAGACCTTTGGAACCGGATTACCACCCTTTTACAAAATACGCCCAAGGCACCACTCACCACCCGAGACCAGGAGGTACTGAAATGCTCGTACCTGCCCCGCCACCGTTCTGCAACCATGTGCGCTAGAGACCTCCATGTCAGCCGTGCCACGTATTATCGCCATCTCAATGAAGCTTTATCGCATCTCCTCGTATGTCTCACCACAATCCGCTAAATTGAGACAGATTTGAGACACTGTAAAGGGGAAAATGGTCTATATTTAACACATCACAAATACCACTTACCTGTATCTTACTAATCCAAATGATGTGACCATAATAAAGGGGCCCCGGCTCGGGCCCCTGTTAATTTTAGCCTGGATGGGTTAGTCCACCGGTGATAACGCCGTGGCCACTGCATCCACAATTTGCTGGTATCCCGTACATCGGCACAAATTACCGCTTAACGCTTCTCGAATTTCCTCTCTCGATAGACCCTCTGAGATCCGTGCAAGGTACGTCGCCGTAATCAGAAAGCCCGGGGTACAAAATCCACACTGTAAGGCGTGATGGTCAATAAACGCCTGTTGAACGCGGCTTAGCGCCCCTGATTCCGCATCGCGCAACCCTTCCACGGTCGTGATGCTCTTACCCTCAGCAGCCGGGGCTAAGGTCAGACAGGATCGAGTCGGCTCTCCATCGACCAACACGGTACAAGCCCCACACACCCCATACTCACATCCGAGATGAAGCCCGGTGAGTCCGAGTTTTTGCCGTAAAACATCTGCCAACAGCCAATGGGCAGGTGCCTCGACCGTTACGCGCTCTCCATTGACGGTCATGGTTATGGTCATTGTGTCACCTCTTTCGTTGCCTGTTTAGCATTGCTGTACGCCGTTTCAATCGACTCCACGAGCAATTCGATTCCCACATGGCGTCGAAATTCTGCACTGGCTTGGACATCATCTGTGGGTTCGATATTGTCGAGGCGCTCTGCCGCCTCTCGAATGCCTTGCGGGTCCTTGACTCCAACCAATGCCTCCTCGACTTCTGGGCAAGCCATTCCGCGAGAAGACAGACCACCGACACCCACCATTGCCTGAACAATGCGGCCTTGGGTGTCCGTCGAGATCACAGCCGAAGCCGCAGCAATAGCAAAATCTCCGTGGCGACGGCTAAACTCCCGGATGGCATATCCCGATGACCTCGAGGGTACGGGCACCGTCACCGAAACCACCAGCTCTTCCGGTTGGAGATCGGTCATGTAAAATCCTAAGAAGAAATCATCTGCTGCGACTTCCCGACGTTGTTCTAAAGATTGGCACTCGAACACCCCCCGCAACATAGCCATCATCAGAGGAAGCTCGGCGGACGGATCCGCGTGAACTAAAGACCCGGCCAACGTGCCACGCGTGCGAATGGCAAGGTGCCCAATGAGTTTCGCCGCTTCGACAAGCATCGGGAGATGCTCCAATATGATCGGATCCCTGATCAGCTGTTGGTGGCGAGTCAGGGCGCCGATGCGAACCGTATGCGTATGCGGATCGTATCGGACTCCCGAGAGCTCCTCCAAGCCATTAATGTCCATCACCCGTGATGGTTCTGCCAACCGCATGTTCAGAAGGGGGATAAGACTTTGTCCCCCCGCTAAAATCTTAACCTGATCGCCCCACTGATGCAGATATTGGAGGGCCTCGGGGATCGTGCCGGGCCGTATATATTCAAACGGTGCGGGCTTCATCGGCTACCCTCCTTCACTTGCGAAAAGAGATAGTTCGGGGTGACCGGTAACTGGTCCACCGTAATCGAAAACTCTCGCAAGGCATTTTCCACTGCGGCACAAATCGCTGCCATAGGAGGCATTATGCCTCCTTCGGCAATGCCTTTGAACCCCTCCGGATTGGTTGGCTCTGGGTATTCTCGCTCGGAGATGAGAAAATCCGGCATTTCTCCCGCAGCCGGCAACAAGTAATCTAAGAATGTCGCGTTGAGAGGCTGCCCGGTTGCGTCAAACACCAGTCCTTCGAACAGCGCGGTCCCCAAGCCTTGCACCGTGCCGCCGATGGTCTGTCCATCGGCCAAGAGCGGGTTCACCACAACCCCCCCATCATGGCAAATCTGGTACTCGCGAATCTCTATAGCAAAAGTCTTCTGGTGCACTGCCACCACTACGGCATGAGTCCCCATCCCGAAAGCCGGCCCCGTGGCGTCATA
Source organism: Sulfobacillus sp. (assembly GCA_027343695.1). GTDB lineage: Bacteria > Bacillota > Sulfobacillia > Sulfobacillales > Sulfobacillaceae > JAKADJ01. The sequence goes on along the minus strand of DAHWKJ010000068.1, from coordinate 3,732 downwards.
AAATGCCTCATACACCAGGGCTCGGTCTTCCTGAGCGGCCCGCGTTGCGATGTCTGCCAGGCTTATGGTCCGACTCGGCACCCCTTTAACCGTAATGGTGCCATTCTCCCAATGGAGGTCATCCATCGAGGCTTCAAACATTTCCGCCGCGAATTCTAAGAGCTTGGTGCGAAACCCCTGCGCCGCCATCCGCGTAGCATTACCGACCATCATCATGCTGCGGCTCCCAAACGTTCCGATTCCCCGATGGATAGCGCTGGTATCTCCTTCGACCACCACGATTTGCTCGAAGGGCAATTGCAGTCTGTCAGCCGCCACTTGTGCAAAGGCCGTCAAATGGCCTTGCCCCTGGCTCGAGGCACCGGTAGCCACCTCGACTCGACCATCGTCTAAGAGCCGCATACGAGCCCCCTCAAATCCCGCGCCGCCTGACATTTCTAGATAGTTGGCTATCCCAACTCCGAGCTTCCAAGGGCCCCTAGTATCGTGGGGGTGGGAATAATGGTCATAATTGATCGCCGTGGCCACCTGATCCATCGTATTTTGAAATTCTCCATAAGGGATCGTCATCGGTCCGCCCCGTCCCGGTAACCCATTCTGATAGGGTAACTCTTCCGGTTTAATCAGGTTGATGCGACGAATCTCCAAGCGGTCCATCCCCAAAGTGTCTGCCACATGATCCAAAAGACGTTCCATCACAAAGGTCCCTTGCGGCCGGCCCGCTCCTCGATATGGACCCACCGGCACCTTATTCGTCAACACCACATGACCCGTCACCGCGAAGTTCGGCACCCGATAGGGACCGGGAATACAGATCGCCGTGGTGTCTGCCACGATGATTCCAGCTGGTGTGTAGGCTCCTTGGTCTTGGAAAAATTCATCACTGACCGCAACAATTTGGCCGTTCTTTTTGACCCCAATCCGAGCGTGATGCCATTGGTCGCGCTCCTGATTCGTACTAATAAATTCCTCACTGCGATCGCCCTGCCATTTAACGGGTACCGACAGTTGGCAGGATAAGTACGCGGCCAGCACATCTTCTGGATAGATTCGGTTTTTCACCCCGAATCCTCCGCCTGTATCCGGTGCTATCACGCGCACGTGGTCTTCATTGAGGTCCAACATCGACGCAATGGCTCGACGGTAACCATGCACGCCCTGGGTTCCTGCAAAGATGAGTAGCTCCTCCGTCTTGGCGTCATAATGAGCCACCACCCCGCGCGGTTCCATGGGATGTGCCACTACCCGGTCCAATCGCAAGTCCACGTCGACCACCACGTCGGCATCCCTAAACGCTTCCTCCCCCTGGCCTACTCGATACTCGACCGTAGCCACTTCATTGCTGGGATGACCCGGATGCAAGGGCGGGGCAGTCGCCGCAAGCCGGGGATCCGTTAACGCATCCAACGCACGATACCCCACTGAAACTAACGCCGCCGCATCCTCGGCCACGTAGCGATCACATGCCACGACGACCGCAACAGGCTCACCCACGTAGTGGACTCGATCGCCAGCCAGCGGCATCGGAGTAATCGCATCCAGTCGAGGATCTGGCGTCCCAAGGGGTAAAGGTTTCATAATTGCTGCCAATTCCTTAGGCCCAAAGACTCCTACTACACCGGGCAATTGTTGAGCTTGGTTGAGATCCAGACGCGTAATTTCCGCGTGCGCGTAAAGACTGCGAACAATGGCCATATGTACCGTTCCGGGAAGCTCAATATCACTCACATAACGCCCTTGCCCGGTGACCAGTCGTTCATCCTCGACGCGAGTCATTCGTTTACCGATATACCCCATAATATTCCTCCATGGCACCGACTTTTCTCTATCATCCTGCACGCAGTCGGTCGACGCAAGACCCGTCCTGCGATCCTCATCGCCGATGCTGGTCGACCTCTTCCGTTATGGGGTGCCGACCGATATCGACGCCACCGTTCTAAGTATTGAGCGGTACGACAATAATCGGAAGCGCACTATGGGTCACCAGCCATCGGGGAAAACTCCCGAAGACGCCTTCGAGTAGGGTGGATCCCTGATGCCGCCCCACCACAATGCCTTCCGCGTGCCATTGCTCCGCAAAAGCACTTAACGCAGCAGCCGGGCCCCCTTGCTGGTCATCCGCCTCCACCACATGCCATTCATACTGCCCCTCAAAATCACTAAGCCGTTTGGCTACTTCTTCCTTAACCTCCTCGGCGTGCTTGTCCCATTCCGACACATATTGCGTGACATCGAGGCCTGTCGACATCGTATAGTTCGACGTGGCCGTTGCTTGATACATGGCCATCAGATCCTTGACGTCGGCCACCGCTAAGACGCCTTCAGGTCCAGAGAGCCGCCTGGCCAATGCCAAAGCTTGCCAACTTGCCGGTGTTCCATCGACCGCAACCACTAACCGATTCAGCATGTCCCGTTCCTCCTCATCCCTAATTGGTGTGTTTCTGACTATTCCATGCTGCTAACAATTCTCTTTCGCGCGCGTCAGTGAGACCACTCTTTAACGGCGGTGTCCCTCGAACACGATCCCACTCTAGGGTATCACACACGGTGTCTGCCCAGGGCCTGAGCGTGAGTCCACGAGCCAAGGCGCGGTCAATATTCACGCCCATAAATCCCGGCCAATTCGTTTGCACTGCGATCCAGAGTGGTAAATCCGACCATTCTCGCACCCCACGATCTAATAAAAAGTCCTCGCGTACCCAAAGCGCTGGCCCACCGCCGGTCTCGGTCTCTAAGACGCCCATCAGACCACCCATTGTTCCCGGAATCCCGGTCAGATTGTAAATTCCCGTCACTCGGGCCACTACTTGTGTGAGAATCCACCGCGCCACATCGCGCACGTCGATCCACTGAATGCGAGCGTCGGGATGACCGGGCACCAGCACCGGCCTACGCTGGGTCCAGCGTCGAACCCAATACGTGAAACGGTCGGTCGGATCATAAGGCCCGACCAAAAGACCGGGCCGCACCACTAGGGCCCGTGCCCCAAATTCCTCCATCACGACATCTTCACAAGCGGCTTTGAGTCCCCCATAGTCTTCGGTGACATTTTCGGCTTTGGGATCCTTGGGCCTCGCCCGCGAAGAGTCTTCGGTCATTTCCGATCGAGTAAAATCGTCGTACACCGAAATACTAGAAACAAAGGTATAGTGGGAGGCCCGAGATTTCAAACGCGACACCGACTCTCTCACTACCCGAGGCACGTATCCAGACGTATCGATTACGGCATCGCCATCCCACGTCTCAAGCGCTCCTAAATCACCATCACGATTACCTATAAGGGTCTTTACGTCAAAAAGGTCGGGCGCGGTCTGGCCTCGGTTAAAGAGGGTCACCTCATGACCTCCGCTTAGGGCTTGTTCCACCAAATGCCTGCCCAAAAATTGTGTACCCCCTAAAATGAGCAGTTTCATGGTCGCACCTCACTCCTCGTCTCGATAGAGGTCGAACACCATGGATACCGGATACACCGGTAACGGAGCCGTCCCGGGTACACCTCTCCCAGGGATTCCACGTGAAACCCCATCTTTCGGTAAAATCCTACCGCATCATCATCCGTATATGCGATAAATTCTAGACCTCTGTGTATCAGGGTTAACACCCCAATCATCTGAGTCCCCAGATGTTGGTGCCGATGTTGCCGAAGCACCGCAATATGGGTAATTTCCAAAGATGTTGGGGTCAAGACCCGAAATCCCAATAGTCCAATGATCTTAAGATCCGCGCGGATTC
>DAHWKJ010000064.1 GCA_027343695.1 Sulfobacillus sp. | reverse complement strand
CAAAGGTACTAATGAGAAACATTCCAATCCACGGCAGCAGCACCATAATCCAGCGGCCATGGCCCAAAATGGATCGCGGTGACTCCCCGATCCGGTAGATCCGGCCATTGGAATCCTTGACCTCGCGGTAGGATCCCGATGTCTCAACATCCATTTCAACACCCCTCTTTCACTTACGGTCAGTTATCTCACCGAGTTGGCCCGGTTTGCGAGATTATGGCTTCAGGGTCGACCTACACGACTTTTGTTTCATGGAGTCGTTTGATTTGTTCGCGATTATAGCCAAGGTCGGTCAAGACTTGATCGGTGTTCTCTCCAAGCAAGGGCGCTCCCACAATCTTCGGCACAAAGCTTGAAAACTTAATCGGACTTCCCACAGTCAAGTAGTGACCACGCTTTTTGTGCTCGACTTCTACAATGGTGCCGCTGGCCCGCAAATCCGGATCTTCTTCAATTTCCTTCATGTTCATCACGGGGGCGCAGGGCACTTCAAACTTCCGTAAAATGTCCACGGCTTCATATTTGGTCTTATCGGCGAGCCATTTTTCTATCTCGGCAAAAATTTCAAAAATGTGAGGCTGGCGGGCTTGGGGGGTCTTATACGCCGGGTCATCAATCCACTCAGGTTTACCAATGACCTGACAGGTGCGGGCCCAGTTCTGTTCCTGTAAGGTGAAATAGATGTAGGCGTCCGGATCGGTTTCCCAGCCTTTACATTTCAAGACCCACCCGGGTTGACCACCGCCTCCAGCATTTCCCTCCCGGGGCACCACGTCCGTAAAAGTCCCATTCGGATATTGCGGATATTCTTCGAGGTACCCCAAACGATCGAGACGTTGTTGGTCGCGGAGCTTAACCCGGCAGAGGTTCAACACAGCGTCTTGCATCGCCACACTGACTTTCTGACCTTTGCCGGTCTTCTCTCTCCCGATCAAGGCAGTCAGAATCCCAATGGCTAAATGCATCCCACTGTTGCTGTCACCCAAGGCACCGCCACTAATGGTGGGCGGGCCATCCCAAAACCCCGTGGTCGAGGCGGCGCCTCCGGCACACTGCGCCACATTTTCGTACACTTTCAAGTCCGCATAGCGGGAATTTTCATCAAATCCCTTGACGGAACCGAAGATGATCCGGGGATTTAGTTCTTGAATGTGCTCCCAACTAAATCCCATCCGATCCAACGCCCCTGGTGCAAAGTTTTCCACGAGGACATCGGCTTCGCGAATCAGTTTTTCCAAGATTTCTTTCCCCTCTGGAGTTTTGGTGTCCAACTCCAGCGACTTTTTGTTACTGTTGAGCATGGTAAAGTAGAGTGCGTCGGCATCGGGAATGTCCCGCAACTGATTGCGCGTGACATCACCCACGCCAGGCCGCTCAATTTTCAGTACATCCGCACCAAACCAGGCGAGTAGTTGAGTACATGCCGGACCGGCTTGTACTCCCGTAAAGTCGAGAATCTTTATACCTTCTAGTGGTAGACTCATGAACATTCCCTCCTCAACGCTATGCGTTCCGGTGAGTACTCCATAGCGTGTTATCAGTCCAACCTTCAGTTCGCCTGTGTCCGAAAAACCGGAACCGGCCATTGATTCACCCCGATAGCGTTGGCCAATTTGTCTCGTCCCATGCAATCTCCTTCGTGTGAAAATCTGGTGTGTAAACCACTAGCAGGTGCCTTATAACTAGTTGGACTTATGAAAGGGCTCACCTGGCCCAAACCAACCAAGGGCCATCCCGGAAAATGGACAAAAAAAGGCCCCGACCCAGGCTTTGGGGTTGTCGGGGTATTTCTTGACGGCTAAACTTTTGGACGAGCCGGGTTTCTTCATGTCATTCGGGTTCCCGTCTGCATTCTCAAGTCGGGTCCGCCGTTAGCCAAGGCCCGGATCGTCCGCGGGAAGTCATAGATCGAGACGGACCACAAGGCGCGCTCTGGGTTTGGCGATTACGAAAGAGCGTGTGGGTCGATAATCCCAGTGGAGTCCTGTTGTCCATTTTTGCCGTGTCCCATCCAATTTTGTACTTGGTCGATAATTTGTGGCACGTTATTCACCAAAGAGTCCACCACATCACCGCGATCCACGGCTAACAGGCGGACGTTGTCCCCGTGCGCTACCAAAAAACCTACAGGGTGCACCGTAACGCCTGCCCCACTGCCGCCGCCAAACGGATGCTCTGCGGCGTCTGACGCCCGACTCCAATATTCACCACCCCCCGCGGCGAATCCAAATGATACCCGGGAGATGGGGATGATAGTCCCCCCATCGGGGGTGTTGACCGCTTCCCCGACCACCGTATTGACATCAATCATCCCTTTGATGGATTCCATCGCGGTTTTCATGAGAGATTCGATCGGGTGACTACCCGTGTGTCCCGCCGGAGACGTGTCCATGTTGTACCCTCCTCAATGTATGCAATCGCCATCCACCTAAAATCTGGACGCCAAAACTCTGAAAAGCCGCCACCATCAGCGACCAGGGACGAAACCAAAACCGCGTTAGTAAGTGAAACCGGAAATCCGGTTGATCCCAATTAGGTTGAACGCCCATGCTCGGTCGCGCTTGCCTGGTTTGAGGCAAAATGTGATAAGCCAACCACCAACCGATGAGTGACGACATCGCACCGACTGCCATGCCAGTGTCCGCGGCTTCTCCCAGTCCTATGGTTCCTTCACACTGGAACTGAGTTACCCGGACACAGTGCCACGCGCGATGGATAAAGTGTCGGTACCACGACAGCACCCAGAGTCCATCGTGAACCAAAGACGGATCGAAGGACATTCCTGCGCTCGCGTGGGCTGCGGGAGTCTTGGGGATTAGCCAAGAATCTCCAAACTGCCACCAAATCCAGGCTACGCGGAATCCCATAACCCAGGTCAAGGCTTCACCTCGTACCCAAAATGTAACCGAGAGACGCTGCCAGCTAACCATGGCCATCCCAACCATCACAGCAACCAACAGCGCTAGAAGAAGCCATCCCATACGTCTGCCCCTCCCATCTTTAGGATGGCCGAGTTTGCGTGACTTATACGGACGGTGGTGGGGAATCCTCAAGCGATGGCAAATCTTTTGGGTCAGAGATGCCGAATTCTTGGAGAAAGCGAGGGGTGGTTCCATACAGGATGGGACGTCCCGGAGTTTCTTTTCGGCCCACTTCTTCGACCAGACCGCGTGTCACCAGGGTATCGATGGCTCGTTCGGATCCCGTCTGCCGGAACGATTCAATTTCCATCCGGGTTAGTGGCTGCTTATAGGCAATCACCGATAAGACTTCCCATGCCGCATGGGAAAGAGGCTCGGGAGGTCGCAGGGTAAGGGTTTGACTAAGCCATTCATCGAGCAACGCTACCGTGACCAATTGTACGGTATCTCCCATCGTGCGTACCTGAAGAGCGGATTGGGAGGCTGATAGATGGTCCGCCAATCTTTCGATCCAAAACGGGATAGCCGTTTTTTCAGTCTCCAACCACACAGCTAATTGTTCCAAATTAAGGGGGTCCCCATGTAAAAATAACAGAGCTTCAAGCCGCCGAACCATCATCTCGTTATTCATCGGGGAAGCCTGTCGGGTCGAACCCAAATCTTGCCATAGGCATGGCTTTGTTCCATGGTCAGCTCGTTGGTGTGCCAGAGCTGGGTCAGCGCCAAAAAGGTCATGATGCGGTCGATGGTTTGAGGCGAATCTACGAGCTCATCAAATCCAAGGCCGTTTAGCGGCGCGCTCGTAAGCCGATGCCGAATCCTAGCCAAGCGCTCGCGAACGGGATCAACTTCCGGCTGGATCAGGCGGGGGGCGATGGCTGTAGGGATTTTGAGTTTCGGCCATGACCAGGCAAGCTTCCACGGGGAAGCGCCTTTAACCGGCGCTGGAGACTTCGGCACCAAACACGGTCGTCGCGCATGGAGGTGCGCCGCTTGGGCCTGCAATGCCCGTAAATGTCCTGTGGCCGAAGAGAGCCATGGAGCGGCGTCGATGGGTTCCTCAGGCAATACATCTTCTTCGGGTGCGGCTCCAGGTAAAAGAAGGTCGGATTTGCGCCGAACCACCCAAGCCGTTACCGGAACCTCATCGGTAACCTCCAATAGATCTTGAGCTCCGCGCCAACGCTCACTGGCCTCGTGGACCAATGAGGATACCAGCAACGACAAAACCCAGTGAGGCTGCCGACGAATTCGTGAGGCAATCTCAGTGATGGGGGCGTTGTCTTGAGGCGTTAGAGCTAGTGTAGCCATATTAACGAGGCTCCCATGCCACGGGGGTCCACGGACGGTCGGCATGTACCAAATCTTCATAGGATTCGCGTGCAATCCAGAGGTGGTCTTGACCTTGATCCACCAGCACCACTGGGGGGCGTGGTACCCGATTGTAATTCGAGGCCATAGAGTAGTTGTAGGCTCCGGTGGCGAACACCACTAGGGTATCGTTTATCGCCACGGGTGGTAGGTTGATCTCCCGCATTAAAACATCACCGGTTTCACAGTAGCGTCCTGCCACCGTGACACGTTGCGTCGGTAACCAATCGGCTTTGCTATCGATGGCGGCCTGGTACTCTGCTTGGTATAAGGCCGGGCGAATGTTGTCACCCATTCCCCCGTCTACAGCCACATACCATTTGCCTCCAGGCACCTGCTTTTTAACCAACACTTGATACACTGTGACTCCAGCCTCCGCAATGATGGAACGGCCGGGTTCCATGAACACGCGCGGTGGATTCATGGTACTCGGGGTGCCCTTGGCTATTAAATGGCTAATCTGTTGCACCACGGCGTCCAGTTGAGGAGGGCGGTCCTGGGGCTGATAACGGATGCCAAACCCTCCGCCAATATTTAAGACTTCGGGCCACCACCCTCGGCTCTGATACCACTGCCGACTGAGGTCGAGAAGAGTTTGTGCATTATGGATAAAGGGGGCTTCGTCTAAAATTTGGCTCCCAATGTGGGCATGAAAACCGAGGAGTTGAACGTGTCGATGTTCTAATGCTTGGGTAATGGCTCGATCCGCAATCCCTTCGGCTAAGCCAAACCCAAACTTGGAGTCAAACTGACCCGTGCGAATGAACTCATGGGTGTGTGCCTCAATACCTGGCGTGATGCGCAGCAACACGGGGGCAGTCACCCCGAGGCGAGCTGCTTCGGATTCGATCCGATCCAGTTCCTCAAAGGAATCGCAGACCAGATATCCAACCCGTGCCTTGAGTGCGTAAGCAATCTCGCTCCGGGTTTTTACATTGCCGTGAAACATAATGTGGGCGGGGCTAAACCCGGCACGAAGAGCGGTATAGAGCTCACCGCCAGATACCACGTCGAGACCCATTTGTTGTTCCTCTAATAGTCCGGCCATGGCTTCACTCAAGAAGGCTTTACCGGCGTAAAACGCTTGACCTGGTGGGTTTAGGGTACTCAACGCCTGTTGATAGTGTTGGATACGGGCTATAATCGTCGCATAGTCAAGCAAATATAACGGCGTGCCGTACTTGGCAACTAAATCTCGAACCCGTAAGCCACCTATCCACATCTGGTGCGATTCATCAACCCGGTACGTGTCGGGAGTCATGGCTTGTCCTCCTTGGACCGAAAAATCTTAGTGCTCCTAGCCTAGCACGGGCTCTCAATCGGGGTCAATCCAGATCGCCCTATTTGGGCCGCCGGTGGGTACGGTCCCGGGGTAACGTCAAGGCCGGGCGCATAATCTTACGGTTCAACGGTTTACGGATTAGCTCGGCGGCCATGGCACTTCGATTAAAGGGCCACAGTGGCCACAGATAAGCGATGCCGAATGAATTGGTTCGCAGTGCGACAGCGATCGGAATAGCCAACCCGACCCCAAATCCAGCCCATACCCATCCAAATATCGCCCCAACTCCTACCAAAAACAACAAGAAAGCCCGTAACAAGCGAATGGCCATCCCAAAATCGATGTCGGGGGCGGTAAACGTGCCGACGGCTGCAATTGCTACATAAACCATGACTTCGGGGTCGACCATTTTCGCCTTAATGGCGACATCACCCAACAGAATCGCCCCGAAAAACCCCATGGATTGAGTCAAAGGATCCGGGCTAAACGTCAACGCTAACCGAAGCAAGTCGACCCCCACCTCTGCCGCCAGCAGCTGCCAAAATAACGGCACCTGAGTGGTCGAAGGATGGAGCAAAACGTTCCACCCTCCGGGCAAAGTCACGCGAGCCACTAGGAGCGCATACCATAGGGGTGGTCCAATCCACGAGAAAAAAATCCCAAAAAACCTCACCCACTTTAAGTACGACCCGATGAGGACGTCTTCGTGATATTCCTCGACCGATTGTAGAAATGAGAAAAATGTTACGGGTAGGATCATCGCGTTAGGGGACGTGTCGATCATGAGAAGAATATGGCCCTCCGTGAGATGTTCTGCAGCCACATCGGGTCGTTCGGTAAACCGACTATTGGGCCAGGGATTCCACCACGGCTTATGAAGGACCCATTCCTGCAGTGCCTTCTCGGACATAGTAAGGGCATCGACGTTAATATCGCGAATCCGTTTACGGATTTGGCGGACAAAAAAATCGTTCGCGATGTCTTTGATAAAAATCATGGCGACATCGGCTTTCGAACGACGCCCCACCTCAAACATTTCGATTCGGAGGTTAGGGTCGCGTAGACGACGCCGTATCAGGATGGTGTTGAACACCAGGGTCTCGATGAATCCATCCTTGGGTCCTCGTAAGACCCGTTCTAACGACGGCTCCGACGGAGATCGGTCTGGGTACTTACGGACATCCATCACAATTACATGGGTAATCCCGTCGACTAACAAGGCGGCAGTGCCCGACAATATTTGTACGGCCGCCTGATCCAACTGGGTTTCTGGCGTAATCTCTATAAACGGGACATGGCGATTTAATAGTTTCTGCAAGGAGGGATAATCGAGCGAATCATCGGGGGCCTTAAACAACTCTTGCATAACTAACGTCAGATCGGTTTGGGCCACAAACGAGTCGATATACACCAGGGCTGCATCGCGCGCCCCAATTTTTAACTCACGCACAATAAGATCAAAGGTTTCTTTGTATCCCAAATAGTCTTTGAGCCACTGCAAGTTGTCCTTTAGATTGGAGCGTACGGCTTCGGATTTAACCTGGGCTTCACCATGAGCATGGTACTTAACGTCCATGGTAACCGCTACGTCTTAGGATTTCCTCAAGGGCTTGTTTGGTTATCGGGACACCACGTTCTACTGAATCTTTACCGCCCATTTTCCCAGGGTCTCCGAGGCCCACAATGGGGACCGATCCACTGTGGCCCAGGACATCTACCGTGTCACCACGAAGGATATTGTCATGGGTCGGCTCTCCGTTCTTGTCCACGGCGGTCGAGACTACCACCGCTTCGTTGGTCACGGAACCGTCTACAATGACACCGTGGACGGGATGAGTATTGGCGGCGACCGCAACCACGCCTAACACGTTAATGTCGGGGCTAGCCATTAAGTCTTCGAGGGCTTGTTCACCAAGGCCCTTCCCCTTGTCGCCACGGTCATCCACCATAACCACTACGGGGTCGCGAGGAGCATCCAACACAGCCCTAATCAGCCGGTCTCCTGTGAGCGGCGTAGGATTTCCTTGCGATGCATGTAGTGGATGCAGGGCAAGATCCTTACAGGCCACTCCGAGTGCATGATAAGCCGTCTCATCTCCGTCGGTAAAAATTATGACATCTTTAGCCATCCTGTCGCTCCTCCTCAAGTGGGTCTATGTAGTGTAATCGGGTTAAGCTTTGGGTTTAAAGATTAGAGCCGCAGCAAGTCCAAATAGCACCGCGGCTTTAATGCCTCCGGCAGCGGCGGTCAAGCCGCCGGTAAGTAAGCCTAAAATGCCTTTGGTTTTGACGGCTGCGGCGATTCCTTCCACGAGCGTATAACCAAATCCAGGTAGCGGCACGGTGGCCCCCGCTCCGGCAAACGCCACCAAGTGTCGGTACAGCCCGACACCCCCGAACAACGCGCCCAGGACAACAAATAGGACTAAGACATGGGCGGGAGTGAAGGACGTCAGGTCCAGCACGAGTTGTGCGATGACACAGAGTAAGCCGCCGACTATGAAAGCCCATACAAATGTCACGACGAGCTCCCCCCTCGGTCTCGGTACACTAGGCTCACAGCATGGGCAATGCAGGGGATCGACTCTCCTTGCTGATACGTTGTCGGGGAGAATAGCGCTCCGGTAGCGATCAGTAAGAGCCGTCGCCACTCGCCAGATTCTAATCGCTGATGTAGGTAGCCCGAAAACACGCCAGCGGAGCAACCGGGACCGGACCCGCCATTGTGAACATCCTGCTCTTTGAGGTGATAAAGAATTTGGCCACAATCATTGAATCGGTAGTCAAAAATTAGGCCATGTTCTTTCCCCAAGAGGGTCAACATTTTAGTCCCCATGACGCCTAGGTCCCCGGTATACACGGCATCGTAATCTTGGAGGGTAGTCCCCGTGGCCTCCAAATGGCGTTGAATCGTATCCAGCGCAGCCGGTGCCATGGCACTCCCCATGTCATTAGGATTTTTACTGCCGAAATCTATCACACGTCCCATGGTGACGGCATCGATAGCCGTTGGGTGCTTGGTTCCCGACACTAAGACGACAGCACCCGTGGCCGTCGCCGTCCACGCTGCCGTAGGTGTCCGTTGATAACCAAGCTCAATAGGAAAGCGAAACTGGCGTTCTGCGGCCATGTGATGACTTACCGCCGCCACCAATATTGAACGCGCGCTGTTCCCCGCTAACAGCAAAGCACCGAGGCCAAGACCTTGGGTGAACACAGCACAAGCGGAAAACAGGCCAAGCAGGGGGCGTTGATGACGGCGCGCTGCAAAGTTGGTCGATACAATTTGATCCAATAGGTCTCCACCCATCACGAGGTCAATATCTTCCCAAGACATCCCAGATTTTTTTACGGCCAGTTCCATCCCATCCTCGATGAGTGCGCGCTCGGCTTGCTCAAAACTGGTTCCCTTGTGATCTTCTGACGGCCAGATTTCGTCAAAGTAGGGGCCCAAAGGTCCCTTCCCTTCTTTGGGGCCACCTATTGCCGCCGTAGCTGCAATGCAGACGTCCATAACTCGGTAGCTCCCGAGCGCAATTTGGGTCACCCCCATGTCAGGCCACCCCCGTGACTAAATATCGCACGAGGCCCACGACAAACGCAGCGCTAAGCCCGTACACAAGAACCGGCCCCGCTACGGTGAATAGTTTGGCGCCGACACCCATCACCAATCCTTCGCGGCGAAACTCCATGGCAGGCGCTACCATCGCGTTAGCAAACCCCGTGATAGGAAGCGTGGCTCCCATCCCACCGCGCTTGGTGATCTGGTCATACCAGCCTAGCCCCGTGAGTAAGGCTCCCACCCCGATCAGGACCACCGTGGTGGGACTCGTCGCGGCTTGACTGGTCATCCCTGTGGCCATGAACGCGGTTTGAATACATTGCCCCACGAGGCAAATCATGCCGCCATATAAAAATGCCCACACGACGTTTTTTAGGATGGGTTTTTTGGGCTGAGTTTTTTTGACCAACTGTTGATAGGCTTTGGCCTGGTCCGAGTCTTCTTGATGCAAAGATAGCCCTCCTCTTAGCGGATCGGTTCGTCCGCGCCTATGATTATGAGATCGGCTGTGATGGTGGAACCACGGCCCCACCTCAGGGTTCCCGAACTGACACCGAGATTTCCAGGCCACAAGACTGAATGGGTGGTGCTAACGGGAGAGTCGGTCCCGGAAAAGTAAAAGCGGTTGAAAATACCCCAAAAATAACTACCTCCCTTCCCCTCGCGGTGCGAGGGTCCGGGAGTAGTATTACCGGGTTATTCAGAAATCAGTCAGAGTGACCGGGGATCGGTGCTTCTTCGAGGAGTGCAGTCTTTAGACGGTCTAACGCTTTGCGTTCTAATCGGGAGACCTGGACCTGCGATACCTTAAGCCGCGCAGCAACATCCATTTGGGTGCGGCCTTCGATGAACCGCAATCGCAGGATATACCGTTCGCGTTCGTCGAGATCTTCAAAGGCTTGGCTCAAGGCCATTTGTTCCAACCACTCGTTCTCATCGCTGTGGTCGCGTAGAGTATCGCCGAGGTGGGTCTCAGAACCGTTGGGGGTTTCAATGGCTTGATTCAGGGAGGCCAACGGTCGAATCGCGTCCATGGCTTCAGCAATGTCGGCGGGATCTAAACCGATTTGCTGAGAAATTTCCTGGGCAGTAGGATCCCGTCCGAGTCCTTGCATCATTTGTGCCCGGGTCTGTTCCACCTTCATGCCGAGTTCTCGGAGGGACCGGGCTACGCGTATCGGTTGATCGTCGCGAAGATGCCGACGAATTTCCCCCATGATCAGAGGCACCGCATAGGTCGAGAATTTTAACCCACGGCTCACGTCGAAACGGTCGATAGCCTTGAGTAAACCAATCGCTCCCACCTGAAACAGGTCTTCGGGGTCATGCCCTCGACCGGTGAAGCGATGGACAATATGCCAAATAAGATTCCAGTGTCGTTGCACTAACTCTTGTCGTGCCAGTTTATCTCCCGCCTGGGCTTGGCGGAATAAAATCACGTCTTCGGTGCCGGGCGCTTCGGGCCACGAATCCTCATTGGGCATCGCGGGACAATTCTCCGGAGATGGTGACTAACCGGTGCATTTCCACCCGAGTGCCCTGACCCGGTGTAGATTCAACCTGTAGACCGTGCATAAAAGATTCCATAAACACAAACCCCAGTCCCATTCGCTCTGGGTCTTGAGAGTAGGCGGGTTGTCGCGCTTGTGTGATGTCCTCGATGCCAACTCCCCAATCTTCTACGGTCACGGTAAGACCTCCCGCATCTAACATCCCGGTCACTTGGATCTCGCCGTCGCTCCTGCCCGGATAACCGTGCACAATCGCATTGGAGACGGCTTCAGAAACAGCCACCTTGATTTCATCGATGTCTTGCAAAGAAAAGTCGGCCTGACTTGCCAAAGCCGCTACAGCAACCCGGGCCAGACCCACGTTATCCGACACAGATATGAAGCGTAAGCTCATCCGGTTCATCAATGGGTTCTCCTCTCTAACTTATGAGCGGTATTAACGGGCCTCTTTACGGATCGGGCTATCGATGACCGTAATGATGGTTAAGATACCTGCCAAGTCTAACACGGTCCGCACCGAGGGGCGAATTCCTGCCAAGGATACGGTTCGATTGCGTTGGGCTAGTCGCCGATACCGCCCTAAAATCACCCCAAGCCCCGAGCTGTCAATAAAATCAACGTCTGCCAGGTCTATGATAAGGTCTTTATCTCGATATCGGTCAATCAACGCGTCGAGCGCTTCACGAAGCGGATCCGCCGTCTTCAAGTCGAGGTCTCCATTGACCGCCACCACAATCCGGGTCGGCTGAATGGTATGTACGATGGTCATGACACCCTCCTCATTGAGGCCGAGCCTTATGGTGTCCATGATACACATCGGCAGGCGCGAAAAAAGGCGGGTTTTGGCCGCCTTACTGGGGATATTCTTCGCTTTCTGTGTCGATTCCTCGGCCTTGTCGCCTGGTCTTCTCGCGGAGCGTATCCAGGAGTACCTCACCGTCAGCGTCCACTATGGATTCGATTTCTTCCACATAGCCTACGGGCTCGGCAAAATCCACATAGGTTTCCTGGTAGTCGATGGCGGGTGGCGTGTCTTGCGGGGAGTCGGAATTGCCCCACTCGGCAACGCTCTGCCACATGTCTTCCCCATTCGCTTCGACATCTTGTCGATTGACATGACCAAACGGCATAGGAACCACCCCAACCTCCGATGGTGGAGGGATATAGGGGGTATCGACGAGCGTTTGGCACGGCAAACAATACAGAGATTCAGGCTGGGCTGCGAGACGCTCGGGGTCAATGGCTTGGCCGCAGCGATCACAGATTCCGTAACTATTCTCTCGGACCTTTTGCATAGCCCGTTGTACTCCATCCAGGCGCTGCTTGATTCCGAGACTGAGTCCGACATCGAGTTCTCGCTCAAAGGTGTCGGTTCCTAAATCTGCCGCATGATTGTCATAGGCGGAAAGCGCTTGCACCGATTCGGTCTCACTCTGGGACAATTGGTCACTCAGTCGATTTTGTATCGCTGTGAGTTTCTTCTGGACTGTCAATAGGGCCTCTAGGTCCACAATCTTGCACCTCCGTCCGTCATGGCTAGCCGATCACCTTCCAAAAATAGTCCCAGGCTAGCTCCCCTATACCGAGCTTTTGCACAGCACGCGAAGCCACGAGATTCAACCGACTTATCTCCACCGTTCCTTGCATGACCGACACGTAACCCAGGATTTGACCCCGTCGCACAGGTGCCTTAATCCTCTGGGGTAGATGCACCGTAACACGTAAGCTCTGTTGTTCTGCGATGGGTAGCGTGAGATATTGTGAACCATGGACCAGGAGCGGCAGCTGTGCCATGTTGCCTTGGCTCACTAACACCGCGTGGGGAATCGTTCCAGGTGGCACCACCTGAACCGTACGATAGTGTTGAAATCCCCAGGTAAGCAGTGCGGCCGCATCTTGGAATCGGGCCTGCGACGTCGGCGCCCCTAAAACGACTGCGATAAGTCGGGTACCAAAGCGTTGAGCCGTGGCTACCATGCAGTACCCTGCTTGCTGGGTATAGCCCGTTTTGAGACCATCAGCCCCGGCGTAAGTTCGCAAGAGTCGGTTTTGGTTTATCAGCCACAGTTTTCCGCCTTTCCCGTTACGGATGGTCCGGTCTTGCCACTCTCGAGTATAGTGGAGCAATAACGGGAGATGCACGGCGGCTTTTCCCAACAACGCGAGATCGTGCGCGGTAGTGTAGTGATCCTTTGCCGGTAGACCGTGTGGGTTTACAAAGTGAGTATGGGTCATGCCCAGTTCTTGGGCCGTATGGTTCATGACGGAGACAAATTGCCCCTCCGACCCGGATACGAATGTTCCCAAGGCATAGGCTGCGTCGTTCGCAGAGCCTACCGCAATGGCACGTAACATTTGGTCAACCGTCAAACGTTCGCCGGGTCTCAACCAAATTTGCGATCCCGCAATATGGTACGCCGTTTCATCTGCGGGGACTAGTTCATCTAAGCGGATCTTGTGTTGATCAATCGCTTGAATGGTGATGTAAAGAGTCATCAATTTAGTCACACTGGCCATCGGCAATTCCCAAGACGCGTGACGCGAAAAAAGCTCTTGGCCGGTGGTTGCGTCGATTAACGTCACGGCCTTGGCCGTGGTAACCGGGGGTGGCGGAGGAGCCGCCGCCCAGACTGGAGCCTCAAAACCGATTGGGAGAGCCAACATACATACCATCATCAGGAAGCGTCGTATATGGTGCATCAGGGTCAGCTCCTCTAAAGATACTGACCCCTATTATCGACAAACCCCCACCGGTTCATGCACTGGCCCGCTCTTATTCTACAATTCGAATCACACCGCCCGGGGTGCCACTAGCTTGGCCGTCCTGATGAATGGCGTTCTGCACCATGTGAATGGCCTTTTGTGCGGCTTCTGAGGTCCGTGCATAGACCTCGGCGACGGTAGTCCCGGGGTCCATGGTCTGGTTAATTTTGGCGTAACAGCGAATTCCGACGCCGTGGTCCACCGGTTGTCCTTTCACAACCCGTCCGGCTCCCAACGCCAGTGCAGCCAGACCAAGTTGCTTGGTATCAATCCGGGTTACGCGCAAGGAGTGGTCTAGCACCCAGGACTGATGCACGGGAGCTAAAGGTAAGTCCTGTTTCAGGCACGCCGGATCGGCGCCTTGGGAAACGACCCATTGCTCAAATTTCTTCCACGCAGCCCCGGATTCCAGGATGCGTTCGATGCGTTGATGAGACTCTCCGAGATCCAGATGACGGGCCATCGCCAACATATGCGAGGCCAATGTAATGGATTCTTCGGTGAGATCGCGGGGTCCCGACCCTTTTAGCGTGTCCATCGCTTCATTGACTTCTATCGCGTTCCCAATGGCGTATCCGAGGGGTTGGTCCATATTGGTTAAGATGGCCTTAACAGCCACGTGATGCGCTTTGCCAATGCGGACCATGAGTTCTGCAAGCTGAACCGCGCGCTCGACATTAGCCATGAAGGCGCCGCTCCCCACTTTCACATCCAGGACAATATTGGGGGACTTGGCTGCCAATTTTTTGCTCATAATTGAAGCGGCTATGAGGGGAATGCTGTCGACGGTTCCCGTGACATCGCGGAGAGCATAGAGTCTCGCATCGGAAGGAGCCAATGTAGGAGACTGCGCCACGATGGCCACCCCGACCGAGTGCATTTGGCGATCCAAGCTAGCCGGATCCAAATCCACACGAAATCCGGGTAAACTCTCGAGTTTGTCTAAGGTGCCACCGGTGTGGCCCAACCCCCGTCCTGACATCTTCAACATCGGCACGCCTGCCGCTGCCATGAGGGGAGCCAAGATTAAGCTCGTTTTATCCCCAACCCCACCGGTGGAATGTTTATCCACCAGTCCCATGGATTGCATGGGACTGGCGCCCGTTTCTGCCATAGCTTTAGTCAACGCAAAAACTTCCGGGTCTGTGAGGCCATTAAGATATACGGCCATGAGCCATGCCGCCACCTGATAGTCGGGTACGGTGTCGGCTACGATGCTCTCTATCAAGGATTCAATTTCTTCGGCACTTAACGCGACATGGTCGCGGGTTTTTTCGATAAAAGCAATCATGAGGTAGCCTCCCTACGTGGCACCAGCGTTTCCCACGGGTAACCCTCTCCTATTTGAGGCACGGAAAACATCTTGGCGAGGGTGGCCCCAATATCCGCGAGGGTATCCCGAGGCGCACCTATTCCGGTCGGTACTGACCGCCCAAAGACTAACCACGGGACGTCTTCGCGGGTATGGTCAGTCCCCTGATAGGTAGGATCGCAACCATGATCGGCGGTAATCCATAATTGGTCCTCGGAACCCATGGCCTCCCACAGCCGTGGGAGAAATGCGTCAAGATCCTGTAAGGCGTGCGCGTACCCGGTCGGGTTCCGGCGATGACCCCAATGGGAGTCGAATTCCACAAGATTCACAAAAATAAATTCTGGAGTCTCGCCGGCCTCCATTAACAGTTCTCGAGTCTTCTCAAGACCATCAAGGTTACTCTCCGTTCGCACATGCTGGCTAAACCCTTGACCGGAGAAGATGTCCCCTATTTTCCCCACCGCCACGGTTTTGATTCCCTCCCGTGCTAACGCATCGACTTGGGTTGGCGCCCAGGGCCGTACCGCATAATCATGTCGGTTGGGTGTTCGAACAAAGGATCCGGGTTCACCCACAAATGGCCGCGCAATAATGCGACCCACCAGATTCGGACCTTGCATGATATCTCTTGCCGCTTCACACCACTGATAAAGCGTAGATAACGGCACACGTTCTTCATGGGCAGCAATTTGCAGCACGCTGTCGGC
>DAHWKJ010000063.1 GCA_027343695.1 Sulfobacillus sp. | reverse complement strand
GGCCATTAGTGACGGCGTGCTTTCGGCTTATATTCCGTTGCTGGAAGTCCTCCCGGCGTATCAACATCAAGGCATTGGGAGCGAGTTGACCCGTCGTATGCTAGATATGCTGTCCACCTTTTACATGGTGGACTTGGTTTGTGATTCGGCCTTCGAGCTGTTTTATGGGAAGATGGGGATGGTACCGTTGCGGGCCATGTCGCGCCGCCACTATGCCTATCAATCTGGACGTCCCGACTAGAAACGCCTCTGACCGGACGTTTTAGAACCGGTAAAGACTCGAGCCTTTCGGGTAATCTGGTTTTCGATGTTTGGGGTCAGACGTCAAGAATATTGGCGGAGGTGGGAGGGATGACAATGCTCGAATGGCGCGCTCGTTATGACCAACATCATCAAGTTGGAGCAATCCGTATGGAATCAGGAGTTCGATGATCTCAAAGTCCGGTTGATCCGTGACAAGGGTCGATGGCCGGATCGCCTGTTTCTCTACGTGGTTCAACTAGACCAACAACTGGTCAGTGCGGCATGGATGTATCTGGAAGCCGGATCCTCGTTTGCGACATTTTGGGGCGGCTCAACGCTCGCCGCTTTTAGAGGACGAGGTTGCTACACGGCTTTGCTTCAGGCACGCAGTCAAAAGGCGGTAGAGGCGGGACGCCCCTATTTGACGGTGGACTCTCGGCCCATGAGTCGTCCGATTCTCGAACGGCACGGATTTTGGTGTCTCGGTACTACGACTGGGTTTCAGTCGCCCAACAATGGGAGCACGAAGCAAAGATAAGAGTTACGTACGACCACATGACGGCTAGGCATGGAATGACGCAGGAGCTTGAAAGCTATTCAAGATATGATCCTTGGCCTGCGGTTGTGGCGTAGTCGCCATCCCTACGGGAAGGCGGGGGATTATGATCCGGTCAACACATGACGAAAGGAAAACCGCAATGAACCAGGCCACCATCATCCTATTCGATGATTCGAGGGATGGAAATATCCGTCCATTAACAAATGCTGAGTTATCGGGTGCAACAGTGGACCCCGTCGACATAATCATCGGTTTGACTAATAGTCTTGGCTCGATTCAGTCAAACGCCACTCGGAACACCGCGTAAATGGCAAGCACATGAATTTTTGAGAAAGGGACGTGTTATGGGAAAGTCTTTAGAAGGGCGGGTAGCCTTGGTGACAGGAGCGACCCGTGGCGCGGGTCGGGCGATTGCAGTGGAGTTAGCCCGCGCCGGCGCGTTTGTTTATGCGACAGGCCGTAGTAGCGAGACTCATGGCCCGTCAGAAATGGGTCGACCCGAAACCATCGAAGAAACCGAAAGACAACTCCGCGACACTGGGGGCGACGGCATGGCGGTGCGGGTCGATCACTTGGAACCGGATCAAGTGCAAGGGCTCATCCGGTTGATCGAAGAGCGTCACGGCCATCTCGACATTTTAGTGAATGATATATTCGGTGGCGATCGTTACGCCGAATATGATAAGCCTCTTTGGGAACATAACCTTACCGGAGGACTTCGGATGCTACGGATGGGCGTAGACACCCATTTGATTACGCTTGCTATCGCGCTACCTTTAATGCTTCGCGGAAAAAATGGCATTGTAATCGAAATGACGGATGGGACGGCTGCGTATAATGCCTACTTTCGGCAGCAGGTTGGGTTCTATTACGACCTGGTCAAGACCAATGTTGGGCGTATTGTAGAAGGGCTCACGTTCGAACTACTCAACTATTCGATCACGGTTCTTGGGGTGACGCCAGGTTGGTTGCGGTCCGAGATGATGCTGGACAATTTCGGCGTAACCGAAGAAAATTGGCGGGAAGCCTGCAAGCAAAGTCCGGGATTTGCAATCTCGGAGTCACCCACCTACGTGGGCCGTGGCATTGCTGCCTTAGTGGCCGATTCCGCCGTTTCCCGATTCGGGGGACAGATTTTGACTACGAGACAACTCGCCGACCTTTATGGACACACCGACGTGGATGGTTCGCGACCCGACTGTTGGGGTCTTATTGACGCGCGGGGAATGAATTTCGCAATCGCTGAAGACATTGATGCGTTTCGCTAAGGGGATCCCACACGAGGCGGGGCTAAGTCGGGAGAGGATGAGTCGTGGCTGTCGAGCAGTCATTAAAGAAGTTTCTGCGGGATGCTAAGCGCAAAACATACGCCGCCGAGGGCGGCGCGCAATCCGTCAAGGCGTTGCTAGACGGATCTCGCCAATTAGAGTTCCACCAAGGACCGTTTCTCTACCGAGATATTTATTTTGGGACTGCCTTCTTCTCTGGGATTGAGATCGTGTCACTGCCGGAGGGACCTATGCAGGTGGCATCTATAGTCCACTAGACGACTACCAGGTCCAGGACGTCTATCGATTTCTCCGAGAGGCTTTACGAACTTGCCCTGTCTCAAATCCGTATCGAGGCGCGCCCGAGTTCAAGAATGGGGAGTTTTACTATGATAATCACCATCAGGGCCAGATTGATAGATTTTTAGGCTCCGAGCGGATTATCTGGCGCCACCAGGAAGTCTTTACCCTATCTTATTCAGGAGGTTTTCTGAAATAGTGGCCTAGGTACCGGATCTGCTGCCTGCGGTGGAGTAAAGAGGGATTTTGAATAAGCTAGTCATTGCTCACTTTGCTCGATATCTCTAGGGTGCCGGGATTCTAATACGCACGGTCCTGATGGTCCCAATGGTTGGTGATCCATCGTGTCGACAGCCTAAATCTAATTCCGGCCGAATCCGAGCGCATTGACTTTTCGGGCACTTTGAATTGGGTCAACGCATAGACGGATGCCCTTACGTTGGATATACTGGCACTACTTTAACTAAGTAGGTGACGATATGTTCTCTCCTTTGCTGTTGACTGAAAACCCTCCAGGGAGAGATCTGCCCGTTTGGTAATCTAAGCGGGATAGAGCCCTCCCTCCGGCACACGGAATGGGGGGATTTTTTATGTCGACCAATAAGGATGTCTATGTACTGGCCGCCGATGACGCGGTGGTTACCCTAGGCGCCCAATTTCGCGAAGTGGCGCTGGGGCTTCTCATTACGCAATTAAACCCCGAAGCCTCCAGTTACGCCTGGTACTTCTTAGCAGGGGCTCTGCCGGGATTGCTTTTAGCCCGGTTTTATGGTTGGGCGAGCCTTTATTGGCCACCACGACGCTTAATGATGGTGACCTATGGAACGCGCTTTTGCTTGGTGTTGGGACTCTGGGCGACCAGGAATTTTTGGGCAGCACTCGCATGTTTAGCCGGTCTTTCGGTGGGGCGGGGTGTTTACGGGGTTGCCCAAGCGCATTATGTGGCGAAGAGTGGTGACATCAGGTCCACCCGACACATTGTAGCCCGGTTGCGTCAAGCCGAAGGATTCATCCGCCTCGTAGGCCCACTACTGGCCGGGGCATTATTAACGTGGATTGGCTACCGATCCGGGTTTTTGCTGTCGGCCCTCTGTTATGGGGTGACTTTGGCCCTGGTGTCACAGTTGTCCTTTCGCTCGCCCACCTATAGCGGTCATGGTCTTCCGACCACTTCGGTGTCGTGGCGTCCAGACCTGGCATCGGTGGTGATGTTTGGGCTGAATTTTCTCGTCTGGCAGGCCAATACCTTGGCCATGGCATACACCTTCCACATCCTGCATCGCCACGAGTTGGGATATGGGCTCACCCTATCGGTGTATGGTGGCTCTGCTTTGGTTGCAGGGTACATTTTGCCTAGAATCCATCCCCGCCATTTAGGAGCATGGATCCCGGCTTTGTTTTTGGTGCTAGCCCTTTGTTGGTATCTACTTTTTCGGGGTGTCTCGTTTGGGCCGTTTGTGATCATTGGGGGCATCGAAGGGCTTTCGACATGGTTGGTGGAGGACTTGGTGCTGAGTCAAATATACTCGGATGCCATTTCCGGGCATGCCGGGGTGGCTCGGGCTCGGCTCGGATTGTATGAAGAACTCGGCTCGGTTACGGGCACCGGTCTGTTGTTGATTCTGCCAGCACGGTTTTTGATTCGGCCGTTGTTTGGAGTATTGGCGGTCGTTGCGGGGGCTACCGCGGCAGTCATCCTGATCTTTTGGATCAAAGCCAGGATTAAAATCTAAGATTCTAGCCGTATCCTCCACATCCGCTAAGCGTTCGAGACTGGATGTTTTCGGCGCTGGCACGGCATGAGGCTAGTCGTATACCAGATCGGCGGTTTCGGCGACGTCTTCCGTACCCGGAAGCGGCGATTGATGTGGTCGGCCAATATCGAGATGCCGTCGCTATGGCAAAAAAGCGCGGTCTTGCCGAGGAGTCCGGTGGTTTCTCACCTCTTAGGCCGTCAACGACGGGTCCATGTGAGACTGCTATTCAAGATAGGAGTCTTGAGGATGCAAAGAGGGGCGGTGTGCCGGAGAAAAATTGTCGGCCAATCCTGCCGAAGCAGGACTATTCCACCACCGCGGCGAATACTAGCGTACCGCTATCAACGCAAGAGAAGCACTACCGTGTGTCCTGTCCTCGCGTCTCTGTATGTACGGGGACCACAATCATGCGCTCACACTGGCGGACCGCGAATGGACATGTCCAGACTGCGCGCGTCAACATGACCGCAATATCGTAGCGGCCCATAATATTAAACGCTTCGCCTGTGCGAAGCAACCTACAGGGCGGGACAGGCCCTCTAGGCATGGGGAGCGCCCCCCGGATTTATCCGTGGGCAGGATGTCCGTGTGATGTCTCGAAACCATAAGGGCAACAGAATTGCCGGTGAAGGAGTGGGAGTCGATGATTGTTAGAGACGGTTTGTGGGAAGAGATTGAACCTTGGATGCTTGGCATCCGCAGGGCTATTCATCGACATCCGGAGTTGGGATTAGACACACCTCATACGCAAGCTATTATTGAAGAAGCTTTGGATCGGTTGGGTATTTCCCATACGCGATCCATTGCGCATGGTGTTAAGGCGCAGTTAGGGCCTGAAGGGGATGACGCGATTTTACTCCGGGCCGACATGGACGGGTTACCCATCACTGAGATCCCGCGGGTACCGTTTGTCTCGGAAGTTACTGGGCGGATGCATGCGTGCGGACATGACTGCCACACGGCCATGTTGCTAGGCGCTGCTCGCTATTTAAAGGCACATGAGACCCAGTTGAGACGACCCTTAGTTTTAATGTTTCAGCCTGCCGAAGAGGGACCGGGTGGAGCCTTGCCTATGATTGAAGCCGGCGTGTTAGAAAATCCTCGGGTCACCCAAGCGGCTATGATCCATGTTTCGGATGACTTACCGTCTGGGGTGATCGGTTTACGGGAGGGACCCGCGATGGGCGGCTGCGACGACTTTACGATTGTGGTTCGCGGCAGAGGGGGACACGGTTCGGCTCCCCATACCGGAGTGGATGCCATCTTGGTGGCTACCGCGATGGTGCAATCTTTACAATCCCTGGTATCTCGGGAACAAGATCCGTTGGACCCATTGGTGGTGAGCGTGGGAACTATCCATGGAGGTTATCGTGAAAACATCATCGCGGATCGGGTGGAGATGACAGGCACCATTCGAAGCCTTACCGCTACGACGCGGCAACGTGCGGTGACGCGTGTGCGGGAGATTGTCGAGCAGGTAGCCCATCTCAATCGGGCGGAGGTCGAACTGACGATAGAAGCCGGTTACCCACCGGCATTTGCCGATATCGCATGGACGCGCCAAGTGAAGCAAATCTTGGAGCGGGAACTTGGCTCCGATTATGTCACAGACATCGCGCAACCCACTCTAGGCGTGGAAGATTTTGCCTATGTGGCGGAAAAGGTTCAAGCCACCATTCTGAACCTCGGTATCGTGGGAGAAGGTTTCACCACGGGATTACATTCCGCTGGGCTTTTAATCGACGAAAAAGCGCTACGGTATGGGGCGGCAGCTTTTGCGGCGGTGGCCTTAGGCGGCTAACGAGGCTGGATTGTCCGGATGATAGACGGTCACCAAAGATTTGCATGAGGAACCGGGCGAGATCCCCTCGACAAGGATCCGCTCGGTTCATTCTCTCTTTTTAATAGTGTCCTAAGATGCCCCGATGGCGTGCGATGCGGCTGGCTCCTACGAAAGATAGGATGCCCATAGTAGCAATGAGGGCTAGATTGATGCCGGACTCCCACCAAATCCAGTCAGATCCACGGGTATGCGAGAGGAGGTTTCTTAGTAAGAGAACTTGCGCATTAAATGGTACAACCATGGATACCAAGTGCCAGACCACGGCATGGAATCGGGCAAAGGGGGCTAAGATGACGAACAGCAGCCCAAACTGGACGATATTTAACACTTGACCCACTCGTTTAAACAACAGGGCAACCGCAGCCACGGCGAGCCCCAAGCCCCATGCGGTGCCCAGCGCCGCTAAAAAAGGTGCCAGTGCCAGCCATTGCCAGTCGAGATGGACGCGGGTCATGATCAATAATGCCACGACAACGACCACCATAGGAATAAGGAATGCCAGGATCGCCATGAACGCCCGTACCAAGAACACGGTCACTGGCGACCAGGGCACGAGCATCACTTGTTCTAGTGTACCGTTCTGTGCCTCGTTCTGGATCGACCATCCGAGATCGCCGGTAGCGGCCATCATCGTCATCCAAATCGCATAGCCTACTACCACGGTGGTGAGGCGGCCACCGCCGATGGGGGAGTGGGTGACGTAGGTGGCCCCATAAAAGAGTCCAGCAAAGACAATAAAGAGGGTCATCATCGAGGAGATGGTTTCCAATGGATAACGGATAGTTTCGACTACGGTCCGTCGCCATTCCGCCAGTAAAAGACTTATCATGCGAGAGCCCCCTTGCTCATCACCTGTTGAAAAACCTCCGCTAAATCTGCCTGATGACGTTCCACGCGTAACAAGGGATGCGGATGGAGCGCATTCAGCAGCCGATAAATCGCATCGGTATCCCCGTCCTGGGGGATCAATTGAAGAGTGTCAGGGGAGACTTGCGCCACGTTGCCCATTACTTTTCGTGCAGTGTCCACCAGATTGAGAGGCCACGGGATAGCGGAAATAATAGAATACATGGGCTGCGAATATTTCTCGAGAATCGCTTTGGTGGTTCCTTCCAAAATCAGCTGTCCCCCTCGAATCATAGCCACCCGGTCACTTAACTCTTGGGCTACGTCGAGTTGGTGCGTGGTCAATAAAATTGCGGTACCCGAATCCGATAGGGTCCGTACCATGCGTTTTATACCCTCAGAAGACTCGAAGTCGAGTCCCAGCGTAGGCTCATCGAGGAGCAGGACTGTAGGATGGTGCATCAGGGATTGGCACAGGGCTACTTTTTGTTGCATCCCGCGGCTTAACGTCTGTACCGTACTGCGGGCCCGATCGGTCAACCCGACCTGATCTAGGAGTTCGAAGGCGCGAGATCGGGCTTGTCGATAAGAGACACGGCGCATCGTACCCCAATACAGGAGGTTTTCCAGCACGGTGAGTCGCCAGTACAGGTTCCGACTACCTTCCAACACGGCCCCGATCTTTCCTAACACCGCATTACGTTCGGTCACGAGGTTCTTGCCATCGACGTAAACGGCACCGCCATCTGGATGTATAAGGCCCGCGGTCATTTTAATGGTTGTGGTCTTGCCGGCGCCGTTCGGCCCGAGAAATGCTAAGATCTCGCCGGCCGCCACCGAAAAGGAGACCCCTCGAACCGCATCAACCAAACCCGTACGAATTCGAAACTGTTTTACTAAGCCCTCTACGTTGAGCATTGTCCTGACCACCTGACTTATCTAACACGAGGTGCATGAGGTTGACCCCGCCATGCTTAGACTCCAGGAATTGTATCACACCGGAAATAGGCGAGGACTTAACAATAGGTTTTGAAGATGTTACGGGATGAGGTTAATGGGTCAGGTGTGTGGGTTGAGGGGAGACTGGTCACGCGGGGGGCGATTCTTTAAGAGGGACCCCAGGCGGATCTACCAGCACGCCGCAGATCTCAGCTTGGGCACATCGGAGAATGGTTTGCCAATGACATAAATTTCTACTCGGTTGGTTAGAGGATTTTGTTGGTGATTGGCGAAGCTACATCCATAGAGCTTTTAGGCAGGATTACCGCGTGACACCAGGAAATTTTTTGGAGAATACCGAAAAAGTTGGGTAACCTAGAAAGGCTTTAAGGCGTCCTCTTAGATAGACCCGTGTGGCTTACACTGCGCCATGCGAAAGTGCAATCCGAATTAACGAATGAACGATCGAAGGAGCCCAGGGACCATGCCTCAACCAGCTGCAGGGAACGGTCGCTACATGGCCGGATTGGATGGGTTAAGAGCACTAGCCGTGTTAGCCGTGATTGCCTACCATCTCAACTTGAGTTGGGCACCCGGGGGACTATTGGGGGTCGGGGTGTTTTTTGTTCTTTCCGGGTACCTCATCACTGATATTCTGGTGTCGCAGTGGGATCGGTTGGGACGTATCCCGTTTAAAGACTTTTGGCTCAGAAGGGCGCGCCGCTTGCTCCCAGCTTTGCTGGTCATGATTGTTGTGGTCGTGGGATGGGTCGCCCTTTTTGATCCGACTCAACTGGCCTCATTACGGAGCGATGTGCTGGCGGCTATACTCTACGTGAGTAACTGGTGGTACATCTTTCACCACGTTCCGTATTTTGCTCGGTATGGGCAGCCGGCACCCTTGACCCATCTCTGGTCGCTGGCTGTTGAAGAACAATTCTATTTAGTGTGGCCGCTTCTCTTGTGGTTGGGGCTACGATATCTTCCCAAACGCTGGCATATTCTTCTTCTCACATTGCTGGCAACCATCGCGTCCGCGGGGCTCATGGCGTGGCTCTATCATCCCGGGGCCGATCCCAGCCGGGTTTATTACGGAACCGATACGCGAGCCTTTAGCTTGTTGATTGGCGCCGCATTGGCGTTGGTCTGGCCGAGTCGCCGTTTGCTACCGGTTGCATCGCCACGGGTGCGGTGGAGCCTCGATCTGTGTGGAGGCCTGGGGCTTCTGATTATCGGGTGGATGGTATGGCAAACGAATCAATATCAAACCTCTCTTTATAGGGGAGGGATGGTATTGTTAGCTATTGCTACGGCGGGAGTAGTGGCAACGCTCGCCCACCCGGCGAGTCGTCTCAGTAGGTTGTTGGGGTTTAAGCCGCTCCGATGGCTCGGAGTAAGGTCTTACGGCATTTATCTTTGGCATTACCCCGTCATTGTGTTGACCTCGCCTGCGGTGAATACCACCGGGGTAAACCCTCTCAGGGCAGTTTTGCAGGTCAGCGCGAGTATTGGACTCGCGGCCCTGTCGTGGCGGTTTGTGGAAGAACCGATCCGTAAGGGTGGACTGAGTCGGGCCTGGCAACGCTGGCGTGAAAGGCAAACCAGGCCGATCCGGGTGTCTCCCGGCATGGCCATGGGATCTCTCGCTGGAATTATGGCCGTGGCTTGGTTTGGGATAGGCATGTCGGGGGACTTGCCCCACGTGGTGGCCAGTCCGGAATCTCCGGTGACCGAGGTCCGACCCGCACCACCCAGCCAACCACCGGTCCCAATCGCTCCGGGTCTAATACCATTTCGAGGGGAGACTTCAAGCGCCAATAAAATGTTGCAGGCGTCGCAATCTGTGCCTGCTGCCAGGCCTGATCCAAAAAGCGTGACGACCGTGGCCGTCGCCTCTAAACCGCCTTCGACAGTGACGTCGGTGGCCGTTGAATCCGGGCAAGGAGTGACGGCGATTGGTGATTCGGTTATGGTGGATGCTACGCCCTACTTGAAGCAACTACTGCCCGGTATTGTCATTAGTGCCCAAGTGGGTCGACAAATGTCCCAAGCCCCCCAAGTTATTGACCAACTAAAGGCAGAAGGCAAATTGGGCAACCGGATTATTCTGGAGCTTGGCACCAATGGCGATTTCACCCAAGCACAATTGGTGTCGATTCTGAATTCGTTAGGCCCAGTGCGCCAAATTGTGCTAGTCAACACTCGGGTACCACGCCCGTGGCAAGATGTGACTAATGCGACGCTGGCCGCAGTGGCCAAGTCGTATCCCCATACGGTCCTAGTGAATTGGTTCGCAGCTAGTGCAGGGAAAAATAACTTCTTCTATCCGGATGGGGTGCACTTGAATCCGACCGGTTCAGCGTTTTACGCCCGGCTAATCGCCCACGCGGTGGACACTTCGACCGTGCGCCGATAACGGGATTTAGCCGGCTGAAGACGAACTAGGCGTGACCGCACCGGTTTCCGCGTTGATTTGAAGCCAAGAATGCACTCGAGTGCCGCTACCGATTGAGACTTGCCAGGTGAGCCCGTATGCCGTTACCGAGAGCGGCCCCGGGTGCTGGCGGAGGTACTTGCGGTCCTGCGGATTGCTGCGCAGATCCGACAAGACCGCTAATGTCGAATCGACTTTCAAGGATATTGGTGACAGATGGGCGGTGGTGATGGCGTAGGTTCCCGCATTGGGGACGGTGTGTGCCGTGAGCCGAAAGGCCTCAAGGACCGATTGAGGACGATCGCCGTGCATTCCCGAAATGACTTCGCTAACTTTATCGGTGCCATTCGCACCAGCGCTCACTCGGGGATTATTACTATCTACCCACAAATTAGGACCCCAAGTAGCCAACCCGGAGAGGGTTTGCCATACGCTCTGGTCGACCGATCCGCCTGGCAAGAGTAGGTATCCTTGGGTTTTAAGATTAAGACTACGGGCTTCCAATAGAGCTTGTATGGCCATGGCAGGCGTGGTCATCATGGTGGTCGGAAGGGGGCCTCTTGGCGTATATTCTGGCGCACCGTTAAAAACCCACTGACCTCCAGGGGATCCGTTGGTCGCGTAGGCATAGGGCAGTACCTCATCGTGGTTCCATAGGTCATAGAGTCTCTCATCCAAGTTCACTCCGTTGGCGTCGGCGGTGAGAAATCCAAAGAGGCCGCTCACGGCTGAGCCTGCGACTTGGGCAAATTGATTGGTGGCAGGCCTGTACTGAAAGCTTGGAATGGTCGGGGCAGGGACCGTCACAAAGGTCCGGCGGCGATTGGACCAGGTGTATGCAGTATAGTTGCAGCCTCCACTGCCGCATAAATTGCCGGCAGCCTGAGTAATGACCACCGGTGGGTGCGTCGATCCGAATTGCAAGATGCTGAGCCCACCGACCTGGGGTAGGGTGAGAAGGATGTGTCCACTGGGATTGGTTACCGTCAGGGAGCCCGTTCTCGCGGCAGGATTGGTCGACAACGTCAACGTGTCTTTGGCGGAATTTTTTAAGGGAACGGTGACTTGCTGTGTCGTGGCCGTCGTTCCTTGAGTGATATTCATAAACGATGTCGGATGCAGCACCGTGGTCTTTGTTGTGGCGGTCTTAACTAACGTCGAGACCATGGGTGCGTGTGTCCGAGCATGCCTTGAGTGAGAGATAGCGGGTAGACTCGCATGAATCCCGCACCCGGTGGCGAGACAAAGAATTACCGTGGCGCCTACTGTGGGTTTAATAAACCTGGTGTGCATCGTAGCCATCCTTTCGAGACGGGATCCATGGTGTTGGCCGTGGTTCCTGTCCCATGCCCATTGAGATGATCCATCCTAACAAACCATTCTCGGTGTGGGCAATGTATTAGATTATACCCCCATTCTCCGGCACGGATTTCTTTGGATTAGGAGTGCCCAGTTTTGACAGCCCAGTGCCAGTAATGAACTCTTCCGGTCCCTTATCCTGACCGGTTGAGGCGGGGCTTTCTGGGACCGCTCCAGCCCTAGATTCCGAAAAATCCGCGTCCGTTTGTGCGTTTTTGTGAGCGGATCTCCCGAGAGAAGTTTTCTGATCCCGCATTGCGCAATCACGCTGGCGGCATTGTGGTCTTCCTCAGCCGTGTGTCCGCTGTCTTGGCAGACAAATTCGTCTTGGTGTCCTAGCCGAGTGTCTGACGTGGCTCAAACCTATGCTAAGAGGGCGACCGGATGATGCGTTTCCCCATTCGCAATGCTTGATAGCGGGTGAACGATACGACCTCGCCCCATGCGGATGACCAAATAGCGCGGTTGAGACCGGCTTTGGCTGGGGCGTGATGGACCCGCAGCCCTCCTTACGCCTCGCGCCTTTCGATCGCTTGGTCATATTCTGAATCCGTAAATCCTCAAACACATACAGATCTCACGCGGCGCGGGGATTGGCTTTCTTTTGACTTTGGGAACTCTGCTGCCGCCGGGTAGCCCGGATTTGCCATCATCCGAGGCCGTTTTGAGTCATTTTTAATGAGGCAACGAACGCGTTTGGAGTACTTTTTTTGAAAAATCGGAATGTTGACAGGTATGGGTGTAGGACCCATGATGATATCATTCCAATATCATCCATGGATAAGAAGGACTTCGATGGGATCGACTAAAGAACTGCCAGTGTGGCGTATATCCGGTTTTGTTAGGACCCTGATTGTAGCGGGCCTCTTAGTCATTATGATTCTGAATTATGAGTCTCATCAACCGGGCGTGTAGTTGACGACCTCCGTGTTGTTTGGTAGCGGGCATGGAGATGGAGGAGTTCTCGAGCTCCCAATAAAAAATGATGAGAAAAGAAACGGGGACATGCGGTGGATAACCACGCGATTGAATGCGTAGGAGTCGCACGGAAATTTGGGGCACGAAACGCGGTGTCCGACCTCAATCTCGGGGTACCGCGCGGCAGCGTATTCGGGTTTTTGGGACCCAACGGAGCGGGCAAAACCACCACGGTGCGCCTGTTAGTGGGCATGCTAAGACCTTCGGCGGGTACGATTCAGGTGTTGGGACATGATCCGCGCACTGAGGGGGATTGGATTCGGGCCCACGCGGGCGTGATGCTTGACAATGTTGGGCTCTACGATAGACTTTCTGCCCAACAAAATCTAGAGTTTGCGGCTCAGGTGGCGCGACTGAGTCCCGCGGAAGGTCGACGTCGCATAGAGGCCCAGCTAAAGCGCGTCGACCTTTGGGATCGGCGCCGGGATCGTGTTTCGGGATTTAGCAAAGGCATGCGACAAAAACTAGGATTGGCGCGCGCCCTTATTGCGGAACCAGAACTGCTCATCTTAGATGAACCTACCGCCGGTCTCGATCCCTCTAATATTGTTATGGTGCGTGAACTGTTAGTCTCATTAGCCGAGGAGGCGGGGCGTACCATTTTTCTCTGCACGCATCTGTTGGCGGAAGCCCAACGGATTTGTGATCAGGTAGCCATTATTCAACAAGGTAAAATTTTGGCGATTGGAGACCCCCATCGACTAGGGGACCAGGGTGCACCCACCGTGCGCTTAACCCTGACGGGAGTGGACGCCACGGCCATCACTCACCTCACGCTCCCGGATCAAGTTACGGTGCAACCCATAAGTGGAAACGATTGGCGCGCTGTCCTAGGTTCCGAAGAAGAGGTCGAAACAGTAGTGCGGGCGTTGGTCGAAGCAGGTGTTGGGGTCCGTGCGGTCATACCCGAACAGGTGTCGTTAGAAGAGGAGTACTTGCGTTTGGTAGGAGGCGATAATCATGTTTGAAGTATGGACCATGATGCGGAAAGAGTTTGCCGAGCTAGCCGGCAACCGCAGATTTTTTTTAGTCTTCCTGATTGCTGTGTTGGCGATGGCATTCATTCCATCCTTGACCTACACACATCATCATGCTGGGCTAGGCGGCATCGGGGTGACTTTTCTGGCGTTCTATATACCCTTCGCTGCAGTGATTGTCGTCGCCAATACCGCGCCGGATTTAGTCCTGCATGAGCGCGTCGGGCACACCCTCGATTATTTGTTAACCACTCGACTCTCGGACCGAGCGATTTTTGGGGCTAAGGTCATGACCGCTTTTTTGGTAGGCTACGTGGCAGCCATGTTGGCCGTGGGGGCACAACTGTTGGCGGTGGCGATTTTGAGTCGCAATGGACTCCATTGGCTTTACCTAGCCGTGCCGTCCGCTCGCATTATTGTGTTCGGAGTGACCGCTGGAGCGAGTCTCTATGTGGCGGTGGTTGGAACCTTCGTGGCATTGCGAGTGGGGGAACAACGGGCGGCCTACATGGTTACTATTCTCTCGGTCTTCGTACTCGCGGTGCCGTTTATTGTGGGATGGATCCCTCTTTCGCTTACGACCCAAGGAGTAGGGCGCGATGCCGAAGGGTTAGCCATAATCGCACTGGCTCTCAATGTCATCGGCTTACGGCTGTTTCGACGCGATATGCTGGTTTTGTACTTGCAAGAATAGTATGCGATGGGCGGCGTTGGTGGTGCCTGGCTATGCACCAAGAGAGGGGCATCGCCTCAATTATCCCCGATGTTGCGGTGACTGTTCTTGATATCACGGTACGTATTGAAGCGCCATCAAGGGCGTTTAAGGGATCCGAGTCAGGATCCACGCGAGCAAATCCTTTAGAGATGGTCTGTAACCGCTATTGAGGGGTCCCAAATCTATGGCACGAACGCATGCGGTTTTCAGGATTTTGCGGTCCCATTGGGACAGGCGACCAGGCCTCAGGTCGGTGCGATAGACCGGTGGTGATACCGTCCGTCCGTGCCGAGCCCATGGGTAGGCACCTCGTTGGTGTCGCGGCGACGGCTTACGGATTCTTGAGGAATCTCAAATACAGGGCGAGAAATACCAAGACAATGCCAGTGTTGAAGGCGAGTCGTTCCCAAAAATGATTCTTAAAGAAGAGGATATCTACAGTAACGACCACGGCAATTAAAATCACAATGTATAGCACGACAGACATGTTCTTTATCATCTCAATCACCCGCTCAAGTATACCAGAAGCATCTGTCCACTCCGCGATGTGCGGACTTGGGGAGGGATGGAGCCCGTCTCCCATCGGTAAAATGAGAGACGGGTGTGGATTTGTGAAATTATCTGAGGAGGTGTGTCGATGGGCTGGATGAGCCCCACCGATTTCGTTAGTGGGAGCGGAGCCTGGCGACCCACGGCAAGGGAGCGTCTTCGTTGTCGTCATCCTGATGGGTTGTCGGGGGGGACGGATCCGTTAACTCGGTAGGATCTAAAGTCTGTTCCGGAATGAGTGCCGGGGTAACGGGTTCGGGGGCTTGGGGCGATGGTGACAGGTTTTCTGCCACGGACCGGTCACTTGGTGCCGAATCCGTTTCTGGTTCTGGGGTGGGCAAGACGGCTTTTTCTTCGATGGCGGGTAGGGCGGTATCGGGTGAGTCTTCGGTTGTCCGCAGAGATTTTGGCACCTCTATTATGACATCCATCACCACCAGTTCTTCCCCATCCGGAACTTGAAACGTGACGACCGTGTCGTAGAGATCCGATAAGGCAATACCCCCACTGACGGCAACCATCCGTTGGCCGAGATACAACCGGCCTTGGCCTTTGAGTACAATCCAAGTGTGCCGTGTTTGGGCTTGCAACGCGAAGCTCCCGGGGCCCGGCAACGACCACAAGGTAATCCCGGTTTCGACCGACTTTATTTGGCGTCCCTGGGATTCCGGTTGCCATTGGATTTCGTTAAGATCTACCAAGTGCACTCTCGGTCACCTCCTTCCTATGTTTGTCTCGACGCTGGCTATCATAATCTATGCGGGGAGTCCGAAAAGATGTTGCTAAATAGACGTGACGAATTCATCGACGATTATGCGCACTACCTTTTTATGCAGGGCCCAGGGGTGCTCAATATATAAAAACGGGTCAAGAAAATCCGCGATTCGCGGCGGATGAGGACCGAAAAGGCTGTCCTCCGGCAAAAAGTTGGACACTTTATGTGGCGGTACCTCTTCTACAATCGCAGGCATATGACGCACTCCGGCCGCTAAGAGGCCCACGGCGCGATGAGTGCCGTCACGGACAAAAAACCGACCACCAGAGGATTGAATTTGACAGAACACGGCGGTCTTGCTTACCGTAAAAATGACTTTAAGTCCATTTTCCGTATCGAGTTTGGCTTCCGACACCAAGACATTTAAATCCGGGGTTACGAGCGTACAGGCAATCTCACGGGCTCCACTGGTTGTGACCCCGCCCTTAATCTCTAACGCTTGTGGTGTGGGGGGGAGACAGAGCTGGTATACTTCCGCGGCCGATGGGGCGCATCCCGCCCGGTCCTTGGCAAAGTCAAAAATCACGTGGGGTTGGACCGGGATTAAGGACGCGATGTCAAATAGAGCAAATCTTACATTGTGATCGGCAAAGAGTTTCTGAAACAAAGGGCGCTGCTTAACGGCACTTATATGGTCTTGAAATTCGCTGGGAATGGGTAAGGGAGTTGGAGTTACCGACGGGGCGCGTGAAACCCTATACTGGGCAGCATGGTCATTCCGTTGTGCAATATCCGCGGGATGGATTGGGGTTTCGGTTTGCTTATAGAGAAACTCGAGAGTATTCTCTACGGGTCCTAGACCTAATAAATATCGCCCTTGCATCCGTATCCACTCCTTCTACCCAGTCTGGTTTGGCAGTCCGGGTTGCACGTCACAACCCGGACCTGCAGTTTTTTAGAGATCGGTGACCGCGTTGATGTGACGAATCGGCAGATAGACGATCGAAACATGGGCGGATCCAGATTTCCGATGACTAGCCAAGGTCACGAAGGTCGTTTCGACATCGGCCAATTTGCCGGTGAAATCGCACTCATTGGTGTGGATCGAGACAGTTTCGCCTATCATCCGCTCGAGTGTTTGGCGAAAGTTCGTCCCGCACCACCATTCAGAACCGTGTACGTCGCTGAATTCACTCACAAATTCCACCTCTTTCCGGTTTGGGGTACCTAGGCAGGGCGCAAATATCTGCCTTGCATCACACCATATGCGTTGTGGCATTTTTTGACACAGAATCCGTTCGTTGCTATTTATGGTGCCGACTGGTATTGATATCCAACGACCCTAAACTTTTGAGGGCACCCCAGTCTGAAAATAGGCTGAAACTCGGTGCGACAGGGTGTATCCGCTGCGGATTTGTGATACCGTGTTGAAGGACATGACTGCGGAGAGGAGGATGGGGCGGTGCGTAACAGTCAAAACGTGTTTCATCTCGCCATCCCCTGCCACAATCTCGATGAGGCGTTGGAGTTCTATGTGACACAATTGGGCTGTAAACTGGCTCGACGCTATGACGATCGGATTACCCTGGACTTCTTTGGGGATCAGGTAGTATGTCATCTATCCGATGCGATTGACCCAGAAGTCCATATGTACCCTCGACACTTTGGTGTAACCTTCCAGGATCGGCACGATTTTGATCTACTGCTGCGGTTAGTGCGGATTCGAGAGATTCCGTTTTTCCAAGAACCCACACGACGATTTGCGGGGTTAGCCGAAGAACATTGGACCTTCTTGTTAGTAGATCCATCCAACAACGTCCTAGAGTTCAAATACTACGAAGATCCTCGCATGATGTATTAAATACCTGCCGAGACCGGATCGCGATAACTGCCTCTAGCCCCATTTTTTGTCGGGGCCTATGGGCGTTTGGCGATTTCAATAGATATTGCGAGACCGGTATGAGTGATTTCATCCGGGCGAAGAGAGTGTACGGCCTGAATTGACCTGGTGATTCTCCCCGGTACAATGAGAAGAGAATGACGGAGGACTGGGGGTAACAATGGCGACAGGCTATGGGAGCACGAAGTCCGTATTTAAAACCCTGGTGACCTATGATCGGAGTCAATGGCGTTGGCGCGCGGGCGCGCGCAACGCGTTGGGGCTTGCGATTCCCCTGATTTTGGGAATTATCTTGAAGCAACCGATTCCCGCAATTGCGGTGACGGTGGGCGCCTTGGTCACCGGATTCGCTGGTCTCAATGGCACGTTACGTAAACGATTTCGCACCATGCGGACTGCCATGTTATGGATGGGTGTCGCGACTGGTGTCGGCACAGCCCTCGGATATTCGACCTGCGCGATGGTGCTGGTCGTGTTGCTCAGCGGATTTGGTGGCGGAATGGCCGTAGCCCTTGGGCTTGAGACCATGCAAATTGGGATCCTAGCCACCACCGCTTTGATTATTTTTGGTGCATTTCCTGCACCATGGCCCATCGCGATTGAAGAGGCTCTTTTGGTGATGCTGGGCAGTGCCTTACAGATGGGACTTTTGTGGTTGTTTCAAAAAATCGAACCATCTATTGCGGAAGAACGGGGAATCACGGCAGTACTCGACGCAATGATCGCGTATCTCGAGCAACCAGGGTCGGCCCGTGACCTCGACATTGCATTGACGTTGTTACACGCCGAGGAACAACTGAACGACTCCAGTCTGCCGGTGATGCATTGGTCGCGATTAAAAGCGATCTTGGATCTGCTCGAATCAATTCGTAATGATGTGTTAGCGGTATCGCTACCCGATATCGCTCCGGACTCTGTCCGAAAAGACGAGATTTCGTGGATTGTCGATCGCCTTCATGTTATTCGGGCCGGCCTGATTTCGAGAAACCACGGCACGGCTAAGAATCTGAAGCCAGTCGTGTCTCGTACTGGATTGCCGCACCGATATGCCCATCTGACAACGCTATTGGATACGGCGGTGGGGTATGCCACCGGGGAGGCCCTGTGGCAGGAAACCCTACAACAGCCTCCGACTCACCATCGCCATCGAATCTGGCCGCGGCTGCGAGCTAATCTCACCACAAAGTCGCAAGCCTGTCGGCATGCGATACGCTTGGCGGTAACACTCGGACTGGCAGTTTTTTTATACCGGGTGATCCCATTGAGTCGGGGCTATTGGGTTCCTATTACGGCTCTGGTGGTACTGCGACCGGATTTTCAAGCGACCTTCGGCCGCGGTCTAGCTCGGGTGGTGGGGACTGCCGTTGGTATAGTGTTAGCCACTGGCCTTTTGGTTTTAGTCGCGCCGGATCGGGCGCATTTTGTGGGCGTTGCGCTGGTGTTGGGCTTTAGTTTGGCCCTTTATGCCAGCGTAAATGTGAACTATGGCATTTTTTCGGTGTTTATCACAGCGATGGTGGTTGTGCTGTTGTCGTTCTTTGAGCATGCTCCGGTGGCGGTTACCCTCGAGGACCGGCTTCTCAACACCTTAATTGGCAGTGGTCTCGCGCTCATTGCCTACGCCTTGTGGCCAACCTGGCAGCGAGAACGGGTCCCCGTCGTATTGGCGGAGTGGCTTAGGGATGAACGGGAATATCTTAGGGCCCTGAGTTCGCCTGAAGGTGAAGTGGCATCTGCCCGGAAAGCGGTGCGACTAAGTCGGACCAATGCGGTAGCCGTGGTGAATCAAGCGGCCGTAGAGCCCGTGAAAGCACGGTTGGACCCGATTCAACTGGGGAAGTTCATTGCGGCTCTCCATCATCTGACGGAAATTCTCATGACGTTGGAGTTTACCTTACCTCTGGCGGTCGGCAATCCTGACGCAAAAGAACGTTTTCTCCGGGCAATACCCGATTGGTGTCATGATTTGGAGGAGTTAGCTCGTGCGG
The DNA here is from genome assembly GCA_027343695.1 of Sulfobacillus sp. Taxonomy (GTDB): domain Bacteria; phylum Bacillota; class Sulfobacillia; order Sulfobacillales; family Sulfobacillaceae; genus JAKADJ01. The sequence goes on along the minus strand of DAHWKJ010000063.1, from coordinate 87,303 downwards.
TGTCGGAACAACGAGATGACGATTCACCGAATCGCGGACGAGAAAATTTCTGTGCCCAACAGGACTATTGGGATATCACGCGGCAACAACTAGAGGGCGACCTCTCTGTTATGCGCCAAGCCGATTTGACGGGAAGAAGGCAAGCCCTATCCAGTTAGCACGTAGAGGGGATTGACCGGATGCAAACACACAAGATAAGGCTTCTAATTGCACCAGATTCCTTTAAAGGCGCGTTGAATGCGTCCGGCGTGGCTCATGCGCTGGGTCGGGGCGTAGCCCGGGCTGTCGGGGATAGGATTCAGGTGACGATCATCCCGATGGCCGATGGAGGAGAAGGCACCTCCGACGTGGCATTGCAATGGGGCGGCGTCAAAGAACCTGGAGCCACGGTGAATATCTATGGACATCCCCAAAACGACGGGTATTGGGTGCGTTGGGGGTCGCGTGCGATTGTCGAGGCAGCGGTCGGATCCGGATATGTCGCCGAGGACTTGCGAAAGGCTCCTGGACATCGTACCACCAGTCTCGGGACGGGCTTGCTGGTCAATGCGGCGATGGCGCATCCGGATATTGAAGAGGTCTGGGTGGCTCTAGGCGGGACCGGGTCGACGGATGGGGGGATTGGGTTTCTGGTTGGGATAGGAGCCCGGTTGCAAGACGCCATAGGACGAGAGGTGGAACCGTTTGGGCATCGTTTGAATCAGGTCGCGGCGTATCATGTACCACCCTTGCAAAAACCCCTTATTGGTCTCTATGATGTGGCGCTACCGTTATTGGGGGATCGGGGTGCGGTCTCCTTATTCGGACCTCAAAAAGGCATCGGTGGGGAATACCTGGGTGAGATGGAACGGGGAATGGAGCATTGGGCCAATGTGGTTCATGCCGAGACGACAAGGCCTTTAGCGTTGGAGCCAGGTACGGGGGCGGCCGGGGGGATCGGGTTCGGTATTTTGGTAGCCGGTGGAAGCTTGCGGCCAGGGGCGAAGACGGTGGCCACGTGGCAAGGATTAGAAGCCACCATCGAAGCCCACGATTGGGTGGTAACGGGGGAGGGGCGCATCGATGCCCAAACCGAAGCGGGGAAAGCCGTCGCATTGGTTATTCAGAGCGCTGCGGCGGCCCATAAGCCGGTGATAGCCGTGGTCGGGAGTCGTGACCAGGATCTGCGCTTCTTGCATGAAAGCGGTCTGTGTTTGGTGCTTCCGGTCGTCACGGGCCCGATGTCTCACCATGACGCGATAACGAGGGCTTCCGAACTCTTGGAAACAGCGGGCGAAGAAATTGGATGGTTAATCTCTAGGATGATGCCCCGATAGTCGTAGCGGTCACGGTGAAAATTCCCACGACTAGGCGTAACGGGAAAGCCCGAGAGGATAGGGGGCGACAGATACACCGCGAGCGCACGGCTGACTCCATCGAACGCTCAAGGATCCTTGTTCGTTGTTAGAACAAATTGTAGCGCCTTCCGTCAGTACTCAACTGTGATGGAGGAGATTAAGTATCCGATTGGAAACGGAGAAGAGGACTTATGAAGCCTTCAAGTGTGCACGATCGCGTGGTGGCGGTGTTATATCAGAGTAGCCCCACACCCTCCCAAGGGGGGATACGGAAGCCAGCCAAACCGGGTGGGTATCGGGATAGTGCGGCTGATATTGCGTACGCGTTGCGACAAGGTGGGGTTTCGGTGGTAACCCCAAACTCGGAAGCCGATCCCGCGCGAGATCTCGATTGGGCATTTGGCGATGAGCGGGATGGTATAAAGGCTGCGCTCGATGCGGGGGCGTCATTACTTTGGGCAAACACTACACTCTATGATGGGCATCCGCTCGCTGAGTTCGCGAACAATGTGGGTGTGGTGGGACAAAGCATCGCGCTGGTCGACCGGTTCGAGGATAAATGGGTCATGAATCAATGGCTTCGTAGCCACCAATTTCCGGTGCCGAATATGTGGACGCTACGTTTCTTAGATGTTGTGCCAACGGTGCTGCCTTTGGTCCTGAAACCGAGACGGGGACGCGGGAGTCAAGGGGTACAACGGATCGTGAGCCGGAACGATATCCCGGCCTTGGCCCCGGGGGATAAATGCCTCGACGCTTTCGTTGTGGAAGAATACTTGCCGGGTGAGGAAGTTACGATAAGCGTGATGCCGCCGGGATCCTTCGTTATCGATAATCGGGTCAGAAAGGTCTCTGGATATTGGGCACTACCTCCCGTAATGCGTCGATACCATCGGAACGGGATCATTCCCTATAGTGGGGAGGTGCCCGTACTCGACAATAGCTTGGTCGACCATACGTCGTCGAGGGCATTGGAGCAATTGGTCAGCAATTGTGAAGCGATCGCGGCGCGACTCTACAGTCGGGCTTGGTTGCGCATTGACGCGCGACAAGATCCTGAAGGCGTCTATCGCATCATGGATGTTAACTTTAAGCCGAACCTGACGGGACCCGGCCGACCGGGTCGTGATCGGGACGTGTCCCTCGTGGCTATGGCCGCTGCCAGCTATGGGTGGTCTTATTCGGACCTCGTCACCAATCTATTGCAATCTCAAGACTGGACTTTGCCATTCTAACGTACATCTGATCGCTTTTAGAGGAGTCATCCATACCGAGGTGCTATTTGATGGGAAAACCGCTAGGCTTATAAGAACGGCTGTAGTTTCCCGCGAACGTTACGGTAGGTTACTTTAGTGCGGAAGGATGGAATCTCTTTGCGTCGTGCGTTGCTGTTTGCGTCAGCGATTGAAGCATTTTATCTGCTGATCTTATTGGGATACGGTCCTTTATACCTGCATGAGCGTCTCCATGCCGGGTATTTCGTATCCAGTCAAGCGGCGGCCATTCCGGCATTAGCCACCTTTGTGGGCTCCCTGCTGTGGGGTCAGTTAGCACGCCGTATGGGTCTAAGGACCCTCGTATTGGTGGGCCTCAGCGGGTACTTAGCATCTGGGGTTACTATCTTTTTGGTACGGGATCCGGTGCAGTATATCGTTGGGGTAAGCTTGATTACGGTATGTTCATCGGCTTTAGCGCCAGCGACGCTGGCGTTTTTGACGCATGAAGGCGGCAATATGGGACGTCGCTTGGCGACACGACTTCAATGGCAGAGCAGTGGGTGGATGATGGGAGGCCTTTTGGGAGGGTATGTGTACGACCTCTCTACGCATAGCTACGGGGATCTGATGTTGGTTTTGGCGGCGATGTTAGGGATTCCGTTGCTCCTCATCGCACGACAACCGAAAATGAGGCCGGGTCTTTTAAATGCCGCCCCGTCACATCAGGGAGGTGCGGACCGACCGGGACACCGTGGCCTCATGTTACTACTGGTCTTACCGTTTTTCCTAGCCTACGCCGGTAATGAAGGCTTCTTCACAAACTTTGGACTCTTCCTTCGAATTCTAAACATCCCTGTGGGCTGGGTGGGTTGGAGTGCCGCCATTAGTACCGGACTCGGATGGCTGATGGCGTCTCGCATTGGGCGCTGGTCGGATCGCTGGGGTGGGAAAAGCCTCTTGACTCGGGTCCTGGTGGTCTACGTCGTGATGTACGTGGTCATGTCGGTCGTACCCTATACGTGGATTGTGGTGGGAGCATTTGCCCTGCCCCTATACCCATTATTGAACATCGGCATCCAACGGGCCGTCGCGGAGTCGATTCCCGGCGAGATTCATGGGGCCGCCATGGGCATGATCAATGGAGCCAGTGGCCTCGCGACATTTTTGGGAGGGCTCCTGATTGGGGGTGTTGAGGCTCAAGGCGGGCCGCATTTTATGCCGTGGACCGCGGCGGGATTGGTGGCCGTGGGCCTTGTCATCGCGGTCGTGGTGTATCGAAGGCATCCCGTGAGGGGGCTCGGTGGGGTACAATGAGGCTAGAGGGTCGACTTTGAAGGTTCTAGTCAGGAAAGGTGGAATGACCTTTGAATAAAGGAAGCTCAATGCCGTATGCGACCGCGATTTTTGCCGGAGGATGCTTTTGGTGTATGGTGCATCCTTTCGATGAATGGCCCGGCGTGATTGACGTGGTTTCCGGTTACACCGGAGGGCATAAGGAGAATCCAACGTACGAGGAGGTGTGTTCCCACACCACGGGGCATCGGGAAGCGGTACGGATTACATTCGACCCGGAAGTCATTAGTTATGCCAAACTTCTGGAGATTTTTTGGCATCAGATTGATCCAACCGATGCGGGGGGACAGTTTTACGATCGCGGCGACTCCTATCAAACGGCAATCTACTATACCAATGATGAACAGCGAGACCAAGCCATGGATTCCATGGCGACGTTGGCTCAAAGCGGCCGATTCCCGTCCCCTATCGTCACCGAGATTTTGCCTGCAGGGCCGTTTTATGAGGCGGAATCGTACCACCAGGATTTTTATAAGACCAACCCAGCACACTACTCGCGATATCGACGTGGGTCCGGCCGCGATCGCTTTATTGTCAGTCACTGGGGCCAAGATTAATTCCGACATCGTCACCAGCTGAAAGAGGCGACTTTAATGTACGCGATGATCATTGACGAATACGGGGAACCTGAGGTATTCCATAAGGCGGAACTAGAGCCCGACATCATGGGACCTCTAGACGTCCAGATCAAGATTTATGCGACATCCGTCAATCCCGTAGATTGGAAAGTCCGCCAAGGTAGGTTGGCACCTAGATTGCCGTCCCGGTTTCCCGCGGTGCTGGGCTGGGATGCAGCGGGTGTGGTCGAAAAGGTAGGGTCCAAAGTGACGCAATTTAATGTGGGGGATGCGGTTTTTAGTCGACCGGCCACCCATCGACCCGGTACCTATGCGGAATTGGTGGTGGTGGCCGAGGGGTTGGTTGCGTTCAAACCTTCCAATCTCACCTACCTGGAGGCGGCTAGTATTCCGTTGGCGGGACTCACAGCCTGGGAGGCTCTGGTGGAAATCGGAAAGGTTCAGGCTCGTCAGCGCGTCTTGGTGCATGGTGGCGCAGGAGGTGTTGGTAGCTACGCGGTGCAATTGGCAAAGGCTTTTGGGGCCGAAGTGATTGCGACCGCGAGCGCTGCACGCCAGGATTATGTCATGCACTTGGGTGCTGATCGGGTCATTGATTACCATACCGAATCCTTTAGTGCCACGGTATACAATGTGGACCTGGTCCTCGATACCATCGGCGGTTCGGTCCAAGACCAAAGCTATACCGTGTTGAAGCGTGGAGGGACCTTAGTGTCGATTGCGAAACCGCCCGATGCCGAAATTGCTCAAGCATATGGGGTCTTCGCACACTGGTTCTTTCTTGAACCAGATGGGAAGAAATTAGAGGCTTTAGGGTATCTCTTTGAGCAAGGGAAGATGCGGCCTGCCGTGGGGCATGTCTTTTCATTGGAGGATATAGCGGCGGCGCATCGCTTGAGCCAGGAGGGGCATCCAGAAGGCAAGATCGGTATTGTGGTCGACCCCGGCTATGCCATGACGCGCTGAGCCGGGGGTTTAAGACTCTTGGACTACTCGTCGGGGATACCACAGGGTGACGAGAATTAGGAGCACACCAATTTGCATGGCCGTGCACCACAGACAGAGGTGTCCGACCTGCCATTCATGAATCCAGGCCCATAGTAGCCCTAACACTCCGCATCCCGTCCACATGATGCGTAGGCGCTTCCCTATGAGGCTAGCCAAAGCCCAGAGGCTTCCCCAAAGCGCCAACGGGACGCCCAAAATGACGCTGCCGGGAGAGGTCAATACGGCTTGGCAGTTCACTAGTCCGCCGGTGGCAGGGATGGGGGGGCAACCCACGGGTACCCCGGTGTAATGGAGGATCGTCAAATAGAGTCCCAAGGCTGCGACCACCACGGCCAGGCCTATTTGGTAAATACGCGGCAAGCTGTTCACTCCTTTGTTCCAGTACTCAATTCATGACCATTATCGGTATTTATCCTCATTGTAGAGGTATTGCATCGTGGAAGGTAGCCTTAAAGGGTTTAAAGCATCTCGTTGGTTAGAGAAATTCCGGCTGATTTAAAGGATATTTGTTAGTGGGTGAAGAATTTGCCGAAGTCAGCAATTTAGTGTCGATTGGTGGGCGCGGAAAAGGAGAGGGAAGCATGGGCAATATCACGATTCCTCTTGCAGCCGTGCCGCTTTGGATTTTAGCCGTGTGTAACGGGATGGCGTCCGGCGGCTTTTTCATCTATCGCCGCAGTCACTGGGCGCCAATCGCTCGTACTTTCAGCCGGACAACGTTTGTCGGCATGTTATTTTGGACGGTTTCGGCGGGTTTGTTGGGAGCCCACAACGCGATGTCCGCAGCCTGGTGGGATCGGATGTACCTTCCGACCGCTTTTTTGGCGATATTGGGTCTGATCGAGGCGGGACTCTTGACCCTGGGGGTATGGCGGGTCTGGCATCAGGTTATCCGTATTCTGTGGATTGTGGGCATCGCCTTTCTGGTCGGATCGCTGTGGCCCGGCGTCCAAGCGCTTTACCGCATGCGTCGAGTCCCTGACGGTTATTGGATCGGCCATATTGATCCACCGTGGGAATTAACGGCCGCGCATGCAGTAGTCTATGGCGGGGGAGTCGCAGTGCTGGTGGCGATTCTGGCCTGGGCGATTTTTTTCCGGCGCCTCCCGCGGATGCGATGGTATGGTTTCGCCGTGATTCTGTCGGTGCCGTTTGTATTTAACGATAGCGTCTGGGTTCAAAATCACAAGACGCCGTACCCGACCCTTTGGGTGGTTGGGTTTGCGGTTTTGGGAATTTTGTGGGGGGAATTGTCTCGTGAAGTCCGAGGAACCCACCGGAAACTTAATGTGGATACGGTCACCGGGGCCGGAACCCGGCTCTTTGGAGATGCCTACGGATGGCAGGCGCTTCACAAAGGCGAGGTCGCGCTGGTCTATGGTGATGTGGACCGATTTAAGTCGATAAACGATACCTATGGGCATAGCGTGGGGGATCAAGTGCTCCACGAAGTGGTGGCCCGCTTGCGTGGCGTATGCCGAGACCCGGACCAGGTGGTGCGGGCTGGGGGTGATGAGTTTATGGTCATTATGCCGGGCGCACGATCCTCTGATCGGGAGGGATTGATTCCGCGGTTCATCCAGGCTCTCGAACACGAACCCATACGAATCCACAACGGAGACCGAGAATTTCGGCTACCTATTAGTGTGAGTCTAGGATGGGCTCATGGGCTATCAGGGTCGCCGTTTGACCAATTAGTGGCCGAGGCTGACCGCGATATGTATAGGCGCAAGCACCAGACTAAGCGCACCCGTGTGGCTATGTTTGATGATACATCCATATGAGGAACGGGGATTCGGACCCATCGTATTGGCTCCACGGGGCTGTCCCGGACACATGGATGATTGTTGCTAATCTATCGGGTGATGCTTGATCTTCTAGTATTGTCGGCGCCGAAGCGGGGGGATATACTTCACATCGTGAGAAAGGTTTCCCCATAATCATCATCGTTCTGGTAGTTTGAGAGGGTTTTCCCACCATATTGCTTTGGAGGCCTACTATGACCGATTCCGTCACGATTTTAACCGACGCACTTATTGTAGACGGCAGTGGCTGCGACGCTTTTCTGGGTGAGGTATGGATGGCAGATGGATCTATTACCCGCATTTCGGCAATAGGGGAGACACATCCTTCCAATGCGGTGGTCGTGGATGTGGGAGGACGTGTCCTCGCCCCAGGCTTCATCGATGTGCATTCGCATGCAGATAATGCCGCGTTTCTCGGACATCACGACACGTCTAAAATCTTACAAGGCGTGACCACCGAAGTGACCGGAAATTGTGGAATGACACTGGCTCCACGTTCGGATCTCTATCGCGATGAGCTAGCCGCCTATGCCGGCCGGCTGTTCCCCGCAACGGTATGGTCCGGGGAATCCTTCCGAGATTTTTGGCAGAGCGCAGAGACTCGAGGTTTGGTGACTCACGTGGCACCTTTGGTAGGGCAGGGAACCCTACGGATCATGGCTATGGGGCTAGAGGATCGGACACCCACCGACCGCGAACGTCAGCGAATGCACCAGGCATTACGAGCTGCGATGGATGCAGGAGCATTTGGTCTGTCGACAGGATTGATCTATCCTCCGGGGACCTTCACTCCAACCGAAGAGATTATCGACTTGTGCCGCCAGCTTGAGCATGGCCTCTATGCGTCGCATCTAAGAGGTGAATCTCTGCTCTTAGAGGAAAGCGTTGCGGAAGCCTTAGAGATTGGCCGAGAGGCCAATGTGGCGGTTCAACTTTCGCATCATAAGGCAGCGGGCTCCCAGAATTGGGGTAAGACGGTTAAGACGCTCGCAGCCGTCGATCGTGCTCGCGCCGCAGGTCAAGCAGTGCGTCTTGATGTGTATCCCTACACGGCGTCGTCCACGATGCTGACGGCGTGTTTACCGTCGTGGACGGAAGTGGGAGGCCATGATGCTACAATCCGGAGGCTTACCGATCCCTCCACGCAACGCCAGATTCGCCGTGATATCGAAGAAGGGTTACCGGGATGGGAAAATCATTTGGAGAGTGCCGGAGTGGATGGGATCTTGCTCTGTACCACGGCGGATCATGAGTACGAGGGCCAAACCCTCGCTGAAGCGGCTAAGTGCCTCGACATGGATCCCGTTTCGGCATTGTTCCACATTTTGGTGCAAGAGGACCTTCGGGTCAGTATGATTGTGTTTAGCATGGATGATCAGGATTTAGAGCGAGTCCTCCGCTACCCATGGACCATGATTGGATCGGATGGGCTACCACCCGGGTCTGGGGGGCGCCCACATCCTCGACTCTTTGGTACTTTCCCCCGTGTTCTCGGGCGCTATGTGCGTGAGGTTCCGATTTTAGGGTTGGAACAGGCGGTGTATAAAATGACGGGACTACCCGCCGACACGTTTGGTCTCCAAAAACGCGGTCTCATTCGGGAAGGCTATCGGGCGGATTTGGTGGTGTTTTCCGCCGATACGATTGCGGACACCGGTACGTATGGGGGGCTTCCTAGCTCCCCAAGTGGGATCTATCAGGTGTATCAAGAGGGCCATTTGGTAGTGGACGGGGGGCAGTATCTGGGGACACCGCGGGGACGCTGGTTAAAACACCATGTCGAGACTTAGTGGGCATCGCGAGCTAAGAAACCCGATACGCAATGGGGCCCGGCGTGGTCCGATGGCGTCACGGTGAAGGCGCTTAAAGCACTGAGGTCGCTTCCAATGCAAAGCCTCGCTAGAATGAAGCGCTTGGTGATCTGCGCCCCCTGCACAGCCGTCGTAAACCCAAAGGCTAACAAGGTCCCGACTAGAAACCAAGGGAAGATGGGCGGCAGTGTCCAGTGGTGAGAAACTATGGATGAACCACGCACAATGTCGTCTAGTACCCACTCTAAAACCAGCTCGTAGGATATGCCAAGCATTAGGTGCTGAATCGTCTCGTCGATGACTCGGATTGACCTCCGCAAGCGATAGGCCAGGATTTCCTAGCAAACACTTATATGCTTACGAATAGGATGGCCCTCCTCCATCTCTTACTGAGCCGCCACGAGGTATAGCCGCTTCAAGAAGTTGTTTACCGCGTCATCAAATACCTTTTGGGTCATGGCCGGCGGGGACCCTAACAAGGCTTTGGCTGCTTGGTGCATATCGTGATGAAGAGTTTTGAGCGCTCCCCAGTCGGATTGCGGGATTTCTGCGGTCAATTGCGTAAGCCAGATGCCGCAGAGACATCCCGCTTGGTCTAGCAATCGTTGCTTTTCCGCTGCGGTGCCAGGGTGATGTGCGTAGGAAGTAATCTGTTCTGCCCATTGTAGGACCTGGTAGGGGATCATCACCACGAGGTTTCGTGCGGGACGCCTGGGATTGGTATGAGGGGATGGCTTGTCCCGGTGAACCTGAATCCATTCTTTTAGTTCGTCGGGCGTCATCGGAGGGCCGTACCAGTCGCCTTGTCCTGCGGTGACCCCCATATTGTAAAGCACGTCCGATATGAATGGCGTCTCGATGGCTTCCGTGATTACCATGCGACCCATCGCTTGGCACAAGGCAACGACGCCGCTCACCATAATCCACGAGTCGCTTCCTGGACGAATTCCTGCCGTGAAAGAGCGATCCAACTTGACGTAATTGACCGGTAACTCTAACAAATATGAGAGGGACGCGTATCCCGTTCCGAAATTGTCAATGGCGACGATCGCCCCGGCTTGTTGTAAGCGTTTAATTTGACGGATAGCCAATGCCATGTCGGCCAGGTACGCGTTGCCGACAACCTCAAGAGAGACGGCATGAGGCGGTAAGCTTGATCCCCGCAAAAGGTTCTCGACCTGGGTCGGGAGTTCCGGGGACAAGAAGAATTGGGGGGAGACGTTGATGCTTACGGGGAGGGTTAACCCCTCGCGATGCCATCTTTCAGCTTGCGTAATGACTTCATGGAGCACAAAGCTCTCCACTTCATCCATGATATGGGGGTCTATGATGTAGGGGAGAAACTGATCGGGAAGCAATTCCTTGTCCCCGTCCCGCCACCTCAGTAATGCCTCTACCCCTAAGAGCTGTCCGGATTCCAAACTGATTACCGGTTGGTACCGAAATCGGAGGCCGCCAAGGGTCATGGCTTCCATCACACGTTTACCCATGCGGGCCTTCTTTTGCGCCTCGCGGTATAACGTTGGTGAGAAACCGGTGACTTGGTTCCTCCCCTGATCTTTAGATGCGTAGAGCGCTAAATCTGCTTGATAAAATGTTTCGTCGATGGAGGATTGATTGGGCCGCCAGATGGTCGCCCCGACGCTGAAGGTCACGGTGGTTGGGTCTTGTCTCTGCTGTGCCGGCAACGATGGCTGAATCCGGGATACGAAGTCTCGCGCGATAGCCAGAAAATTGTCCTCGGTAGGTCCCGTGGATGGCAGAATGGCGGCAAATTCATCCCCGCCAATGCGTGCGATAGAAACCGCCTCGTTTCCGATTTGGAGCATGGCCCGGCCTACACTCTGTAATAGTTCGTCGCCGACGCCGTGTCCATAAGTGTCGTTTACGTGTTTGAAATGGTCGAGGTCCAAGAGAACAAACGCAAAGTCTGGAGGCGCATTCGCACTGGCAAGGGCTGTCATTTTATCTAGCAATCCGCGGCGATTATATAATCCCGTGAGGGGATCATGATCGGCAAGCCAAGAAGCTCGAAGTTTTTCATCAGTGACCGCTTGGAGGGCAGTGGCCCAGGTGTGGGCGACTTGAGAAATTTCGACGACGCGACTACGTCGCGCTACTGCGTCGGCATCGCTCTGGGTTCGCACAGCCAGGAGGGAGACAAATTCCCGGCGAAACCGATTGGCGAGGAACCACGCCGCCACAATGGTGATGAGGATCATGAGCAGTGCTAAAATGCCGTGATCGCGGGTTAGCGTGCCGAGAGCTATCCGATTCACCGTATTCTCTGGTATCGACGCCAGGAGAATATCCGGCCGATGCAGCAACCGGGTGAATACCACCAGAGAGGGATGATTGGCGGCGGGCCTATATAAGAAACTGCCGTGTGTCGCGTGCCGGAACCGGGCCATGGTTGCCCCTGAGAGCGAACGGGTTGGGCCGTCAGCGTTGGCGGTCTGCAAGATATTCCCGTTATGACCGACTAACGTGTATTGTATGGAAATGTTTTGGGTATTCATGATGCGAATGGTTTCCCAAGGTTTTGCCCATCGGGCGAGGCTTGAGATGGTAGGGGAGCTGGTTAGTTGTTCACTCAGAAATTGCACACGGTCGCGAAGTCGCGAAAGAATGGCTCCTTGGGCTAAGGTCGCATCTTGACCGGTAGTGATGTATAGAAAGCCAAGACTTAAAAGGGCCCACATGCAGCACATGGTGAGCAGGGTCCATCGGAAAATTGTCCATGATTTAAAAAACCGCTGGTTCAATCGGTCGATCGCCCTTTTCGAATCCGGTTGTTCTCAGTATACTGTGGCTTCGTGTCACCTCTGCAACTTTTGTAGGGTTTGATAGTGAGAATTGTGGAAGCCGGGTTACTTTGGGGCGAAGATGCCTATGAAGGAGGGCGAGACAAAAAAGAGAACTCTCCACGTGCTATAGAGTATATCCTGCGTCAGGTATCCCCAAAAACAAACCGTCTCTGATTAGGCCTTTAATGATTTTTAGATCAATATGTTTATCCCAATCGCCAAGATCGTCGCGATCGCCCCCTCGCGGATCGCTTTGGATTTCATGCCGTGCCAGTATTGTCAGGTAGGATCTTTGTAGGCATGGCGATGCGACCTTGGCTGCTTGCAGTCGTGTGCCCCATCACAGTCGCCGACCTAGCGGCGCTAGCTCTGGACACCGAACAAACTCGGTTGGATAATGCAGTCCCCGGGGAACAGTCGATGCGGCGAAAAGAATCAGGCCTTCATCCCGACGGACAGGACGAAGGCCCAGTTGTGCCCGATGATCGGAAATCAGGACCCGGTTTGGTCCACCGCATCGACGGGTTGGCCACCATAGGCCGCTAACCAACGGTCAATTCGCTCGAGTCTATCGATAGCCCGGGCCGGGCGCGAAATACCGTGGTGTTCCCCTGGGTATATGATGAGTTGGGTCGGCACCCCGCGCTTTTTAAGCGCCATGTAGAGCTCTTCGGCTTGGTTTAAAGGACAGCGCCAATCGTGCTCTCCTGCTGTGATCAGGAGCGGGGTCGAAATCGACGCCAAACCGTTCAAGGGAGACATCCGGTAATAGGTCTCAGGATTTTGCCACGGCACGCCGATGTCGTCTTGCCACCAGAGGTGGCAATCGTCGGTGCCAAAAGCGCTGGAATAGTCCCACATCCCGTGTTCGCTCACTGCCGCTCGGAATCTATCGGTGTGACCAATGGCCCAGTTGGTCATGATACCCCCCTGAGAAAATCCGGTGCAATAGAGACGATCGGGGTCGACCCAGTCCCGTTCCACGAGATAATCGACGCCGCACATGACATCATCGTGCTCGCGGGGACCCCAATCACTTTGAATCGACTGACAGAACTTTTCTCCATAGGAAATCGAACCCCGATAATTGACCATGAGTACCAAGTATCCACGGTTTGCCCAATATTGGGTATCGAACTCAAATTGCGCCGTGTCGTACCACATTGGGCCCCCATGGATATTGACCAGTAAGGGCGCCCGATCCTGGTCTGGTTGATACCCAGGCGGCATCAGGAGCAACCCTTCGATGGTGTCGCCGTCGTGGTTGGGATATTGGATCCACCGATATTTTCCCAGCGTGCGGTTCGTGAGCCACGGATTAATCCGCGTGAGACAGTGCATCGCACCGTCCGACATCGAGTACACCTGACGACTGTCATCGGGCCGATTTTGAATCATCACAATGTTGGCGGATGCGGCATCGAAACTATCAATCGTTCCGTTGCGGTCATTAGGTGCGAGAATCTCGTGACCTTCGGGTAATCCAAAGCGCACTAACTTTTGTTGTGCTTGATGATGGGCCAGAGCCAATATGTGATGGGGTCCCTCCCATACCAATCGCCCGGACACGGTTCCGGTAAAGTCTTGACCCAATAGGGTGGCAGGCGTGCGCTCTATGGGGATCGGATAGCGATGGGCATGGGCGATCGGATCCGTGCCCGGGGAGTCGGGGACGATGCCGCCAATTTCGCGCCAACCCACTCCGATGCATGTGGTCAGGTCAGAAACGGGAACGGTATCGGCCATGGAGACCACCATGATCTGATCTAAAACATAACTGTTTTCGGGTAAGCTCGACGCTATGAAGGCGATGTGCCTGCTATCGGAGGAAAACTGGGCGAGGTGTGCGTCCACGTCACCCCGAGTGACCCTATTGACTGCCGTTCTATCAGGACGAATCAGCCATAAATCCTCGCGTCGATTGTTATCCGCATCGCCGGTTCGGTTCGAAGAGAAGAGAATCCAGCGACCGTCAGGAGACCAGACGGGGTGTGTTTCGTTCGCGGGACCCTCGGTCAGTGGGGTTGTGGTCAAAGACTCCCGATCCACAATGAATAGATGACTCTTTACATCATCCAGATACCCCGACCCATCGGCCTTATGTTGGACGCGGTCGATGACGATCGCCCCGGGCTCTTTGGGGTTTCGGCGGGCTTTTAAGTAGGCGGCCTCTTTGGGCGACGGGTCGCGACTCTCAATGACTAATTGGAGCGAGTCAGGAGACCAAGAGAAATCTTGTACTCCCTCAGGCCGATTGGTCAGTTGATGAGGTTCTCCACCAAATCCGATGTCGAGCACCCACAATTGGGTGGTCTTTTCGTCGGAGGCTTCTGCTTCTGGTCCTTTATCGGGTTCGAGCCCAAATTCCACGGGACGATCGGACAAAAAGGCCAAATAGCGACCATTGGGGGACCATAATGGATGGCTATCATGGCATTTCTGTCGGGTCAGGCGATGCGGGGGATGTTCTCCTGGGGTCTGGACCATCCAGAGATTATCGATATATTGGTCATGCGTTTTAAAGGCTTCGGATTCTATATATGCGGCCATCTTTCCGTCCGGAGATAGGGCAATCTGACTAATCGAATGGGTGCGGTAGATATCGGCGAGGACAAGGGGTAAACGGGTAGGTTCAGTCATGGTACACCCCATTTCTGAAAATCGTTCAGGCGAAAGCCATGAGCGAATTTCTTGAGAAATTTTTTGTTGTGGGAGCATCAAACAATTTTATGGCATTGGGTAGAACCCCTTCATTGTATCATGGGGAGGTAAGGGGAATTGAGTGAAGTCTAGAGGGATGAGCCATGGCTAGCGAATGATTCAGCCCCATAGGATGACTCCTAGGATCTTTCAAAGACATCGATTAATGGGCTATGATATTTCCTAGGCAGAGGCGAGGGGGGCAACCATTGGGAGAGCCAACGGAGCTTGATCGAGGGCGGTTATTCAGAGCGGTCGGCTTGGTGTTGGCCTTAGTAATGCTCTGTGGTACCGGGGTTGTAGGCGGCAACGGGGTTGCCTTGGGCTATAGTCGTCCTCATTATCACGTATGGAACCCTAACCTCCTGGGTGTGCGACAAGAAATTCGTTACGAACAGGTACCGCAGGGCTACGAAACCCTGTATCTGTTTCATCCGCGGGGGAAGGCGACTAGACCACGTCCGGTATTGGTATATATTCACGGTGGTGCTTTGATTTACGGAAGTGCGGTGATTCCTCCCGGCACGACACCGCATGATCGGCTGATGGTTGGGGTGGAGCGCCAAGCCATTCACAACGGATGGGACTTTGTGAGTGTGAATTATCGGCTGGCACCGGAGCATCGTTGGCCGATTCCGTTACTCGACGTGAAGCATGCCATTCGATATTTACAGCAACATGCCGGACAACTTGGAATCAACGCCAAGGATATGGCGGTGATGGGCGATAGTGCAGGGGGAGAGCTTTCCACCTTTGTGGGATTGACGATGCGTGAGGGGACTCCCCACTTGCGTCAGCATAATGTGGTGCGGGCGGTGGTGGATCTCTTTGGCCCAGTGAACCGTGAGGGGTTTGCCAGTACTTGGCGCAAACGCTTTGGGTTAAAGCCGAACCCAATTTGGGGAGTCTATTCGAAGCGCAATGCGGCGCGCGACAGTGCGATTAATTACGTCCATAAAGGGGCCCCACCGTTTTTAATCGTCCAAGGGACCCAGGATAAGATTGTGCCCCCGAACCAATCCCGGTCTCTAGCCAAAAAATTGCTCCATTTGGGAGTCCCGGCGCATCTCATCATGGTGAAGCATGCGGGTCATGAGTTGGTTCCGGTGCACCACAATACGGATCCGAATATTCCGGTCATCGCGCATGCCATTGTGAAGTTTCTGACCCAGCACTTGACCGTTGTGAGGAAGCACGCGACTCGGTCTAAAGAGGCCTTGACAACCCGGTGATGGTGCCGGCGCGATGACCGTGAGGCCTGGTCGTGGTGTCAAGTGCCGCGGGCTTGTCCCCTATAATAGAGTGTGGAATAACCTATATGGATGCGATCTCTGTGAGTGTCTCCATTCAAGGGCCTCACTAAAATAGGGAAATAAGGAGACCGGGAATGGATCGGGAGACAAAAAAGTTTTGGCGTCAACGGCGCAACGAGATGTTGAAGCGGGATCGTCGTGAACGTGGCCGATTTACTGGCGGAACGACGATTACCAAGGCACTCCTGGGGCTTTTGGTTCTAGGTTTTGTGGTGCAAAACTTTCTTCCGGGTATCTTGGTGCCCCTGAGTAGTTCGTCCATAGGTCTCGCCATTGATATTGTGCTCTCTACGATTATGCCGGGAGGCCTTTTAGGCTTGTTGTTTGCGGGACTATTTGTGTG
Source organism: Sulfobacillus sp. (assembly GCA_027343695.1). Classification (GTDB taxonomy): domain Bacteria; phylum Bacillota; class Sulfobacillia; order Sulfobacillales; family Sulfobacillaceae; genus JAKADJ01. The sequence goes on along the minus strand of DAHWKJ010000063.1, from coordinate 71,031 downwards.
GATTATCGGGACGCCGATTGAGGCCGTGTCACGGCCGTGGCAGTATCTGGCGATATTTTTTGGGTCTGGCATTGTTGCGAATATAGTGATGCTGCGCTTCGGTGGTGCGGGATCGGCGTTGGCGGCTTTTGGGTTAGCGGGTGCCTATGTGTACAGCATGTCACGCATTAACCAACGAGGGGCAGCGCAATGGGCACTTATTCTGCTGGGAATCAACGTGGTGCTGTCTGGATTCCATGTCGCGATCTTGGCGGGAGAGCTCACCGCGTTTATTGTCGGTCTAGCGCTTGCCTCTTTGATGCGCATCGGTACCTGAGACCGAAGGTTTCACATGCCCTAACGGACGAAGCCGATGATGGTGTATACTGTCTCTATTCTAACCCCAAAGGAGGTGTCCTCGATGAAAGTCTACGCGGACGTCGATTGGCCGAGAGCCCACGCGCATGGGATGGATCCCGCAACGGGAGTAGTCTGCCCCGGAAGAGTTTTGGGACCGGACGTCCATCAGAGAGGACACCTTGTAGCTTAAGACGAGGTTAAGGCTCCGATAGAAAATCCCGGGATCTCAAAGTTCCGGGATTTTCTATGCGGAGGCGAATCGTTTGATGAGATCTAGCAATGGGGTTTCACACCGCTCACTACAGGCTTTCTATGGCTTTACGGCACTGTGGTCTTCGAACTTCACGCAAGGGTTATGGATTTTGTACTTAGTAGATTGCCATTGGTCCCTATTTCAAGTGGGATTGGCCGAGGCGGGTTTTCACGCGGTGAGTTTTCTCTCGGAAGTTCCGACTGGCATCTTCGCGGACCGCTGGGGACGCCGGCTGAGCCTTCATGTTGGTCTTGGAATCGGGGTCGTGACCCCCTTGGCCATTTTTTGGTTGGCACCCCAAAGTGTCTTTTGGGGATCGCTGAGCGTGGCCTTCGGTTCCCTCAGCTGGACCTTTATCGGGGGGGCCGATCGGGCGTTGTTATACAACCTGGTGGGCAACCATCCCGAACAGTATCGCAAGGTCTACAGCCGGGTATTGGCCGTGTCGTTAACTACTACTGCTCTCGCGGTGGTTATTGGAGGTTGGTTAGCCGGACATTATGGATGGGGCTGGCCCTTTATGGGGTCCGCGGCGACGTGCCTGTTGGCGATCGGAGCAACCTTCGGAATATCGGCGAGGCCGGTTCCTCTCGCACCCGGGGTTCGCCGTAGTATCTTGGCGACGGTTGGTGAGGCCGGCTCGGTGCTGCGCACTCATCGGACATTGTTGATCGTGGTGGGCTTTGGCGCCATGGTGGGAACTCTTGTCACCACCAACCATCTCTATGCTCAGGCTACCTTGATGCAAAAAGGCGCCTCGGTCTTCGGTGTGGGCGTTATTATTGCGCTGGGCCATGTAGTGTCGGCAGTGGGAAGCCTGATGGGTGGCCGGTCAGGTAGGGTATCTGTGGTCAGATGGCTCACCGTGGGGACTGGTCTATTGGGTCTCTTGGTGGGGCTCATTGGGGTGATGCCTCTAGGTCCTGCCGTGGCCAGTTATATAGTCTCCTGTGGGGTGGATGGGTCGATCGACCCGGCCTATGAAGCTCTATTGAACCGAGAAACGCCCGAGTCCCATAGGGCCGCCATTCTGTCGATGCCCGGTGCGGGATTTAGTCTTGGCATGATCCTGGTGTTTCCGCTTTGCGGATGGGCGTTGACGAACCAAGCCATGGCTTTAGCTTACGGTCTTATAGGGGTAGCGTTAGTGGGGCTGGGGCTATTTGTACGAAAAATTCGGACCTCGGAACCAGAACACGCTCAGCGGGTCTCCGAGATGTAAGACCAGTGTTTGAACCCGTAGGGGAATCGTTGCCGATTGGATCGGGTTCAGGGATCGCGTATGATAAATCAAAAGGATGGTGGATATGGGACCGAGTCAAGGCCAGCAACGCAGTCAGATTCACCCGGGCCTCGAAGTGGATATCGTGCTAAAAAAGGACCAGGCAACGGGGGCCCTCACGCGTGGAATTGTTCAGGATATCTTGACAAATTCTCCGACGCATCCGCACGGTATCAAGGTGCGGCTCAAAGATGGTCAGGTGGGGCGGGTTCAGGCCATTATCGGGCACTAGCATCGAGTGTCTGGAGCGGTTTTTCGGCTTAATGGCGTCTTTCGTTGTATCCCGGCTGTGGTTTGGTATAGTTAGAACAGCATTTATCCCAGAAACTCGAGGTGTCGCATGGCGCAACAAGTCATTCTAACCGGGATTAAGCCGACCGGAATGCCGCACTTAGGCAACCTAGTTGGGGCGATCCAACCCTCGGTAGACCTGTCCTATAGTCAGGATAAACAGGCGTTCTACTTCATTGCCGATTACCATGCCCTGACGGGTCTTAAAGATGCGAAGGAGTTGTCCCAGTATTCGCGGCAGATTGCCGCGGCCTGGATTGCATTGGGATTGGACCCCGAACGTGTGGTGCTGTATCGCCAATCCGATATCCCGGAAGTTTTCGAATTGAACTGGATTCTCGCTTGCTTTGCGCCCAAGGGACTGATGAATCGGGCGCATGCCTATAAGGCGTCGGTCCAAAAAAATCAAGAGAATGAGGAATCGGATCTCGACGCCGGCGTCAATATGGGGCTTTATACCTACCCGATTTTGATGGCTGCGGACATTTTGTTGATGCAGACGCGGTGGGTTCCGGTGGGTGGTGACCAAGTACAGCACATTGAGATCGCACGAGACGTGGCCCAATATTTTAATCGGCAGTATCAACGTGAGGTATTTACGTTACCGGAGGCATTAATAGACGAAGCAGGCGCCGTGATTCCTGGCCTTGACGGACGTAAGATGAGTAAAAGCTACGGTAACACCATTCCCATTTTTGCGCCCGCGACGACGTTACAAAAGCTGGTGATGCGGATCGCGACGGACTCGAGCCGGCCGGGAGAACCCAAGGATCCGGATAAATCGACCGTGTTTCAACTATATCGACTGGTCGCGACCGAGGCGGAGACCGAGGCGTACCGGCAAGCTTTTTTAGCAGGAATAGCGTGGAAAGAGGCCAAGGATCAATTGTACGAAGTACTGAACCGGAAGTTGTCAGGGCCCCGCGAACGCTATCATGCGTTGCTCGATGACGGTGCTGAGACGTTAGACCGCATATTGGTCGAAGGCGCCCCCAAAGCCCGTGCCGTGGCACAGGCCACGATGAAAAAAGTCCGGAAAGCGATTGGGGTCGAATAGGACAGCGATAGATTTCCGATTAGTGGTTTTCCAAAGCAAATCCAATCAGAAACGGGTACCGAAGTCGTAGCGTTCGGTACCCGTTTCTTTCGAATCTAATATATTGGGGTCAATGACTTATAATATTAAATAAAAACAAAACTATATTAAGATTATGATTGACAATACGATGTTGCGAAGCTATTGTGGTGATATCAATAAAAATGGAGTGAATGCAATGTGGGGCGCCTTGCGTAATTCTGGGTTTCGTTGGCTATGGATTGGACAAATTTTGTCGCAGCTCGGTAATGCGATGTTTCTCGTGATGGGATTATGGGAGATCCAATTAAAATCACCATTTTTACTTTCGATCGCAGGGCTCGGGATGAGCTTGCCGTCGCTGTTAGGGGTGGCAGGTGGAGTCCTTGCGGACCGATATTCACCCGCCCGATTGATGTTGGGGACCGATGCGTTGAGGGGACTGGCCGTCATGGCCGGTCTCCTGATGATTTGGTGGCAACCCGGATGGGCGATTGGCATTATCATCGCTATCATAAGCATCAACTCGTTGGGTGGTGCCTTGTTCGGTCCTTCTGAATTGGTGGTGTTGCCGCGTTTGGTACCGGGTGAAGACTTAGCCTCAGCCAATGGTCTCAGTGCGGTGACTAACCAGTTTGCGATGGCGGTAGGGGCTGGGATTGGGGGCGCGGCCATTGCGACGGTCGGGCTCAAGTTGATTTTCGGGTTTGATATGGTGTCGTTTTGGGTGAGTGCTCTGGCGATCCTCCTGATGTTGCCGTCCTTGACCAAGCCTAAGTCGAACCAGACTGGCGAAACCGCAGATTCCGAACCCAAGGGATCTGAGAGCTTTACTCAAAGTCTTAGGAATGGATGGACGGGACTCAAGGCGATGCCTTGGTTCATGGCGCTGATTGCTCCTGTCGTGGTATCGAACTTTGCCTTCATGGCAGCCTTTACGATGCTGCCCTACTGGATGCGTCACGTCCTACACACCGGACCCGGGGCTTTTGGTCTAGCAGATGGGGCCTGGTCCTTCGGGCTTTTAATCGGGAGTCTTTTGAGTGGTATCGTAGGGCGATATTCGTTGCGTAAAGCGGTCGGAATTCTTAACCTTGTGTGGAGTGTGTTCTTGGTGGGTTTCATTCTGGCCGGGGATCCATGGCTTGCGGCGACCATGTTGTTGTTATCGGGCGTTGCCAATGGATTGGTCAACGCCCTATTCTTAACATTCATTCAAAAAATTGTGCCTGAGGGGCTCTTGGGACGAGTAATGGGACTTATTATGACGCTATTTGGCATGGCGACCCCGCTCGGGACATTGGCGGCGGGCGTGTCCTTGCATGTCCTGCCACTCTCTTGGGCCTGGTTATTGGGGGCTGCCTCTAGTGTTCCCGTCTCCTACATGATTTTTACCCGAGTCCCGGATGTGCCAGGCCCCCTCCCTACACCCAAAAGTCAGGTCATCTAATCTCCGGATGATGCACCTGCCGCGACCATGGATGATCAGCTACAATGGAAAAGACAAAGGCCCTGAGAGGCGGTTATGCGGTGGATGACCATTCGTGATAGGACCGTGAAATTTCGAGGAGAGAGGAAGTATCTAATGACTAAGAGATTTGAGCATTTGACGCCGGAAATAGCGGCCACATTACCCATTCCGGGCACGGTTGTCCCCCAACAAATCCGGTTTGCACCCGATAGCCAAGCCGTCTTTTACTTGCTTAGCGATGGGGGCGGTATGGCGCTTTCGCTATGGCGATACGATCTGACGACTAAGCTCTCGACTCCGGTGGCGGGTCCTCAAACCAATGCGGGGTGGTCGCCTGAAGAGGAATTGCGTCGGGAACGTACCCGCATGGTGTGGGAAGGCATTACCAGCTATCAGGTAGGGGGTAGGGGACCTGACGCAACCGTTTTAATTCCCCAAGGCGGAAAGCTTTTTATTAAACGGGGATCGAAGCCGGTAACAGAAGTCCCAGGGATTCGGGATGCGATGGATCCCGCATTGTTCCCCCACAATACGTCTCGCTTGGCTTACGTATTTGAGGATGAAGTCTGGATTGCCGATACGGTGACCGGCGCCGCGCATCGGGTGACCGAGGGAGCCATGCCTGGAGTGAGCCATGGGTTGGCGGAATATGCAGCGCAGGAGGAACTCGGCCGCACCGACGGGTATTGGGTGAGTCCTGATGAACAACATATTGCGTTCGAAGAAGCGGATGTGCGTCACATTCCCGAATATCCCATCGTCCACTGGGAGGCCGAACAGGCCTTTGTGGAGACGCATCACTATCCGTTGGTGGGACAGCCCAATGCCAAAGTGAGGTTAGGGGTCACCACGATCGAAGGCGGTGCCGTACGGTGGCTAGATCTCGGCGCAGACGATTTGTATCTCGCCCGGGTGGCATGGACTCCACATAACCAGTTGGCCGTAATGATTTTGACGCGGGACCATCATCACTTAGAGTGGCGTCTGTACGATATCCACAATGGGACATTTCGCGTTTTGTTCGCGGAGGACTCTCCGCTCTGGGTAAACGTAGGTGACGACACGCGGTTTTTGGATTCGGGCGATGTGCTGACATCGAGTGAAGCCAGTGGCTATCGACATCTTTGGTGGTATTCGGAGGACGGATCGGGTCTACGTCAGATTACTCGGGGAGACTTCGAAATTCAACGGCTTCTCGGGTACGATGCCGAGCGACGGATGGCTTATGTGACTGCCACCAAGGAGACTCCCATCGAGGTGCATGTCTACCAAGTGCATGTAGACACGGGAGAAATGGTCCGATTATCCGTGGAGCCGGGCATACACCACGCGGTGATGGCTCCAGATTTTGAACATTGGGTGGATCAATCGGGATCGAGCTCCCTGTCTCCCGAGACCCGTCTGGTGTCTTTGGCTTCGGGCGAGAGCCAGGTGATTCACGGACACGAACGGCTGAGCCCTGAGGATCTCGGGCTTGCGGCGCCAGAATTTGTGACCCTGACTTTGGACGACGGAACTCCCTTGTACGGGGCGATCTATGCACCCGATGCCCGATCCGAAAAAGTACCCGCCATTGTGGCGGTTTATGGTGGTACTCATGCTCAAACGGTGCTGAATGCATGGGGGTTGACCGTGGATCTCCAAGCGCAGTTACTGCGCCAGAAGGGGTATCTGGTATTTAAGCTCGACAATCGAGGCAGCTATCATCGCGGGAAAGAGTTCGAGGGGGCACTTCATCGCCATTTTGCAACCGTTGAAGTGCAAGACCAGGTCAGAGGGGTGCGCTGGCTGGTCGATAACCGTCAGGTGGATCCAGACCGGGTCGGCATCTACGGATGGAGTTACGGAGGATACATGACTCTTATGGCTCTCTTGAAGGCGCCAGAGGTCTTTAAGGTCGGGGTCGCCGGCGCTCCGGTTACCGACTTTCGCCTTTATGATACGGCCTATACCGAGCGATACATGGAGACCGCGGACACGAACCTCGCTGGGTATGTCGAGGGGTCCGTGTTACCGCTAGTCGACCGGCTCTCGGGTGATCTCCTCATTATTCATGGATTACTTGATGAAAATGTACACTTTCGTAACACTGTATTGCTGATGGATGCCTTAAACCGGGTTCAAAAGGACTATGATCTCGTTGTTTTGCCGTATTCTCGGCACGCCGTTCGTGGATACCATAATCTGCTCACTGTAATTCGACGCCGTACTCAGTTCTTTGAGGAAAACCTCTGAGCCGCGAATAGTTCTTGACAGATGGCCCAGTGCGGTCAAAATAGAGGGTATTGGATTTAGACAAAGGCGGCTTCTGGATGGCGGATCGGGTGTTATGTGAACGAATCGAAGTGTTGCGCCGTGAACTCGAATATACCATTGAGCAAGGCAAAAGTCTCCAGGATCCCGCGGTGATGGGGATTTCGATGCGTCTCGATAGGCTCATCGCCCAGTACCTCCGCCAGGAACTCTCAAAAGGTTCAGGCGGAGGAGAGGATCCCGATGCTGCCCAGCAACGCGGATCCAGTTAGAGGGGAATTCAAGCGGTTTTGGAGGGATCGTTTTATGGACACCAAGGCACGGGGCAATGTCAATAAGGATGAAATTTTGGCCATCTTGAAGGCCAATCGTGACTTGGGACCGCTGTACGATGAGCATACGGCAGACCAAATCCTGGATCTGATGCAGGAATCCAAGAATGACCAGGCCTCGGTCCCAGACCATAAGGTATCACGCGACCCACGTCGTGAGGGATGGCAAGGGCGCCGCAACCGACCGTTGGGCACGATTATGCCGGTGTTGGGCATCTCGATTCCCTTGTTGGCCCTAGCTGGCGGCGCTGACCATGGTCTCGGCACGTTCGCTGTACTCGGACTGGATGCCGTCGTCGTTGTGGCCGCGATGGTTAAGCGATGATCCCGCCAAAATTACTCGGACCTGCAGAGATCACCTTCTTTGTCCCCGATGTCTCTCAAGCACTACCGTGGTACCGAACACTTTTTGGGCCTCCCGTTTTTAACTCGGAACATTTCTCTATATTTCAAGGGCCGGGCATTGAGGTCGGCATTCATCTCGGAGATGCCAAAACCAACGGGACCAGTGGGCGAACCGTTCTTTATTGGCGGGTCGAGAATCTTCATGACGCGATGGCTGCCATGGTCGTATTGGGGTGTCGGGTGTATCGAGAGCCAATCATCGGGAGTGATGGCCCAGCCGTGTGTCAATTAGAAGATCCGTTTGGCAACGTATGGGGGCTTCGCCAAGCATGAGCCTCTGGGCCAGTTTAGGGTTAATGGGGGCATTGGGACTAGACACTTTGGTCACCGCCACCGGGCTCGGGGTTGCTACGCCGATGTCTGGCCACACCAGACTGCGTTATCTCATCGCGTTTCCTCTGGCCGAAGCCATCATGCCTTTGGTGGGGCTTTTTCTCGGGCATACCGTGAAGTCAATAATGGGGCCTTGGCTGTTCTGGGTCTCGGGTCTATTGTTGTTGGGCCTCGGGGGCTGGATGCTCTATGTAGACGATGATGGGGCCCTCGAAGCTGAGGGTTCGAGGGCCCGGGTGGCCGTATTGGCTTTAGCCGTCAGCATCGACGAATTGGTTGCCGGATTTGCCTGGGGACTCGGGATGAATCATATGCTATGGCTTTCATTAGCTCTCGGCCTCCAAGCCTTGGCGTGGACGGCCATCGGACTCGTGTTTGGTCGTAGTCTCTCACGGTGGATGGGAGAGTGGGCTGAAAAACTTGGGGGCGGCATCATTGTGATGTTGGGACTTTATGTGTTGGGGTCTCATTTTGGCATCAGTTAACCCGCCTTGATCACAATCTACGAAGATTTAGGGGCCCCCTAACGGTACGAGATTGGTCTCGGTGACACCATGTTCTCAGGGAGTCGGCCACGTAGGCCGGTTAGGTTGGTCGTGCCGAACGTCACCGCGTCAGCAAAGATAAGTCGGGGGGATATTTGTGCTTACACTGGTAGGATTTGACTTAGACGACACTCTAATTGATGATGTGGCGGCGACCCGGGAAGGCGTCAGCCGTCTCGCCCAGGCGTGGGGTGTCGAGGATCTCGAGATGCTGGTCGATGCCTGGCAGGAGGCATCGGCATTCCATTTTCAACAGTTCGTGGATGGTCGCGAAAGTCTCGAGCTTAACCGCGCTCGCCGCGTGCAGGATGTGGCCCGGGCTAATGGTACGCCCATGGATGAAGACACCGCCGCGGAGTTTTTTCTGGTGTATCGCCGAGGATATGAGGCTGGCTGGCAATGCTTTAAAGACACGATCCCCGTCCTCTCAAGGCTCGCGGACCAAGGGATGAAACTTGGGATCATAACCAATGGGGACGGGCTGACCCAACGCGGAAAAATCCGAGCTGTGGGTTTAGAGCCGTGGTTTTCGCTGGTGGTGATCTCTGGCGAATTCGGACGCGCTAAACCGGATCCCAGCATCTTCCGACATCTATTGGCTGAAGCCAAGTGCGCGCCCGAGGCGGCTCTCTTTGTCGGAGACCGGCTCGACAAGGACGTCATGCCGGCTCGGGCCCTAGGGATGCAAGCGATCCATTTGGACCGAGCCCGCGGGGACACATTGGAGGACGTTTACAACAAGGTGGTCTGAGAAGATGCCAGATTTTAGGTATCGGGATCGTGATATACTCATCATGGTAATCAAAATTTTAAGTCAATAGGAGGTACGTATCATGGCGGTACGCAATGTGATTTCGACATTAACCGGATCCGGTGAGGAGATCATGGGGCCGGACGTTTTACTCTATCATTATCCTGGGAACGACATCATGAATGGGTCGCTATTAACCGTGGAATCTAATCATTTTTGTGTGTTGAAAAGTCGTGGAGCCATTTTAAATGTGTACGAGACCGGCCAATACTCAGTAGACACGCCGCAGAAAATTTTGGTGGGGGCCATCCAACAAGCGTTTTACGGAGGACAGTCACCATGGCAGTATGAAGCTATTTACGTCAACAGGGCCAAGCTGGTAATTCGGGCCGAGGGCCAGGCGCTGTCGCGGGAAATGGCTCAGCTGCGCTACCAAGTCGACTATTATATTCACGTCGACTCTAAAGACGATGCACTAAAGTTGGTGCAGCACATGCCGTATCAAGGTCATTACATCAAAACGCCGGAAGTCAACACCTATGCGGCCCCGGTGTTGGAACAATCCATTAATCAAATTTGCCAGGTTACCCCGCTCGAGCAGATCAACGAAAAAATTCACGACATTACCGATCTGGTCACAGCGCATTTGCAAGAGTTTCTCAATACCTACGGGATTACGTTGAACAACGTCAAGGTGTTGGTGGCGCCCGCGGATGAGCTCATGAAAAAACTTATCTCGTTGCGAGCCTTCGGCCTGAACGAAGAGACGGCGATCCGTTACTATATTGCCATGTTGATGGCAGAGCGGGGCCTCATTACGGCGCCCAATATGATTAGCGGTACGGGATTTACGATTCAAGGCGCCAATCCGATGGTGAATGCTAGTGATTATACCCACACGGTGCCGCCTCAGGCTGCCCCAGAACGGCGGTAGGGCATGGAACGTCACGAGGGGCTTTTAGTCATCGTGGGAAAGTTTTTTTCCGAGGCCAACGACGTCAATCCTTATGCGAGTGCAGCGACAATGCGAGCCTTAGACCAAGCGATCCGTAATACGTTATGCGGCGACTTGGCGAGGTTAGCGGCCGTATGGCGGGGTTACTATCAAGCCGCAAGCGCCGAAATCCCGGCACCAAGCCGGGAAAACCCGTTTGTCGATCGAGCGCTTTTAGACCGGGCGAAAGGCTTCAAGGCGATTGCAGACCACCTGTCACAATTAGCGAGCCAAGCCGCGTCCTTGGAAGCGCCCACCAACGACCGGGTATATAACCGAATCCGAAAAAATGATGTGCTGTTGGAGACCCTGATTGAACTCGACCGCAGCCTTGCCTTAACCGCGCGACAGATTGAAGAACACGGAACATTCAACGACCCGCAAGGCCTGGCGGGAATTCGCCGCGACATGGACCAATTAGAGGCCTTAATAAGGGAACGGCGCCGTCTTTTGGCGCCGATACCCTAAGTTCGAAAGCGAGGCGGAATCTAGTGCAGATTCGACCGGCAGAAACCGGGGATGTGCCGTCATTAATGTCGTTGATGGTGGGATATATCGTGGACTTTTATCGGCAGCCAGACCCGGGCCCGGAGCGACTCGGCGCATTCATACACCACTTGCTTCAGCACCCTGAAGACGGCGTGCAATTGGTGGCAGACGGCGATGCGGGATTGGTTGGATTCACCACCCTTTACTGTATTTGGAGTACCTTGGATCTGAGGCGTCACGTGGTTATGAACGACCTCTACGTGGCCGAGAACTATCGAGGTCAGCATGTGGGTGAAATGCTCTTTCAAGCCGTGGTGCGGTACGCACGAGACCGAAATTTAGGGCCTATCCAGTGGGAAACGGCGAAGGATAATCTGGTGGCGCAGGCTCTATATCGCAAAATGGGAGGGCGGCCGAGCCGGTGGATACATTATGAATTGGACTAAAGACGAGGCGCAAGCCAGTAACGAGACGATTCGGCTAAACCCTTTGGTCGATTCGGATGCGGATGAATTTTTACAATTGTACCAGGCAAACCGCGTGTTTCTCGGTCCGTGGGTTCCTACGGTCGACGACGAATTTTTCACCCTAGCTGGTCAAACCAGCAACCTTCTCCGGATGATGGCGCTACGGGAGGCAGATCAGGCTTATGGGTACGGGATTCGGTTAGTCGAGAATAATCAATTGGTGGGCCGCATTACCTTGAGTAACGTGGTGCGGGGGGCGTGGGAAAGCGCTACGCTCGGCTATTGGGTGAGCCAGACCTCTAATCGGCGTGGCATTGCCACGTCCGCAGTCGCGTTAGTTTTAGACCTAGCCTTTGATGTCTTGGAATTACATCGGGTCCAAGCGGCGGTGATGCCGTATAATGCGGGATCGCTGCGGGTTATTGAAAAGACCGGATTTCTTTACGAAGGCTATGCTCCGTATTATTTGCGTATTGCCGGTCGATGGCAAGATCATAACATTTATAGTATGACGCGCGAGATGCGCCAGGGCCCGCATGACAATTCAGCCCGATAAAGAGGGCGGTCTACTTGGTTTTTGGTATAATTGATGCGTCATGATGAACGAGACCAGTAGTTGTGAAACCTTATGGTCCAGCGAGTCACGCGGGGTGCGAGTGTGACCCATAAGACACAACCAAGATCCTCCGGAGTGGCAAAATCCGCTATTTTCCTGCGGAATTTGAGGTTTGGCGGCGCCTCCAGCCGGCAAACAAAGTGCGGTGGCACCGCGGGACCTGACCCCGCCCGCACAAGGTTAGGATAATTGGAGGTCTTTTCCATGATTAATGCCCATCCATTGCCGGACATGCCCTGTCCGATTGGTGCGTTATCCCAATATACGGCGCAACGCGTACGCACCGCGGGTTGGATTCATGCCGTCCGCCGGCTCGGCGGCGTCACTTTTGTGATACTCCGCGACGGACACCACATGGTCCAAGTGGTCATTAAATCCCACCCTGGAGCACTCCGGCCCGAGACCGTAGTCTATGTGGAAGCCGACGTGGTCGACGAGCCCCGTGCACCAGGTGGGATTGAGCTTCACCGGCCGACATTTGATGTCGTATCTGAGCCTGCCAATCCGCTGCCTCTCGATCTATCCGGACCGAGGGTAGAGGCCGGACTGCCGACGCGATTGGACTGGGCGCCGTTAGCACTGAGGCATCCCGGATCCCGTGAGTGGCTGCGGGTGACCGCACGCCTGGTCCAAGAATTCCGCCAGGCTTTGTCCCAAGAAGATTTTGTAGAAATTCACACGCCAAAGTTGTTGGCCACCGCCACCGAAGGCGGCGCCAACGTGTTTACTGTCGACTATTTTGGACGACCGGCGTACCTGGCTCAGAGTCCGCAATTCTATAAACAGATGATGGTGGGCGTGTTGGGTCGAGTATTTGAAGTGGGGCCGGTGTTTCGGGCAGAACCTCACGATACCGCTCGACATTTAAGCCAGTACACGTCGCTAGATGTCGAATTGGGATTTATCCGGGATCACCACACTGTCATGGACGTGTTGGCCCGGACGCTTCGCGCTATGCTGATCGGTGCGCGCGTCGAAGCGCCAGAGCTCGATTCCTGGCCGGAGGTACCGACATCGATTCCTGTGATCCATTTTTCCGAAGCGTTGGAGATGTTATCGCTGGCATTAGGGCAGGATCTCTGCCAAGAGCCCGATCTGGCTCCGGCTCATGAGGCATGGCTCGGGGAGTGGGCACAAGCCACCCATGGATCGGACTTCCTCTTTGTCGAAGGCTATCCTATGGCTAAGCGCCCATTCTATACCTACCCGGACCCTAAGCGTCCCGAATTTACGCTAAGCTTTGACCTCTTATTCCGGGGTCAAGAACTAGTGACCGGAGGCCAACGACTCCATCTCTACCAGGACTACGTGGCGGCATTGGCGAGTCGGGGTCTTGAGCCCGAATCCTACGAGGGGTATCTGATGGCATTTAAATATGGGATGCCTCCGCACGGAGGGTTTGCGATCGGGCTCGAACGCCTAGTAGCCAGGCTGATGGGATTTACCAATATACGCGAGGCGACCTTGTTGCCTCGCGATGTCAAGCGACTGGTGCCGTAAGCATGAGTCTTGAGGAGGCCAGAGGATGCCAACTTGGCGAGACTGGGAATCACGTTGGAATCAGCAACAAACCGGCTATCGTCCCTATAAGGCGATGAGCCTCGAGGTCATGATGGACCTTATAGCGCAAAAGGTGCCGAATACCGGGGGACGGGTCTTAGATCTGGCCGCGGGTCTTGGCACGATTACGGGGCAGATGATCCACCGCTGGCCGCAAATCGCGATTGTCGCTGTGGATCTGGATCCGGTGTTGCTCCAAATTGGGCAAGGGCTCTACGCCCAATACCCTCAGGTTGAGTGGATGAGCGCGGATCTACGCGATTCGCACTGGCATCGGGGGCTTACCCCTGGTTTTGATGCCGTAGTCACGGCCAGTGCCCTGCACTGGCTAGACCTCAAGACCTTAAGTCGTCTCTATCAGGATATTTTCCACCTGCTTAAGCCCGGCGGGTACTTTCTCAATTCGGACCATATGCGCATCGACGCCGGACCCTTGCTGCTTGAATCGGTCGATGCCGCTAGGAAGATTAAGATGAGAGCCTCGAGACCATCGGGGTACGAAGATTGGGATCAGTGGTGGAACGCGGTCAGCACGGATCCTCGGCTCGGCCCGTTAATGGCAGAACGATCCCGTCGGTTTGGTTCTACCATGGACGCCGACATCGAGGCATCGAGTGGGTGGCATCTTGGCGTCTTGCGGTCTCATGGTTTTCACGATGCCGCCGTGGTATGGCAGTGGTTTCACGAAGCGCTGATAATGGGGGTGCGTTAAGATAGCGAATCCAGTGGTATTCAGCGACATAGTATCGCAGGTGGTGGCTCGGATTGACGCGGTACCAGTCCGGCTCCCTCACGACCAACAGAAGCTCGTCGATATGCTTTGGGAGGACGAACTCCGCGAGCATCCGAATTGGTTTCGGGGCGAGGTGTTTACGATTCGAGAAATTCGCCAGGAGCTTGAGCGCACCGAGTTTCTCTTAGCACGAACCGATTATGCCCACTATTTAGCGACCCTACGGGGACTCATTGACCCTCAATATGCGTGCCAAGTACTTTACGGGGCGGCGATTCTGAGGACTCAAGACAAATATCTGGTACTCGGAGAAATGGGACCTGAAACCACTTATGCGGGGCGGATCCAAGGTGTTGCCGGCGGGATTTCGGACGCGGACATAGAAGATGGTCAGGTTAATATGGTGAGGGGGGTCCTCCGTGAAATGGCCGAGGAAACCGGAGTCGAATCGGCGGAACTCACCCCGCGTTGGCTCAAAATGGGTGGCCCTTATCACTTTGTAGTGGTGTTGTATGAGGCGCAGTTGGCGATGGATCTTCGAACCTTGGAGTCACAGTATCAGGTCTTTGTCGAGCATCTAGAATCCCATGGCGAAACCCCGGAACTGCGTCGCCTCGTGTCTGTCGAGGCCACTCATGAGGCCGTGATGCGTTTTGTAGCGGATGATCCACGCCCACGGGTCGATTACTTGGATGGGGTGTTGACGCGGTTGGTATTCGAGCCCGGTCTCACAGATTGAGTGGTTTCGAAGCAGCCGAGGCTGATGCCGCCATCGCCATTCTGCTTCAACGAATGACCCAAGAACGGCGATAAGGACGTTGCACTCATTCAGGGGCTTTTGAGATAGTGGGGAGTGTTCTCCTACCAAAGAATGGGTGGCCAGCACAGGGCTGATTGGTTTCGCATAAGACCGACAGTCTTGCGATAAGATTATTGGTTTAGGACCTGGCGCACTGGTTATCACCTCCGGGTGCCTAATTTTGAGGCACCCGGAATCTAAGAGCAGTGTTGACATGACATCCTCGTGAGACCGGGTTCAGACGGTTGGCGCATCGACCGCGGGCCGGTATCTTCACGGTTGCGACGCATTCCGCGTGTGGTGGCGTCTCTAATTCTTTCCAAGAACCCTGTGAAGGCCAGGGTGATCATCGCGTTCCGGATCACAGCGCTTGATGGCGAATCCAGCCCGAGTACTGTGGGTACCCCTTTGCCCGGGTTGTCATGATTACCATCATGCATTTAGCGGTCGGGGCCGTAAGATGGGGCCCTGGACGCTAAGCGCACAGTCTGAAGGAACCGAGCGCGATGTACGGTGCTTGGGGTGCGTTTCGTGCGCACTCGATGAGAGCTTGCATCGTTTGTGAGTGCAGCGACGTGTGCCAGGAGTTCAAAGCGACCTTGGAGGAATTCGACGACGAGGGGGTCTTGTGCATTGGCTGATCAACTACCCGCCGAAGGTGGCCATTTCTCGACGGGTGAATAGCCTCAAGGGCGGCGATCCGTAAGGTGCTCTATCTAAGCATTGAGCGAGCGCTTGAGGGCGGCAGCCTCTGGTCGCCGAGTTATTTTGCCGGTTCGGCTGGTGGAGCTCCCCTCTCCATCAGTCGGGAATACATCAGGGAACAGGAAACCCCGGGTTGACCCCTACGGGGTCAACGCCTGATATCTCGGTCCTGAACGATGGAGTTTTACGGGGCATCTGATAAATTGCCCTGATTCATGGCGAGGGCAATTTCCTGCTCTCGGTCGCGATAGCCGTCGGGGGGCGTGGTCGGAGGATAACTCAGCCAGGTCGAGATAATTTTGTCGAGATATTGGGCCAATGGCTCATGGCGAAAGCCCAATAACTCCTTAGCTCGTGTCGGATTGAGTCGGGATGACCATTTCCCGCTAAACGGCGAGACGCGTCGGGGTAACAGGCCAGCGTGGATGAGGGAGGCGTCTGTGATGTTTTGGACGCGGAGCGGTGCACCCAGTAGGTCCGACATGAGTTGCACCAACTCGGCAAGAGTAGGCTCTTCGTCTTGGGATAGATTAAAGGCTTCTCCAAAGGTGCTTTTGAGACCTCGCATCCCGACAATCGCCTTGGCCACATCACCACTGTACACTTGTCGAATCTGGTTGGTTCCTGCATCGGGCAGCAGTACCGGACCCCCATCTAGAATGCGCCAGAGATAACCTTCGAGGCGACGTTCGGGATCTCGTTCGCCGTTAACGACCGGTAACCGAAGGCAGGTGATGGGGAAGCCGTAGCTGGCCCAGGCCTCTCTTAGAATGGTTTCGGCTTCGCGTTTGCCTATGCCATAGCGCCAACTAGGTATATCATCCGCTAGGGCGGGGGGGTTAGTCACCGCATTAACATAGTCGGATTCTGACCAGGGATGGGTGCATGGGATGGACGCGCCTTCCTGAACCATATAGACGGCTCCCGAACTGATGAAGATATAATGCCCCGTCCGATCTCGGAGCACCTCCACCGCGCCTTGGGCATCGACGGCAGTATACGCGGCAAAGTCCACGACGGTATCAAAATCACGGCCTTTTAGCACTGTAGCAAAGTCGACCGAGGTGCGGTCGGCCCCAAGACGCTCCACCCGATTGGAAAATGGGTCTGGGTGATGTCCTCGGTTCAGGATGGTTACCTTTTCACCGGTCGCCAATAGGCGCCAGACGAGCTGGTATCCCATGAATCGGGTGCCTCCAATGATGAGTGTGCGTCCCATGAAGTGAGCCTCTTTCTGGAAATCCTCGGGTGTAACATAATAGGGATGAGGTCCAAGAACTTTGTATCAGAACTCAGAGGACCTGACAAGAGATCTGGAACGGTTTTCCGGCGCGGCAAAACCTTTCACAGTATCGCGAAAATGAGCCAAGGGACGGTTGTGTTATGGACGCATGGTTAGGACTCGGTGAAGGGCCTGAGATAGATTGGCAGAACTGGCACGTGAGCACCATGAGTCGTGACCAGGCTCGGATGATCGCCGAGTGGCGCTATCCCCCACCTTATGATTTTTACAATGGGGATAAGGATCCCGAAGACCTAAGAGAGCTATTGGACCCACCCGAAGGGGTGAGTTATTGGGTGGTCTCAGCTCGGGACGTGAACATTTTGGGGTTTCTCGAATTCCAGTGGACCAACGGGCGGATTGGTCTAGGGCTTGGGATGCGTCCGGAGTTGACCGGGATCGGGGTCGGACTATACTTTGTAAAACGTGCTCTACAATTTATCGAAGGACAGTGGGGAAGGCAGTCGGTTGACCTCATGGTGGCGGAATTTAATGTGCGGGCCATTACGGTATACCGCCGGGCCGGATTTCACGTCACAGGAAATCGGTGGGTCGACACGAACGGGGCACAGTATCCGTTTGTGACCATGCGCTGGGATCCGGATTAGGCGAGCTCCTCACTCAGGTCTCGAGCAGCGGGACTCTGGGGTACATCGAAGTGGCGAATAATCCACCAGGCACAACATAAGAGGACAAGCGGAATGACGCCGACCAAGGTCCGAAACCCGATGGAAACCAACGGTGGCGCAATACCTCGGGGGTTGGCCTGGTATCCCGAAAAATGGAGAACCAGATAGAGCAAAAGGGCTTGGATGGAGACGCCAAGGCGCAACACAAAGCCATTGATGCCATAAAAGAGTCCTTCGCGACGCATCTGGGTTTGCGCGGCGTCGAGATCGATGACCTCGGCAAGCAACACATCGGCCAGTGACAGAAATCCCGCTAAACCAATGCCGATCATGATGGTGCCGGCAAACACCCAAGTGAGGCTCTGGGCCCAAATAAATGGCATAACACCAACGGCGAGGCATCCGATGGCCCAGCGAATGGCCCGATGCGAGCCGTGACGTCGAATCCAACCTGTCCAGGGCACTACGGTGGCCAGGGCCACAACGAAGATGCTCGCCAACACCAAGCTTAATAAACCATGGTGGATATGCAGGACGTATTTCGCGTAAAACGGAAGCACTGCAGGAATCAGGCCTAAAGTCAGCTGAACCAGAAAATTGGTGGCTAAATAGCGCCGGAATCCCGCCGCCGACCGAAAGAGCTGCCAGGGCTCGGACAGTTGCCAGGGGCGCACCGGGACGGAAGTGATGCGCGGCGTCTCGATAGAACCCCGGAGGGACAAAAGGAAGCCGAGAGTACCAATGCTGGCCAGGAGGACGCCCATTGTGGTCCATCCCCAATGGCCATAGATAAGAGGAGGGGCGGCCACGCCGATCATGAGGGCCACGATCCCGATTGCTTGTCGCGAAGATTGGGCACGGGTTCTTTCCGCAATGGTACGAAACATTTCCGGAAAGAGACTGGTCCAGTTTAGGACTACGGCTAAATAAAGGGTATCAAATAAGACCACCAATACCAGGAAATACAGCGCCAATTCGGAGTGCTCCACCAATGGGTGCCAAAATAGGGCGAAGACCACACCAAGGGGGACGGCCAATCCCGCAATGTAGGGAACCCGGCGACCGCGTGTGGACCGAGTACGGTCAGAAAGTTGGCCCAGAATTGGGTTGAGCACGGCGTGCCACACACTTTGGATTGCCATGACCACGGTGATGGCCCCGATGGGTCCGCGCAAATGATCAATATAGAAGAAAAGTGCAAAGGTGGCAAAAGCTTGACTAAAGATGTTGGACCCTAAGTTCCCTAATGCGTACCAATGTGGGTGAGGTAATCGTGTCCTCATAAGAAAGCTCCTCATTGCCAACGTAGAATGTAATGCCGAGCCGGGCAGTCTTCACTTGTCGTCAAAACGAAATCGCCATAACCAGTTTGTAGATCGACGCTTTCCCCCGGTCCTAGCCACAGTCTACCACCGTCGCTAAATCCATAGGGCAAATGGTCATGGTATTTTGCTCGACCCCAGGATTCTAAAGATTTCTTCGTAGCCTCTTTACGATGAAGAGTCAAGGAGCCGCGACCTGGGAGCTGGTAAGTCTGGTCGTTCTCAAGCACCCCCCAGCCATAGACGGTGATCGCCATCAGAGCTTGGTCCAGACCGACTCCGGGCCCATCGGAGATGCGTGCTAGGCTATCCACAATGCCTTCTGGACGATCCGTCAAGGCGGCTCCTTCCAATAGGGGAAGAGCCTGTCCTTGGCGGATCCATATCGGGATCTGGTCGAGGGGTACGTCTAACTGAATCCAGGCTGGGCCAATATCCACGCGCGAGCTCCACCAGTATCGCCAGGATCCCGACGGGATATAGACCCGATGCCGGCGTCCCGATTTTTTTACCACCGGG
Organism: Sulfobacillus sp.; assembly: GCA_027343695.1. Lineage (GTDB taxonomy): Bacteria > Bacillota > Sulfobacillia > Sulfobacillales > Sulfobacillaceae > JAKADJ01. Next base: position 51,586 of record DAHWKJ010000063.1, on the reverse strand, counting down.
GCGACCAAGAGAGTCCGCCCAATCAAGAATTGTTGATCGAGCGTCCATGCCAGAGCGTCGTCCGGGAACTCCAGTGCCAGCGCTCGAATTAAGGGCTGGCCTCCTTGACGTGAAAGATGGTGCCAGAATGGGTACAGCGCAGTATGAAGTCGCGCGTATCGGGTGTAGATCGCAGTCGTCTCTTCGTCACCGAGCAAGGTCCAATTACGGGGGCGCGCAGTACCGTGATGAGTCCGCATCACGGGGAGCAAGGCGCCGAGTTCGACCCAGCGACAAAAAAGCGGTTTGGTTGCGGGTCTGGTGACTCCAAATGTCATGTATCCCGCGATGTCCGTCGACCAGTAGAAGAACCCTGCCAATTGTGCCGAGAGGACTTGTGGGACTACGGTGGGAAGGCCGTCCGCAAACTCAAAGTCGGTGTCAGAATCACCGCCCCACAGCACTGGTGCTACGCAATGACTGCCGAGGCTCGCGGAGCGTACGAAGAAGGTGTAATCGTGATCCGGTCGGGTGGCGTCCCAGAACTCTCGATGTAGCTTTTGCCACAAAAGAGGCCACTCGTTGTGGCGAGACCATCCGGTACTGCCGTCGGATAAGCGGGCTTGAGGTGGAAGGTATTCTCCGAAATCCGCCATCCATCCATCAAAGCCTAACGCTTCAGCTGGTTGGAGGCAACGCGTGGCGAACCACCGGGTGGCATCGGGATGGGTCAAATCCAGCTCTCCATGTTGGATACCCAGCACATCAATGCGGGCCGGAGTGCCGTCTGACATGCGTACCAGCAGATGGTTCTCGAGAGCTTCTTGGTAGAGTTCACTACCCTCTGTGATCTCGGGGCAAAAGTAACCGAGCAGGCGAAAGCCCGACCGGTGCAAACGCTCCGACAGGCTTCGGAGGTCCGGGTAGAGCGTTGGGTCCACCTGATGCGACAAGGGTCGCATCCAAAAGCGTTGGGTATTCTCCCAGGAACCCATCCAATCTTCGATCCAAACGGCGTTTGACGGGATGCGACGGGATCGCAGCATCTCTACCAAAGCGACCGCGCGGTCTTGGCCGCGGACACTATCGTTCCACGGACCAAAAACCCACGGAGGGGGTGTCGGAGGGGTCCCCATCACCGTAAATTGGCGGGTGAGAACGGTGAGTGGCTGTGCTCCCACGACCAAGTTCAGGTGAATCTCGGGGGCCCACGCCGTGACCTGGCGTTGTCGGGGGATAAGGGTCCATCGCAACAATTCGCGATTCTCGAACCAGGCGCTATACCCTTTGGACGAGAGCCACAGGGGAAGGCTCGCGTACGACGTGTAGGGACCCTTGGGGAACGGCACCCGACCGGTAAACTTTAGCCATCGGGACCAACGACCCAGACCGACAGGACCTTCTTCGACCCATGAATCAAAGGACGCAGGGGGACGAATGGGGTGGCCATGTTCGCCAAAACCGAGCCAGTGGTCGTCCGGGTCTGCGTGGAATCCAAGGTCAATGCGGTTCATCGCGGGGTTGGTGGTGGTCACATGAAGATGCAGTTGCCAGCGCTCCGGTCGGCTCACCTGGAATATGACATCGGTATGAGGGTCTGTGGTGCGCAACACCAAATGCTGAATATCATCCAGCGGTTCAGATGGGGGAATGATACGGGATCTAGGACGCAGCGACTCGCCAATAAAATCCCAAGCAATGCGGTGCTTTACGGTAACACGACCCGCGGGGGCGACGGCTAGGAGGGCTAAAGGAAGGACGAGAAGCGGTTCTGGGGAGCCATGGTTCCCGATGATAATACGCCAAGGGTTGGGTCGGAGATGGATCCAGATCTCGTTCACCACGTGCTTCAGAGCGCATCGCCTTCCTGGTCGGAACCGCAAGATATCATGAGCGCCATTATAGCATGGCGCTAGAACCGATGGACAGAGATTGAGGGTCATTCACCGTGTAAGCATGAAAAATTTAAATGGTGGAATACAAAGTCGGGGGCCCACACCATCCGATCATGGTCCTACACGAACAGAACGGGAGATGCACAATGAAGGCAGTAACTTACCAAGGCCCTGGGCAGGTCTCAGTCGAGAATCTCAGCCAACCTATCATTCAAGACCCGCTGGACGCCATCGTGAGGGTGACTTCTAGTGCCCTTTGTGGCAGCGATTTACACATGTATGAAGGGCGCATTCCCCCCGAGATTGGTATGGTATTCGGCCACGAAGTGTTAGGGGTTGTCCAAGAGGTCGGGTCATCAGTACGCCTGATTAAGTCCGGAATGCGTGTGGTAGTGCCAGCCCATGTGTACTGTGGAGTGTGTGTAAATTGTGCGCGGGAACGGACGGCACAATGCCTTACGATGCGCCCAGGACGGGTGGGAGCCGCCTTTGGGTATACAAATAAGGGCAATTATCCAGGCGGGCAAGCGGAATTCTTGCGGGTGCCCTTCGCAGATGCCAACTGCATGCCAGTGCCCGGAAAGCCCGGCGACCATTGGGAAGATGACTTCGTGATGCTCGCGGACGGCTTTGTGAGCGGGTGGCATGCGACCGACCTCGCCCGGGTTCAGGCGGGATCGACGGTGGCGGTATTCGGAGCAGGGCCGATTGGTCTATTGTCGGCTTATAGTGCGTTACTGCGGGGTGCGAGCCTGGTGTTTGTGGTAGATAATGTACCGGAACGATTGCACCTGTCCCAGACCTTAGGGGCCATCCCGGTAAATTTTCAGGATGGGGACCCCGTCGACCAGATTCTAGCCTACCGTCGGGATAGCGGGCTTCCTCCCGGAGAAACGGCATTACCGGGGGTTGATTGTGGCATTGATGCGGTGGGGTTTCAGGCATTGGACCGGATCCATCCGTCACGGGAGAATCCAAGTCAGGTCATTACGGATTTGGCTCGTGTGGTAAATCCTGGAGGGAGCCTCGGCATTATTGGGGTGTATCCGAAGAAGGATCACAGTCCTTCTCCGGTGGGAGGGTTCGCGGATGGGCGGTTGACGGTACCCTGGGGGTTGCTATTCAGTAAAGGCATTGCACTGGGGTTGGGGCGGACCCCGGATCGCCGATACAACCGGATGCTACGAGACCTTATTTTAACGAAAGGGGCCCATCCAGGAAAGATTGTGACGAATCATGCCAGCCTCCATGAGGCTCCGGAGGCTTACAAAAAATTTGCGGCGCGACGGGATGGCGTGGTTAAGGTGGTGTTTGTCCCCTAGGCCAAGTCCCTCATGACGTGCACGAGCATCGTAAAGAGAGGTGGATTTCCTTTTTTAGCCCATGGCTTAACTGGTTCTTGATTCTCGGTTATCGGAAATCTGCTCGGCTATGATCGCCTAAGACGAAACTCCACGCATGGGGGCGATAGTCCCTGTTGTATAGGAGAAGAACATCCTGACCAATCAAACTTCCATCAATGCGGACCGGAACATTTTCAATGCGGGTTCCTGCCAATACCACACTGTTTTCGATCTCGCTCCCTATAATTTGGACAGTGTTGCCGAGGGCCGTAAAAGGCCCCACATAAGCGTCGCGGATCACGGCATGGCGCCCGATAATTGCAGGCCCCCGAACCACACTGCGAATGACTTGGGCGCCTGGCTCCAGGACTACGGACCCTGATAGGCTAGAGTCTGCGTCTACCAATCCTGTTATCGAAGATTCGAGCGAATCGAGAATCAGGCGGTTGGCTTCGACTACGTCGTGTGGGGTTCCGGTGTCTTTCCACCAGCCGGTGAGGACATGGGCCGATACTCGATACTGATGGTCTACCAGATATTGGATCGCATCGGTGATTTCATATTCTCGGCGCCAAGATAAGCCTATGGATTTTACGGCTTCAAAGATGGTGTGATCGAATACGTAGACCCCTACAAGTGCTAAATTGCTGTCGGTTACGGTGGGTTTCTCAATTAAGCGAACAACCTGTCCGTCGACCAGTTCTGCCACGCCAAATTGTTCAGGACGGGGGACGGAACTCAGTAAAATGAGTGCATTACTACCCATAGAGGCGAACTGCAATACCACCTCGCGGAGCGGCTCTCGGATGAGATTATCCCCTAAATACACTAAAAACGGCTCATGTCCAATGAAAGTCTCCGCAATGCGCACGGCGTCGGCTAAACCTCGCGGGGCATCCTGAACAATGTAGGTGACGTGCAGACCCCAGCGTTGGCCATCCTCCACTGCGGATCGGATCTCTTTGTGGGTATGGCCGACGACGATGCCCACCTCTTGGATACCGGCATCCCGAAGGGTTTCCAAGGCGTAGTACAAAACGGGCTTGTTGGCGATCGGCATTAACTGCTTGGCACCAGTGTGCGTCAGAGGGCGTAATCGCGTGCCGGTTCCTCCAGATAGAATGAGTGCTTTCACCGTGAACCTCCTGGTTTGGAAAAATTTTCTGCCCGCGACATCCTATGCGTCGTTATAGCTCAGGGTGCATGGGAGATTTGTAGTCCTCAAGCGGATCGCCGGCATAGCATAGTAGAGGACGACGTCTACGCCGAATTCGAGGACGCGATTATGAAAATTCTTATCGTAACCCACCTAGCGTATCCACGTGTGGGCGGAGTTTCCACGTATATGCGGGGGCTCATGGACGAACTCACCAGACTCGGCCATGAGGTCTCGTTTATTGCTCATTCCACGGACTTAAACGCGATTTACCACTCCAGCGGGATGCGGATTGACAAACACTCGATAGCACGACGCGTGGAGCCCGTCGTGAACAAATTTTTCGATCGATATTTCCCCGAGGCATCGCAGTGGATGCGGTGGCGTGAAACTGCACGCCTGGTTTTCGAGACGGCACTCCGAGAATTTCCCCTTCTGGCATATGACGTCATCCATGCCCAAGATCCTTTGGCTGCACGAGCGTTGGAACGCTGTGCCATCAGGCGGATCCCGGTGGTGGTGACGTATCATAATGTTAAAGCCATCGAATGGAGGGTGAGTGACCCATCTAAGCATCCGATGGAGCTCGACTACATTCGTCGCGAAGAATTATTGAGTGCAAGGCGCGCTGACGCGGCGATTTTTCCCTGTACCTGGGTGCGTAACGGATTTGATACCGTTCCCCCATCTTTGACCCCCTCTTATGTGATTCCCTATGGTCTTTTTAACCCCGCCATAAACGCCACACCTAAGGCTCCCCTCGAGATGCCGATAATAGCTTGTCCGGCACGTTTAGTCCCCATCAAGGGACACATCTATCTCTTGGAAGCGCTCGCTCTAGTGAACCGCCGTGGCTATCCATTTCGGTGCTGGTTCATCGGCGATGGGATCCTCTGGCAGTCCCTACGAGAACATACTCACGCCTATGGTTTAGAGGCAGCGGTCGAGTTTCTAGGCGCTCGAGATGATGTGCAACAATTGTTGAGTCGTGCCGATTTAGTCGTGTTGCCGACGTTGCATGATACATTTCCCTTCGCGGTCATCGAAGCCCAATGGGCCGGTAAACCAGTTGTGGCGTCCCGAGTTGGAGGCATTCCTGAAATGATTACATCCGGTGTTAATGGTTTTCTTGTAGATCCTCGGAATGCGGCACAGTTAGCTGAAACGTTGTGTCAATTGCTCGACTCCCCGCGTCAACGACTAAGGCTTGGAACACAGGGTCAAGAGCGAGCTGCCCAACGATGGGCTTTGCCTAAAATGGTGTGCGACACCATCGGGGTGTACCAAGAGGCTATGCAGAAACAGCAGAACCGGGATAATCCAGCGGAACTTCCTGATATCGAACTTCTGGGTCCGATCATGCGGCGATGGGTCGGCGTGCGGAGACCACAAGATGCCGAGGGGACATTAACCGGAGAGTTGGTTAGCCACGGGGATCTGTCAGGTAGAGCCATCACCGCGCATCTCACGGACGCCTCGGGGATTTTGGTGCAATCACGGGCCGTGGATAGTCACGGAGTCTTTGTATTCGACCATATTCCACCGGGAACCTATGGGCTGATCGTGACAGAGGGGTCAGAGGGGTGGTCAGGATCAGATCTTGTTGAAATCCACGCCGCAACCTTTGAGCGTTATCGGATGGCGTGGCCGCCGATATCCGGTCGCTAACCATCCAATAGATGAGATGAGTCGCGGGTAGCGGTCGTGCCCCCAGCTGTCTGCCTCGTGGTGATGATTGTGTTGAGGAACTCCCTAGATTTGCCTCGCCTGGATTATTGTGGAACACAACAAGACGGTGTCGCATAACATGGGTCCATCCGGAAGGAGGATGCAAACCATGCACGTGGTGATCACAGGCGGCGCCGGATTCATCGGATCGAATATCGCGGCGCGTCTTGTCGAAGAGGGTCATACCGTCACTGTTTTGGACGATCTTAGCACAGGACAACGAGGAAGATTGGCGTCCATAGAGGTTGAGGTGATTGACGGCGATGTGCGCAGTTTCGCGACAGTCGAGAAATCGGTGAACAACGCGGACGCCATTTTTCATTTGGCGGCCGTGGTGGGCGTACCCTACGCCATGAAGCACCGATGGGATAGTGTGACGACCAATATCTTAGGTACCTACAATCTCCTGACCGTGGCACGCCGTCGTGATATTCCGGTTTTTATCGCCTCATCATCCGCTATTTATGGGAAGTTATCGCAATCGACACCGGTGGTCGAAACCGATGACGTAGTGATCGGCAACACCCATATTGCCTCTTGGACTTATTCTTATGCCAAGTTGGCTGAGGAACAGTTGGCTTTGGCGGCCGTTCAAGAATGGTCTGCCTCCGTGAAAATTGGTAGGTTCTTCAATGTCATCGGCCCGGGTCAATCCGGAGCCTATGGAATGGTTGTGCCTCGCTTCGTTACACGTGCACTTCGGGGGGAACGCCTGCCAGTTTATGGCGATGGCACCCAGACTCGCACCTTCGCAGATATTGAGGATGTGGTGAGTGCGGTCATGACAGTCTGGGAGCGCGGGGAATGGGGTGCCGTCTACAACATTGGGGGTCAAGAAGAAGTCAGCATTAACGACCTCGCCCACCGTATTATCCACAAAACTCAGTCAAGATCGACGATCCAACACGTTGCCTATGACAAGGTGTTTGGCACAGGGTTTGAGGAACCCACAAGACGCAGACCCAGCACCGCCAAACTACAGGCCTTAGGGTATACACCTCGGTACACCCTGAACGACACCATTATCCGCGTCGTGGCCTCCATGAGAGAGAAAGCGGGGGATCTGAGACCGTGAAAATTCTGTTGGCAACTTATTGGTATCTTCCCCACGTCGGTGGCGTGTACAACTACATGACCCAACTGTCACGGTACCTGGAAAGTCAAGGTCATCACGTGGATATTATGGCCCATCACCCCGATATGCAAAAAATCTGGATGATGTCTACCGGTCGCTTTGTCGAGAAAGCCAAAGTGAAGGACTATGTGTATGAGCAAGTACTCGGATTTTATCAAACCGAACTGCCTATGGTGGATCCGTGGATTCGCTGGCGCGAAATCGAGCGCTACACCTACGAAATTAGTGCGGCGTTACTCGGAGTGAACAATTATGACCTGATTCATACCCATGACATTGTGTCTACACGGGCCATCGCGCGAGTGAAACCCGCCCATGCTCGGCACGTGGCCACCATTCATGGGGTCTTGGCTTCGGAACATCTGTTATCCGGTCAGATTACAAGTCGAGACTCGTTGCCATTTGCTTACGCCGCCGCCGAAGAATATTTCGGATTTACGTCGGCCGACCGGACAATTGTACCGAGTCGTTGGGTGGCGGACCAAGTGGTGGCTGGTTTTGGAGTGCCTGCCGATCATTTAGACCACGTTCCGTATGGATTGGATGCGGATTATCTTGAGATCCAATCACGTAAGCGCACGGACCCCCTGCCCAACCAAGATATCCGCAGTCTCACCATTTTATGTCCCGCGCGGCTCGTTCCGGTTAAGGGTCATCAATATTTGTTGGAAGCCCTTCCGCAAATTGTGGCGCAGCATCCTGTCGTCGTGTGGTTGGCGGGCGATGGGGGGTATACCGAGGAGCTCAAACGATTGGTGGCACATGAAGGATTAGAGCACGTGGTGCGATTCTTAGGTGCTCGTGAAGATGTGGCCGCATTGATGCGCAAGGCCGACATCGTGGTGTTGCCCTCCGTTCAGGATGCCCTTCCGTTTAGCATTATGGAAGCTCAGATCCTAGGAAAGCCTATCGTCGCATCGCGCGTCGGAGGAATTCCGGAAATGATCGAATCCGGTAAAACGGGCATTTTGGTGGCGCCGGGAGAGGCGCAGGAACTTGCCCGGGCACTGTTGCAGCTCATTGGCTCATCCGGTTTACGGCTCAAGCTCGGCCAACAGGCTGCCCTTTGGGCGAAAGAGGCATGGTCCTTGGAGCGGATGCTGTCGCGTACCATGGCGATCTACGAACACGTATTGGGTAAAACCGTATCGGAGGTGCAATCATGATCCAAAATCTCGTTCACTTCGTCGTCGGATTATGGAGACGGGTGTGCGGTTCGCATAAGCCGCGAGAAACCAAAATAGCGCCCGAGCTAAAAATCCCTCTAATCAACGCCGTGAACGACGAAGACCGACTGAATCCGGGGCAACTCCGCTATCCGCTGCAAGATCTGTTCGCGTTTCCCCTTAAAGAGAGTCAGATCAATTTAGACCCAGCCGTATGGGGAGACCTGCGTCTCAGTTTGCCTACCGCATATTCCATTCCCGACAGCGAATTTACCCGGGTTCTTTCGGTGCAGACCAGCCTACGGGTGCTGCGCTGGTCAGTCGGGAAAATCGATTCCGAAGTGCGGTCCATTACCCTGTATCGGGCGTCGTGGAATCCTCCATATTTCCCCCCCGCTATCAGTCGCAAGGCGAATGACCTGCCTCCAACCCGGTCATGAACACTATTCTCAATCTTTTTAAATGGGAGGTTAACGTCTAATGAGTGGGACAGAGACATCATCACCGAAGAGTCACGAAGGCCCTGAGGAATCAATCGGGTTAGTAGGAGTCGGGTATGTGGGTTTGCCGGTTGCCTTAGCGTTCGCTCGAAGAGGTTTTCACGTGATTGGCTATGACACCAACCCAGCGCATGTGGCGGCTCTGCAAAACGGAGACCCCGAAGTGGTCACCGCGACGGCTGACGAACTCCTAGAGGCACTGAAAGTGGGGTCGTTCGAGCCCACGACCGATGTCAGTCGCCTCGACCATTGTGGGGCGTTCATCATTTGCGTGCCGACACCCCTCGATCCGGGCGGTACTCCCGACCTCTCTGCATTGCAAGCGGCTGCGAGAATGGTGGCTCAGCACGTGCAGCCCGGTGTCACCGTGGTGCTGGAAAGCACGAGCTATCCGGGGACGACTCGTGATATTTTCTTACCGCTGCTAGAGCAGCGGTTGGGCCAGGTCGGCCAGGACTTTTGTTTGGGATTTGTGCCCGAACGGATCGACCCAGGCAATGCCACCTATCGGCTTGAAAACACCCCACGGATCGTTGGGGGGGTTACAGCGACCTGCACCGACCGAATCCTCGCGTTGTATGAGCACGTAGTGCCGCAATGCTACCCCGTGTCATCCCCAGAAGCTGCCGAAACGGCGAAGTTACTAGAAAACTCGTTTCGTAATATCAATATCGCTTGGGTAAACGAACTGATGCGATTTTGTGACGAGGCCGGACTGGATGTGGATGAAGTGATTCGCGCGGCTGCCACCAAACCTTTTGGATTCATGGCATTTTGGCCAGGACCTGGGGTTGGCGGGGAGTGTATCCCGGTGGATCCACGGTACCTGACGTGGAGGGCGCGAAGGGCTCGCTCCCCGTTGCATTTGTTAGAGCGAGCCCTAGACACCAATGATTGGCAGCCCTTCTATGCGGTGCAACAAATTCAGTACGTCTTACAGCAATCGACGCGTCCGGCATCCGAGGCTCTCGTGCTGTTGATTGGGGTGGCCTATAAGCCCAATGTGGCAGACGTAAGAAATGCCCCGGCGTTGGTCATCATGGAACGGCTCGTACGGTGTGGGATCCGGGTGGTTTACCACGATCCGTATGTGAGTAGTGTCGACATTAATGGGGAATTTTGCCATTCTGTGAGTCTCTCCGATGACCTTCTCCATGAGGTCGATCTTGCGGTCATGGTGACTGAACATGCGAATATCGATCGGGAATATATCACCCGCGAGACGCCGCGGTTTTTGGATCTTACGCATGGCGATTGAAAGGCATGTTCGGCATTCATGGAGGTTCGTAAGATCGCCCTGGGTGCTGAACGGCGCGATGTACCACTACGCTTCGTATGATTGACGGAAAGAAGGGCAGTAGACATGGCAAACATCTCGATTATTGTCTTGAATCGGCAAGGTGGCGACATGAGCGTAAAGACTCTCCTCGGGCTCGTCGCGCATCTGGATGCAGAAGTTATCTATGTTACACCGCGGTTAGATGATGAGGTGATGGCCACCGACTTTTATCCCACCCTAATTCCGGTCGAGTGTCCCGCGGGAGCGGTGGGCCAGGCGGATCGGATCATGGGAACTCGAAGCGCCACCGGAGAATATCTGCTCTATTCGGATACCGAGAGTTTTTTTCATCCGTGGGAACTTTCCAATATGACGGCGATGTTAACCGAAAACACGCCCATCTCGCTAAGATTACATCGCCCCAAGGGTCGAGAAGTGGACAATGCCCCTGACATGGCGGCCATGGCTCTTAACGCGATGCTGGCTCAACCGCATCTCGCCGCATCATCTTTACTGCGATTTCCCCATGGATTACATCGGGATCTATTCCGCACCGTCGATATCGACGCCTTGGAGGTGCCGCCCAGGTTTTTGGTGCAAGCGGTCCTCGATGGGCGGCGGGCCGACACCTTCTATCGGGCCGAAGATCCACGGTCGGATGGCGCCCAAGACCACAGTGCGCTAATCGCCAGTTATCTGGACGCGATAGATGAATTGTTACAAAAAAGGGGACCGCGAGGTGGATTCACGGATTTTGATAGACAGCGTGACCCGTGGCGATTCGCCATTCCGGGGAGGCCTCAACCATGACCCTAACGGTTGCTTCCCGTGATCTCAGCGTCATTATTCCGGCCTCTGGGGAAGAAGCTACGATTGGTTCTATCCTCACTGAAGTGGAAAAACTTCAGCCCCGGGAAATTATCGTGATTGTCAATGGGAGCCATGATGGCACGGCAGAGATCGTCAGGAACCGTGGCCACCGGTTGGTGGAATTTTCCGAACGGCTGGGCCACGACGTCGGTCGCTCGGTGGGCGCGAGCATTGCGTCCGGCAGGATTTTACTCTTTCTCGACGCGGATATCGTGATCCGAGTGGCCGACCTAGAGCCTTTTGTGGGGGCTATCGAATCCGGCTATGACGTGGCACTCAACGACATTGATCTCATCGTCAGTCGATACCCTTGGGATCCCGTGTCGATTCAAAAAATCTGGCTCAACGTCTGTCTGAACCGGCATGGCTTGCAAACGGCTTCGTTGACGGCTGTGCCTCATGCGTTAAGCCGAAATGTTTTTCGCTATATCAAGCCAGAGGATTTAACAGTCCCACCCAAAGCATACGCCAAGCTTTTGATGGCACCAGTTCGAATCAGTAAAGCGCATAGTGTCGATGTGGTGACGACAAACAAAATCCATCCCTGGCATGGAATTCACGAGGGTCGCGACGTGATGGCGGAACTCATCGTCGGGGATCACTTGGAGGCTTTGGAATGGTTCAAGAGATCGGTGGTGTCCGGTGTTACGCGGGGACGAGATGAGGTCTTCCGTCCCGATGCGTCCGAACCTGGAAAAAGTCAGGCCGATCCCGTGGATGTGGGTTCCAATGGTTCCATTGGTCGAGTTGCCGCCATGCTGTGGCACTGGTTGACTCATATCCCGGGATGAATGGTGAAGGGGGTTTATGATGCGCGGGATGGAAAGGTTGAACCATGGTCAGAGAGGAGCCGAACATGAAGATTAGCCTTATCATGCTCTGTTACAATAATTGGCCCGTAACACAAATGGCGTTGGATTCCTTATGCGCATCGTTGACGCCCGCCATCCAGCGTGAAAGCCTGGAAATCATCTTAGTTGACAATGGTTCGACCGATGAAACGATAGTCCACGGCCCCCAATTTGGGGAATCGGGGCCGATGCGGCACTGGACGACGCAGTACCTTCGTCTCCCCGAGAATATGGGGATTCCCATCGGCGTCAATGTTGGACTTTCTTATTGCGGTGGGGACATCATTGGTTTTCTCAACAATGACCTAATTTTCCCTTATGGATGGTTGGATGCTCTGGTAGAGGCCCTCACCCGCGATCCCTCTCTAGGGTTTGCAATTCCTTACCTGACCTACACCTCGATACCGGAGCAAGGGGTCGAACCTCTATATGCCAATTTGGATCAGATGCCCGCATTTGCGCGGCGGTTTATGGAGGAGACACGCGGGCGAAACACCTGGGTGAGTCACGTTATCACGTCTTGTGTAGTTTTTCGTCGCGATCTTTGCGATCAGGTGGGGGGGCTTGACTTCTGGTTTGGCATCGGGTCCCTCGATGACAATGATTGGAGCCTTCGGGCACGTTGTGCGGGATTCCATCACGCGGTGATTGGCGGCTCATTTGTGCACCATATCGGGTCCGTAACGTATCGCCAGGCCCAAGACTCCGAAGCGGTGTACCTGAATAATGGGGGAAAATTCTTGCGTAAGATGGATCGGATCCAAAAACCTTATGACCGGAATTTACACTACATTCCCCTGGAATTTGAACCTCATGGGCTGAGGTGGGATGCGCGGACACCACCCCCAGGAATTGTCCAAAACACGCTGTTGATTGCCGATTGGACTCATCCGGGGTCGGTTTGGCCGAAGACGTTATTGGACCTAGTCTCCCACCCAGGCTCGGGCTGCATCTCCCTCTACATCCCCCCGATGTACTTCGATGTACAGACCGTGGTCAAGACAGCGCAAGGGGCAATACAGGCGGCGGGCCTTAATTGGCGCGATGGTGCGATCCGGATTCTTGCCGACGATGTACCACCCATTGGATTCGTGGATTTTATTATGGGATTTGATGCGATGGCCGAGGTGCCTGGTGATGTGGTTAACCGCGGAGCTCGATTCATTCAGCAAGACCATTTAAGTCGGAAGGAGTGCAGATAAGTTATGTCACTCGATCTCTCAGAAGAAGATTGGACCAGAATCTCCCGCGGCGGATTTAATGCCCAAAGTGACCTCGAAATGGCGGCCGCCTATGGACTGTTTAAGGGCGGTGAAGAGATTCTTCAACAGCATCTCGGCTATAGCCTCATGCATGCCAGCCTTACCGAGGTCATTACAGCTGGAATGGAGGAGCTAGCCCATCGTCGGATTGGGTTGTTGACCGCTAATGATGTCGTGGCGCGTTTGGATAATGCCCTTGCTACGGGGACGGGATATTCCCTCATTCGTTTCGGCGATGGGGAACTGCTGACCTTGGCCCAAGATTCGGTGCTCACGAGCCAAGAAGTGCAACAGGCAGCGCCCTGGCTCTGGTTGTCAGGGGTTACGCTGCCGGATTTGGCTGCGCGCGACCAATTGGTCGATGCGTTTATCCACGCCGATTTGGTGGGGGTGCCGACCTCACGGTTCATGACCTACGGCTCCCTGTTCTTACGGATCGCGGCCTATTACCACTGGTCCATCGACACCATGGCCCTCACCTCATCGGTGATTAATTATATGATGTTTGAAGAAACGAATATCTACCAAAGGATGTTGCGTCGTCATAAGGTACTCCTGATCGGTAACGCATCAGAATCCCTCCACACGGCGTTGCAAGCCGATGGGTTTTCATCGGTGGTCGGACACATCCCGGCGAATGGCATGGCATCGATTCCGGGAGTCCTGGCGGACTCTTTAAATTACGATTTTGATGTGGCCTTTGTGGCGGCGGGTATTCCTGCCTGTGTGATTTGCCGCTATCTGCGGGACCGTGGCAAAGTGGCCATAGATTTTGGGCACCTGGCCGATGGCTTGGCTAACAAACAGTTAACGCTTTCCGTGAGATAGGGGGCATCGTAAAAGACTGGCGACTCGACGGGTGGCAACAAGCGTTCCTTGATTTACCATGGTAAAGCATGGCCGACCATGGTATCATAAGACTACCTGAGCATATCCAAAGCATGCTCCTGCCGGGACCGAGTATACACGGGCAGGAGTTTTCATTTGAGATACGGGCTAAAGGAGCATACCGATGAAATTATCGGCAACACTGGACGACCTGTATCAACGACATCTCGCTTGTGCCACCCGTGCAAACTGGGGATACCATAGTCTGTTGCCGTGGGAACGCGGTAAGAATTTCAAGACCCTGCCGTGGTCCGAAGATCAGGGCAGTCTGACCCCGGAACTAACTATGGCGGTGGAAACGGCACTACTGACTGAGGTAAACCTGCCCTGGTTTACGGCGGGTCTCAAAGACATGTTTGACGGCGGGCCCTCCGCATTGAAGGCGTTTGTGAAGACCTGGACGGCTGAAGAAGACCAGCACTCGCGACTGCTTGACGTGTATATGGCACTCAGTCGTAATGGTGATCCCGATCGCCGGGCCGAGCTCCGTCGACAGGTTTTGACCGACGGCTATGAGGTGGAAGGGGATACCGGGTTTGCAGTAATGGTCTACACGACTTTGCAAGAGTTGGCGACCCGCGTGTTTTATCAGAATTTGGCCACAGCCGCTGAGGCGCAAGATCCCTCGTTGTCCCTCATTTTACGGACGGTGGCTAAAGACGAGACCCTTCACTTCGCGTTTTATCGAGATGCGGTCAAAGCCTATTTAGATGAGGATCCGGCCCGGATGGGCACCGTCTGTGCCATTATCCCGACGTTTCGGATGCCGGGATCGGGGATGCCCGATTTTCCGTCTCGCATGCGGACCATTGCCCAATCCGGGTGTTACGACGTGGGAAGCTATCTTAATGAGGTCATGGACCCGATTCTCCGATCCTGGGATGTATGGCAACGCGATGTGCCGAACGATGTGGAAGACGCTCGGAAGGCACTCTTCACCCACCGCGAGCGCCTGCAACGTATCGTTGCGCATCGAGGGCAAAAAATCGAACGTCCTCATGTGGAGACTAGGCGTCCGTAGAGAGCTCACGCCGACCAAGACTAGTTGGACACGGGATAGTGGACCCGGTAGAAATAGAAGATGGTGCTGTGATCCCAACCGAGATCCCAAGGTTCTCGGAAGCGGTCGGCCGAGTGACTGATGACCAAGGGATAGCCATCGGGATCAAACCCGGCAACGATCGCGAAATGGACGGTCCGATGGCGTTCGTAATATCCGATAAGATCTCCGAGTTGCAGCTGATGGATGGCGCTCAGATGCTGAGGCCCGCTCGGAGTGGCCAGTGCGGCAAAGGTTCCGTGCGCGATAAGTTTTGCTCGTCCTGAATCCTGGAGAAACCGGGCCAAACGGGTGGCGTTGACCCAATCGGGGCTCCCTTCTTTGCTGTAGCGATCCCAGTACCAAGCGCTCGTTTCGGAAAACCCTCCCGCCCGCAAGACCTGGGAGATGAAGTTCGAACAATCGCCCCCATTCCAGTTGTAATCCTCAAACGTTGGATTATAGCGCATTTGGTTGCCGCAACCCGGGGCAGCGCCACAATAGTGTGCGGCATAATCTAAAGCGCGGCGCGCTCCTGGGCTCATCGCCTCACGCCGTCTGGATTCGGGCACCCGAATCGGCGAGGGTTGTGCGCTACCCGTCAGGCGAGTCTCTTGGTTAAGCGGGTCGATGAATTCATCGTGAGCGATCCGCCACCCCGTTTTGGTATCGGCGAGCGTATACCAGTGGTAGACGCCAAGCCCGAACCACGTCGGTTTTTGGTTGCCGGTGCGATGGGCGTAGGTGTAACGAGCCGATACGGCTCCGTAGATTCGGACCCGATCGGGAGCTAGCCACTGCGGAGGACCAGTCCGAACCGTGACGTTAACGTTGTGAAAAATGAATCCGCGCGCATTGGCCCAAGCTTGGATATAGTCCATCCGGCGTTCGGCCTTTTCAAGAGCGGCCTGGCCGGATCGGCTGGTTGAAAAAAGGGTCTCGAGTTCTTTTTTATGATGCAATAAGGTGGCGGTGTCCTCTTTTTGCACTAACTGCTGTAAAATCTCGTGGGCATTGGGTGTGGGTCTCGGTGCCTGACTGTTGACCCAAAAGGCGATACCAAAGAACATGACCTGCCTCCCTTAAAATGGCCGACTCCAAGGCAATACCTGACCTTGGTAATATGAGTGGTCTTGAACCTGTTGATGCTGGAAGGTTTTAGGGGTCCCCGAATCGTGGGTGGACGGATACGGTATAATGGACCATATGGTTTATCGGCCAAGGTACGGGGTTGTGTGAAGGGAGGGCTTATGTCCGAAACTCAGAATACAGAATCCACCGTGGTAATCATTGGAGCGACTGGAGATCTGACACGCCGGTTATTATTTCCCGCTATTTATCGGCTCTACGCGCTCCAAGAATGGCCCGATGCGAAGATTATTGGGTATGCCGTGGAAGACTGGTCGCGCGATAAGTTTTTAAAGCACCTCGAAGAAAATCTCCAGCAATTTGAACACGAGTTTGATCCAAAAGTCTGGACCGAATTGGCGGCTCGGATTGATTATGTGCAAGGAGATTTGACCAAGAGTGCTCTGTCTAAACTTTCGAAAAAGATTTCACCATCCACGCTGTTTTACCTGGCGCTACCCCCTCAGCTATTCGGGGATGCGGCACAAGGACTGGGTCAAGCCGGACTCTCTACGGAAACCAAGGCCGGGTATCGACGCTTGGTCGTCGAGAAGCCTTTTGGCTGGGATTTTGCCTCGGCCAAGGCCTTACGTGAACGTATCCATGATTATTGGCCAGAGGAGCAAGTCTACCGCATTGACCATTTCCTCGGTAAGGAGACCTCGCAAAACCTCTTAGTGTTCCGATTTGCGAATCGATTTTTGGAGCCCGTATGGAATGCGGCACACGTGAGCCAAGTCCAAATTACGGTCGGTGAAACGCTAGGGGTAGAAGGACGATGGCAATATTATGATAAGGCGGGCGCCTTGCGTGACATGATTCAAAATCACCTCATGCAACTCTTTACGTTGACCGCGATGGATGCGCCCTCCACTTGGGATGCAGAAGTCTTGCGCGAACACAAGGTGGAAGTTTTGCGTGCGGTCCGCGACATCCCTTCCGATGCGGTGGAGGATTATGCCTGTCGGGGGCAATATACGAAGGGGACGATTGGGGATCAAGCGGTACCGGGATACCTCGAAGAGACCGGGATTCCTGAGGACTCCACGACTGAGACCTTCGCGGCGATCAAACTTTACATAGACAACTGGCGCTGGCAGGGGGTGCCGTTTTACCTCCGCAGTGGTAAACGGCTTTCTGCACGGTTTTCGGAGATTGCCGTCGAGCTTAAAGATGTCCCGACGGGGCTCTTTGGGAAACCCTTAAGTAACTGGATCGTGTTCCGCATGTGGCCAGACCAGTGTATCGATGTGGTGGCTTGGGCCAAGGAGCCAGGGCTCCAGCTCGATACGCGGAAAATTGTCCTAGCTACGCCGTATGAGAAAACAGACGAACCGGACTATACCGCGTATGAGCAACTTCTGTTGGAAGCCTTAAAAGGGGATCGCGGATATTTCTTGCGGTTTGATGAGGTCGAGGAATCCTGGCGGATTCTCACGCCAGTGCTAGAAGCTTGGAGCCACGACAAACCTGAACCATATTCGGCGGGTTCCCAGGGCCCAGATGGCCAGGACCGTCTCATGATTCCCGGGCACAATTGGCGTACAATCGGGGGACGCGACTAAAAATCCGCAGATCCTAAGGTTTAATGGTGGGTAGACTAGGCCTTAAGCAGGCAGAAAGAAGTGAATGCGATGTGGTTTAGAAGACGCTATCGTACGCCTTGGTGGTTAGTGTTATTAGCGGCATTGGGAATTCGATCCTGGTGGCGTCGCTCCGAGATGAGTCCCGAACAACGGGAGGCCTATCACGCCAAACGCCGTCGATTTCGGGACAAGATGCAAGAGGCTTTCGATGTGTGGAAAGACCCGGTATCCGAATCCCATGACGAGGCCACGGAGGATGCGCCTTAGGTGGCGTCCGAAAACGGCTTACGCCGCACGGCGGCGATTTTCCGACTCGCATTAAGCTTTTGGGGAGATGCCCGGGCCATCGCCCGGGCTAAGCGCCGCCTGTCAGCCGAAGCGGCCAAGCACCAGGAGTCTCGTATTTACGCCGCAGGGGGCGCCCGGTTTCGGCGGGAAGCGCTTCGCCTCGGAGGACTCATCATTAAAGTCGGACAGTTTCTGAGTGCCCGTACCGACGTCCTGCCGTTAGAGTTCACTCGTCAATTACAAACGCTGCAGGACCAGGTGCCGCCCGCGCGATTTGGAGAGATTCAGAAAACCTTGGCGGCCGCCTATGGCCATAACTGGTCCCAAGTCTTCTTAGAATTTAGCCCCGAACCGGTGGCGGCGGCATCGCTGGGTCAAGTGCACCGCGCAGTCTTAGCCAAAACCAAAGAAGTGGTGGCAGTCAAAGTGCGACGGCCCGGAATTGAACACTTGGCCTCCATCGATCTTAAGGCTTTAGGCCATGTCATGGCGGCCTTGCGGCGGTGGACCAAACCGGGGCGTCGCTTAGATACCGTGAGACTCTTTGAGGAATTCCGAGACATGGTGCATCGGGAATTGGATTACCGCCAGGAGCTTCAGAGTCTAGAGGCCTTTGCCACCAATTTTGCGAAAGATGCTGCGGTCAGAGTGCCTGGCGTCTATCCGGAGTTTTCTCACGAGACAGTCTTGGTGATGGAGTTTGTGTCGGGATTCAAACTCACGGATCGTAAGGCTCTCATCGAAGCCGGCTTGGATCCTAAGGGGCTCGCCCGGACCCTGGTTAATGCCTTTTTGAAACAGATCATTAGCGATGGGTTGGTGCAAATCGACCCACATCCGGGCAACTTCTTCGCGGCGGAGGATGGGCGGCTTGTCTTCCTAGATTTTGGCATGATGGGCCACATCCCAGCTGAGCACTTGGCGTATGCCGCTAAATTTTTAGAAGGAGTCTTGACCAAAGATGCGCGGCGTGTGGTGGAGGCGATTGATGGGTTAGGGTTTCTGGCTCCGCATGCCCAAAAAACCTTGTTACAACGTGCGGTAACGGTTATGTTAGAGCGTAGTGCCGGCACCCCGATTAGCCCTGGCCCGCGATTAGATGGCGTCGTTCGCGACTTTCAAGATTTTCTCTACGAAGAGCCCTTACTATTCCCGGCCCAGTACATGTTTTTGGGTCGTGCGATCGGCATGGTGTTTGGCTTGGTGTCGGCGCTGGATCCTGATTTAGACTGGATGCAACTCTTGCGCCAAGAGGCGCTCCCCCTGCTGAACCAGCGACGCCGTGAAGCCGGAGCAGCCTGGCTCGCAAAGATTCGGGAGGGCCTGTTCGATTGGTTAGGCCCCGAGTTAGGCACTGCGGTCGATGCGGTAGGACAGCGCGTATGGGATGCGGTAGGGATTATCCAACGGGTGCCCGTGAGTCTGGATCGGGTGTTGGCGGAGGCGGAAGCCGGTACGCTGGTGACGCGTCCCGAGTTGTCCTCGGTGACTCGGCGACTTGACCGATTAGGCGACCTCATGGAAGGGCTGATGAGCCTTTTGGGCGCGGCCGGGGTGGGGGCACTCGGCATATTTTTTATGGAGCATCACTGGTTCGTACTTCGCGACATCGCCTGGATTGTCACCGTCGTACTCTTGGGTTCGGTTTTTCGGGCCCGCCGCCAGGCTAAGCGCCGGGTTACGCGGCGCCATTGGCATCGTGAAGGAGATCTACCATAGGCCCCTGGTCTCGTGAAAATTGTTCCCTGACGCTTCACGCCAACGCTGAAAGGAAATCCTCGATAATGTCCTGGCTCGATTCGATCCCCACCGAAATACGGACGACGCTCTCATCGATACCGATGCGAGCCTTTTCCTCAGGCGCGAGTTCCCGATGCGAGGCGACTACGGGATGGGAGAGGGTGGTTGAGACGTCGCCTAAGCTTGGAACGAAGCGCACGATCTTAAGCTTTTTAATCAGGCATTGGACCGCATCGTATCCGCCTGCCAGGGACATCGAGACAATCGATCCAAATCCCCGTTGTAGCAGGCGTTGGGCTTCTGGGTGATCGGGATGCGACGGCAGGCCCGGATAATAGGTGGCTCGTACTTGAGGCATCGTTTCTAGTGCCTCGGCCAGGGCCTGGGCGTTACGACTGGATTGGGTCATCCGGAGCGCTAAGGTTTTCGCTCCGCGCAGGGCGAGCCATGCGGCGAAAGGGTCTGGGGTAAATCCTGCGGTGTCCACAATGTGTTGAGTCCTGGCAACTGTAGTGGCATCCCCGACCACCGCACCCAGGATGAGGTCACTATGGCCCCCAATAAATTTGGTCAAGGAGTGTACCACAAGATCGGCGCCCCAGTGAAGCGGAGTAGCATGAAATGGGGTCGCAAATGTGTTATCGATAATGACGGAGATCCCGTGGTCGTGCGCCGTTCGAATGATCTGATCTAATGGAGCAATGCGACCTAGGGGGTTGGAGAGGGTTTCCAGTACCAATACGCCGGGCCCGCTGGCGAAGTGCACCGCGAGGTCCGTCGCATTGTGGGTGTCGACCCATTCCATCACATAGCCCATTGGTTCCAACAAATTTCTGGCCAGACCCACTGTGCCTCCGTAAATTTCTCGGGCCACCACAATGCGTCCCGGTCTGGGTTGTAAAGTCCAAATGGCGGCCAGGAGAGCGGCCGTTCCGGAGCTGGTGATGACGCCCTTTTCCGCGTTTTCAAGATGGGCAACAAAACCGCTGAGCGCATCGGTGTTGGGATTACCACCTCGGGTGTATGAATATCCTTCACGCGTGCCCGCTAACAATTCGTCCACTGCGGTCACGTCATTAAACGCATAGACCGAGGTTTGAAAGATTGGCGGGGAAACGGCATTGGCTGGGGTGAGGACATCGACGGGTTGCGTGACTTTGGTGTAAATGTCCATAGGTAAACCACACTCCTCCTGGTGGCAATCTCATAATACCGAACGACTATGGCGCCTGTGCTCCTAGTGAAGCATGCTAGGAACCGCAGTGCAACCCCGTGCCCCCAATGACCCGGAGTATTTTCAAGGGTCAGTTTGACTAACACCCCACCATGGGAGTGAGAGCCTAATGATCCTAAGCAAAACGATCGCGGACAGCAGGATGAGGGGATGGCTTCACCCTAACCAGGACGCATCAAAATTTTGGACACGCCAGGGATTGAGGTGCTACTCGAGCGATGCCAGACGACGTGGTGGGTCGCACCATAAAATGCGGCCCGCCATCGTGTCAAGGGATTCTGGTCGGCTCCAGGTCCAAACGGATCTCGAACAGCAAATCTGGAGGGAGGGCTCAGGGCTCCTCGCCCATTGCGGCATCTACGAAAATGCGTGCATCCTGTCCGAGTGGTGGGATATCGGGAACTGGCCACCTCCTTCCGCACGGAGGTGCCGTTGAGTCAAAATTACCCGCTTTGTTTACTCGGTGTTATCCAAGTTGGCCAATGGTTGTTCGACGGCCACCAGAAGTCGCGGTTTCCTGATGGCAGTTGATCCCGTTGGAAGGTCCAGCCCGGCAATGAGGAAACTTGTACTAAAGCCTGGTTGGACGATATAATGCGGCCCCGGTATTGTTGAATGGCTTTAATCAACGTGGTATCTAGACTAGCATCGCGTTGCGGCACATACGGTAACATCGCCGGTGATACCTGATATTCCCAATGTTGAACCGCTTGTTGAATGGCTGTAGGCGGGAGAATAGGACCTACGGAGCGATAGCTAAGCGTCGCATAAATCTCTTCCAAGTCAGACAAGGAGAATAGCCATGTCGCCGATGGCGACGCGTTGGATGGAGACGAAGTCGTGGGTGTCGACGATGTTGGGGAGGGGGACGATGACGAGGGACCCATGCTGGCGGAGGGAATGCTTGAGGGGTTATTGGTGCGCATGGTCCCGCTTAAACCACAGCCCGCGAGCACCGTACTGCCTACAAGAATCATAGATCCGACTACGATCGGCTTCATCATGTTGAAAAATTCCTCCATTGCGTTTGTCTGTCGCGAGTATAACGCGGGATCCGACCGAAAGTTACTGGGAACCGCTGACAATCGGGTGCACAAACGCATACGCCAGAGATTGAAGAGCTATTCGAGCGACCACGCTTCGGGGACATATTATTGGCCCTTGACCTCCGAGGAGCGCAAGAGTGCAAATAATGACCGCGCATCGGAACACCGCAGGCTTTTCGTACTGCCGGAAGGTTTTTTAAAGCCAAAACGAGTTGTCTGGTTCGGACTGCATGAGGTGCCTACCGTCGTGTATAGGGATTCCGGCTGGCTCCATGTCACAGCGGATCTACAACAAATCCGGAGGGGGGGCTCACGGCTACTGCCCATTACATCTCATGGTGTTCGTCACACGGACCCTTCAAAAGAATAGGTTTTCATATATAACAGAATACTGCGACGAATTAAGGGTTATTTGATATAATGAACCTCTCAAAACCAGTCAGTCGATGATGATGGTTAGCATAGACTACTCTGTTGACAGATGTGTTTCTCGTGGCACGTTATTGCGTCCTCTCGAACCCCGCGTCTTTGCCAAGTCCACGGAACCCAGGGAGGGATACGGATGTCTGAAGCGAATCTGCGGTTGGAAATTTTAATTCCTCACGAAGATGCCAAAGCGGTCCGGCGTGTCTTAGTCGATCAGCAGCGGGAATGGACTGAACAACAAAGAGTGCATGGGGGCTGGAGTGGGCATCGATACTGGCGTATCTGGCTCATGATACCTGCAGCTCACCTGGACAATGTCATGAGTGCAGTCCGCAAGGTCTCACCGCCGCGTCAAGTGTGGTATCACCCGCGCCATGGATGGGCTATCGACGTGTGGCTGCACCCCACCACAGTAACGCTTTCAGGTGCGGTCTTCACGTGGTGGCCAGTAACCACCACGGCACACTCTAGTGGGCTCAGTTAAACGGCCTCCTTTGAAGCTGTTTTGGTAACGGGTCTGGTGTAGTCAATGGTGCGGGGACCGGGCTGTCCGAGTCCCTCGATGATGCGGTCTTGACAGCGTGATTCGAGAACCTCGGGTGTAGCAACGCTATGAAGGTCTCGGCGAGCATACCCATATGGGGGAACCACCCACAAAACACGGAAATATTGCGGTAGCAATATCTTTATTTGTCTAAGATTAACCGGCCCAAGCGGAATCGCGAGAATTTTCTCGAGATAGGGTTCCATTGGAAAAATGCTCGGCGGGTTTCGATTCCAAAAATCTACAGGGATTCCCTTCGCTTGCAAAAATCGAGGATCCTAGAGTACCGGCCAGACGGGCTAATTGTTCACCGGTACCAAGTCCTGGAAAAGTTAGATTGGGCGATTCAGGGATGTCCCGCCATGACGGCTAAATGTGAGATGTTTACGGTTCCTTCTCAAGAGTGTAGGGCTTCGGCATATTCCGCGGCTGCGATGCCCGCTGCATGTCCAGTCGAAAACGCCACCGTGATGTTATATCCTCCCGTATGGGCATGGACGTCCAAGACTTCGCCCGCGAAGTAGAGCCCGGCACACAACTTGGAGGCCATGGTGTGCGGGACGATCTCTTTGATCGAGACACCACCTCCAGTTACCGTAGCTTTTTCCAGAGGGAGGGTGCCCCGGATCGGCATGCGGAATTTTTTGATACAGGCGGTAATCTCGGTGATAGCCTCATTTCCTAAGTGGGCCATGGTGGTGGTGGGCGCGATGCCAGCGCGCTCTAACATGACGGCGACCAATCGGTCGGGAAGCCACTCGGAAAGACGGGTGTTAATTTGCTTAGCACCATCATGGGACCTGTGATCTTTAAGCGTGGCCACGAACTGTGCGGCCGGTTGCTCCGGAAAGAAGTCGATCACGGCGCTGAGCACGGCATCAGGATCCTTCCGTAATGCGGTTGATACGTAGTGGCTACACCGCAACGCGATGGGGCCAGTTAAGCCGAAATGAGTGAACATGAAGTCGCCATATTCTTGGGTCAGGGTTTTACCCCGATCATTTTGAATGGAAATCGTGGCATCTTTAAAAGATAAGCCTTGGAGGGCACGGGATGTTATGAAGGATGCAGGACTGGTTAAGGGCACTTCCGTGGGATAGGGGGTGATGATGGTGTGGCCCACCGCGGATGCCCAGGGGTAAGCATCCCCGGTGCTCCCAGTCTGTGGCACGCTACAGCCGCCGGTCGCTATGATCACGGAGTGGGCGAGAACCGTGTCGCCGTCTCGAAGCTTGACTCCCATCACGTGTCCGCATTCGACGAGTAATCCTTCGACCGGGGTGTCTTGACGGACCACGATACCCAAGGCATTGACCTTCTCAATGAGGGCGCGGACTACTGTGGACGCTTTGTCCGTTATCGGGAAGACCCGACCCCGGTCTTCTTCTTTGAGGCGAATCCCCAGGGATTCGAAGAATTCGATGATTTCCCGATTCGAAAACTGACTCAGTGCGGAGTAAAGGAACCGACCGTTGCCAGGAATATTTTTCATGAGCTCATCCATCGGCTTGGCATTGGTGACATTACAGCGCCCACCTCCGGAAATTCCGAGTTTTCGTCCGAGTTTATTGCCCTTTTCGAGCACGAGTGTGCTCGCTCCTTGAAGTCTGGCCGCAATTGCGGCCATGAGGCCGCTAGGCCCGCCACCAATCACGATGACGTCGAATGTTTGGCTCATATGGTTGACATGCCTTCCTTGTCCCTGGTTGACCTCGTCTAATTTGCTTGGCATCCTTTCGAGGAAGTACCCCTCCTTGGGGAGTCTATCAGGACGTTTCGAGGTCTATCCGTAGACAATACCCTATATAACGCGACCAAGCTACCACGGAAGTTCTCCGAGGGAAAGTGTTTGCTAAAAATTTAGCAGGCACTCGCATCTCTTGATATTCGGCTGAATTATATGAGGCACGGCTTGCAAAGGTCGACCATGGGTTGCCACCGTAAGATTTGTCAAAATGCAAGGACGTTTTATAGAATGAGTTGGGAAGGTCAGGAACTCGGCTTATGGTATGCATTAAGGTGGGGTAGGGTCAGAAAATCGGGGGCGGCATGCAAGTGCGACTGAGCCCATACCAACAAGAATGGGCAGAAGAATTTCACCGTGAATCCCAGAAGTTGACCACGTTATTGCTACCGCAGGTGGTCGTGTTCGAGCATTTCGGAAGTACCAGTGTCGCGGGGATGTGGGCAAAACCCGTGATCGATATGATGGGCATTGTGAACCACATCGACCTGATTGACGCCAGTGCAGAACGCCTCCAGTCGTTTGGATATGAAATGGGCGGTGAGTGGGGCATTCCGGGGCGCAGGCTCTTTCGAAAAGGTGGATCCAATCGTACGCATCATCTGCACTTCTATGCGGTCGGACATCCTGATATAGCCCGTCACCTAGTCCTTCGCGACTACTTACGCCAACATCCCGCTGCAGTGCAAGACTACAGTCGGTACAAACAAAAATTAGCCGTTCAGTATCCAGACACGCGGGAATACAGTGTGGCCAAACATGATTTCGTCACGGCGCTCGAACGCCGCGCGTTGGAGTGGCGTGCTCATGGCATGCCGGGGTTATGAGGCTTCACGGTGAGGGCGCTGTCCTGGAATGGCAGGGATTTCGATGGAGATCGGGGAACAGTAAATGGATTGGCAGAGGCAATCGCTTGAATTGGACGGTGGAATTCTAACCTATTATGTGCAAGGCGCCGGGGACCCCGTAATTTTCATCAGTGGCGGACCTGGGGACTCTCATTACTATCTCCGCGATGCGGCCCGGTTATGGGTCGAGGAGCATCGATGCATTCTATATGACCAACGTGGTACCGGGAACTCGTTCACGCCAGATTCGTCACGCGTAACGGTTGACCAACTATTACGGGATCTTGACCAGCTTCAGCGGCATTTGGGGTATTCCTCGATCCGGATTGTCGGCCATTCTTGGGGGGCTACCTTAGGGTTGCTGTATGCCCTTTACTATCCCGAGGCGGTGTCCCACCTGGCCTTAGTGGGGCTCGGGCCGATTCGTGAGCAAGATGCGCGGGTGGCGGCGGCCAACTTGCGTCGGCCCCTAACGGGGTCAGAAAGCCAACACTTTGATATGGTGGCGAGGCAGCGCAAGGAGGCGGTCATCTCCGGTGATTTCGAAACCGCCTGGAATTGTCAAATGACCCTGATGGGATGGTTCGTGCGTTCCTGGTTCTACGATCAGGTATGTGGACAGAAATTTTTGAGGGATTTATAGGGCCACGCCTCATCGCATGAATTTTTTGGTGCACGAGGCGGTGAATCGGTCATACCGGAAGACCGATCTTGAAACGCTATTGCACGAGCGCAAACTTTCGTGCCGAACGTTGGTCGTGTATGGCTATCAGGATTTCGAACCCATTACTCAGGGCTATTGGTTGCAATCAAAGCAGCCGGGGATTGAGGTGGAATTGATTAATCGGTGTGGGCATGTTCCATGGCTAGAGCAGCCCGGCATATTGTATCAGGGACTGTCTTCATTTCTCGGAGCGACTTAGGGCAATCCTTGATGCGATCCGTCTTTGTTGGACCGGTCCGGGCAGATGGGCACGGGTAGTGGTTAAGAGAAAAGCCCCGCCGGGGTCCCACTACTAACGACGGAGCTTTTATTTTTCGGGCTTCAGGCCGATCTTTAGCGGCGGCCGAGCCCGAGAATAAACAAGAACAAGTTCACGATATCAATGAGAATTGCGACCGCGAGCACCACGGCCATACCTTGGGCGGGAACCACTCGTTTCCGCATCCGCATCAAGGAAAAATCGACAATCAAGTAGCCAGTAAAAATGAGGGTGCCGATGAGATTAAACACCCGGGATGTGGCCAATCCGGTCATTCCTGGAACAATCCAAGACAAGAATCCGGTGACCACTAACATAATCAGGCCCACGAAAAGAAGCGGGGCCATTTTAGAAAAGTCCCAAGGTAACCAGGACACCAGCGCTGCCGAAAACAATACCGCGATTAAAAGGATGCCGAGCGTCGACCACAAAAGTGAGGACTGGGTAATCGCGACGCTCCACACCACCGGGCCTACTAGAAGACCCATGCCGACTGCTACCACGGCGCCCCAAAAGAAAGCGCGGCCTGCGCGGGCGACATTACGACTCACCAGGATGGTGCCGATTAAAGCGGCGCCGATGCCGACCCACATCCCGGCCTGACCCGCTATGGGAGATACTACAGCCGACGCCCCTAAAATAAGCAAAAGAAGGGTCAAGTACCCTAGCGTGCGTCCCATAATGGACCCGGCCACGCCGTCCGATATGCGATATGCTGCCACCGGAGATCGATTGTACATCTCCACACACCTCCATCGACATGTTCGATTTATCTAGGGTATATCACAAAAGTCAAATAAAGTCAAAGCAATACTCCGCCCCCTTACGTCTTGTTGTGATCTTTGTGATCAAGCTTCCCGTGCACTAAACCCCACGGTGGGCCCGAACTCGTCGGCGGCCTTAGTGAACCCTGATACTGAACCCTATGAAACACGCGCCCTGGGTTGCCGTGGTGATCCAGCCCTTGGTAGCCGCCTTTGATCCGATGGGGCAACGGTTGTTTCTAGAACCGAGACGAGAGGAGAGAGGCAGAAGTGGTCTGTGAATGCCAGGTATCAGGCAGGGTGGCTATGCCCACCCGCCTCGGGCCGCTAAGGCTTTTAGGAATGTCCATCGCGTGTCGGTCTGATCTGGATGAATTCTCCGGAACCTTCTCACGCCCAATTCGGTGACGCAACGGGACATGTCAGGCAGAACGCTTGTTGAAATTAATCCTATATAGTACAATATGTAAAAAGGGGGAGATACCATGTCCAAACTAAACAAGACAGCCATCAACCTCGATACATCAGCCCGAGAACAACTCGTTGCCTTATTAAACCAACGGGTGGGTCTCTTTACGGATTTATACGTGCAAACCAAATTGGCCCACTGGAACGTGCGAGGACCGCATTTCATTGCTTACCATGAACTGTTCGATTCCATTGCCGCCCATCTCCTAACAGCGCAAGACTCTATGGCCGAGCGTGCAGCAACCTTAGGGGGTAGCGCGGGAATGACCGTGCAAGACATTGCTAAGGATACGACGCTAGCGGCGTGGCCTATAAAAACGCGTCAAGATCATGATGTGATACGCATCCTCGAAGAGCGATTGGGTCAGGCAGGTAACTATATTCGCGAGGATATCGACACCGC
This sequence comes from Sulfobacillus sp., assembly GCA_027343695.1. GTDB lineage: Bacteria > Bacillota > Sulfobacillia > Sulfobacillales > Sulfobacillaceae > JAKADJ01. The sequence continues at coordinate 23,293 of DAHWKJ010000063.1, read as the reverse complement.
CGCCAAGTTAGGGGATGCCGATACCGCAGACTTATTTACCGAGGTGTCCCGAGAACTCGACCACGATCTCTGGTTCGTGGAAGCACACTTACAGGACTAGGGCTTCACAGACAACATATGGCACCACAAGGAACGGGACCTTCGCGGTCCTGTTTTTTGTTTCTAGGGTTGATAAAATAACGTAACAGTGTTATGTTACGATCGGTGGTGAGATATGGCAGATTGGATTGCAAAAAAAGACCTGCTTCAGGAAACCGGCATCTCGTATGGTCAGCTCTATCGCTGGAAACGCAAGGGTCTCATCCCGGAGTCCTGGTTTGTACGCCGAGCGACCTTTACGGGGCAAGAAACGTTTTTTCCACGCGAAGCAATATTGGAACGGATTCAATGGATTCAAGGCATGAAACCAGAGATTCCTTTAGATGATTTGGCGGTCCGAATCCATGAGCCGGAAAAATCGCAGGAGAGTTTTCCTCTCGATGTATTGTTAGCGACATTACCAGGAGAAATGGGGTGGCATGTTCCAGAAGGGGCTGACGACCAGAAAAAACGAACGGTCACGCGTAGCGAGTTCTTGGCCTTTCTGGGGCGACAACATCTTCGGCGCGAAGGATACGGGCAAGCGCTAACGCAAAGTCTTGGGACGTTTCTCGAGACCGTGCCGGTAGATTGGTTGGAATACCCGGCGAGTCTGCTACTGGCTGACATCAATGGAGAGCAGGGTCATTTTCTCATTGTTCAGTCCAAAGAAGTTGTCTGGTGGGGGAATCACCCGCCCACTGTTCAACTCCCTTTGAATGACTTATGGAATAAGGTCAAGATGGTGTGGGGGAAAGTCGAGAGCGTCTCGCAAACTGGACGATGAGCCGGATCGACCTGGGGGTCGATGGGTATCTAATGAGAAGGGGTGAGTTTTTGTGGAGCACACAACGCTACGATCCTTGCGGGTATCCGGTAGTTGCCGAATTCCCGCAGGACAGTACGACGAGGTTCGCGGGTCGGGATCTATTCGGATTGAGGGGAATGTGACGGCTAATTCTTTCGAGGCCAGTGGCTCGGTGCGTGGGCAGGGATCCCTCGAAACTAGGAGATTTCGCGTCTCGGGAAGTACCGTTATGCAGGGGCCGGTTGAGCTTTCTGAGGGGCGCGCTAGTGGATCGGTTCGGATAGATGGATCGGTGCGGGTGTTAAGCCAGTTAGTGCTTTCCGGGGCCACCCGAATTTCCGGGGCCGTTGCCGGAGAAAGGGTTCGGGGGAGTGGGGGGCTATTTATTGGGCAAGAAGTTGCGCTGGAGGAAATGAGTTGGTCGGGAAGCGTACAATGTTCGGGCCTAATTAGTGCGGAGGCCATTGAATTGACCTTACAGGGGGCCTCGGAGGTGGGAGAACTAGCGGGCGCCAAGATTCGCGTGATGCTCGGCAAGGTCGGGAATTGGACCCGATGGGTGCCTTTTACGGGGAGTCAAGCCGCACGGTTAATGGTTTCAGAGGTCTCCGGAGACGACATTTTACTTGAGGGGACACATGCTAAGACCGTACGTGGGGATCGGGTGGTGATTGGTGCACAATGTCGGATTGACCGCGTGGAATATCGCGATAGCCTAGAGGTGCACCCGGATGCATTGGTCGGTGAGTCGGTGAAACTAGGCTCGTGACGTCTTTTGGGTCTGTGCAATTCTAAACCGAGCGACAAGAATAGGAAATTTTGGTACAGTGGCATTCACAAGGAGGGGCAATGCATGAATCCCATCTTACTTGATTTGCCTCCGGAATTCGAGACGGAGCGTCTTTACATCCGTTGCCCATTGCCCGGTGACGGGGTGCAACTCAATGCGGCCATCGTAGAATCTCAAGAAGCCTTAAAGCCGTGGATGCCGTTTGCCGATCCGGTGCCATCCATTGAGGAATCCGAGGAAAATGTCCGCCGGGCTCACGTTAAGTTTTTGCTGCGCGAGGACTTGCGACTCCACTTCTTTGACAAGTCGACACGCAAGTTTTTGGGGTCGAGCGGCCTTCACCGTATGAACTGGCTCATTGGACGCTATGAGATTGGGTACTGGATTCGTTCTCTAGAGGGCGGTCGTGGCTACGTGACAGAAGCCGTCACTGGTATTATGCAATATGCCGCCCTTCACTTAAACGCGACGCGACTCGAAATTCGTTGCGATGCGCGTAATGTACGTAGTCGACGGGTCGCCGAACGGGCCGGGTTTCACTTAGAGGCAACCCTTTTGGGGGATGATCCGGACATGGATGGGAAACCCAGTGACACGTTGGTGTTTGCCACTCTCCGATTGGCAGATGGATCGTGGGGATATCCAAAGACCCCGTGAGCCAGGCCAGATACTCGAGATGAAAGGGGTCGCGGTGAGGATCTCGCGGCGGCGTGCCATCATTCTGGGATGAATGGTGTGGGGATTGTGGGCGGGTTCTGGTGTCTTTTGATTACCTGTTGAACATCATTACGGTCCTTGGTGTGGCCTAGTTTCAAGGGGCTTCAGCACTTAGCGCGACGGATCCCCACCGTGCGTTTTCCGGTGGGGATCCATCGGGCTGACGGTAAGGATTGTCGGTCTACTGTGAGAAGGTGGTTAAACCCTGGGGTCCCGGCTGATGAGGTCGAGTCGGCCGGACTCGGGGTCGATGGCAAGCCCATGCACCGGGATTGTCGTCGGCATCAAAGGGTGATTCCGAATGGTTTCGGTGGTGTGGGCCACGCTATCTGGGATCGAGGACAGCGGAGCGAGCCATCGGTGCAAGTCAATGCCGGCATGACCGAGGGTGGAAAGAGTATCAGGGCTGATGCCGCGTTGCGTCATTTTACCGAGAACCGAATCGGGATCGATGCCCGCCATGCCACAGCCATAGTGGCCGATGACGAGTACTTCCTCCACGCTAAGTTCATAGATTCCGACCAGGATGCTACGCATGGTACTGTCGAACGGGTCGGATACCAGGGCCCCCGCATTCTTGATGATTTTGGCGTCACCATTGCGAAGATTTAATGCGCGGGGCAACAGTTCCACGAGTCGGGTGTCCATACACGATAGGACAGCAAGCTTCTTGCGTGGGAGCTTATTACTGAGATAGGGTTCGTAGCCACGGTCGGCCACAAATTGTTGATTAAACGTCAAGATTTCATCCAGTTGGCTCACGATCAACACTCCTTGTACCGGGTAGGGTTTGGCCAGAGATTTTTACTCTGTCCTATGGTGCCAAATTTGTCGCGAGAAGGCAACTCGGATCGGACCGGCACGAACGGGATCTCAGCACTGGAGTTGTGGTCCCGTATCGCCTATCGTAAACACTGTGGATGAGCGGGTGGTGACCGGTGACCCGAAATATGGTGTTGCGACGATAGGACCATGGCAGGGCGCAAGTTATGCCCTGCGGTGAGGCTAACCGCAGGACCTCTGGGACGGTAGATACCTCAGTGGCGCGGTGGCAATGAACCATCGGGATGTTCGATAAGCGGTCCCCGCATCTTGGCTGCGGGCTCGTTAGAATGCTGGCGGTCATTGCTCCCGACTCAGAGAAGTTAAAGAGGCGAGGAGTGGTGGAGCCTATGGGGTTCACTTAAGGGGGGCTTACGGAACGTCGGGGAGGCCGATACGTCGATGAGGTCTTCTGCCACGGACATGGAAGTACTCAGGGAGGCATCTTGATGAAACAGGTCGAAGTGCGGTCCCAAGAGGATCAATTAGTGAAATTTATTCGGCGTTGCCAAGAGATTGGCATAGCGGACCGAGAGCCCACTTTTCGAGACATCTACGGCGTGAATGAGGAAGACTTGGCATATCTCATCCATCAAGGGGGGATCCTGTATCGTGACAACGTCACCACTATGGTAAGAGTCGCCAAGCTCTATCAGGCACTCCAATTTGGACAGGTGGTCGAGGGCGTATTAAAGACAGTGGAGGACACTTACCCGACAGGAGAATCGCTCGTGGTAAACATCTATCCGATGACGCCAAAAGACCGCTTTGGGATTGAGAGACTAGGTGGTGTATCCGGGTGGGTAGATTGGGATGGCCACACCATGGGATTGGTGGTTCATGCATCGCCCACCAGCCTTTTGGCTTTGCGGTCCACGGTGGTACACGAATATCACCACCACTACCGTATTATGACCACCAAATTGGGCCAGAGGGAAATCCCTTTGATTGAAAAGTTGGTCCGAGAAGGCATGGCAGAACATTTTGTGGAAATGCTTTTAGGCCAAAAGGCTCACGGTCCTTGGGTTTCCGCGTTGACCGCGGAAGAGGCCCAAAAGCTATGGCGTGCACGATATCGTGGGCACTTACAAGATCAAGGCGAGACCGCCGATGCCTACGTATTTGGAGGCGGTGATACGGGGTTGCCGCTATGGGCTGGGTATTCGTTAGGATACTTCCTGGTGGCATGGTACCGCGCTGCTTACCCTAGCCTACCGATGGAGGAATTGTCCCGGGTTGCAGCAGAGAAATTTTTGGACACCGTACCCTGAGGCCTTTCGGTGACAAAATCTAGGTCTCGAACCGTTACGCTAGTATAGACCTTAAGGAGGATAAGTGCCCATGCGTGCACGGCTAGCAATGGTTCTTTTGAGCCTCTTGGGTTTGGTAGTGACCGCCTGCGGACCCCGTATGAGTGTCGGATCCACTCCCACGACAATGAGCTCTCGAGCAGTTACGGTCCAGCCGTTTGTTCACGTCCAATCGCTGACATTTATGGAGGGGGTTCCGGCGGCGCCGTTATACCAGGCGCACTCCGTGGTCGAAGCAGTCGCCGTCTTACAACGGCTGTGGGCATCGAGTCGACCCTACACCGGAACGGTTGGGGCCAGCGCCCACGTGGTGACCCAGGCCTATTGGGGACCGTCTGTCCTCACGGTTACCACAACCTCGCATAAGACGGTTAAGATTTATCCGACGAGTTGGATTAGCAAAAAAGGTCGAGGGGCCGTAATGCATTATCAACCCAACGTTCTGACAGTAAAAACGGGATCCCGAGTGTTGTACGTCACTAATCCAGGCTTATATCACTGGTTTGCTGGGGGTGCCTGGCGCAGTCAATTTTGATTGGGGGACTCCAAAGTCGCCAGCGGATGCGACACGCCCTTTTCTCGTCGTTATAAATTAGACGCAGCGTAACCTCGGGCGAAGGGTCGTCGTTATGGATAGCGATGGAGTCGCGCTCATCGATCGACCCGGTTTTTGATCCAAGAGGTAGCTTTGATGACGCTGAGAAGAGTAGTCATGGGAATTAGCGGCCTCATTGGGTTAGCGGCTGTCGCCGGTTGTGGTGCTTTGCACGGTGCAACCGACGCGCCGACCGCGACCACCAGCAGACCAACACAGCGCGTGTCTCTACCCATGGCGTTAAGAGACACGTATCGCTATCCGGAACCGATTATCAAACAGTATCCCGCGACAGGCGTTCGGTATCTGGTTCCTAGTACGGTGGGTTTAGGGGCATGGACGGGAAAACCTACTGCAGAGGTCTTGGCCACATTAAACCGTATTCGGGCCGCAAAAAACATTGACCAAGTCATTGCCTACGCAGATGCATCATACTGGACGACGATCCAGCACCAATGGATCCTTCCCAAGTCGTATCGTGCAGGCTATCGACTGGCAACCGAAGCGCTTTCTCCGGTGAATGTAGGAAGCCTGTCGGCTGCCGATTCCCCTTATGCTTCTCTCATTGCCCATCAGTTTGGTTCGGCCGTGTTGCAGCATTCGTGGGTACTTGCCGTGGGACAACCTGGCCAATCTTTCGCTGTCTGGGTTAAACGCCATCCGGCCCTCACACCCTGGTTTTACTTTCTTGATGTGCGCCGACACTGGTTGTTGTACGTGGTAGAGAACTAGCCGGCGATCCGTATCCGGATAGCGAGCCAGTCATGATGACGAAATCAGAAAGGATGTGGTCGTGTGATCAGGATCCGGCGCGCGGATCTCGCCGACGCACAAAGCATTCGCCAGATTCATCGTCGATCCGTAGAAACGTTGTGTCGTGAGGACTATACAAAAGAACAGATCCAAGCCTGGACGATGCCCCCAGATTCGAGACTGTTGGAAAGCTCTGTAGTCGAAGACGACACCTGGGTTGCAACGTGTCGGGGTGTGGTGTGCGGCTTTGGGTCACGCGTCCGTAGTGAGGTGGTGGCTCTTTATGTCGACCCCGCCTCTGTGCGACGCGGGGTCGGCCGCGCTCTACTGGCCCAGCTTGAAAACCTTATTGCGAATGACGGCATGCATCGCATTACCTTAGCCTCAACATTGACCGCCGAAAAATTCTACCAGGCTCATGGGTATGTCGCCGTGGCTCATGATATCCATCTCTTGCGGTCAGGTATTTCGGTGCCCATCGTGTCGATGCAAAAAGACCTGGGATCCTAGAAGAGGACTCTCGCAAACTAATCGAGAAAAATGTAGCCGGAGGATTCGGGACGTGACAATCTAGGGCGTGGACAATAGGGTGAGGGGCAGAGCGATTGGAGGATTTTTGCGCAGGTTTCGTAGGGAGAAGAACGCCCACCGCGATAGCCCTTGGAGTAAAAATATAACGCTCAGAACGTACGGCAGAGTGTCCGAATGTTACCGGTTCTCATGTTTGAATTCGAGTTCCAACTTGGCATGCAGACCGGCACGGCTCCGGTCGCTAGGTCCTATAGTACGGATCCTGCCAACCCTCAGGGGTCCCCAACGAATCTGGGATGCCTTGTCGTGTTACTCCACTCTTCATGTAGGTATCGGTGTGCCATGTTTTAAACCTCTCTCCGTAGGGATTCTGAGTCTGGTCGTCTTATGGGATAAGCCAGAGTGAAGTCATGACAGTAAGCTTTCTCCGGCCCAGATTCGGTTGCGCGATCCCCATGAAGGGTCACAACGAGAGGTAGTCAGGTTGGGGAACGGTTCGATACAATGACCAACGAGGAGAGATTGCGGCATGCCTATGTTGAGTATCGGAACCATCGTCATTCCCTACACCATTGAGGTGCGTCCCCGACGTCGGTATTTAGCGATTCAGGTCGATAGCCAGCACCGGTTAAAGGTGCTAGTCCCACCGGGATACCCCCTACACGACGTTGAGCCGTTTTTGCTTCAAAAATCTCGGTGGATTATGCACCATGTGATGCGCCCCGATTCGGGACCCCCAATGCCAAGCAAAACGTTTGTCAACGGGGAAGCCTTTTTGTTGCGCGGCGAGATGGTGCGCCTAAAGATAGTGCGCAGCGAAGGGCAAGTGGTGCGAGTACACTGTGCCGATGAGGTCCTTGAGGTGGGTCTACCAACTTTAGCGGACACAACGGAAGCAGAGAGGGTACGCGATGCCCTTGTAGAGTGGTATAGGGACCGCGCGATAGGGATTCTCTCGGCGCGCATCAAACACTATCGGGGGATCGTGGGACGAGGTCCCACGCGGTTGAAGATTGCCGAGTACAAATCACGATGGGGATTTTGTCGGGCCGATGGACTCATCGCGTTGAATTGGCGCATTATCCAAGCTCCCGAACCCGTTATAGATTACGTGGTGGTACATGAGTTAACCCACCTCGACCATCCTCATCATCAAGGAGCCTTTTGGCAGGCTTTGGAGATGATCCTGCCACACTACCGCCTACAAAAAAAGTGGTTGCGCGACCATGGAGCTGAATTGGGGGCATGGTGAGAATGCACCGCGCTTAGACCACGCCATGTGGGTCGAGCGCAACGCACTAAAACCGACCAAGACTAATTCTTTTCCGGCACCTTTGGATGAGGGTTCGGGATCATTGGGGAGAAGATTGGGGATTGGCTGGAGAGGCCTTAGATTTTTGGTGTTTGCGCTTGGTTAACCAAGCGCCTAGCATCACAATCAGCGGTACCAAAAAAATGTAAGCGATAGCAGTCGGCAGTAGATACGTGGCAAACCATTGGACGAGAGCATGGACGGTGGGGAATAGTGAAGCTCCAAGATAGATCACCACGGCACCGCCACCCGCTAGCAATCGATAAGCCGTACGACTGGTTAGGCGAAAGAGGGGCATGACGTCATGCCCTACACACCAAATTCGTACGGCAATAAACAAGAGGGTGAACACGCCCCACATTACAATCACCAAGAGGCCCAGTTTATTAATGATAAATCCCGACACGTTGATGAGGCGCATTGCGGAAACCGGAGGCCACAAAAGATGCACCATGAAATAGGGGCCTTCTACCCCGAGCACCAAGGCATATCCGATTATAAACCAGGCACCGACCACTCCCATAGCCAAGAAGGTGTATTTTTCTCCGAGAGCTCTCTCTGGAGGACGGATATAAGGATACAGGGTCACGCTGACCTCAAACCCTAGAAAAACGTAAAAATCTCGATAAGCGGCATAAAGAATCGGGAGCACGTGAATCGATGCGGAAGGGATGACGGCATAGCCGCTGGTCATCTTGGGAACGAGCAGTAATCCCATTAGCAACGTGAGGAGCATCGTCATCGGTAAGAGAATTTGCACAGTACGAGCCAGCGAGGGGGTATCAAACCAGACCATATAAAGACACGTTGTGACCAAAGTTAACCGGATAACCCAGTCGGGGGTGTCGGGCAAGAAGAACGCAGTGATGACGAAACCAAAGTTGCTGACTAAGCAGGCACCCAAGGCCGAATGAATGGCGATGGTGATGACTGAAATCGGCCAACGAATCATCGGATGCAGTACTTGATGCGAAAATCCGGTCATGGTTTCCCCGGGTTGTATCCGGTTGGCACGAAACAAAAGCCAAAGACCCCCGAAGGCCGCGAGAATCTCCAAGATGAGTGAATATAAAGCATCGGGTCCGCCATCTTTGACTAATTCCAGAGGGAATTGAAAAATACCGAAACCTAAGTAAGCCGCCGTGACCATTAGCGCAAATTGACCAGCCGAAATGGTTTGCGTGGTGGGCATGGGAAATTTCGTGCTCATTATTGAAGGTCTCCTAACTGGTGAATGTGTATATGGGCCGTTACCGCCAAAGTGGCATGACGATAGAGGGTTGGCCACGCCGAAAAATCCTGACGAACCCAGACGTAGCGGCGCCCAAATCCGAGAGGGTTGGACCCGGCCTTTTGGAGAGTGACCAGGATGGAGAGCAAACGATGAGACAATAGGGTGTCCGCCCGCGCTTCGATTTCATGCAAGATGGGAGTGGTAATCAGGAGATTGGGTGGCACGCTATCCAGGGTAGCCGACAGATGTACGGTCACGTGGATCAAGATCTTCCCATCCGGCGCCGGCTTAGTCTTGAAATGGGGAGATGCCCGAACCGCCCGCAGGCTAATGGTACCGTAGGAAGTCGACACGGTGAGAGGCGCCTTTACAGTAATGCCTAGGAGACATCCGACATCCCAAGTCTGTCGTCGCGTAAGAACTAGAACTGGGCGGTATCCCTGATATACGACGATGCGATCGACGTTAAAGGTAGAGCCGTGTGCGGATATTTTTGGTACCCAAACGCTCGCGGTCGGACTCCACAGCCGTTTTTCGCGCGACCAGACGGTGCGCGCCAACTGTGCCGTCTGACAATGGTGGCAAGCAAATAGGGACGCTAAATAGAGTCCGGGAAGGGAGGTACCTGCGGGGGAAAACGCCATGAATTTTGCCATCGAGCCCGTCACCGCCACGGCGTCGGCAGACTTGTCCATCGGGCCGAGCCGTGCCAAGGTGGCATCAATCACGGCAAACGTGGCGGGCGGTAGCCGGGTGGACAAAGCAATCACTTGAGTCTGTCCCAGGTAGAGGTCTTCGTTGGTTTGGCCCTGCGCGTCGGTAAATGCGTCACTAAATGTGGCTCCGTGGCCCCGATAGATCACAAACTTGGGGCCACCGCTACTCGAGGATCCTCCGCTCGTCAAGCTGGTGAGGCCGGAGGATGTGGGGACTTCGAAATATAGGGTGACCCCATGATGCGGACTCGGGGAAATCCCGAGCATGAGGACCAAGCCACGCTCTTCCACCGGCCGATCATCCCAACATCCGGTTACGAGCGTGATCACACAGAGAATGGAAACTAACCAGAGGAGTTTTTGTTTCATTCGAGCGTATCCTTTTGTCCTTGATAGATAGGCACGGTGTCGGAAGGATCCATCCGTTTAGCCTGTCCGATATCCACGGGTCGCAATGAGGCCGGTCGCTTAATAAACGACGGAATGGGGAAGCGGATCCATGAATCGGTTACCTCGCGCCTGCGGAGCGGCCCAAACGGAGTCAAGTAGGGCACCCCGAATTCTTCGAGGGAGGCCAGATGCGTAATGACTAACACGGATGCTAACATAATCCCATAGACGCCGAGTAAGTATGCACCCAGAATGAAGGTCCAAAAGAGCCAACGCCATGGGGTGGTCATTTCGAAAGTTGGTGTCGTAAATAGACCGAGTGCCGTTAAGGTGACCGTGACGATCATAATGTCATCAACAATGCCGGCCTTGACAATAGCCGTACCGACCACCACGGCACCGACGGTGCCTAAAGTCACGGCAAGTTCTTTTGGCAGTCGATTAGCGGCTTCGCGTAAGATTTCGATGATGAGCCACATGATGATGACCTCGGATACCGGAGGAAACGGGATGCCTTGACGAGAGCCATCGACGGTGAGAAGAAGCTTTGTCGGCACCAAATCGGGATTGACAGACGTCAAGGCAATGTATAGAGGCATCAAAAAGAGCCCAACGATGAGCCCAGCCAGGCGAACCAGGCGCACGAGACTACCATCCCAAAACGAGAACACATAATCCTGGGTCGTCTGATAAAAATCCGTTAGCGTGGTGGGCACCGTAATCACGAAGGGATCGTTGTCGACCATCACGGCAATTTTTCCACTCATCAGATCGCGGGCTACCCAGTCGACGCGCTCCGTGAGGCGGACTTGAGGGAAGATGGTGTAGCGACGGCCATATAAATAGGGAGCAATTTCGTTAATTTGGACCACGGAATCCCGTTGGATGGCATGTAAGCGCCCGGTTAGTGCGGTGACCAACGCGGGATTGGAGAGTCCTTCGATATGCGCCAAAATTACTGTGGTCTTGGTGTAAGCTCCAATGGTAATGGGCTCAAACCGTAAGCGCGCGGTACGAATCCGTCGCCGCAATTGGTTCATATGGGTCAGCATGATTTCGTTAAAAGCTTCCTGGGGTCCTTTAACGCTCGGCTCAGAGTCTGGTCGAGCAATCGCTCGCGATTTAAATTTGACGGAGTCTAATACCAGAACCGAGGACGCTCCCTGGACGAATAACAACGTGGAGCCGTAGGTCAGTTGGTCCATTAACCTGTCCCAACGGTTTTCGGTCGTAACGTGTCCAACGGTTAACATGGCGTATTGGACGCGATCGTGAACTACCTCGGGATCGGTTTCATCCGCACCGATGGTATTATAGAGCTCTACCATACGAAGGGTGTCTTGGTCCACAATCACGTTGTCGACCATCCCATCGGCAAATGCTATCAACGCGGGCCATTTCAGGTTGGTGCCGATTTCCAACTTGCGTAAGATGATATCTGGAGCTTGACCCACGGTCGTCTTGATGCGATTGTAGGCCGCTGTCACATCGCCTGTAAATTGATCTAAATCCTTCACCTGTTCCAGATCGAGAAGCAACCCGGTGAGGTGCATGTCGAGATTCTGGGACTGAGAAATAAGTTCGCGCAGCGGATCTGCAGCATCAGCTCGGGGCGCGTCGAGGTCATTTTGGACGTGGCGCAGATGTTCCATAGGGAATACCGCTTGACCCAGGGGGCCATGGGAATTCTCGCGCTTTTTGCCAAATAGTCGGATAGAAGTTCCCTCCTCGAATGCGACGCCGATTGTCGCTCGATAGATGGTAGAATGTCCGCTTTTATCCAGTACTATGTGGAATTTTCTGCATGCTCCGGTCATCCGAAAATAGAGATACTCTGCTGACTGGGACACAGATGGCACAAGAGCTTCGGTCATGATCAAGAGGCACAAAAAGGGGGAGTGACTGTCGAAGTTATCCAATGATGTAACCTCAGGAGGACAATTCCTGTTACGGTGTAGAGGGGATGGCTAGGGTAGGAGGGTCGATACTGAGCGGGCCGCGATTGCCCCTGGTTATTTCGTCGTAGACAACTCCTGCAAACCAGATATAGTATACAGTAAATTGATAGAAAGATAGTACTATTGAATTATACAAGAATTTAGTGACAAGGAGGGTTTAAAATGTTGCAGACACCGCTTAACCTCTTTAGCCTCTTCGATTATTCGCAACGGATTTATCCTAAGAAATGGATTGTGACTAGGACGTCAACCGGAATGCATCGTTATCAATATCGGGATTTTGGAAGACGGGTGCGTCAATTGTCTGCAGGCTTGCAACAATTGGGACTTCAGCCAGGTGAGCGCGCGGGAACTTTAGCATGGAACGACTATCGCCACCTTGAGATATATTTCGGAGTTCCTTTAATGGGCAGTGTGCTTCATACTATCAATTTACGACTATCGGCCGACCACATCCGCTATATCGTCAACCACGCAGAAGACCGCGTACTCTTTGTGGATGCGGGGCTTTTGCCCTTGCTCGAACCGATTAAGGACCAGCTGCCCCAGGTGCGTTACATCGTCGTCATGGGCGATCATCCCGACGTCACCAAAAGCCCGATTCAACCGGCGATCGCGTATGAAGATCTCTTGAATCAATCAACTCCGGATATCATTTACGATCCGAACCTGGCTGAGGACAACGTGCTCGGGATGTGTTACACCTCGGCGACGACAGGGAACCCCAAGGGCGTACAATATTCTCACCGCGGTATTTATCTACACAGTATGGCAGCGGGTCTGGCGAACACGCTAGCACTGTCGGAAAGTGACACGGTGATGCCGATTGTCCCCATGTTTCATGTGAACGCATGGGGATTGCCATTTTCCTCTGTGTGGTTTGGAGCTAATCTTGTGTTACCGGGACCTGCCCCGACACCGAAAGATCTTGTGGAGTTGATGGCTAACGAAGGAGTGACCGTGGCCGCTGGCGTCCCCACGGTTTGGCTGGGAGTATCGCGTATTTTGGAGGCTGAGGCGACCCGCCTACCTCTACGGATGGCGTTGTGTGGAGGGTCGGCGGCTCCGCCGGCGCTGATCCGGACCTTTGAGGACGCGTTTGGAGTGCCGTTTGCTCACGCTTATGGGATGACCGAAACTAGTCCTTTGGCCAGTTTTTCCCGATTGAAGAGTGGTCTCCAAGATTTATCCGCCGATGATCGTTTGGCGATTCGGGCCACGCAAGGACTATTAATTCCTGGACTGGAGCTCCGGTTAGTGCGCGACGGTGAGGAGATGCCGTGGGATGGCGCGTCCGCAGGGGAGCTCTGGCTTCGGGGTCCATGGGTCGCAGACGAATATTATCGGGACGATCGCACTCGCGACAGTTTTCAGGATGGGTGGCTGAAGACCGGTGACGTTGCCACAATTGATGAAGAGGGCTATATACGGCTGGTAGATCGCACCAAAGATTTGGTGAAGAGTGGTGGGGAATGGATTTCTTCGGTGGATCTGGAAAATGCTTTGATGGCCTATCCCGCTATTTTTGAAGCATCGGTGGTGGGGGTCCCGCATCCCAAATGGGATGAACGGCCATTGGCCTTTGTGGTATTAAAAGAAGGTAAATCTGCTACGAAAGAGGAGATCTTAGCGCATCTGTCCAAAAACTTTGCGAAGTGGTGGATTCCCGATGACGTGATATTTCTGGACGAAATTCCCAAGACCTCTGTGGGGAAGTTCTTGAAGCGAGCGCTTCGGGACCAGTATCATGAGTACCTGATGCCGTCTCAGGAATAGAAAGATGGGAAGTTTGACGTGAATGCGGCGTGTGGTGATAGGATGGCCCAGCTCAAGGTGGATAAGGCTACCGCTTCGGGCGTGGTTCGGGAACCGTGGGTGGGAGGGCTGATGGTCCTCATGGGTTTTGGATTAACCTGATGCCGAAAGAAGATCTCTTGAGTCACCAATGCGCCGGAGGAGAATGTTCTGGGAATGTGTCACGCGTCGTCCACGACGGGCAACCCTAAGGGAACGTGCTAGTCTGACCGCGATAAAGGCAGGCCTTGGGTCTATGGCCTGCCTTGGCCCTTGGGAAGCGACACCGTGAGGGTTGTTGTCCCAACACTCCATCACAACGCATGAGGATTAGGTCGATGTGTTAGAGCGTTCTGTCCCAGAAGGTTCGCGAGTTTATAATGGGATGGGTATGCCAAGAATGGCATCCATTAGGTCCCTGCGGTGTTGCGTGTGGGGTTGAACCTCTAATCATTGTGGGATAAGAGTGGGCTACCAGGTTGTAGACCGATGTTTTCGGGGACTCTTCCAATAGTGGAGTTCGGAGACTATGTGGGCAAAATACACGGTTTGTGTGTTTTTTTGGTTTCAGCCCATTCTCAGGATTGCTCATTATAATGAGTGGCGTAATCCGTGCACGGATTGAAGTGAATTTTATGCCATGGAGAGGCATTCTTTCCTCCACAAATAGGGCGTTGCCGAATTGACATCTCTTTGAGAAAATGTCCAAGGATGAAAATCGGTACAGTGGGATGAAAAGTCGGGTGGTCGAGCAGATGTGCCGCATAGACTGCTGAACGGACAGGCTAGTCGACGTGAGAGGCTTTACGAGTTTTGGTGCCATACCATTACGCGATGGCGGCGGACCTATCTTTGGGCGGACAGCTCGGACAGTTAGTGTCAACACGGGGAACGGGGGTAGGGTTATGAAGATGGCGTGGATGGGGCAAATGACTCTGGAGCACTTTCTCTTGACAGGGGATCGAGAATTTATGGTTAGTGGTGTGACTTGGGCTCGCCAAGGAACTCTTCGGGAACACGAATGGAGGGGATTCAGGTGAGTGTCAAGAAAAAATCGTATGTCGAAGCCATGGATTTGGTGCGAGCGGTGACCATCGTATCGGTGGTGGCGGTGCATTCCACCTGGTATACCGCTAACGGCGGTGGGTGGGTCTCTTCCGGTGCCATCTTATCATTGATGCATTTTACTCGTGAGGCATTTATGGCCCTGACAGGCTTTGTTTTGACCTATTCGTTGTATGGGAAAAAACTGCAGTGGAAATCCGTGTGGATCAAGCGCTACAAGCTTGTGTTGTTTCCGTACATGATATGGAGCGCGGCCTATATGCTCATCTTTGGTACCTTTGCAGGGGTCGGGGCATTCTTCTTGATGTACGGAAAAAATTTGTTGGACGGTGGGGCTTGGTTCCAACTGTACTATCTCCTTATTACCATGCAATTTTATCTTATCTTGCCCTTATTTTTGGTTCTCATGCGTGTGGCTAAAAAACATCCCTGGTGGGTACTGGGAGTTGCTATCGTCTTTCAATTGGGGCTCATGGCTTACGACCAATATGGCATTGGACCGCACCCCGGCGGACTCAATCTCTACACCGGGGAAGAGGTCTGGACCTATACGGTGTACTTTGTGATGGGGGGCATCGGGGCCTTGCATTGGCAGCCAATCCGAGCCTGGCTTTCCACGCACTTTCGTACGGTCTTGACTTGGACTGCCGTTGCAGCCGGCATCATGTTGGCGGAATTCTTCCTACAAACCTATCTGGGCCATAACATGGCGATGGGCGATGCGGTGCTGCAACCAGCTATGGTACCGTGGTCGATGATGATTATCGTGTTATTATCGGCGATTGGGGTGAGGTATGAAGCTCGAAGACAGGTTAAACCTCACTATGGTCAGTTAATCAAGCGGATTGCGGATCTTAGCTTTGGTATTTATTTAGTCCACCCGATGATATTGGAGTGGTGGGCATGGCTCTTATCTAAGTTTTATCTCTATAACCCTTCCTATATCCTTGATGTGATTACGATTGCGTTATTGGTCACCCTGTCCATGGTGGCGATGGGTCTGATTGCGAGAACTCGGATAAGTCCATGGCTGATCGGACGGTCCGCGGTAAGGACTATTCGCAGTGAACGCACAGGGACAGAAGTGGCAGCGCCACGCCAATTGTAATGGGGCGGCAACGGTTTCCCGAATCTCTCAGTACGATGTAGGGTTGGCGCAAGGGTGACAATCAGGAGAAACTATCCGGGGTAATCGCGGCCGATGTTGGTCGCGATTACCCCGGGTTTCATTGAGGGATCGCCGTAGGGCTGCCGTCTAAGACTTTGCGAACCCATCGCGTCCAGAGCTCGATGGCAGGGCCTTGCCACAGGGTGGCCAGGAGGGTGAGAATTCCCGCAAGATTTCCGTAGGCCAAGGCCATCAAAATAATGGAAACTCCATTGAGAGCCGTCATGGTGATCCAGATTGGGACATTGTGTTGAGATCGAAGCACTTGTGCTAAAGCAGAAAATCCTCCCGAGGAATAGCCCCGCGACATAACTAAGCCGGTCGGAAGGTATCCTACGGTAACGATGACCGCAAACGCTAACCATAAGGGCCAGTGAAAGGGAAGTCTCACCCACTCGAAAGCCCATGCCGATCCTCCGACTAGGAGCGCGGATACTGCAGTCCAAGTCGCCATATGACGGCCGGTGGCATACCAGACGATACAGAACAAAACCGCTTTAACAAGGAGGTTTAGGACGCCAACGCCGAGGGGAATCCATGCGTTGACTCCGATACTTAGGCCGCCGACACCACCACTAGCGATGTGAGAGGCGTTTTCGACCAAAACAATCTCAGCCCCGATGAGAATACATCCAACATAATAGCGAAACGGTGGAGACGACGAGACCATTGAGGAACCCACTCCCACGTACGATTGGATAAGTAAGCGTACGATTCTTACCTTACAGGGAAGTTGCTATGTCTGTCACGCGGCATTTTTAGGACCTGGGTGAACAATGTGAAGAATTCGACCTTGCCTTGACGATCAGGATCGGGGTAACCTCATCGAGGACTATCGAAAAGGTGGCGTGAGGAACAATGGTGAGTGGAACCTTAGGGGTCGTGTAGATCGTCCATGCTGTTCCCGATTAGCTCTTGTTGTCGATGTTTTTGCTGAGACCCTAGCTTATAAGAATAGAAACCATGGGGGGCTAATAGAGGGACGTGTTATAATGCGTTTTAGCACACCTCGAGTTCAATCCCGAGGAATCATTGTCACTCTGTTGAGAAGGATGCGATCTCATAAGATGAACCAACGCACCTTCCGGATTCCGGGGTTAGGGGACCTACCCATGATCGGCCTCTTACATCTTGCGGTCGTCTATGTGGTATGGGGGAGTACGTATCTCGCCATTCGAATAGCGGTTGAAGGGCCCCATGGCTTTCCTCCCTTTATGTTAGGTGCGGCGCGAATGCTTCTCGGCGGTGGGATCCTCTTAACATGGCTCGTGTTCGCGAAAAAACGGGTACGATTAGACCAGGGAGAATGGATTTGGGCAATTCTATCCGGCATCCTGCTCTGGACCGGTGGAAACGGCATGGTCATGTTTGCGGAACGCTACCAGGCTTCTGGCTACTCGGCCCTGGTTATGGGGATGGTGCCCATCTGGGTGGCATTGACCGAGCTTGTGCAAAATCGACGAGCCTCCGGAATTTTATGGGCAGGTCTGGGCGTCGGTGTGGTCGGATTGGTTATTCTGACGTTACCGGGGTTTCACGGCCCAGCGACCGATGCGGTCGGAATCGTGTCTCTGATCATGGCCTCAGGCTCATGGGCTGCCGGGCTAGTGCTACAGCGACGAAAACTCTTGCGTCCCGATCCGGTGGTCAGCTCCGCATGGCAGCAACTCTTTGGTGGCGGCGGATTTTTAGTCCTGGTGCTGTGCACACGAGAGACGATTCCTCATCCTGGCACCATGGCGTGGGTTGGATTTGGGTATTTAGTGGTGATAGGGTCACTCCTCGCGTTCACCTCATTCATTATGGCGACGCGGCTATTGCCTCTTATCCTCGTCACCACTTATTCGTATGTCAATCCCTTGGTCGCGGTGCTTTTAGGCGCGGTCGTCTTGGGCGAAGCGATCACCGTAAGCACGGTCATCGGCGGACTTCTTCTGTTAGTCGGCGTTGCGGGGGTCATTCTTGGTAATCGGCGCCCGCAAGGCAGCGAAAGCCAAACCAGAATCGCCTAGATTGGAACGAAGCCATCCACAAGACCATCGGGTAATTTAGAGAGGGAACGGAAAATTCTTGAACGCCATGGGTTGGGAATCACGAGGGGGCAATCTAGCTCGGGAGGTCGAGTCCGAGCACCTGATATGGGTGAGCCATTGCTACCCATATCCCGTATGTCGACCTAAGGGAATTAATTGGCAAGATGGGCCCTGCTGGGAGGTTTCTGGGGGATGCTAGCTGGCTTGGGTGTGAAGCACTGTCGCTGGCGATGTGCCAGTACCTAGTCCGCCCAATGCGGGATGTTTCGGACCTTTGGGAGCCGCTCAACGGTTTATCGGCGTGCGGTGGTAACCAATAAGATCGGGCAAAATCGGTACGTGTCGATGGTATAATCCGTTTTTTTCGTATAACAAGGGGGTAGACGCTGTGACGAGTAAGAAGAATGGAGCATCAGGAACTTTGTCCATTGGAGGAGACATCTCGGTTAACCGATTAGGGTACGGGGTGATGCAATTGCCGGGTCCCGGCGTGTGGGGAGAATCACAGGATCCGGAGGGGGCGGTCCGCGTACTGAAACGCGCGGTGGAATTGGGGATTAACCTTATTGACACAGCGGACTCTTACGGTCCTTTCACCGCTGACTTACTGATTAAAAAGGCACTTCACCCATATCCCAAAGACTTGGTGATTGCCACCAAGGTTGGACTCACTCGCTCTGGCCCCAAAGACTGGCGACCGGTTGGTCGCCCCGAATATCTGCGCCAGCAAGTCGAGTTAAACCTGCGCCACCTCGGTCTCGAACGCATCGACCTTTTGCAATTGCATCGGATCGATCCCAAGGTTCCACTGTCCGATCAGGTGGGCGAATTGGCGCTCATGCAACAAGAAGGCAAAATTCGGCATATCGGGCTCAGCGAAGTACAGGTGGAGCAGATACAAGAGGCCAGTCGTTATGCGTCCATTGTGTCGGTGCAAAACTTATACAATCTGGCTCATCGCGATGCTGAACCGGTTTTAGCGTACTGTGAAGCACATCATTTAGCGTTTATCCCATGGTTTCCCCTAGCGACCGGCGAATTAGCCAAGCCCGGCGGCATCCTTCAAGAAGCCTCGGAACGATTACACGCTACTCCATCTCAACTCGCCTTGGCCTGGCTGCTAAAACGCTCGCCATCTATTTTACCGATCCCTGGAACATCGAGCGTACGACACTTGGAAGAAAACATGGCTGCCGGCGATATTAGCCTGAACGACCAGGACTTTGAGGCCCTGACTCGCCTTGGATGAGCCTGTCCGTCGGGAACCTTAGAGTATTAGTTTGGTGGCGGTATACCCCATCGGCCGACTATAGCCATCTTCTTATCGGAGATGGCTATTCTTAGGTTGGGTCGAGACCGCC
Organism: Sulfobacillus sp.; assembly: GCA_027343695.1. GTDB lineage: Bacteria > Bacillota > Sulfobacillia > Sulfobacillales > Sulfobacillaceae > JAKADJ01. The sequence goes on along the minus strand of DAHWKJ010000063.1, from coordinate 3,858 downwards.
AGCACGCGAAACATAGGAAAAATTAAGCGGCATTCGGGCATAGACCCGGACTTCCTTTTGTAGGCAAAGCGCCGCGCATCGGCCATCGACCGCGGCGCTTTCCGGTCCGGGAAGGTCATGACATCGTACGGTCGTCCACTTCAAGTACATGGACGTGGCGTGAGGCACAAATGGGTGCGCGTCGATCTGAGGTGGATAGCAGCCGACGGAGGTATAGAAAAATTTTAGATTGCACCAGATGACATTCCACGCCGCAACCGCCTAAGCAGGAGGCTTTCCTTAACCTTAGAAACCGAAGTGGGCGTTATGCCACTTCCCCAGGATGTCTCCGGCAAAGAATCGTTCGACACCACCTTAGGGCTTCCGTGGCCGCGGTACGGCTTTGGAGGACAAAGAAGAGAGGACACACACGGGGAGAGTTTCATGGAACATGGTTCCAAACCGAGTGGAAGCATTCGTCAATGGGTACGAAAGAATGGCAACCCTAGCTATCAGGGTGATAGTAATGTGCCGGATCCCGAATGCCCCGGCATCGCCGCCAGGTGATGAAGACGATTGCGGCACGCGCCGAGGCGGCGGAGTGGCTCGATCGAAAAAAAGAAAAATTGCGAGAAGCTCTCGGAGGTGCTAGTCATGCTCGCCATGCGCTGTCACGTGGGTTTCCCGAGCACTGGTTGGAAAACGTGGCCGCACCACAAGTACGGTCTTCAACGTTGCGGTCATATCGACAGATGATGACCCATTTGGTGGAGGAGTTTGGGGATAAGCCTTAAAGCGCCATATCGATTGGGAGCGTGCAGGCATGGTATGTGAGTCTCTTAAGCCAAGGGAAAAGTGCTCGCACGGTGCGCTATATTGGGCAACTAAGGGCAAGTACTGGATGAAGCCGTACGCCACGAATTGATCCATACCAACGTGGCACGGTCCGTTAAATTGCCCAAGGAACGCAATCGTGAAATGACCCTTGAAGAGGCTTGTCACTTTTTGGAAGTCGCAGAAGACGACCCGCATCGGGTCTTATGGAATCTGTATCTTTTGACCGGCGTGCGCCGTGACGAGGCCCTCGCCTTACAATGGCATGATATCAATTGGGATCAGTCCACGATGGCCATTCGTCGCACAATACATGAGAACTATGAGATTCATCGGCCGAAAACTGCGGCGGGTGAGCGGCTGATCGCGTTACCTCCAGAATTGTTGGAATTACTTAAAGAAGAGAAGGTGGTTCAAGATCAAAGGCGAAAAGCGATATGCTAAAGGTTTCGAGGGAGGGGACTCGGTCTTGACGACCCGAACCGGGCACTTAGAACATCCGCGAAATATTGGACACTATTTTAAGAAGTTATTGGCTAAGGCGGGGTTGCCCCAAACACTATGGCTTCACGACATTCGTCATTCCCATGCAACATTGATGTTGAGCCAAGGGGTTCCGGTTAAGGTGGTCGCCGAACGTTTAGGTCACCAGGACATTGCGGTCACACTTCGTGTGTATGGGCATATCGTGCCACATATGCAAGGTGAGGCGGCGCGTGCGTTGGCCATACAATTAAAGCACCCGCCAGCCGCCAAGGTTGAGGAGTCTGAAGACGGGGAACCACCGGAACCGTTTAGCATTGAGCCCAAGACCAGTCCATTGTGGAGAGAGGGGTAACGGTTTATTGTCTTCAGTGCGACACGGCTATCAATGATTTCCATCGCGTCGACTCATCTGGTCTACGAGATGCGGCGGCGTTGCGTCTAATTCGTTCGACATTATGCACTTTGGGTCTAGACGAGGCCATCCATACACGATATTCTATATTAGAAACAAATGTTTTCTCTAGGGAGAGTGGCTCATGGATGATGCGATTTCCCGTAATGCGAAAGACGTGGTACAAAAGCTCATAGCGGATATCCACGTGAAGAATTTAGCGAGTTGGTATGGACTGTCAGATGTCCGGGTGGTGGATGCCGTGCCATCGAGTGTGCCGACGGTGACCATTGAGGAACATGCGCTTGATAGAGTGTTTCTGACGGAGTCGGGGGAAATTTTGCACCTGGAATTTCAATCTAATCTAGAGTCGGACTTGCGTAGGTTTTTACGGTATGCGGTCGCATTAATTACTAAGCACGATCGCCCGGTGCGGACGGTGGTGGTCAATTTGAATCCGGTATCCACGGTTCCATCGCGGTTAGACCGGGGGTCGGTGCAATTTCGGGTGCACAATGTGATGATTTCGGAGAAATCAGGTCCGACCACTTGGCGCCGTTTGAGTGGCTTGGCGCCCGACGAGTGGACCGACACGGACATCCTCGATTTGACGTTTTATCCGTTCATGGATGATGTCCAGACGCGGTCGGAAAGAGCCTTAAAGGCGGCTAGGTTGGCCACCATTTTATCGGTGCCGATTCAGAGAAGAGTCGGAGCTATGATTTTGGGATTGACCAGTGCCTTCCTGGATGAAGAGGTGCTAAAATTGGTGAAAGGGGTGTTGAAAGTGAACGACTTGGTACGCGAACTGGAGGAAGAGGCGATCCAACGCGGATGGAAAATAGGGGTTGAAAAGGGTCTTGAAGAAGGACGGCAAGAAGGACGGCAAGAAGGCACCATGGCCGCTTTGCAGACGTTGATTACCGCGCGGTTTGGGTTAATCCCAGCGACATTGGGACCAACATTGACAGGACTAACTGAGGCGCAAATGCTCAAGTTGTTACCTCAGGTGGCGTCGGCAGAATCTGTCGAAGCGTTGCAGAAACTGCTAGGAGAGTTTTCATAAAGTCTAGAGGCCGCGTCATCGGTACTGTTTCGCCTCCCACTGGGAGGCGTTTTCTAACACTAATATTTGGCAAATGATTCCGTTTTCCACGAAACGACCCGCATATTCGGACGAAAATCCCCCGCCTCGTAGAAGGCACTCCACCCGACTCCATTATTATTTCGATTACATCCGCTTATTCCTTGACAATGAGCTAATGTCCCGGAGAATTCGTTGACTGTCAATATTTTACAGTCAATCCGAGTCCAAGGAGACCTGTCATGTTACGCGCGATGATGACCGATGCCCAACTGTGGGCGCAAGTGCAACGAGATTTAGAGGAATGGAATGAAGACTGGGGGGAACGCCTGGCGTGGGACAAAGAAACGGCGTGGACGTTAGCGGCGACCCTGGACGCCCAGGCCCAAGCGGCTCAATCGCGATACACCGTCGACCGAGGCCGTCCCGCGCGCGACCCTTTTCAACTACTCCGCGCTCTGGGGCTCATCACCGTCCGGCAAATCTCCAGTTTGGTGGATGGCGTGGCAATGCTCCGCCAATCCGTATGGCTCTGCCACCTCTGTGGATGGAATCGCCCCGCCGACGTGCCGGCCGTCAGTACCTTTTATGCCTTTCTCCGGCGACTGTATCCCGAGGAACGGCACCGGCATGGTGCCCTACGCCGATCGTCGGGACGCCGATTAAAACTAAAGCGAGGCCAAAAAATGCCGCCACGCCGCCCGGGCGCCATTGGCCGTGTGGCCACACGGGTTCAGCGGGAAGCCCAACGGGGACGCCGACCGGCGTCCGGTGACCTCTGGGACCGCTTTTTAGCGGATACCAGTCGTGCCAGTGTGGAACGGGGCGTGTTGCCGTCCGTATGGGATCTCGCGATAGACGGGACCCCGATTGAAAGCGGGGCGTCGAGCTTTGGCGAAAAACGCTGTACCTGTATCAAGCGGGGCTGTGGCTGTTTGCGATACTTTAGTGATCCGATGGCTTTGGTCGGGTGGGACAGTCACCGCAATCGGTATTACTTGGGCTACGATCCATCCGCCATGGTAGTGGTGAATGCCGTCCCCGGGGCACCGAGTCACCCGTTGATTGTGAGCTTAGCCCTTCA
>DAHWKJ010000016.1 GCA_027343695.1 Sulfobacillus sp. | reverse complement strand
TTTTTCTCCAACACTCCTTAAGCCGATGCGTTTTTGGGATCTCGTTCAGGAGGTGGTTGAATATGCCCTTGCGATTATCTCCGAGTTTCCCCGCATTTCGGTCGAAGTCGGAAATGGGTGGGACGACGAAATTCAAATCCTAGTACATCCGGAGTTTGCCAGGCGCGCCTTTTGGACAATCGTGGACAATGCGGTCAAATACTGCGACTCCTCTCGCGGATATATCGGAATTTTTCCCGTGAGCGATGTACCGGGATTTATGGGCATTATCGTTGCCAACAACGGTACGGAAATTTCGCCGGCGGATATGCCGCACATTTTTAGACGATTCTATCGCGGTGTCCATTCACGGGATATTCCTGGCATTGGTTTGGGCCTGTCATTGGCCCGCTCGCTCATTCGAGCCCAAAATGGCACCATTGATATCACTTCGCGCAAAGGCTTGACCCGCGTCACTTTGCGCTTTCGCGTGCTCCCGTGATATCCCACCGTCCTTGCGAAAAAGGGGATACCCTTGAATATTAATTGAATCTCCTTGGAGTTCTAAAGGCCTTCTAAGAACGCCCCATCATACTACGAGTGACAGGGAGGATGCGCCAAGACGACTCGGGATAAGTTTGCCGAATCCAGGCTTCTGGCCCAGGACTGCCTCCTTGAAAGATCCCGCACGGCACTAGTTTCCAACACCTGGGCACAGGCGCACCGCTTTGGGCATCACCCTTTCACAGCACATGAATGGAAGATGACCGAACGCTAACGGAGCCTTTATAGTCCGTTAGGAATCCTGTTCAACAAGATGTCATGGCAAGAGGAGGAGAGGACAATGCGCCTTCGATGGATCGCCGCCTTTGGTGCGGTTATGATTGTGGCGTCAGGCTGCGGCGTTTTCACAACGTCGGCCAACGAACCGTTTCGCGTTTCCGAACCGCACTTAGGGAGTTCGCCGGCGGGTACGGCTTTCGGTGTCCTGGCCGGAAATTATCAACCGGAAAGCATAGATCTGCGCCATTTTGACGAGCAACGGTTATTGAAAAAGTACTGGGGTGGCAAACTCCTCGCCGTAGCGGAAATACCTGGGAACGTCATCACGACTTTTGTAAATCCCGGCGTCATTCTATCCATGGCCCCGTACGTTAAGAATCTGCATCGGTCTTACTTTTATCCCGCCGTCTGGAGCGCCGGCATGGAAAACGGGACCCGCTACCGGCTAGGCGGCAATGTCAAAGTCTCTCTCATTATTTATAACCAGGGTGTCTTCGCCAAAGCGGGGATCACGAAGCCTCCTAAGACATGGTCGGAATTTTCCCGTGATCTCAAGCAGGTCAAAAATTACGTCAAAGTTCCTTTTGAGATGGCTCCCGATCCGGATTTCATCGAAAGCGCGTTCCTCTCTAATGGGGGGGTCTTGCCGCATCACAAAGACAAGAACGCGTTCGATAATTCAGCTGGCCGCACCACCTTCGATTACTTTCGCACGTTGGCGGCACAGGGTTTGATGAAGCTATCCACTGATCCGCAGATTGAAAATGATGTGGCTATGGGAACAACGGCCGCCATTGCCGCGACATCTCCGATTTATGACCGCATTGTTCAAGAAGCTCGACAAAACCACATTCACTTGGGCGTTTTTTCGATTCCGGCGGGCACTGCCAATCACACGGCCAATGTCGTGGGAGGCGAAGAATTTGCCATGTTTGCCCATCATACCAAAGCCACCACTTTACAGGAGTGGAAATTCATCCAGTGGTTTGACGCGCCGAAACAACAGGCCTATTACGTATCGCATACCGGATACGGGCCTGTGACGCCTCAAGCCGTGAAATATATTCCGCTAAAGACCATCCAGGCGAATCCGTCATTGCCGGTCACTCTGAATGCGCTGACGTCCCCCGATACCGTGTCAAATCCCGGCGTGAGTGGTTGGGGCAAGGTGCAGGGGGCGCTTGAAGGCGCCTTTACCAATGCCGTATCGCACAAGCTTAGTGTCCGGCAGGCGTTGAATTCGGTTGATTCGGCGGTGGGCTCGAACCTAAGTTGAAATGTGACTCATGAGCCTGCGCCATAACGAACAAGGGAGGACAAGACAATGTTTCATGACTTTCTGTTTCTCCGTGTACAGTTCCCGTTTCCCGTTGCCTTGGGACTGTACTTTGCGGTTTATGCGTTTTTCATATGGGGGCTTTGGTACATTAGGCAGCGTCCTAAGAAACTCGGATTTTACAAGCGCTGGAGTACCCAGGACTTTTTGGTCATTGGAATTATGGCGGTGCTCCTTTTTGTGTGGGACGATTTGCTGGCGAACCAGATTATCTCTCCGTTCGACCATGCGATCCCGGTAGTCGGTCCGGTGCTCAGTTTTTTCCAGTTTCATGATCTGCCCTATATGTTCCTGCTGATGGTGGGAGTGGCCATGGTGCGCAAGCCCGGGATCATGATCAGTATGATTTTCATCAAAGACTTGCTGCAGGAAATCATGTTTTCCCATCACGGGGTCAACCCGCTTCATTGGATGAATTCGTTGAGTCAAGGGGTGTTGGGAGACATGTACATCGTCTGGGTTAAGGGTCAGATTTTTTCTAACCCCAAGCGTCTTTTTTGGGACGGATTGGTACTGGGTTTCTTCCGTGCCGTGCCCAATACGCCCATCGGGGGTATGGTCATGGATCCGGTTCTGAATGGAGTGACCCACACCATTTTGCACTTCTGGTGGGATGTGGTCGGCAACGGTGTGGGAAATGGTTTAGAGGCGGCCCTCACGGCGCCTTTGGCCGTGAGAGTGGCAACATCGGTGCAAATGCTGGTGGGTCAAGATCCCATGGGACCACAAGGTGGAACGACCGGAATCAAAAACGACGAATGGGATTCCATTGGCGAGCCTGGGTAAAAGGAAGGAGGTAATCAATGGTGCCAACGGATTTGCGCAGAAGGCGGATTCGAATTCTCGGCTGGTTTCTGTGGGGCTTAGGGGCTGTATTGGGCTTAGATGCTCTTATCATGCACCTGACCCATTATGAGCAAGGCGCACAGCACGTGCTTCTGCGAATGTTTGGGCTTAAAGCTGAATTCACCCGCGCCGAGGACTTGATGGGTGTCGCCATCGCATTTGGGATCACCGGCATGGTTGCCATGACTCTGAGCTTCAGAAAATCAAAAGCGTCCCGTATCCGAACATCAACATCGGGGGAGAGGTGAGAGAGGGTATGACCAACTTAGTCGTGGACCATGTGAGTTTTGAATATGTCACCGGCAGACACATTGCACTCCGGAACATTACCCTGGAGATTCCCCCTGGGCAAGTGGTGCTGCTGGCGGGGCCATCGGGATGTGGCAAAACTACGCTTGGCTATGCCATGGCCGGTTTGCTGCCGGAGCGCATTGCCGGCCGCATGAAGGGGGCTGTCTACTTAGGGTCCGAGCGGTTGACGGGAATGCCGTTGCATGAGATTGCTCAGCATGTGGGCTTGGTGTTCCAAAATCCGGAAAGCCAATTGTTTCAATATGATGTGGAGAGCGAAGTGGCGTTCGGGCCAGAAAACTTGAATTTGACTCACGACGAAATTGTCCGTCGGGTGGAGCAAAGTGTCACGGCGACGGCATTGAAGGGTTTTATCTCCCAAGCCACCAATACCCTGTCCGGAGGCCAGCGCCAGCGTGTCGCCATTGCTGCCACGCTGGCCATGCAGCCTGCGGTGCTGGTGCTGGACGAGCCCACCGCCGACCTAGATCCCATGGGGACACAAGAGGTTCTGGCGGTGATTCGGCAGCTCAATCATCAGTACCACATGACGGTGGTGTTGATTGAACACAAAATTGACGAGGTCGTGGGGTGGGTGGACCGGGTCATCCTCATGGACGAGGGCCGCGTAGTATTGGATGCCGAGCCGCACCGGGCGTTCAAGGAGGAGAATATTTGGACACGATTGAATGTCGCGGTGCCGCAGATGGTCCAATTGAGTCATGCTTTGCCTGATTTTTTCAAGGGGGAGACAGCGCTGACGGTGGACGAAGCTGAAGATGTGCTGTCCCAATATCCGAGTGTCATTGAATCCCTCAAACAGAACGCGGGACCAGTCGCATCCGATAGGCGTTATTTCGGCACTCCCGTCATAGAGTGGGAACGCGTGCACTTGTCCTACGCCGGCAAGTCTGTTCTGAATGGTGTATCTCTCGAGGTCTATCCGGAAGAATGGGTCGCACTTCTCGGATCGAACGGTTCGGGGAAAACCTCGATGGCCGGCATGGCAATGGGCTTTGATGCCCCGTGGGAAGGCGCAGTGCGATTAGACGGGCGTCTGATCCGTCGCGGGAACATCCAGGCCCAAGCCGGCCAACTGGGATATTTGTATCAATCGCCGGATATGATGTTGTTTAGCGATACAGTCGAGCATGAACTCGGGTTTACGGAATTATACGGACGCTACGATCCGCTACGGAGAGTACGCAGCGTGGATGAATTGGCTGGATTTGCAGATCTCCGTCACCGTTTGGGCAACAATCCGTTCCAGCTCAGTTATGGCCAGCGGCAACGCCTTGCGATTGCCTCGCTGCTAGCGACAAATCCAAAGGCCGTGATTTTGGATGAGCCGACAACGGGTCAGGATGAAGGGCATGCCCAAAGGGTATTAGATTTCCTCCAACGTTTGCAGCAAACCTATGGCGTGGCGCTATTGATGATTAGCCACGACATGCGGGCGGTCGCGCGGTACGCGAATCGGGTGGCCGTCTTAAGCCCACAAGGACGGATCGTCTTAAATGGACCACCCGCCGAAGTGTTTGCGCAAGCCGAGATATTGGCACAGTGTCACCTAACGGCTCCTCCCGTTGCGGATTTGCATAATCGTTTAGTTGGTCGCCCTCACTCCCGTGTAGCCTTGTCCATTCACGAACTGCTGGACATTTTGGGAAAGGCTTGTGTGGGGCCTGCTTACTTTCCAGCGGGAGGGTACCCCGATGCTTGAGGCCCTTTGGACCTTGCTGACAAATTCACTGCCAGGCAGAACACTCATTGCCTACCTCCTGGTTGTGACGATTCCCGCCACACTGCCCTTCGTATTTTTGAAGTTGGTCGGCCTGCGGGGATTGAAGACATTGCTGTCGTACGAATCTCATCACACGTTTATGCACGATATCGATCCGCGGCTTAAGGTGCTCTATCCGGTTACCGTTGGTGTTTTGTCGATATTTCTCAACTGGGACTGGGTCTTCTTTCTGTTGGCCCTAACTTGCATTCCCTGGATTGTGCTGAGACCTTCGAGACAGCGGGTGAAGCTCTTGCTGACAATGGCGATTGTGCCGGCGTTGACAAATGTATGGTCTCAGGGCCTATATCACACGAGCTCGCACCATTTGCTGGTGGCCTTTCCCTGGACGGTGTCGTGGACCGGAACTCCGGGACTGTCTTGGTATGGATTGCAATATGGTCTGCAGGAAACGGGCCGTATGATGGTGTCTGTGTTCAGTTCCTTGCTGCTCATCATGACGACCACCCCATCAGACATTGTCTGGGCATTACGGAAATTCGGTATGCCTCAGCGAGTGGGGCTGTCGGTTTCGGTAGCATTGCGCTACCTTCCCCAGATGTTTGAGCGTCTCAACACGCTTATTCAGGCCATTAAAGTACGCGGATACGATTTCTCCAAGCCGCAGAAATGGTACTACTTTAGACAATGGGCCAACTTTGCTTACCGCATGATGCGACTGATGCCGATGTTGGCCGTTCCCCTTCTAATTGGTTCATTGGGACAGGTCAGTATTCTCGCCACAGTGGCGGACGCACGGGCGTTCAACGTGCAGTCCAAACGAGGCGCCTACCGGGTCCACCAGCTAACACCACACGACCGCATGGCATGGGTTTATTACGCAGTGATGGTGGCAGCGGTGATGGTGGTTGTAGTCTCGGGAGTGGGCATTCGGAACGGATTTCATTGAGAATAATCCGCAGCTTTCACTGGGTGATAATTGGTCAGGGAGAAGAGGTTACGATCGTGATCCAAGCTATCGTCTTTGACATTGGCGGTGTTTTTTTTGAAAAGTCTGATGCGTTGCGTACCCGCGTGTTTACGCACTATCACATCTCAGAGGACTGGCTCGAAAAGATCCGGCAGACGGCATTGTACCAGATTTATCAAGAAGGGCAGATGACCCAAGAAGACTTTATGAACTACGTTGACGCGTGGTTGACGCCCGGCACAGGGCCGGCCAAAGACCTGTTTCGCGACCTCTCTTTGGCTCGCCAGTTGAATCAACGTTTGGTAGACCTGACTCGAAGATTGAGGACTCGCTACCGCATCGCCGTGCTGTCCAATTCGGACTCCTTTCTTGAAGAGCGGCTTCAATACTTCGGTGTGTGGGATCTCTTCGAATTTGTGATCAACTCCTATCGCGTTCGGATGCGGAAGCCTGACCCACGGATTTTTCAACATCTGCTTCACAAAATAGCTATTGAGCCGGAGAATATTCTGTTTGTTGATGACAAGGCCGCCAATGTTACTGTGGCCGAAAATCTGGGTATGCATGGACACGTATTCTCAAATACTGTGGATTTCACCCGGCATTTGGCAATGGAGGGCATTTGGTTTTAACCCACGTTCCGCATGTCACCCAAGAGAAAAATATGGGATTTTGGGAACGGGTTAGCCGGACGGATCCCAGACAAACCCGCGGTCAATCGGTATGTCCAACGCCTCTAAGATCCGTCGTTGGTACGGCAACACGGCACTCCACTGATACCACG
>DAHWKJ010000047.1 GCA_027343695.1 Sulfobacillus sp. | reverse complement strand
GGGTTCTAGATTATCCCTGATTCCAAATAGCCAGACTCTTTGCCAATTGGTTTACGTCCGGAGTGCCTAAACCGGTCACTGGATTCCACCCAGGCGCGGCATGATAGTACCAGTTATTGCCCTGGGTCACAGAATGGAATCCCCCATTCTTTGCTGTCCCATAGAGCGCGGCATTAATCAAGCCTTGGGGCCCGTTCAAGTATTGATCGAGGAGCGCCACAATACCGGCCCATTGAGGAGCGGCAAATGACGTACCGCCCCAGCCATTGGTCCACCCTTGGCTCGCAGTGGTGTACACGGAGTTGGTGTCATAGATGGCGTATCCGGTAAAGGGATCCGCGTTTAATGCGACATCCGGAACCCCGCGGGCCCCGCTATTCCCGGTTCCAGTCTGCCACCAGCTATAAAGACTACTCGCGTTAGCCGGAGAGGTAGAGGTCCATAAGGCACTATAGCCGCCCGTAGATCCTACCGGATAAATATCCCGACGCCATTGGGACTCGGTGTGCACCCCAAAGTTCGCGTAATAGGGCAACAGGTACTGCCATCCCCAGCCCTGCTCTCCGGTCATAGAGATGGTGCCTCCGGGAACGGGGATGACCCCAGTTTGCGAAGAGCCAGGCGTGATCGGGTTGGCATTCGGCGCCGACGAGACCATAGGCAACGTGGTACCGCCTGCAGCCAAAATATCCGGACTCGAGGCCGGCGTATCCACCGCAAGATTTTTGTCGGTGGGATAGCCGTCATATGCGCCGCTGTCTCCGGACGCAGCCATCATGGTCATTCCCTCTGCCGCTCCTTGCATAAACGCCTGATTGAGAAGGTAGGCGTAGGAGAACGGTACAAAAAACTCGGCTTCGCCCCAGCTTGTCGTCATCACTTGGACCTTATCCTGGGTTGCGACGGCATCATACAGATCAATAAAACCGGGATTGGTGTTCGGCGCTTCATAGACCACAATATTTGCGCCGGGAGCCATGGCCCCAGATCGTTCCACGTCAAGGCTCGTCTCCGAGCCACCAAGGCCCTTACCTGATGCCGTCGTGCTTTGGCCATCCACGCCTACTTCGGCTACGGTTCCAGTGCGATGAATGCCGTAATACTTCCAAAAGAAGGCGGCATCCTTCGGCACAAATGGGGCTAAAGTGGCCACCCCGATGGTCACCCCCTTGCCGGTGATCCCCTTTTTCAAAAGCGGGGACGCCTGGTAAGCCTGAGCCATTTGCTGCGGAGAGTAGCCTACGGGTCCGCCTTGGCTATTTAGGTTGGAAACGTTTTGCTGTTGCTGCACTTGGGAGCTTAGCGCATTATAAGTGGTCATGCCTGCTACGCCAGACACTAGGGATTGCAGGTCGTACGTGCTTCCAGCGTATGTATACGATGTGGGTAACGATGGGTTTTGATCATTCGCGATGAAAGACTTGCCTCCTGATGTATAGTTATTCATCGAGACACTAAAGGCTTTCTCCACATTACCGACGCTACCGCTCACGTTCACCCCCAACGGATATTGTACCGGCTGCCCATTCGCGATGACCGGGACGATATGGTATTGCGCCAAATAGTTCAGCAAGGCATTAACCTGGTTTGACGACGGTGCATAGGTGGATTGGAATGCAGCGGCCGTCAAGAACTTATGGAAATAGGCGTTGCCCGGTGTCTCTGTGTCTCGGATATAACCGGCTAAAGTCGGCATGTGGTTGGGCACTCGAAAGTTAAATCCCACAAAGAGCGTCACCTCGGCCGAGGTACTCGCCGCCCCTTTAATTGTGGAATTTGCCAACAATGCATGCGCGACGTTACCTTTTAATTGCCCATATTGGCTGGCCATCGCAGAGCCCGAGCTGAGTATGATCGGTGTGACCAAAAGCGCTGTGGTACTAGCTATAGCCCATACTCGTTTCATCTTATCGATCCTCCTCTTCCCCGATGGACGGAGTATTTCTCCATCAATTCAGAATTCGTTACTTACCAAATAAATCCTGCTTCCGCCGAGATGAAATTCGAAAATAGATATCCGCCGAAAGAGAGACCCGGGCAGGAGCCGTTAGGCTCCACCGGGTCGAATCATGATGCCCGATTGGTATCGCATTGTGAGTACATTTAAGACGGGTTCGGGACGATAATGCTCCCAGCCTGAACCCGATCGTCACCACGAATCACGCTTGCCATGCCCTCACCGCCTGCTAGAAAATATCTGAATTGGAACGTACGTTTCCTCATGCGTCCCGATAGGTTCTTGCACACGACGCCGAGACCATCGGGACTACAATACCGACTCCAACGCCGCCCTATTCAATCTCGGCGACATACCGGCGGATTTCGTGACGCAATAAGACATCCTCCCCACCGGGTAATAATGGCAAGGCACCAACCCCTACGGAATCAATACTTTTGTAGAACCGATGTTGCTTCCACATGCTTACATACTGGTTCGGCAAGGGAAATAACACGATCGCCCGATCAACCAGGCGGTGATGAGGCGCGGCACGCATAACAATCGCATCATGATATTGATGCATTCTGTTTATGGTGTCGACGGGTGGTATGGGGCTGCCTCTTCCATAATTTTCGAGTACCCGATCGTCTAACTCAAATCGATATTTCGCATCAAACACAACCAAGGAGTCTCTGCCCTGTAGTTGCACCACATGATCCGGCTGTTGCGTGACCGTAGGAAGACCTTGGAATTGGCGCTGGTATAGCACTTGGATGGTCTGCCCCGTCGGCAGTCTGATTTCTGCCGCATGGTCCCTTCCTGATGACAACAGGATATCAACGGGGTTGACTGAAACCACCGGGGATACCTTGAGCTCCCCTTGAGATTCCTCCACAACCATCCGCACAATGGTCAAGTAACACCAATATTCATAGAGAAGACTGATATCCTTAGGACCGACCAGGTAACTATCTCCGTCGGGAAATAAGCCCATCCGCAATAGTCGGTGCCAATGCACCACGCGACGCAAGGCGGGATGCGATTCCGCCCTGGGCGAAGTAGGGATCTGCGGTTCGCCCGTAATACGTTCCATGCCGACCTCTACGGCAAGTTTACGTAAGAGCCGAGTGACCTGATGATCTATCGCAGTCAATCGCCGATCCTGCCCAACACCCTCCATATGGGAAAAAACGCGCTGCAGTCGTCGATGAAGGTACTGGAGCAATTGCAAAAGATAGACCCTTTCGGGGGTCAACACATCCCATCGGCGCACCCGAGACATGATGCGCGTGTGTCCCCGCTGTGTGAACCTCTTAAGATCGTACGATTCCAGTTTGCGTTGTCGGTCCATGAAGACCATCATGGTCTCGTCGCTAAGATGGGGTGCAAGGGTGCGCCAGGCAACAGCTATATCATGGGATAAATCGTCCCACAGTTGTTGCACCAAGGCTAACCAATAGCTCCAGAGATCAAACGGTTCCGATGTCACCTTCATAGGATTTAGAACGGAGCTTATCAGTTTTGCAGTGAGACCCCGGACCTGGTTTTCTAAGTCTTGCACCATCATCTGATAATCGGTTTCATAATCCATCTTCCGGGATATGATCTTGATCCGTAAGCCGCCTTCACCGACACGGATCTCAACCCATCCCACTTGGCGAAAACTCAACGTCGTCGTCGCAATGTACTGGGTATCATGGCGGACCCACGATAGGTCGAGAGGACGATGCCCAAGCATAACCTCGACCGATTGCGGGGCGCTTATTTGGATAGTATAGGTTACGGCATCAAATAGGAAACCATTGCCTGCTATGTCAAGCTGACTATCGGGCCCGAGAGGATACGCTAATGTGGTTTCTTGTGGGTCGGGGGCAAATGCTCCAATGGTTGATACTGCCGGACCGAGAATCACCATGACGGTATCGAAAACGCGGACCCTTACCAACTCACCAGAACGACGCATAGCCATCCTCGGTATAGCTGTTGAATAATTGATTGACCTTCAATGCTGTTCTGGGATACCAACCCGAATTGATGGTTTCATCTATTAACGCCTGGCGGTCTGCAGCAACTTCAGACGCACCTCCTGATTCCATCAACACGGCGAGAAGCTGCATCAAGGCCTCTATGTCACGCGATGACGCCGTTCCATGGAACTTCGGTAAGAGCCTCTGTACGATCTGCCTATCCAGGAGACCCTGTCTTTGTTGCTCCGTGGTCCGCCCCAAAACCTGCGCAAACGGCAACCCGATGGCTACATACTGATGAATTTCTTGCGCCACCCGATGACCAAACTGCCCCCGAGAACTCCTTAAGGATTGCCACAGTTTACGGATAATCTCTTCCGACAGCTCATCTTTCGGGTTCTCAGCCCTAGCCCACGGCCACTGGAATGGTGCCTCCTGTTCGTGAGGTGACCAGTCTATAGCATTTCCCACAATAAGATCGTCAGAACGGGCGATATCAAATTCGACAACATTTGCCCGGTCCAGAACCCGCGGCGTAATGGATTGCACGGAATCGTCAAAGTTCATGGTAGCCACAACGTTCAACCGTCTCGGTAATGTCAACGGGTCTCCCTGATCCGTTAAGCGCTGAAGACCCGCTAACGGCCCCCAAAAGCCTTTTGTGCCACCCCCATCCATCGCACTGATGAAGTCGGAGAAATAATGTTCCACCTTCGCAATATTAAACTCATCAAGACACAAGAGGGCTTCGTCGTAGCGTTGTCCCAATAAAGCGCTCAGCGCCCCATCAACTCGTTGTTGATTTATAGGACTGATAAATCCCAGCAAATCCGCCGGATCTGCCCACGCTGGACTCACCGCCACCGATTCATAATGCCAATCAAAAAGATTTGCGATAATGCGGCTCAAGGTCGTCTTACCGGTTCCTGACTTTCCGGAAAATATCACGAAAGGCCTAACCTCAATGCAAAGAAGCACATTGAGCAAGTCTTCGATGGCTATCTGATATCCCATGCTGGCCACCCGTGAATGCGCTTCATACAGGTTGAACGGAACCTTATAGGGCGCAGGCGGATCTTTGGCTAGAACTGCTTCATCCGGGGCCTTCAACGGATAGGTTGGCATATCGGAGTTCATGAAATCGAACGATTTTTGGTACAGATTCAAAATTTCTCGCAGGTCCCGCGTCCATTCTTGATCCGACGGCAATGCATTCGCCGCATAGGTACGATAGAGCACGATGCCTCGTCCATATTGTGATCCGACACCTTTGTCAGCTAACTTAAGATCATTATCCAGTCTCCAAGTCGTCCCTCCTAAACGAAGCCGTCGTCTCAGATTCTGGATACGGCCAGCAAGCCCTTGCCGATTGGCTTTCGCTGGGATGTCGGACGACCCAGTTACGCCAAACATTAAGGCTAGGACGACACGGTCCATTTCCGCGCCAAACAAAAACGCAACATATAAACCGTCTTGGATCGATCCGCCCCGTTGTCGGTCCATGATGGCCACCCACGGAACCGTGGCCCAATTGCCTTGTCCCACCGATGAGAGTACGACATAGCGGTCGTCTCTGAGATCCATAACTTGCTGCAGACCGATAGGTATTTGTTGCTTTATCAGCCTAGCGACAGGATGGTCGGGGAACGGCTGGCGACGCGCGTCCGGAAATTGCTCAAACACCTGACGCAGCGCGTCATTTAGTGAGAAAACTTTCCCTGCGACTGGTATGGCCCGCCCTTGGGCAATCAGGGATCGTCTGGTCGCATCACGAATCGTGTCACTCACCGTATCCGGGGTCAAACGCACCCCTGTATTCGTGCTCTCGACAGAAAATCTAAACCGAATGGGATAGACGTCATCATCCCAGATCGGATTATCTTCCTGGTAGACCGGACTCATGACTTTACCGATGATTTCATCGGCCCACACCGTGTATTGGTCCAACGGGATTCTCGGAAATCCCGAAGGTGAAGGCCCCTCTCCATCCCACCGGGGCCCGAGTATAAAATGCACCGTGTCACCAAGGCTCAGCTCACCAACCGTCGCATCCATAAATTGCCGGCGTTGCTTGGCTCCCCAAGTGCTTGCCTTTAACGCACGCTCGAAATTGCCCCGACTGGCTTTGGGGACTGCGATGTACCAGTCCAACGGTGTTCTTTTATCCTCCATAAAGGTGTCTAGTCTCTCTTTCATAAGATTTATCCCACGTAAAGTCTCCTGTTGCCGCGTTATCCGCTCCCCAGAAATTCCCGTTCAGCCCATTCTGCCAACCTGATCAATCATGTGTCATTTCTCGACATCATTACCATTTTCCTCCCCAAAACACAGAAAATCTGATTTCACCATCGCATGCCGCACCCCAACGTAAGAGACGGTCCTGGCCGGTCACAACATGGTGTCGTTTAAGAGTCGTTTGAAGCCCTTCTTGTGGGAGTGCCTCCCCGAGCGTATGCCGGCCACGACCGCGAACGCCCGACCTTCGCAGGCCCACTAGAGTTCTAGCCCCTGCTTTTGCCGTTCAAGATCCTCGTTCTGATCAGGACTCGATATGCGCGCATCAGCAATAGTCTTGCGCACAGCGGCGTGACGACGACACGGTTCGGGGCGCATGCGCGCTCAAGTATAACGCCGATAGCCGCCCGGTGCCCGTTCATCGGGCACCCACGTTCTTTCGCGTTCCCATCGTCGCCATGTCGACGGGGTGACCCACCATCGGTAACGTTTTAAGGAACTGTTAAACCCCTAGGCTCGTATGATGACACCATGTCAACCCGGACTAATTGCTGTTTGGCCTATGGAAGGAGGCCGCCCGTGTCCCGTTTCATTAGGGGGGTAAAAAGGATGGAGGCTCATACGGTTCAGGCTCGAGAGATCCGTCTGCGACAATGCCTCGAGAACCAAATTCAATAGCCGGATGCGCTCGTGCACGACAGGGTCGAGGCCAGATTGTTTGAGCCATTCGACCTGGGTGGCGAGCTCAATTGGGATCCCGCTCTGTCCTCTTGTAGCAACTCCAGAACCACTTATGGGTTGAACATCCCCGAATGCCGTGTTTGGTTCAGCATAATGTGGTTTGTCATCCATGTGATAGGGTACAATAGGTGCCCTCTCGTGGGTCTCACCCATTCGTGACAGCCAGTTTTTGACCACCATGGCGGGGCTACGAGTTGGCTTCGATCCAGTCGCGGAGTTTCCTTGCATAGGGGTGACGTTCATCGGGTACAGTTTGATAACCATGGGTCTGGTAAAGATTGTCGTCTTTGTAGCGCGGGTAGACATGCAGATGGTAATGCCAGACGTCCTGATTGCCATCTGGTTCATTATGTTGTCGGGTCGAGATTCCACTGCATCGGTACGTGTTTTTCATAGCCAGTGCAACAATTCTAGCTGCGCGATGGATTTCTGCAGCACAGGCTGGTTCAAGGTCGTAAATGCCCTCTACATGAAGGTTCGGCACCACCAAGACATGTCCTTTATTATTGGGCCACCATTTGCTTGCGATGAAGCCGGTCACGTGTTCATTTTCATAGACGATGTCGCATTGTTTTGTGCCCTGGTTTGGTCTTTCTACGCCGGACACGACCCGGCAAAATGGGCACTCGTAACCCTCCGGAGCATGAGAATACAGTCCCACCTTTATCTCTTCCCTTCTTTGGTGCAATGAGACAGGATAGCCCCCGCCCGGTGCGGAATCGTTACGTCTCTATACACCTTACCGAATAAAATGCTGACTGGGCGAACTTTAATGCGCACGCCGGCCAAGTAGGTTGCCAGTCTTAGACGGACCTATCCTCCAGGTACGAGAGGTTGTCCCAGGCTTCGTAG